>JAGAPK010000044.1 GCA_017623295.1 Lachnospiraceae bacterium | reverse complement strand
CTTCTTCGGAGAAAGCAGACTGTGTACGACCGTAAACGATCTGTAAGAACAGTTCTCTCATTGCTGTATTGATAGCATCACATACAAGGTCAGTATTTAATGCTTCCATAACAGTTAAACCTGGTAAAATTTCAGATGCCATAGCAGCTGAGTGTGTCATACCGGAACATCCGATTGTTTCTACCAATGCTTCCTGAATGATACCTTCTTTTACATTCAGAGTCAGCTTACATGCACCCTGCTGTGGAGCACACCAGCCAACACCGTGTGTTAAACCGGAAATATCTTTTACTTCTTTTGCCTGAACCCATTTTGCTTCTTCTGGGATTGGAGCACAGCCATGATGTACGCCCTGTGCTACAGTACACATTTCTTCAACTTCTTTTGAATAAATCATGTGATAACTCCTTTCGATTATGTATATATTATTTGATAACAGATTACTTTCGTCATCTGTCATAACCGCTGTTTCTATTTTCGCATATTACAGACAAAAAATCCAGTCATTTCTTATATTTTTTTAACAATAAAAAATGAACTGGATTTTATATCTTCTTATCAGTCAGCTAATTTCTCTTATGACAGCATCATACGGTCATTTGCAAATTCTCCGCCGCTTACTTCTTCAAACTTGGCAAGAAGATCAGAAACTTTCAAATTTTTCTTCTCTTCTCCTCTCACATCATAAATGACTTTTCCTTCATGCATCATGATAAGTCTGTTACCATGCGCAATCGCATCTTTCATATTATGTGTAACCATCATAGCTGTCAGATTATTCTCTTCAATAATTTTATCAGACAGCGCAAGCACCTTCGCTGCTGTTTTCGGATCAAGTGCTGCTGTATGTTCATCCAACAACAATAAATTCGGTTTCTGCAAAGAAGCCATGAGCAAAGTAACTGCCTGTCTCTGTCCACCGGAAAGAAGTCCTACTTTGGAAGTAAGTCTGTCTTCCAGACCCAAATCAAGTGTTTTTAACATTTCTTTAAACTGTTCTCTCTCCGCTTTGGTAACGCCCCATTTTAAGGTACGTCTTTTACCACGACGAGCTGCAATTGCCATATTCTCTTCAATAGACATTGTTGCTGCTGTTCCGGTCATAGGATCCTGAAATACTCGTCCTAAGAATTTCGCACGTTTATGTTCCGGTAAAGCGGTAACATCCTGTCCGCCGATAATAATAGAACCTTTATCAATCGGCCATACACCGGCAACAGCATTCAAAGTAGTAGATTTACCGGCACCATTACCACCGATAATGGTAACAAAATCTCCTTCTTCCAGATTGAGATTTACACCATCTAATGCAATTTTCTCATTAATTGTTCCTGAATTAAATGTCTTATGAACATCTTTTATTTCTAATGCGTATGCCATTATGCTGCCACTCCTTTCTTACCATATTTTCCTTTCAGATATGGAATGGAAAGGAAGATTGCTACAACGATTGCTGAGAATAACTTCATATTGTCTGAAGGCATCTTCAACCAGAGTACAAAAGCAATTACAATGTAATAAGCAACTGCACCAAGAATAACCGCAATCATCGTATATGCAAATGCCAGCTTTTTGCCTGCACATAATTTTCCAAATAATACTTCCCCAATGATAACAGCTGCAAGACCGATAACAATTGCACCACGTCCCATATTAACATCAGCTGCCCCCTGATACTGAGCATACAAACCACCACAAAGACCAACAAGACCATTGGAAATCATAAGTGCCAATACGGTATGGAAATTCGTATTGATACCCTGCGCTTTCGCCATACTCTTGTTACATCCTGTCGCACGGATTGCCTGTCCCTGTTCTGTTCCAAAATAACGGTATAAGATAGCCACTAATACGAGGCATCCCAGAATAACACCGCCATAGAATTTAAATTTTGTTGCTGCATCTCCGGAAATATACCGTAAAGATACCACTAACTGATACTGGTCTACGTTAATCGCCTGATTGGATTTACCCATAATATTCAAGTTAATCGAATAAAGAGAAATCTGTGTCAAAATACTTGCCAGAATACCCGGTATTCCAAGCGCAGTATGTAACATACCAGTTACAAATCCTGCCAACATTCCCGCTGCAAAAGCTGCCACTAATGCGATAACAGGATCAACACCTGCTCGAATCAGCATAACTGCTACTGCACCACCGGTTGCCAGAGAACCATCTACGGTCAAATCTGCAAAATCAAGCAGTCTGTATGTTATGTACACCCCAAGTGCCATAATCCCCCAAATAAGTCCCTGTGCAACAGCTCCCGGCATTGCCCTAAGAAGCGACATGGGCGATAATGAAAATAATAAAGCCATTCGTAAACCCTCCAATAAATCAATTTAGGGGATGGCAGATATGTCATCCCCGTAAAATATATTTTCCTAATTACAAAATACAATTACCCCAAATTATTCTGCAATTGCTTCGTAACCTTCTGGAATTTCAATACCTAATGCTTCACAAATTGTTGCATTGTATTTCTTTGTTACCTGTGGAGCATATTTAACTTCCATTGTTGTAATGTCTGCACCATTTACAAGAATATCATAAGCCATTTCACCAGCTGTATATCCGATGTCATAGTAGCTGATAGATAATGTTGCAACACCACAACCTGAGCAGATACCTTCTTCACCAGCGATAACAGGTACACCTGCAGGCTGACATACATTGTTTACAACTTCTGTGTTAGCAGCCATTGTATTATCTGTTGGGATATAGATAACATCAACGCTCTCACATGCGCTTGTAGCTACTGCCTGAATTTCATTGGAATCAGCTGCTGTAAACTCTTCGTACTCAATTCCGTCTTCTTCCAGATATTTTTCAAAAAGCTGTGCCTGATATACAGAGTTAGGCTCTGCGGAACAGTAAAGAATACCAACTTTTTTAGCTTCTGGGAATAACTCTACTAACATATTTTCCTGTTCTTCAATCGGAGCTAAATCAGATGTACCGGATACGTTTGTTCCTGTTGCACCTGTCCAGTCAGCAATATCAAGTGCTGTTGCATAGTCTGTGATGGATGTTCCAAGAATCGGAATTTCATTTGTTGCAGCTGCTGCAGCCTGTAAAGGAGCTGTTGCATTTGCAAGAATTAAATCAACACCATCTGTTACAAACTGTGTAGTAATTGTTGCACAGTTTGTCTGCTCGCCCTGAGCATTCTGTAAATCAAAAGTTACGTTGCCTTCGCCAAGTAATTCTACCAAAGCATCCTGGAATCCCTGTGTAGCGGCATCCAGAGCATCATGCTCTAATAACTGACAAATACCAATTTTGTAAACTTTGTCAGTTGCTGCTGTTTCATCAGCTACCTCTGTTTCTGTTGCTGCAGCATCTTCTGTTTCTGCTGTTTCTTCAGTAGCAGTTGTTTCTTCTGTTGCTGCTTCTTCAGTTGTAGCAGCTTCTTCTGTAGAACCACAACCTGCAAGCATAGAAACAGTCATTGCTGTTACTGCAAGTAATGCTAATTTCTTTTTCATAATATTCTCCTCCTAAATAGTTTCGTCACTTTAAAGTAACAAAGTGTACATCTATCTAAAAAAATATACACGAAAAAAGAAAATTAGTCAACTACCCAATAAAATATTCAGAAATATCGATACAGTTCATAAGACCTAACGCATTCTCTTCTTTGCACTCCAACCAGCTGGCGCTACATTTTGTCCAACTACGCAAAGAATAATTAAATAATTCTTCAGAATGTCTTGCATGTGGGTCTTTCTTATCCATTTGTTTAAAAATACATTTTTCACAAGGAGTATCTCTGTGCTGTAATGCTTTATAGCAAGTATCACCGATTCGAATGCCCGGTGTACTCATTAATACTTTTTTGTTGATGAAACTAAGTTCATAGGTATCGGTATTTACAATATAAATATAGTTATCCATATTATCAAATAACTCAATATGCGTCACAAAGTCATGTAATCTGTCCATCAAGCCGATTTGTAAAATATGTGCTTCCAAAATTCGTAATAAGGAACGAATCTCTTCTATCTTATTTTCTTCCAGTTCAAGCTGAACTACTTCATGGTTTTCTAATACAATAGCGCCCTTAAATACACCTTTGGAAGTCAATGGATAATACAGCATACTCTTGATGCCTTCTGACTGGAAATAATACTGCAATTCTTCTGCCGATACGTCATAATCATGGATAATGGAAAAATTTTTAAAGGATTCAAACAAGGTTTCGCTCACTACCTTACGCAATTCATAGTGTTCCTTGCTCTCTTTTCCCATTTCATAACCGGAAGCCGAAAACTGAATCGGTACACTCTCTTTTTCATTATCACAAATATAACCTCTATGGAACTTGTATTGCACCGTCATCAGTTCAATTGCTGATTTTAATGCAGATTCCATAATTTTATCATCATAGAGAATCTGCATAACCATATCCTCTATGCTACGGTTTATCTCCATGCCTTTTTCTACATTGTATTCTGTATTTTTTCTGGTTGCATGGTATGCCATAGTGGTTGCCGCATCATAAATCCGATAACCATTCTTGCCATTGGCTTTTGCCGTATAAACTGCCTTATCCGCTTTATTGAACAGTTCTTCATAGTTTGTTCCATGATAAGGGAAAATGGCAATACCAATACTACAGGTTACGTGAATATCCTTTTCCTCTGTCGGAAGGTGAAAATCTACTTTGTTTTCAATTTTGGATGCCAGAATATCGGCATTGGAAATCGAATTGATGTTTTTCATGAAAACAACAAATTCATCGCCACCGATTCTGCCGACAATATCCCCACCTTTAAAAATCTCACTTAAGGCATTCGCTGTATCAACCAATACTTTATCGCCTTGTGCATGCCCATGCGTATCATTTACTTCCTTGAAATTATCCAAATCAATAATCATTAAAGCGTTTAAGGTATTGTTTGATTTTTCTTCTTCAATGGCATTTTCAATTAACTGTACCGTTGCACCTTTATTATACAATCCGGTCAGTGCATCTTTCTCTGCACGAAGCAACAAATCAATTTCTTTCAGTTTCTTTTCATGAATATTAATCAAACGGCCTACAATTCTTGTCACATATCCTTCACTACCAAGCAATGAAGTCAGATTTGCCTGATACCATGTATAATCATCATCAAAACGTTTTGTACGGAATTCAACGCTATCATGCTTTGGTGATTTTAACAGTCCTTTAAACACTTCCTGATAAGCCTCTTTATCTTCCTCATAAATATACTCATCATTAAACTGTTGCAAATAATCGCCGAGAATTGCCTCGCCCTTCTGTCCATAGATATGGGAAGAACGTATTACCATAACATCTGTCTTGGCATTATAATCGATAATCTTCTCGCCTTCTGCTTCGGACAAAATATGTAATCGTTCTGCCTGCATATGAAGTTCTTCTTCAATACTCTTCTTTTCTGTAATATCCTGAACAACGGTAACTAAGGTATATTTAGTTCCCTCTCTGGAATACAGATTTCCTCTTACCTGAAGCCATCTAAGGCTACCGCTTCCTGTTACGGTACGGAACTCAATTTCTACCACACCATCATCTTTTAATACATCTTCAATTCCTTGTTCCAGAATCGGAATATCATCCGGAATTATGCTTCGTCTGATATCCTGCAGATATTTCATTCCCTGCACTCTGGAATAACCAAGCATACGGAAAAGACCCTCATTTAAGAAAAATGGTGTCAATTTCTTGGTCGTACTATCGTATTCAAAAAAACAAATTCCCGCGATAATGTTATCAATCATGGAACCTAAGTTTTCCATATTTAAATCAATAGACATATCTTTTATCCCCAACACTTTCCAAATTTTTCATTCAGCATCATTAGTTTGTCCGTATTTCTTTGCCTGCGATTTCGCCCTGCTTCTTGTAAATACTGTTAGCCGGAATAAATCCTCTTACCATAGATGTCGGATAAACATTTGATAACTTACCGATTATAGTTCCCGGATTTAATACGGAATTGCATCCGACTTCAACATTATCACCTAACATTGCACCGAATTTTTTGAGTCCGGTTTCAAACTTTTCATCACCGACTCTTACAACGACAAGTGTCTTATCACTTTTCACATTAGAGGTAATAGAACCAGCTCCCATATGAGCTTTAAATCCCAAAACACTATCACCTACATAATTATAATGTGGTACTTGTACTTTATTAAACAGAATTACATTTTTCAGTTCTGTGGAATTACCAACCACAGCACCTTTTCCAACAATTGCATTTCCTCTGATAAATGCACAATGCCGGATTTCTGCTTCTTCATCAATAATCGCCGGACCATTAATGAAAGCACTTGGGTATACCTTTGCTGATTTAGCAACCCAGACATTTTCTCCGCGCTTCTCATATTTATCTTCCGGAAGTGTATTTCCCAGTTTTATAATAAATTCACTTATCTTGGGTAATACTTCCCAAGGATACGTTACGCCATCGAAAATATCTTTTGCGATTGTCTCCTCTAAAGTATACAACTCATTAATTGTTACATCACACAAACCTTTTGACATACTGTTCCCTCTTTACTATTTTTTATAAAATTGCGAAGCATATCGAAACCTTGCATTTAACGCTGCCTGATTATTCATTTGCTTCACAATGTTTGTTCTTCTTGTAACGAAGTCATCCAGCTTTACCATATATTCGTCTGCGGAAATGGAACCGTCCGCAACCATAGTCAATCCCTTTTCCCAACTTGCCGTTAATCTGGGATCTAATAACGGTTTAATAGAACCCGCAACTACCTCATACACCATCTCACCCATAAGTGTTGGTGTAATTATCTGTGTTTTCTTATTCAAATCCAGATACTTTATATGTACTAACTTCTTCAGAATTTCGGCTCTTGTTGCTGAAGTTCCAATGCCACTTCCCTTTATCTGGGCACGAAGTTCTTCATCTTCAATAAATTGTCCGGCATTTTCCATTGTCAGAATCATCGTACCGGAATTATATCGTTTCGGCGGAGAGGTTTCTCCTTCCTTGATATCCAGAGATTCTAAGGTAAGCTCTGTTCCTTTTTTCAGATTCTTAAGAACTTCCATAAAAGAATCATCACAGGCTTCTTCACTCTGTCCGTTATCTTCTTCATTTTCTTTTTTCTCATCTTCCGATGCTTTATCCGTTTTCTTCTTTGCAAAAGAATTCTGTGCTGCTTTTAAATAACCGCTTTCAGATAATACCTTGAAATTAGAAAAGAAAAATTCTCCTTTCATTTCTACGGTTAACCCGATTTTCTGATATACAGCTGCCGGATAAAAAATACTCAAAAATCTTCTGACAATACATTCATATACCTTTGCCGAAGTCGGACTCAAACTATTTAAACTAGCAAGTCCTTGTCCGGTTGGAATAATCGCATAATGATCTGTTATCTGCTTATCATTTACATATCTTGTTTTCGCAATCGTTTTATAACTGCCACTTTGTAAAACTTCCTCTGCCAGTTCACGAACCATTTCATACTGCTTCAGCCCGTTTATATTTTTATAAATTTCCTTTGCTACTGCTGTGGACAATACTCTGGCATCCGTTCTTGGATATGTAGTCAGCTTCTTTTCATATAACTCCTGCGCAATCCGAAGTGTTTCATCCGGACTGATTTTGAATAATTTGGAACAATCATTCTGCAATTCAGCAAGATTATATAAAAGCGGTGGGTTTTTGGTTTCTTTCTTTTTCTCTATCTTTTCAATTTTCGGAACTGCCACCGGTTCCTCTGATAAAAATCGAATAAATTCTTCAGCAGATTGCTTTTCCAGAAAACCATTGTCTTTATAAAGCAATGGAGATGCAAAATATCTGGAACCTTCTACTGCCTTCCATTCACAATCGCATTTTCTGCCTTCAATTCCAACGCCGGCCAACACACGGTAAAAAGGTATTTTTACAAATTCACGAATTTCACGTTCACGATTTACTACCATCCCAAGTACACATGTCATAACTCGGCCTACCGAAATAACCGCTCTGTCTGTTTTTAAATAGGATTTCACGGGATTACTGTATTTTAATGTCAGTACTCTCGAAAAATTAATACCCATAAGATAATCTTCTTTGGCTCTAAGATAAGCCGCATCGCTGAGATTATCATAGGCTGATAAATCCTTGGCTTCTCTGATTCCTCGAAGAATTTCTTCCTCCGTTTGGGAATCAATCCAGACTCTCTTACGAACTTTACCGGTAACATTGGCCTGTTGTTCCACCAACCGGTAAATATATTCTCCTTCTCGTCCGGAGTCAGTACAGACATAAATCGTTTCAATATCTTCCCGATTTAAAAGTCCGCTTACAATTGTAAATTGTTTTTTTACACTATCAATCACTTCGTATTTAAATTCTTCCGGAATAAACGGAATTGTATCAAGTGACCATTTTTTGTATTTTTCATCATATGCTTCCGGATAACTCATCGTAACTAAATGACCAACACACCACGTCACTACAGCTTCCGAAGATTCCAGATAGCCATCTTTCTGGCTCATACGATATTTCAAAGCCTTTGCAAATTCCTTTGCAACACTGGGCTTCTCTGCTATAAACAAATTTTTTCCCATATATTCCCCGTTATATGTCTGAAATCTGTATTAACTTCAGATTCGACTTAACCTTAGCTTCCAGGTTTAATTTTTCGTCAAAACCTGTTGCTGTATATAAATAAATATAATCGACATCAATTTTGGCTTTTTTTGCACATGCTAAAACCCATTCATAATCAGCATACGTCATCATTGGCTTTTCCCAATTGCAAAATGCTATTAAGGTTCTTCCTTCTTCATCCTGTGCAATCATATCAATTGTGCCAGATTTTCCAACCCATTCTCCACTATCTTCATATTGAATAGGCAGTTTCTCCTTTTCATTCCATTTATCCAGATGCTGTCTGCACACTTTTTTAAAACATTCTGAAACATAATTTTTAAAATACGGATAAATGTATTCGTTATAATATTCTCCAACCGACAAGGTTTCCAATGCGCTCATATGCGGATACATATAAGTAAAATAGAAATTTACAAACGGATGAATAATCCGGTAAATACCTTTTTGTACATTTTCTTTTCCTGCCGTATCATAAGAGAATACTTTCTCTACCAGTTCCAATTCCATGAGATTCTTCAAGTAAACGCTGATTTTGGCTCTGGAAAATTCTGTGTGCAGGTATAAATCATTTAACTTATGATTTCCTGCTGCAATAGATGCCAGAATCGTATTATAAACGCTGGTTTCACGGAGCTGTTCTGTAACCATTCGTTCTCCTTCTTCGAAAAGGAAGCAATCCGGATTTAAAATATTCCTACAAATATTTTGTTGTATGGTAAGTTTATCATCAAAGTGATTCCACAAACCCGGAATTCCGCCTAAAGCAGCATATGCTTCCACACATTCTTCGATTCGAAAATCGGGAAATCTCTGAACAATATCCTCAAAAGAAAGTTCTCTGACTTTCAAAAGTCCGGACAATTCATACGCTGCTTCTCCGATTTTGGTAATCATACTGTTTTCTATCCATCCAATCGAAGAACTGCATAGAATAACCATTATCTCTTCTTCCTGGCTATGAATAAAACGAATCAATTCTTTTATAAAAATCTCACTGACTTTTACAATATTCTGGAACTCATCAATAACAATGACTTTTTTACCTGCACTTTCATCGCAAATGGCAGTAAAAATGTCATAAAAACTCGGAAACGCTGCTTTTCCTTTTCCATCAAATGCTAACTGCATTCCCCACTGAAACATATGCTCTCTTTCTGAACATGGTCTTGCAAGATAATAATGATTTTCTTTATCTTTCACAAACTCCTTTAACAGAGTTGTTTTGCCGATATGCTTCTGTCCATAAACAACTAAGAGCTGGCTGCCTTCCCGGTTATAATAATTATTCAGATATTGTAATTCTGATGTTCTACCAATTAACATAGAATCCCCCAAATCTATGCAAGCGTTTTCTCAATCAATGCCTCAATTTCTTCCGGCGGCATTGGTTTACCCAAATAATACCCTTGTATATTATCACAATCAATTTCATGCAGATAGTCATACTGTTCCTGTGTTTCGACTCCTTCTGCAATGGTTTCATATCCCAATTTCTTTACCATATAAATAATGGATTCTGTTATGATTCTGGTATTTTCATCTGTGATAACCGTATCAATAAACGATTTATCAATCTTCAATGTGTCAATCGGTAAGCCTTTCAAATAGGACAAAGACGAATAACCTGTTCCAAAATCATCCAATGAAATTTTAATACCAATATCTCTTAAAATAGCCAACTTCTCCGTAATTTCCTGAAAATCGTCAATCAAAATGGATTCTGTGATTTCCAGTTCTACTTCACTTGGAGATACATCATATTTTTCCAAAATTTGTACTACTTTATCAATAAAATCCGGCTGCTTATACTGAATAGCCGATACATTAAGCGACATAATCATCGGATAGTGATATTTTCGCTTCCACTCAGCATAAATTCGGATACTTTCTTCCATTACCCATGTTCCAATCGGAACAATCATTCCGTTCTTCTCCGCAATCGGAATGAATACATCGGGACGAATCATTTTACCAGTTTCATCTTTCCAACGAATCAATGCTTCAACGCCTCGAAGCATCTTGTCTGTCGTATGGAACTGTGGCTGAAAATGCATATTAAAATTCTGTGCAAAAACAGCTTCTTTTAATTTTGTTTCAATGGAAACATTCTGCAAGAAATCTTCTAGAATAGAACCATCAAAATACTGTATTTTGCCTTTTCCTGAGGATTTCGCTTTAAACATAACGATTTCCGCGCAGTTAATAAGTTCCAGCGTATTGGATGCCGCTTCCGGATATTCTGCAACACCAACACTGACAGAAAGGGAAAGTTCCTGACCCGTACTTAATTTGAAAGGTTTCTCCAGTCTTTCATAAATTTTCTTATAAATAGCATCTACACTTCTGTTACCACATGGATTATAAATACCAATGCAGTAAATATCACTGTTGAAATGTGAAATAACAATATTATCATTTGCCAGTTCTGATAAAAACTGTCCAAAAAGCTGTACAATTTCATCTCCGACAATGATACCAAGTCCATCATTCATCTTACGGAAATCATCCAAATCAATGAACATAACAGCAACATTTCCATTCTCCTCTTTTGCCTTGCGAACAAATTCACCCAAAAGACGTACGAAATAGTTGCGGTTATATAAACCGGTTAATATATCGTAATATGCCATATAAGTCAATTCATCATTCTGTGAATTAAACTTTGTTACATCTTTAAAACGAACAATTTTATCAGTAGGATGTCCCTGCTCATTATAAATAATGTTCGTTTCTACTTCCACCCACATTTTGCTTTCTTTCATTTTAACATCAATGGTTGTGGATTTCATACCGCGTTTTTCAATAAAAAGTGCTTCTCTAAGCGGAGAAATGTACTTTTCTTCCACGCAATCATAAAATCTGTTAAAATCCATTTTGTTTGTGACCTTAAAATCAAAGAAATAATCCCAATTTGCAATGGTCTGAACAGTGCCTTCCTCATAATTATAATAAAGAAAAGCACTGTTAGATGTTTCGCATATTAAACGAAGCATCTTTTCATCCCTCTGCAATTTTTTATTCATGGCACTCAGCAAATCCAACTGACACCGTAAATCACTCATATCTATACCCCTTTACCACCGTTCACTCCCCAATAAACAATGGTTTCACCTTCTGTATTTTTATTTTTCATTATTTCAAATTCTATTTTTTAACTTACTTTTAAAAATTATTTTTTAGTAATATAACCCTTAGCTTTTAATGTTTCAGCACAAAGAACAGCACCACCTGCAGCACCACGCACTGTATTGTGAGAAAGACCGATAAATTTCCAGTCGTATACGCTGTCTTCACGAATACGTCCTACGCTGATACCCATACCATTTTCATAGTTAACATCAAGCTGTACCTGCGGACGATTATCTTCTTCCCTATACTGAATGAACTGCTTCGGTGCACTTGGAAGATTAAGTTCCTGTGGAAGACCTTTGAAGTTTACTAATTTTTCAATCAACTGTTCCTTTGTTGGCTGTTTTCTAAATTTCACAAATACAGCTGCTGTATGTCCGTTTAACACGGGCACGCGCACACACTGACATGTAATAACAGGGCTTGTTGCAGGAACGATTTCGCCATTTTCAATCTTACCCCAGATTCTAAGAGGCTCTTTTTCACTCTTCTCTTCTTCGCCACCGATATATGGAATTACGTTTTCTACCATTTCCGGCCAGTCTTTGAATGTTTTACCAGCTCCGGAAATTGCCTGATAAGTTGTTGCTACTACTTCATATGGTTCAAATTCTTTCCATGCTGTAAGTACCGGTGCATAACTCTGGATAGAACAGTTTGGTTTTACTGCGATAAAGCCTCTTGTTGTGCCAAGTCTCTTCTTCTGAGATTCAATAACATCGAAGTGCTCTGGATTGATTTCCGGCACTACCATAGGAACATCAGGTGTCCATCTGTGTGCACTGTTATTGGAAACTACTGGAGTTTCTGTTTTTGCATAAGCTTCTTCGATTTTCTTAATCTCATCTTTTGTCATATCAACTGCAGAAAATACAAAATCTACTTCTGCAGCTACTTTTTCTACTTCGTTTACATTTAAAACAACAATTTTCTTTACTGCTTCCGGCATAGGTGTTGTCATTTTCCATCTGTCACCAACTGCTTCTTCATATGTTTTACCAGCAGAACGTGGGCTTGCTGCAATTGTTGTTACTTCAAACCAAGGATGATTTTCAAGCAGAGAGATAAATCTCTGACCTACCATACCTGTTCCACCTAAAATACCTACTTTCAATTTGTCGCTCATAATCTTATTTTTCCTCCTCATTATGCCAGTCATTGGCAAGATATTCTTTTTCTATCTGAATCACTTTCTGCATCGCATCCGGTCCCGGTGCACCCACAGTCAGTCTTTTTTCCACACAAGTTTTCAGGCTGATTGCTTCATACACATCTTCTTCAAATACCGGACTGATACTTTTCAGTTCATCAATTGTTAAATCATCTATACTGCAGTTTTTATCAATACAATACAGTACCAGTTTACCAATGATACTGTGTGCATCGCGGAAAGGAACCCCTTTCACTACCAGATAGTCTGCTGCATCCGTTGCATTGGTAAAGCCCATCATGGCACTCTTCTCCATAACAGGTTTGTTAAACTTCATGGTTCTCATCATGCCTTCAAATAATGCCAGACAACCTTTTACGGTATCAATCGCATCAAAGGTCAATTCCTTGTCTTCCTGCATGTCTTTATTATAGGCAAGCGGAATTCCTTTCATGGTTGTCAGAATAGAAATCAGCGCACCATAAACTCGTCCTGTTTTACCTCGTACCAGTTCGGCGATATCCGGATTCTTCTTCTGTGGCATAATACTGCTTCCGGTAGAATACGCATCATCGATTTCTACGAAACGATATTCATTAGAATTCCAGATGATGACTTCCTCACAAAATCTGCTAAGGTGCATCATAATTGTAGAAAGTGCTGATAAAAATTCTATCACATAATCCCTGTCAGACACCGAATCCATACTGTTTAAAGTTGGTCCTTCAAATCCAAGCAAGGATGCTGTGTAATGTCTGTCTAACGGATAAGTCGTTCCTGCTAACGCTCCTGCTCCAAGCGGACAATAATTCATACGATGATAAATATCCTTCAGGCGAAGTCTGTCACGCTTAAACATTTCAAAATAAGCTCCGATGTGATGTGCCAGTGTTACCGGCTGCGCCTTCTGCAAATGAGTAAATCCCGGCATATAAGTTTCGGTATTTTCTTCCATAATTTTCAGAAGTGTTTCCAGTAATGTTTTCACCAGTCCATCCACCGCAATAACTTCCATTCTGGTGTACATTCTCATATCCAGCGCCACCTGGTCGTTACGGCTTCTTCCGGTATGCAATTTTTTTCCGGCATCACCAATTCGTTCAATCAGGTTTGCTTCCACAAAACTATGAATATCTTCATACTCTTCCGTAATCTGCAGTGTACCGTTTTCTACATCCTGTCTGATTCCGGTCAAGCCTTTTACAATTGCATCTTTTTCTTCTTTGGTAAGAATTCCCTGCTTCTCCAGCATAACAACATGTGCAATGCTTCCTTCGATATCCTGTACATAAAATTTCTGGTCAAAAGAAATGGAAGCATTAAAATTGTATACCAGCTTGTCTGTTTCTTTGGTGAATCGTCCACCCCAAAGCTGTGCCATGTACAAAACCTCCAGTTTATTAAATCTAAATTTGATGATACCACAAACAATAGTTTATTTCAATCAAAACCGCTATTTTTATATAGATATTCCCTTAGGAAACACATATTTTCAATTTCATCATAAAATATCCTATAAACATAGGGAGAGTAAAATAGAATGAAGCCTGTTTTATCGTTAGAAAATGTTTCCTATTCTTATCATAATCTCAAAAGTGAAACACCTGCTTTATCCGAAATATCTTTTCAGGTAAAAGAAGGCGAATTTCTTGCTATTGCTGGTCCAAGCGGATGTGGCAAATCTACACTTCTCTCCATCATTGCAGGTTTATTAAAACCGGAAAAAGGTACTCTTTCTTTCGGTTCTTCCT
The DNA here is from genome assembly GCA_017623295.1 of Lachnospiraceae bacterium. GTDB lineage: Bacteria > Bacillota > Clostridia > Lachnospirales > Lachnospiraceae > UBA3282. Next base: position 35,201 of record JAGAPK010000044.1, on the reverse strand, counting down.
GCCGGATTGGCTATATGCTGCAACATGATCATCTGTTTGAATGGCGAACCATTTATCAGAATGTCATTCTTGGACTGGAATTAAACAAAACAGTTACCAAAGAAAATACCGATTATGTCCTACAACTTCTGAAAGATTACGGACTTTATTCTTTTCGGGACAAAAAACCCTCCGAATTATCCGGTGGAATGCGTCAGCGAGCCGCTCTCATTCGAACAATGGCAACCAAGCCGGATTTATTACTTTTAGACGAACCCTTTAGCGCTCTGGATTTCCAGACCCGCCTAACGGTATCTGCTGACATCGGCAATATCATCCGTAGCACCGGAAAAACTGCGATTTTAATTACACATGATTTATCCGAAGCCATTACTCTTGCGGACAGAGTTCTTGTTTTATCAAAAAGACCGGCTATGGTAAAATACGAATTGCCAATTCATTTCGAAATTGATCGCACATCTCCCCTTGCTATTCGTGCCACACCGGTCTATCAGACTTATTTCAATCTTTTATGGAAGGAGTTATCCGATGATCTTTCAGACAACGAAATCAACTAATCTGACCAATCAACAGGCATATGTACTAGCACACAAAAAGCATCATCACAGGGTTACTTTCTTCCGCCTGTTAATACTCTTCACTTTTCTTTTCGTGTGGGAATATACAACCAGTGTCGGTTATGTGGATATATTCTTTTTTAGTTCACCAACTGCAATCCTTCGATATCTGTATGACATGATAATGGATTTATCCTTCTTTCGCCATACCGGTATTACGCTGTTAGAAACGATTGCCAGCTTTCTCTTAGTGACTTTTTTCAGTCTGGCTCTGGCTACTTTGCTTTGGTATCGAAACAGTCTATCCGAGATCCTGGAACCTTATCTGGTGGTTCTCAATTCGCTTCCCAAATCTGCTTTGGCTCCCCTTTTAATTGTATGGTTGGGCACCGGTTCCAAAACAATTATTGTTGCCGGTATTTCGGTTGCAGTATTTGGTTCTATTATCAGTTTATACACCGGTTTCTGCCAGGCAGATGAAGATATGTTGAAGCTGATTTATACACTAGGTGGAAATCGCAAAGATGCTCTTTTTAAAGTAATTCTTCCCAGTTCCGTCCCTATGATTCTCAGCAATATGAAAGTAAATATCGGTCTTTCTCTTGTGGGTGTTATCATTGGAGAATTTCTTGCTGCAAGACAGGGACTGGGATATCTGATTATCTATGGTTCTCAAGTATTTCAGTTAAATATGGTTATCACTTCGATTATGATTCTGTGTGCCATTGCAATGGGACTCTATAAAATCATCCAGACATTAGAACATTCCTACAAAAAGAAAACCAATACACTCAACCGGTAAAAATTAAACCAAAAAGGTTTCTTACGACGTAAATGTTGTCGCAGGAAACCTTTTCCTAGTTCATCTATTAAAGTCAATTCAATTCCCATCATCCCACAAAATAATTTTTTCTGTCTGACGGGATTTTTTCACATCAATGATACGCTGATTGGAAGACCCCCGGAATCGCAGACTAATATCTTTCAAATCCTCTACAAACTCTCCGTCTACCATCACATCCAAATAGGATAAAATTTCTTCCGTTTCTGCCCACTTGGCACAGAAATTTTCCAAAATATCTTTTTCATACAAGTAACCGGTATAGCACCAGATTGTTTTATCCGGATACTTCTCTTTTACCTTACGAAGCAAAGGCAGAATCCCCTGTTGATTCACATATTCCATCGGTTCTCCACCCAGTAATGTAAGTCCTGCAATATAAGACGGTTCCAGTGCTTTTAGAATCTTCTCTTCCACTTCTTCATCAAACTCTCTGCCATATTGGAAATCCCATGTCATTTCATTAAAACAGCCTTTACAGTGATGGGTACAACCACTGACAAAAAGTGTTACCCGTACCCCCGGACCATTAGCGATATCATATTCTTTTATCTCTGAATAAAACATCTTAGCCCTCCTCCGTTTTCTGAAAAAGCAATTATAAATGCAAGACTCTTTCTTTTATTTCCTGGGTACGTCCCTGATTCCAATACTGGGTTCCGATATAACCACAGGTACGTCTTGCAACATTCATTTTATCCTGATCTCTGTTACCACAGTTCGGACATTCCCATACAAGCTTACCATGCTTATCTTCTACGATTTTTATTTCACCATGATAATCGCAAACCTGACAGTAATCACTCTTGGTATTCAATTCAGCATACATAATATTTTCATAAATATGTTTCATAACAGCCAGTACCGCATCAATATTATTTTCCATATTCGGTACTTCTACATAGCTGATTGCACCACCCGGTGATAATTCCTGGAACTGTGCTTCAAACGTCAGTTTATCAAATGCGTTGATATCTTCGGAAACATGCACGTGATAACTGTTCGTAATATAATTTCTGTCTGTAACACCTTCAATAATACCAAATCTCTTCTGTAAGCACTTAGAGAATTTATAGGTTGTGGATTCCAAAGGTGTTCCATATAAACTAAAATCAATATTTGTTTCTTTTGCCCACTTCTTGCATGCATCATTCAATCGATGCATTACTTCAAGTGCAAATGGAGTTGCCTCCGAATCCGTATGAGATTTCCCGGTCATGTATCTGGTACATTCACAAAGTCCTGCATAACCAAGCGAAATCGTTGAATAACCTCCATAAAGCAGTTTATCAATCTTCTCGCCCTTCTTCAATCGCGCCAGTGCTCCATATTGCCAAAGAATCGGTGCAACGTCAGAAGGAGTTCCTTTCAGACGATTGTGTCTGCACATCAACGCACGTTTACACAATTCCAGTCTTTCATCCAAAATTTTCCAGAACTTGTCCATATCTTTACCGGAAGAACAAGCAACATCTACCAGATTCAGTGTAACAACACCCTGATTAAATCTACCGTAAAATTTCGGATTATCATTTTCGTCATGGTATACTGTTAAGAAAGAACGGCAACCCATACATGTATAGCAGTTTCCATCTTTTAACTTTTTCATGATTTTCTCAGAAATATAATCCGGTACCATTCTTTTGGCGGTACACTGTGCTGCCAGTTTAGTCAAATACCAATATTTACTGTCTTCATGAATGTTATCTTCTTCCAGAACATAAATCAACTTCGGAAATGCCGGTGTGATGTAGACACCTTTTTCATTTTTCACACCACGAATACGCTGATTCAACATTTCTTCAATAATCATGGCAAGGTCATCCCTTGTCTGACCCTCAGGCACTTCATCAATGTACATAAACACCGTAACAAAAGGCGCCTGTCCGTTGGTAGTCATCAACGTAATTACCTGATACTGGATCATCTGCACACCACGATTAATTTCTTCCCGGACACGCATTTCTGCAATATCATTAATTTGTTCCTGTGACAAATCAATTTTCATTGCCTGCATTTCTTCCGCTACTTCCTTACGAAATTTTTCACGGCTTACCTGTACAAAAGGTGCCAGATGTGCCAGTGAAATACTCTGCCCACCATACTGTGAACTTGCAATCTGTGCGATACACTGTGTTGCTACATTACATGCCGTAGAAAAGCTTTTTGGTGTATCAATCATTGTTTCACTGATAACAGTTCCATTCTGCAACATATCTTCCAGATTAACCAGACAGCAATTATGCATATGCTGTGCAAAATAATCTGCATCATGGAAATGGATAATACCCTGTTCATGTGCTTCTACAATCTCCGGTGGCAATAAGAATCGTTTCGTAATATCCTTACTGACCTCACCCGCCATATAATCACGTTGTACACTGTTTACAGTTGGATTTTTATTAGAATTTTCCTGTTTTACTTCTTCATTATTGCATTCCAGAAGACTCAGAATCTGTTCATCCGTAGAATTCGATTTTCGTACGAGTGCACGTTTATAACGATATGTGATATAATTTCTTGCCATCGTATAAGCGTTATATTTCATTAACTGATTTTCTACCATATCCTGAATTTCTTCCACGCTTGGAGCATGTTTCATTTCAGTGCAATGGTCTGCAACCACTTCTGCGATAGAGTCAATTTCATCTTCTGTTAATTTGTCCGCATCTTTTACACTACTATTCGCTTTTTTGATGGCAGAAACAATTTTGTCTAAATCAAAAGTTACTTCTGCACCGCTTCTTTTAATAATTTTCATATAACCCCGACCACTCTTTCTTTGCGAACCAATGTTTTTCGCACACCACATATTGTATCACTTGAGTTTTTTCTGTCAAGGTATTGTATGATATATTTCATTAGGACTTTCTACCTAGTCCAATAATATTGTTCCCGTATTTACCTTTATTATTGAACATTCGGCTTCTTATATCCAATTTCTATATGTGGATATTTTTCTTCCAGAAAAGCCAGTACCGTCTGCGCATTTTCTTTCCGCTCAAACCGTAATTTGCATTCTTCTGCCTTATCCTCAAGCAGGAAAATCAAATAAAATTCTTTTAATAAAAATTCACCACATTCACCACTTTCTTCTCTGAGAAAAGCATGCTTTATCTTCTCATAAGAAACATATTTTACATTGATAAAATAGCGGTAAAAAAAATGGTTATCTCCCATTCTTCCTTCACCTGCCTGTTTAGCCGCTTTAAATTCAGCTTTCAATATATTTTTATCTGTCACATTTTCCGGTGCTGATAATGCAATAAATTTCATAAAAACCTCATTTCCCAATCTATATAAATATATAGACCTACAAGTAAATATTCCGATAAAATTCACACCTTATTTTAAGCATGAAAAAAGAGCTGGAAAAGGGACTTGAACCCTCGACCTACTGATTACGAATCAGTTGCGCTACCGACTGCGCCATTCCAGCTCGCTACTAAACACAAATGTTATTATAAGGGGTAATCTTCTTTTTGGCAAGAATGAATTACCCCTTTTCCCTAAATTTTATTACAATTTCTCTTTACATTGAATCACAACTTACTGTTAAGAAGGTGTATTCAAATGTACATCCAGCTGATTATAAGGAATTTCAATACCAGCTTCATCCAAAGCATATTTGACTGCTTCGGTCAAACGCCATTTTGTTTCCCAGAAATCTTCTGTAGAGGCATAACAGCGCACATTTAATTGTACTGCGCTATCACCAAGCTCATCCACAAAGATTCTCTTTTCTTCTTCCTGCAATACCGTGCTGTCGTTCTCTAAAACCTTCATCAGTACTTCTCTGGCTGTTTTAATATCTGCCTGATAAGAAATTCCTACCGGAATATCAATGCGACGTTTCGTCATGGCACTGGCATTTGTCATGCTGGAATTGGCTAAATCACCATTTGGGATAATAACAACACGGTTATCTGCTGTTGTCAGCTTTGTATAGAAAATCTGAATTTCCATTACAGTTCCTTCGTTACCGCCTGCAACAATATAATCTCCCACTTTAAATGGCTTTAATAATAAAATCAATACACCGCCTGCAAAATTCGATAGGCTTCCCTGTACAGCAAGACCAATCGCTACGCCGGCAGAACCAAGTAGTGCAACAACACTTGCTGCATCCAGTCCGAAACCGGAAGCAATCAGAAATACAAGCAGTACATAGAGTGAAATCTTAATAAAAGAATCCAGAAACTGTACCACGCCGACATCTGCATTACTCCTTTTCATGGAACGTTTAAAAATTTTACGAACCAGACGAATCAGTTGTGCTCCAACTAAGAATACAATAACTGCCAATAATACACGCACACCAAAATGCAATGTTTTTTCCGGCAATTCCTGCAAAAAACTTTGTATTAAACCTACATCAATTTCTTCTACTGCTTCCATTTTTACCAACCTTTACTTCTTTATTTGCTATTAGACTTTCTTCTTTGTGGTTTTACTTTTAACACCGGTTTTGACTGTGTTTGTTTTTGCTGTGTTTGTTTTTGTTGTTTTTGCGGTGTTTGTTTTTGCTGCATTTGCTCTTTTTTCATTGAGTTTTTTCAAATTCTCCGCAGCTTCATTGGCAGCTTTGGCTTTCGCCTCAGCTTCCTCCATAGCCCGTTTAGCAGCTTCTTTGGCAGCCAATGCTTTGGCATTTGCTTCTTCAATTGCTCTCTGCGCCTCTTCCTTAGCAGCCTGTGCCTCTAATGCTGTAATTCTGGCTGCTTCTTCAGCAGCTTTCTTTTCCGCTTCCTCTTTGGCCTTCTTAATAGCCTCTGCCTTTGCTTTTTCGATTTCTGCTTTTTCTTCCTTAGTATATGGTGTGTAAGAGAAAATACTCATTGAAAGCGGTGCACTTACCATTTCCATCGCATAAGGCTTTCCATCCCATTCCTTTTCTATTGTACGGATTTCCGTGCTATTAACTGTACCACTTCCACCATATTCCTCTGCATCTGTATTCAGGATTTCTTTGTATTTACCTTCAAACGGAACACCTACTGTAAAATCCTGTTTTGCATTAGCAAAGTTTGCTACTACTACTAAAATATCTTCCGGTTTCTCTGCCTTTCTAAGATAAGACAACATACAAGCCTGCGGTGTAATGCAGTTAATCCACTCAAAGCCTTCCCATGAATCGTCCTTCAGATACATAGCCGGAGTCGTTGTGTACAGCTTATTCAAGTCTGCCATTAACTGGTTTAATTTCTTGTGTTCATCGTATTCTAACAAATTCCATTCTACCGAACGTTCTTCATTCCACTCATTAAATTCGCCAATATCCTGTCCCATGAACAGAAGTTTCTTACCCGGATGCGTCATCAGATAACCGAAAGTCAATCGCAAATTTGCGAACTTGTCTTTGTGTTTACCCGGCATTTTGCCAAGCATAGTTGCCTTTCCATGCACCACCTCATCATGAGAAAAGACAAGCATAAACTTCTCACTGTAAGCATAAATCATACTGAAAGTCAGGTTGCTGTGACAACCGGAACGGAAATAAGGGTCATTCTTAATATAACTTAGGTAATCATTCATAAAGCCCATATTCCATTTGATATCGAAGCCCAGTCCATCATCTTTTACATCACTGGTTACTTTCGGCCATGCAGTAGATTCTTCTGCAATCATCAAAGTGCCATCATCTCTCTTTTTCACAATAGAATTAAGATGCTTTAAAAATTCTACCGCTTCAAGATTTTCATTGCCGCCATACATATTGGCAACCCATTCACCATCATTCTTACCATAGTCTAAATAAAGCATAGAAGCAACTGCATCCATACGAATACCATCGGCATGATACTGTTCAATCCAGTATAAAGCATTCGCAATCAGATAATTCTTAACCTCCGGTCTACCATAATTATAAATTAAGGTACCCCAATGAGGATGGCTTCCTTTACGTGGGTCCATATGCTCATACAGACAGGTACCGTCAAAATTAGAAAGTCCATAAGAATCTCTTGGGAAATGCGCCGGTACCCAGTCCAAAATAACGCCAATTCCTGCTTTGTGCATTTCATTCATAAAGAACATAAAGTCTTCTGCATCACCGTATCTTGCCGTCGGTGCATAATAACCAATAACCTGATATCCCCAGGATGCATCAAACGGATGCTCCATAACCGGCATCAGTTCAATATGGGTATAATTCATTTTCTTCACATAATCTATAATCTTTGGAGCAAGTTCTCTGTAATTATAAAATGCTCTTCCATCATCCGGTTTGGAAAACGAGCCAAGATGCAGTTCTAAGACACTCATCGGTGCGTTAACTGCCTGTGCTTTCTTACGATTCTTCATCCATTTCTGATCTTCCCAGTCAAAGCCGTTAATTTCACGAACGACAGAAGCCGTATCAGGACGAAGCTGCTGTCCAAATGCATATGGATCGGCTTTCAGATAAGTCAGACCACCCTTTATCTTTAATTCAAATTTATAACAGTCACCGACTTTTGCACCCGGAATAAAGATTTCAAAAATACCGGAATCCCATAATCTTCTCATCTGATGAACTCTGCCATCCCAACCGTTAAAATCACCTACGGTACTTACGCGGATAGCATTTGGTGCCCAGACAGCAAAATAAACACCGTCTACACCATCTAATTTCATTGGATGAGCACCTAGTTTTTCGTAAATATTGTAATGAATACCGGCATTAAATTTTTCGGTATCTTCTTTGGTAATCTGTGGTTTGAAATTATAAGCATCGCTCAACTTTTTCAGACTACCATCTTCATACTCTACAAGATATTCATATGCAAAAAGTGTTTTACCCGGAACAAGTGCTGCAAAAAAGCCTTCTTCATCTGCCAGTTCCATTTTATAACTCTTATCGCCTTTTTCCGGCTGAATACGGATATTCTTAGCTCCCGGCTGAAAAGTTTGTATCAAAACACTGTTTCCGACAACATGCGCTCCCAAAATTTCATGTGGATTATCTTCTTCGGAATAAATAATTCCTTCGATTGCCGGCCAGTTCATTAATTTATAAAGTTTCTTATTCATTTCTATCACCTTATCCCTTTCTTAGTCTGAACCATTTTATTCTTCTAATGAATGTATCAAAAGACCACTGCGAAGTTTCGGTTCAAACCATGTTGATTTAGGCGGCATTAACTTTCCGGCATCAGAAACAGCAAACAATTCATGAATGCTTGTCGGATACATAGAAAAAGCCACTTTACAATCCGTATGTACTCTTCTTTCCAGTTCCGTAAGTCCTCTGATTCCACCAACAAAATCAATTCTTCCGTCTGTCTTCGGATCTAATATATCTAACACCGGACCAAGCAAATAGTCCTGTAAAATAGAAACATCTAAATCTTTCACCGGATCACCTTGTAACATTTCCGGCTTAATAGTAAGTTTATACCACATTCCCTGCAAATACATTCCCATTTCACCCTTTTTCGCCGGATGATATGCTTTCGTTCCGATTTCTTCTGTTGTAAAAACCGCTTGCACTTTTGCAAGAAATTCTTCTTCCGAATAACCATTTAAGGATTTTAAAACACGGTTATAATCCATAATCATAAGCTGGTCATCCGGGAAAATAACAGAGAGGAAATGATTAAATGCTTCCTGTCCCGTATAATCAGGATTTGCCTCTCTTCTTTTCTTGGAAACCTTCACAGCAGAAGCACAACGATGATGTCCATCTGCTATATAAACAGAATCAACCTGTGAAAATCCCTTCTGAATGGCAGCTACCGATTCTTCCTCATCAATGACCCAGATACGATGTGTAATGCCATCCTCTGCAGTAAAATCATATACCGGCTTCTTCTGCATTGCTTCCTTTACCTGTTTCTCTATTTCTTCTCTTCTTCGATAAGCAAGAAAAATAGGTCCTGTCTGCGCATTACAGATATCAACATGACGAATCCGGTCTGCTTCTTTATCTGCTCTTGTATTTTCATGTTTCTTAATTATCTGATTCTCATAATCATCTACCGATGCACAAGCTGCAATTCCAACCTGCGATCTGCCATTCATAACAAGCTCGTACACATAATAGGCTGGCTTGTCTTCTGTAATAAACTCGCCATTTTTCACCATATCCCAAAGCATATCATGTGCTTTCTCATATACTTCCGGTGCATACATATCATAATCTTCCGGAAACTGAGTTTCCGGTCTGTCTATCCGAAGGAAAGAATGCTTATCATCTTTTACCTTTTCTCTCGCTTCTTCTCTGCTATATACATCATATGGCAAAGCAGCAATTTTCTCTACCAAGTCCGTCCTTGGTCTGATTGCCTTAAAAGGAATTATATCAGCCATCCTATTTCTCCTGTTCATAAAATCTTTATATTTTATTTTAGCAAAAATGCCTATACAGCACAAGCATCTGGTGTTAAAATAACAATGTTAATCTAAGAAAAGGAAGTGAAAAAATGACAGCAGAACATGCAGAAATTCTTAATAGAATCAATGATTACGCTGAAAAAGTATTAGCTGATATTGACCCACAGAAAACACAAATTTCTTATCAATTAGATGCACTTCGTCCTGTTATGGAAGAAATCGCAAAAGAAAAAGGAATGGCCTTAGAAGATGTTTTCATTCTTTATATGGATCTTGCAAGTGAAGCTTCTGTAAAAGCAGAAGAACAATTTCAGGCAGATTTGAATGACGGAAACGTTAATTTCTCCAGCATGGCAAATAATTTACAGTAAAAAGGCGCAAGCTCAATGCTTGCGCCTCTATCATTTATTCACATCATTTCCTATTTTACTACTCTTACACGGAAAACGCCTTCAATAGACTCCAATTTCTTGATAATATCTTCAGAAGCAGGTTCTTCGATATCTAACATTGTGTAAGCAACTTCTCCTTTAGACTTATTTGTCATATCAGAAATATTGATTCCTTCATCACCGAAACATGCAGTAAATTTCGTAATCATATTAGCAATGTTCTTATGGAAAATTGCAACACGACCAGCTTTTACGCAAACACCCATATCACATTTTGGATAGTTTACACTGTTGATGATATTACCATTTTCCAGATAATCCATCAGTTCTTTTACTGCCATCTTTGCACAGTTATCTTCGGATTCTTCGGTAGAAGCTCCCAAATGAGGAATTACGATACATCCCTCTTTTCCTGCTGTTGTAGGATTTGGGAAGTCGGATACATACTTACGAACCTTACCTGCTGCAATACCATCCAGAACTGCTTTCTCATCCATAAGAAGATCTCTTGCAAAGTTCATTAAAATAACGCCATCTTTCATTTTATCGATAGCCTCTTTGTTAATCATACCCTTTGTTGCATCCATTAAAGGTACATGAATGGTAATGATATCACAATTTTCATAAATTTCATCTACGTTTAATACATGTTTAACATCACGGCTTAAGTTCCATGCTGCATCTACGGAAACATATGGGTCATATCCGTATACTTCCATACCAAGATGTTTTGCTACGTTAGCAACTTTAACACCGATAGCACCAAGACCAATAATACCTAACTTTTTGTCCTGAATTTCTGTTCCGGCAAAATTTTTCTTTGCTTTCTCAGCTGTTTTGGCAATATTTTCATCATCTTTGTTCTCTAATACCCATTCAATACCACCAACAACATCTCTGGATGCAAGAAGCATACCTGCGATAACAAGCTCCTTTACACCATTTGCATTGGCTCCCGGAGTATTAAATACAACAATACCCTTCTCTGCACATTTATCTAACGGGATATTATTAACACCTGCACCTGCTCTTGCGATTGCAAGCAGATTTTCCGGTAATTCCATATCATGCATAGCTGCACTTCTTACTAAAATACCGTCAGCTTCATTAACATCTTCTGTTTTCGTATACTGATCGCTGAATTTTACAAGACCAACTTCTGCGATTGGATTTAAACAATGATATTTAAACATTTCTATTTCCTCTTTTCTATGTAACTGCTCTTACTTATTGTTTGCTTCAAATTCTTTCATAAATGCAACTAACTTCTCTACACCTTCCATTGGCATAGCATTGTAGATACTTGCACGCATACCACCTACGCTGCGGTGACCTTTAAGGTTTACAAATCCTGCAGCAGTTGCTTCTTTAATGAATTTTGCATCCAATTCATCATTACCTGTAACAAATGGTACATTCATCAAAGAACGGTCTTCTTTACGAACAGTTCCTTTAAATAAGCTGCTCTCGTCTAAGAAATCATATAAAATCTTAGCTTTTTTCTCATTTAATTCTTTCATAGCTTCCAAACCGCCGTTTTTAAGCAGCCATTTGAATACCTTACCACAAATATAAATACCATAACTTGGAGGTGTATTATATAAAGAATCATTGTCTGAATGAATCTTATATTTCATCATAGTAGGTGTTCCCGGTAAAACATCATCTGTCAAAAGGTCTTCTCTGATAATAACAACCTGAGTACCTGCAGGACCAACATTCTTCTGAACCCCTGCGTAAACCATGCCGTATTTTGTCACATCCATTGGTTCAGATAAGAAACAGGATGATACATCAGAAACAAGGATTTTGCCTTTTGTATTTGGTAAAGTCTGGAATTTTGTTCCGTAAATTGTATTATTCTCACAGATATAAACATAGTCCATATCGTCTGTAATTGGTAAATCAGAGCAATCCGGTATGTAAGAGAAAGTTTCATCTGCAGAAGAAGCAAGTTCTACTGCTTCACCATAAATTTTTGCTTCCTGAAATGCTTTCTTTGCCCACTGACCTGTGATAATATAACCAGCCTTACGATTTTTCATCAGGTTCATTGGTACAGATGCAAATACTAAGCTTGCACCACCCTGTAAAAATAAAACCTTATAGTTATCCGGAATATTTAATAAAGTTCTTAAGTCTGCTTCTGCTTCTTTGATAATCGTATCGTAAGCTTTGGAACGATGACTCATCTCCATAACAGACATTCCAGTTCCCTTATAGTCTAACATTTCCTCCGCAGCTTCTTTTAATACTTCTTCAGGTAAAACTGCCGGACCTGCTGAAAAATTGTATACTCTAGACACTTTTTTCTCCTCCAGTTATGATTAAATTTTTATAAACTAAGAAACATTTTACATTTTTCATACGCTTTAGTCAATTACATTGTTAAAAAACTTTCATTTTCTAATAAAACATGACAACCGGTGTTCCTACTTCCACTAACTCATAAATCTTCGTCATTGCCTCATACGGGGTGTTAATACAGCCATGTGAACCATTTGTCTGGTAAATTGTTCCACCATAATTACTTCGCCATGATGCATCATGAATTCCGATATTTCCTTTTACCGGCATCCAGAAGTTAACATGAGAAGCATAGCCTTCGCCACGCAAAACACGGTCTGTCTGTTTCAGATAGACATAATTAACACCTTCCGGTGTTCCCATTCGTCTGGATGTATTTCCCGTAACAATCGGAGTTTCTACCATTAACTTACCGTCCTGGTAGTAATACATCATCTGCTTCGTCATATCTACTTCTATATAAGTATCACCGATATCGTCTTTTCCCTGTTTCATACCCATTTGTGTATAAGTTGGCGTATGAACCTCTTCTACTTTATTCACAAAAGCTTCTTCCAAATAGGCGATTTCTGCTTTTTTATCCAGCTTGTTACCATAAATACCGCCTTCAATTGTAATCAGGTCGCCTCTGGTAGATTGGAAGGTTCGCGTACTGCCTACCGTATCATATTCCGTTGCGAGTTCTTCAATAAACTCTTCAACAGCACCTTCCCGTAGCTGCAACGCACCGGTATCGTCCAACGCGAAATTACCATCTTCATCCAGTAATATCCAGTCACATACCACAGATGCATCAATCGCTATCTGTTCATCTCCCATCTGATATACGATACCACAATTCTGGAAATCCTCTATCAGTTTCCACATTGCCAGTGTTTCCTGCATCTGCGGCGTTAGTTCCAAATCATGATAGCACAATGCTTCTGTTAACGAAATCTCTGCTTCTGAATTTTCCACTGCTTGTAAAATCGCCAGTTTTGCTTCTTCAACATCCAGTACATCGGTTCTTTCATTCAGAAGTTCATACCCCTGATTGGTCTTAATAATGGATATTTCCCTCTCCTCCTGCTTTCCTTCCAGAAGAAAAGGCATTTGTTCAAAACATTCTTCAAACTTTACTTCATCAAAAGACACAACCGGTGTAAGGCTATCTTTTCTGACCTTCCAGAAACTATCAATCCAGAGCCATGAATTCTGCCGCTCCAAATAAAGCTTCAAAGCTTCTTTGAAATCGAACTGATAATCAATATCTTCTGCACTGATAAAATAAGAATTTCGGTTCTTGTCATATACCGTGATACCTTCATACTGGAACTGCCCTACAAGTTCATCATTGATCTCATCAATACTTTTACCGGTACAATAAATTCCATTAATCCATGTGCCATACTCAAAAGCATTCTTGTAATAGATTGCCAATCCTACATAAACTGCCATAAGCTGAATTAACACAATAAACAATATAAGAATACTAGTTTTTAACCACTTTTTCCTCATAAGACATTTCCAGTCTGCTAAAATTTTTTGTTACTTTGAAGCCAAATCCTGTGCATCAAAAGCTTCGCTGATTGGCGCACCTGCCGGTACCATTGGGAATACCTTATCATCTTCCGGAATGATACATTCAATCAAAACAGGAGTTTTTAACTGAAGTGCTTTTTCAATAGCCGGTGCAACTTCTTCTTTCTTCGTGACACGAATAGCCTCACAACCAAGACCTTCTGCTACTTTACAGAAATCCACCTTATCACTTAAGACAGTCTGTGAATAACGCTCACCATAGAACAAGGTCTGCCACTGTCTAACCATACCAAGAACATGATTGTTGATTACAACCTGAATAATCGGAATATTGTAGCGGCTTGCTGTTGCCAGTTCATTCATATTCATACGGAAACAGCCATCTCCTGCAATGTTAATACATACCTTATCCGGCTGTCCCATCTTGGCACCGATACATGCTCCAAGCCCATATCCCATTGTTCCAAGTCCACCGGAAGAAAGAAATGTGCGAGGGCTGGAGTATTTGTAATACTGGGCTGCCCACATCTGATGCTGTCCAACATCGGTAGTAATAATTGCCTGACCTTTGGTAACACGGTCAATTTCTTCCATTACATAAGGACAGGATAAAACAGAAGTATCATAATTTAATGGATATTTTGCTTTCAGTTCTACAATGTGTTTTATCCATTCTTCATTCTTCTGTCCTTCTAATTTTGCATTTAATTTAGCAAGAACATCTTTCAAATCACCTACAATAGATACGTCCGTACGGATATTTTTGTTTATTTCCGCTGCATCAATATCGATATGTAATACTTTAGCATTCTCTGCAAATTTCTTTGGATTACCAACAACACGGTCAGAAAATCTTGCGCCAAGAGCAATCAAAAGATCACATTCACTTACGCCAAAGTTAGATGCTTTGGTTCCGTGCATGCCAATCATACCTGTATAACGCTCGTCGTGACCATCAAAAACACCTTTACCCATTAAGGTATCACATACCGGTGCATCTACTTTTGCTGCAAATTCACGTACTTCATCAGCAGCTCCGGAAATAACCGCACCACCACCTACATAAATAAATGGTTTTTTTGCTGCTTTAATCAGTTCCACTGCTGTGTCAATATCTGTATCTGTATATTTCACAGGAAGTTCTTCTGTTATTACAGTCTGTGGCGTAAACTCACAGGTATTTGCTGTTACATCTTTTGTAATGTCAACTAATACAGGACCCGGTCTACCGCTTCTTGCAATTGTAAATGCTTTACGAAGGGTGTCTGCCAGAATGTTGACATCCTTTACGATATAGCCATGTTTCGTAATCGGCATAGTTACACCGGCAATATCAACCTCCTGGAAAGAATCTTTTCCAAGAGAAGGTAAATTTACATTACAAGTAATTGCTACCATTGGTACGGAATCCATATATGCTGTTGCAATACCTGTTACGAGATTGGTTGCACCCGGTCCGCTGGTTGCCATGCACACACCGACTTTACCGGTAGCTCTCGCATAACCATCTGCCGCATGAGCAGCGCCTTGCTCATGCGAAGTCAGAATATGATTTATTTCATTACTATGTTTATACAGAGCATCATATACATTCAAAATTGTTCCGCCCGGATAACCGAAAACGGTATCTACTCCCTGCTCTTTCAAACATTCTACAACGATTTCTGCACCTGTCAGTAACATCTTTTATCCTCCTTAATCCTATCCCTTACATTGTATCCACGATATGATATCTTCGATTATTTATTCGTCTTTGGTACTTCCAGAATCGCACCCCTGTTACCGCTTGTTACAAGTTCACGATATCTTGAAAGATAACCGGATGTAACCTTAGGTTCTCTTGGCTGCCATTTTGCTTTTCTAGCCGCCATCTCTTCATCAGATACTTTCACATCCAGTTTCATTTCCGGAATGTTGATACTGATGATATCACCCTCTTCAATTAACGCAATTGGTCCACCTACTGCCGCTTCCGGAGAAACGTGTCCGATAGAAGCACCTCTGGATGCACCTGAGAAACGTCCATCCGTAATCAGTGCAACACTGGAACCAAGTCCCATACCGGCAATTGCTGATGTAGGATTTAACATCTCACGCATACCAGGTCCGCCTTTTGGTCCTTCGTAACGGATTACAACAACATCACCGGCAACAATTTTACCACTCTTAATTGCATCAATTGCATCTTCTTCGCAATCAAATACACGGGCAGGGCCTTCATGTACCATCATTTCTTCTACAACTGCTGAACGTTTTACAACACTGCCATCTGGTGCCAGATTACCTTTCAGTACAGCCAGACCACCGGTCTTAGAATATGGATTATCCACAGTACGGATAACTTCCGGATTTTTATTCACTGCATTTGCAATATTTTCGCCAACAGTTTTGCCTGTTACGGTCATACAATCCGTATGTAATAAGCCGATATCTGCCAGTTCTTTCATAACGGCATAAACTCCACCCGCTTCGTTTAAGTCTTCCATGTAAGTAGGACCTGCCGGAGCCAGATGACACAGATTTGGTGTTTTCTCACTGATTTCATTTGCAAAAGCAATATCAAAATCAAATCCAACTTCATGTGCAATTGCCGGCAAATGAAGCATAGAGTTTGTAGAACATCCAAGTGCCATATCAATTGTCAAAGCATTTAAAATAGCTTCTTTTGTCATAATATCTCTTGGTCTGATATCTTTACGATACATTTCCATAACTGCCATACCGGCATGTTTTGCCAGCTTAATTCTTTCAGAATAAACAGCCGGAATAGTTCCATTTCCACGAAGTCCCATACCAAGTGCTTCTGTCAGACAGTTCATGGAGTTTGCTGTATACATACCGGAACAGGAACCACAAGTCGGACATACTTTTTCTTCAAATTCTCTTACCTCTTCCTCTGTCATTGTTCCGGCTGCATGGGAACCAACTGCTTCGAACATGGAAGAAAGACTTCTCTTCTGTCCTTTTACATGACCGGCTAACATCGGACCACCGGAAACAAATACGGTAGGTACATTGATTCTGGCTGCCGCCATCAAAAGACCCGGTACGTTTTTATCACAGTTTGGAACCATAACAAGAGCATCAAACTGGTGTGCAAGTGCCATACATTCTGTCGAGTCTGCAATCAGATCTCTTGTTACAAGAGAATATTTCATACCAATGTGACCCATTGCAATACCATCACAAACTGCAATTGCCGGAAATACAACCGGAACACCACCAGCTTCTGCTACTCCTAATTTAACTGCATTTACAATTTTATCCAGATTCATATGACCCGGTACAATTTCATTATAAGAACTTACGATACCGACCATAGGTTTCTTCATTTCTTCTTCGGTAAATCCAAGTGCATTAAACAAACTTCTGTGTGGTGCCTGCTGCATACCACTTTTTACATTGTCGCTTCTCATTGTTATTCCTCCATTTGCGTTTTCTATATTTACATTTTTGTATTTATATTTTCAATATTTATGCTGCTATTTTAGCTTTTTATTTTTTCTGATATAGGATAAATCTGTCGTTTTCATAACAGACATCCATTGTTTTCTCTATCTCATCCAAGGAAACCTCATCCGGTGTCAGATAAAACTTCCATGCATCAGCGGAATCTACCTGCTCAAATTTCTCTGTCCCAGTTACAAGCACCTTATCAAATAAAGCATAATCCGCTTCATTCAGTTCATATTGCACTGTTTCTATGCCATACAGATATTTCATCAGGTATTCCTGATCACAATCGGTCACCCATACACGTTCTCCTGCATTCAGACTCATATGAGAAAAAGCATCTTCAATTGCTGCTTCTCTTTCACTGTACTGCACTCTACTGCCTGGTAACACCAGAATAGTCACACATAATGCCCCTGTCAGAAGTACAACGGCATAGGAAAGTCCCGGCTTCTTACTAAAACCTACCATCTGTACAAACAGCCATGTAATCAGTAATGCTACCGGAATTCCAAAATAGGAAAATACCCGATAATATGGAAGTGATGCCTGTATGATAAGCATAAGCGGTGTCATGATAAAAGATAATACCAGAAACCACTCTATAATACCCTTTTCTCTGGTTTCCTTACAGCGAATCATTTTCCAGATTACAGCTACAACACCAAGTACCAGCACGACCATTAGCAGAACAGATAATCCGCTGTAATAATATTCCAACAAGGTCTTAATCCAGTTACCAAAGCTTTGTAAATAGCCCTCTCTTGCCACACTCTGGATATAAGGTGTTGCCAGCATATAATCAATTCCGGTCTGCAACGCTTTAAACGGTGCATGCAAAATAATCGATACATGTCCTTGTCCATACCATGCACTGTCGGGCGTTTTCGCCAAAAGGTTGGAACCAATCGCCAGCCAGATGATTGCATAAAGTCCGACGGTACAAACAGCACTGATAACTGCGGTTATAAAAAGTCTTATAAACTCACTTTTTCTCTTCTGCATCAGAAGCACCGTACCACCAATTACACAAACCGGTATGACAAAATATACACTGCTCGGCAACGTATATAGCGCCCAGATTAAAGCAATCGCAAAAATGATATAATGTCTTTTTTCTTTCTTTTCTTCTTTGCAAATCTGTATCAGTTCATAAAACGCAGTCAGATAAAGACAAGTTGCAAGTGCATAACCTCTTCCCTGCACTGCCAGCTGATTCACTAATCCCATAGAGCTAAAAAGGAATACCGGAACCAGTGCAAAACCTTTCGGAAAACACTTTCTTCCAATGGCAAACAACAGACCTATATTCATCAGACTACTTATCCATGATACTCCTCTAAGACCAATTGCGGAATTTCCAAATAAATCCAGAATTCCGGACAATACGGAATAGCCTACATGATTGTTCGGCAACGGCCAATGAATTGCTGCATAAACAGGTCCTCTACTTACAAAATAATAATATGTATAAAGTTCATCATACCAGGGAGTTAATGCAAAAAGCCGCCAGCCATAATAGATTGCCATTCCCAGAAGAAAAAGAAGAAATACACCAAATTCAATATCTTTTGTTTTCCACTTCTCCTGTAAAAACTTCTTCATTACATTGTACCTTTTATTTGATTATACTCTCTGTGCGAGTAAATCTCCCATTTGTTTACAGCCAACCTGTGTACATCCCTCTGACATAATATCGCCGGTACGGTAGCCTTCTTTCAATACCTGTTTTACAGCATTATCAATTGCATCTGCTTCTTTGTCCAAATCAAAGCTATAACGAAGCATCATAGATGCTGAAAGAACGGTTGCAATCGGGTTAGCAATATCTTTGCCTGCGATATCCGGTGCAGAACCATGACTTGGCTCATAAAGACCAAACTTGGTATCATTTAAGGATGCTGATGCAAGCATACCGATGGAACCAGTTACCATACTTGCTTCATCCGATAAAATATCACCAAACATATTCTCTGTTAAAATAACATCAAACTGTGCCGGATCTTTTACCAACTGCATTGCACAGTTATCCACTAACATATGTTCCAAGCTAACTTCCGGATAATCTTTTGCCACTTCTTCTACAACTTTACGCCATAAGCGGGAAGAATCCAGTACATTCGCTTTATCAACGCTGGTTACTTTTTTCTTTCTCTTCATTGCGATATCAAAACCTTTAATGGCAATTCGACGAATTTCATTCTCATCGTAGGTTAAAGTATCTGTTGCTTTCAGCACACCATTTTCTTCTACTGTTTTACGCTCACCAAAATAAAGACCACCGGTAAGTTCTCTCATAATCATCATGTCAAATCCAGCTGCTGAAATTTCTTTCTTAAGTGGACAAGCATCTGCTAACTCTTCGTATAATAAAGCCGGTCTTAAATTCGCAAATAAGTTCAGCGCTTTTCTCAAGGCAAGAAGTCCTGCTTCCGGTCTTAAATTCGGTGCCAGTTTATACCAAGGCGAAGTTGTTGTATCTCCACCGATAGAACCCATAAGCACTGCATCTGCACTTTTTGCAGTGGCAATCGCTTCCTCTGTTAACGGTACGCCATGTACGTCAATAGAAGCACCACCCATTAAAATGTCTGTATAATTCATAGTATGTCCGTATTTTGCTGCTACGGCATCCAGAACTTTTTTTGCTTCTGCTACGATTTCAGGTCCAATTCCATCTCCTGGAATACATGTAATATTTAATTCCATTTTTCTTCCTTACCTTTCTATGTCTTTATATATGGAAAGTACATTTTTCGAACTTTCTATTATCATGAATAAAAAGCGCAAGCTCCGCAGCTTGCGCTCCCAGAATCGCTTCACAATTCTACAAAGGTTAATTTCATTTATTCTGCATCAGCCTTTTCAATCTGTGCAATAGCAGATTTCTGCATCGGAATACGACAGTTTTTGTTATTACCAAATTCAATGATTACTGTATCATCTGTAATATCAATGACAATTCCGTAAAATCCGCTGTTTGTTAAAACAGAATCACCTACTGCGAGTTCAGCAAGCATAGCTGCCATTCTCTTCTGCTCTTTCTTCTGAGGACGAATCATCACAAAATACATAAATGCAACAATAAGCACAATGTAAACAATCATGATAATACCACTTCCAGCAGCTGCTGCGTCTTCTGTTAATAAAATTCCCATAGTTATTTTTCCTCCATTATCTTTCATAATAACCTAAAGCATATCATACACAAATTAGGACAAGAAAACAAGTATTTTAGATTCTTTTTATGATTCTCCTGCCTGCATACCATCTAATTTGGCTTTCTTATAGGCTGTAAAATTTCCTGCATCCAGTGCATCTCTGATTTCTGCCATCATCGTATTATAGAAATACAAATTATGCAGTACACAGAACCTCATACCAAGCATTTCTTTTGCTTTGAGTAAATGTCTGATGTATGCTCTGGAATAGCCTCTGCGACATACCGGACATCCACAGCCTTCCTCTATTGGTCTGCTATCAAGTTCATATTTTGCATTAAATAAGTTAATTTTGCCATGATTGGTATACAAATGACCATGTCGGCCATTTCTTGTCGGATAAACACAATCAAAGAAATCAACACCACGTTCTACTGCTTCTAATATATTCGCCGGTGGTCCGACTCCCATCAGATATGTTGGCTTATCTTTCGGCAAATACGGTACTGTTTCTTCAATAATGTGATACATCTGTTCATGCGTTTCACCAACGGCAAGGCCGCCCAGCGCATATCCATCTAAATCCATCTCTGAAATTCTCTTGGCATGGTCAATACGGATATCATCAAAAATCGCTCCCTGATTGATACCAAACAACATCTGATTCGGATTAATGGTATCTTCTAACGAATTCAAACGATTCATTTCATTCTTGCATCGCTCCAGCCAACGTGTTGTACGTTCCACAGAATTCTGCACATAACTTCTATCCGCCACACTGGATGGACATTCATCAAATGCCATTGCAATCGTAGAACCCAAATTAGACTGTATCTGCATGCTTTCTTCCGGTCCCATGAAAATTTTACGACCATCCACATGAGAATTAAAATAAACGCCCTCTTCTTTGATTTTACGGAGTCCTGCCAGAGAGAAAACCTGAAAACCACCGGAATCCGTCAGAATCGGTTTATTCCACGACATAAATTTATGCAGACCACCAAACTCTTTAATCAACTTATCGCCCGGTCTGACATGCAAATGATAAGTATTCGATAATTCAATCTGGGTTCCTATCTGTTCCAAATCCTCAGTAGAAACAGCACCTTTAATAGCGGCCACCGTTCCCACATTCATGAAAACCGGTGTCTGAACCACACCATGAACAGTCTGAAGTTCTCCCCTTTTCGCTCTTCCTTCCTGTTTCAAAACCTTATACATGAATTACATCTCCATTTATTATCACTAGTTATTTTCTATTATTGTAAATCTTATAAATATTTGTCCCAGAACTCTTCCAGACAAATATTCTCCTGTGTCATAATTGTCGCAGCTTCTTTCCCTACATAACGGAAATGCCAGGGTTCATATTCAATACTCGTAATGTACTCTTTTCCTTTGGGATAGCGCAGAACAAATCCATATTCACAGCTGTGTTCTGCCAGCCATTTTCCGGCTTCTGTATCACCAAAGCCTTCGTCTAAGGATGTGTATGTATCTGAAAAAATATCTAACGCAAGTCCAAGCTGGTGTTCACTTGCTCCCGGTATAGTAACTGTCTGGGATGCCGTTTTATAGGCTTCCATATAAGAATAGCCTTGTCCCATATAAAGCGTGATTTTTCTGTCAAAAAGGATTTCCTGTCTGTTCAAATCACGATATGGCGAACAGATTGCAAGATTTACTCCATCCTTCTTTGCTGCCTGAAGCATCGCAAATACATCCGAAATAATTCTTTCATCACACTGCATACTTCCCTTAATTGTTCCCAATGTAAAAGTATAATCCTCCGGTATCGGATGCTGTTTATTTACTAACAAAAGTCGCCAGTCATTTTTGTCAAACACCGGAATTTCCCCGGTTTCTTCTATTGTTTCGCTCTGTACTTCATAAGCCGCATGGTTTTCTTCATCCTCCAGAATATCATCCAGCGTATAGGAATCTACATTTGTAAAATCCTCTTCCGTTTCATATTCCTTCAAAATTTCCTCTTCATCAAATTCCAAAAGTGCAGTGTCTTCCGGCGAAACTTCTTTTTCAACTGCCAGTGCAACGTCTGAATCCTCTACTACGGCATTATAGGTCTCCTGTGTACTGATAAAAGCATTCTGCTGAGAAAATACAGCAAAAGAGAAACTACAACTGGACATAAAAAACAACATGGCAAATGCAATTCCTGCATAACGTTTGCCGTTTGTTGCAAAATGTCTGCATACATAATAACCACCTAACATAATTGCCATTACTAAAAGACTTGGATATTTCAACAGCTTATGTTTTTTGGCAATACCCATGCATTTAAACATGACCTTTTCCCGAAATGTTCTTTTCATTCTCTTCTCCGTTTATCTCTATTCCCTGTACACTTTTATCGCTCTTTTGATATTTTCAAAACATAAAAACCTAATTTATATCATAGCATATAATTTTCATTTGTACATACTTTTTATTATGTAAATCTCAAAAAAATCACGTAAAATACACTTTTCTTTCCATATCCGTAAAATTATGGTATACTTTTACCCGAAACACATTTGTAAGGAATTTACTTGCGAAAGAATTAGGGAAAGGAATTTATAATATGGCTGGTTCATCTTACGGTAAACTTTTTCAAATCACAACATGGGGAGAATCTCATGGAAAGGCACTTGGTGTTGTCATTGATGGCTGTCCTGCCGGTCTGCCTCTTTGTGAAGCAGACATTCAGGTTTTCTTGGACAGACGTAAACCCGGCAAAACCAAAATTTCCACACCAAGAAAGGAAGCTGATGAGGTTGAAATTTTATCTGGTGTTTTTGAAGGAAAAACAACCGGAACCCCAATTTCATTAATTGTGCACAATACTTCTCAGCGTTCCGCAGATTACAGTGAAATTGCAAATTACTACCGTCCCGGCCATGCCGACTATACTTTTGATGCAAAATACGGATTCCGCGACTATCGCGGTGGTGGACGTTCTTCTGCCAGAGAAACCATCGGGCGTGTAGCTGCCGGTGCAATTGCTTCTAAAATCCTGGAAACACTTGGCATTAAGTTAACCGCTTATACTCGCTCTATTGGCCCGATAGCCATTGATGATACAAAATTCGATTTTCAAGCACTTGCCGAAACACCAACCTGTATGCCTGATTATGAAGCTTCCAAAAAGGCAGAGGCCTATTTAGAGGATTGTATGAAAAATTATGATTCTGCCGGCGGTGTAATCGAATGTAAAATTGAAGGATGTCCTGCCGGAATCGGTGAACCGGTCTTTGACAAACTGGATGCTAATCTCTCCAAAGCTATTATGTCTATCGGAGCTGTCAAAGCCGTAGAAATTGGTGATGGCACTCAAGTGGCTTCTCGCAGAGGTTCTGAAAATAACGATGCTTTTACCATAAAGGATGGTAATGTAACAAAAGTAACCAATCATGCCGGTGGTATTTTAGGCGGCATCAGTGATGGTTCTACTATTTTGTTGCGCGCCCACGTAAAACCGACTCCTTCTATTTTCAGTCCACAACAGACGGTCAATAAACAGGGCGAAAACATCGAGGTATCTATCAAAGGCAGACACGACCCGGTTGTTGTACCAAGAGCGGTTGTTGTTGTGGAAGCAATGACAGCTATTACCATACTGGATTCTCTTCTGGTAAATATGAGTTCACGCATGGAAAACCTTTCAAAAGTCTATAAAAATAAATAAATACCAGAAGCAAGGCACATAAGTATCACTTTCATAAGACAATATCAATACAAAACGGGTATCTCCGCAATCGGAAATACCCGTTCTTTTTGAGTTTTAGAAATTATCCAGCAGTTCTAAATAGAAATCATGATAATCTTTTCTCTTCTCTTTCATGAACTGAATCGCTGTCTTAGGATGCTGATTCAAAATACCGGTTAACAGATATGGTACATCATATCCCCATTCTACACCATCTTCTTTCATTGGAACAATGTGCTGTTCAATAAATTGTAACAATGGATTAATTCTGTATTTTGGATTCTTTAAGAAACCAAGTAATAATTCACTCGGACAGTTGCCACATCCACGTCCCAGACTGCTTACAGTTGCATCCAGATAACTTACCCCTCTGGTAACTGCTTCAATCGTATTGGCAAAAGCAAGCTGCTGATTATTGTGTGCATGAATACCTACTTTTTTACCATATTTATCTGCTACCTCCAGATATTTGTCAGAAAGTCTTCTGACCTGTTCCGGATATAAAGAACCATAACTGTCTACCAGATACACGCAACCAACGCTACTCTTACAAAGCATTTCCAATGCCGCATCAATATCTACATCATTGGATTTCGATATCGCCATAATATTAACGGTTGTTTCATAGCCTTTCTTCGTACAATCTTCAATCATTTCGATGGCTGCCGGAATTGTATTGATGTAAGTTGCTACACGAACCAAATCAATTGGACTGTCCTTCTTGTTCAGAATATCTTTACGGAAATCACAACGTCCTACGTCTGCCATAACAGAAATTTTCATATCTGTTTTATTATCGCCAACAATTTCACGGATATCTTTGTCATTACAAAATTTCCATTTTCCGAATTTATTAACATCAAACATATCTTTCGATGCTTTGTAGCCAAACTCCATATAATCAACACCGGCTTTTATATTTGCCTGATATAAGTCTTTTACAAATTCATCCGTAAAATAAAAATCATTTACCAGACCACCATCTCTCAGTGTGCAATCTAATACTTTAATGTCCGGTGTATATGACATAAGTGTTCTTTCTTTGTTTCCCATACTTTTCTCTCCTGTCCTATTCTACAACGATTTTCTTAAAGCTCTTTTTACCTTTTTTCACAATAAATTCTTCTGCTGCAATTTCATCTTTGGTGTAGCATTTCTTTACATCTGCTTCTTTCTCACCTTTCACAGTAACACCCCCCTGTTCTACCGCACGACGTGCTTCGGAACGGGATGTTGCCATACCGGCGGCTACTAAGATACCAAGAATATCGATTTTGCCATCCATGAATTTATCATCAGTAAGTGTTGCCGTTGGCATATTTTCAGAACTTCCGCTTCCGGCAAAAAGTGCTTTGGATGCTTCTTTTGCTTTCTCAGCTTCTTCTTCACCATGCACCAGATTGGTCAGTTCATAAGCCAGAATCTCTTTTGCCTGATTTAACTGGCTGCCTTCCCATTTGTCCATCTCATCAATTTGCTCAAGCGGAAGGAATGTTAACATTCTTAAGCATTTCAGTACATCTGCATCGGCTACATTACGCCAGTACTGGTAAAATTCAAACGGGGAAGTTTTGTTCGGGTCAAGCCAAACGGCACCTTTCTGTGTTTTACCCATCTTCTTACCTTCTGAATTCAGAAGTAATGTTATAGTCATAGCATAAGCATCTTTACCAAGTTTACGACGGATAAGTTCTGTACCACCAAGCATATTGCTCCACTGGTCATCACCACCAAACTGCATGTTGCATCCGTATCTCTGGAATAATTCAAGGAAATCGTAACTCTGCATAATCATATAGTTAAACTCTAAGAAGCTTAAACCTTTTTCCATTCTTTGCTTGTAACACTCTGCAGTTAACATACGATTAACACTGAAATGAGCTCCAACATCACGAATAAATTCAATATAGTTCAAACCACTCAGCCAGTCTGCGTTGTTTACCATCATTGCTTTTCCTTCTGAAAAGTCAATAAAACGGCTCATCTGCTTTTTGAAACATTCGCAGTTGTGTGCAATAGTTTCTTTTGTCATCATGGTACGCATATCGCTTCTACCGGATGGATCACCAATCATAGCAGTGCCTCCACCAATCAAAGCAATCGGTTTGTTGCCTGCCTCCTGTAATCTCTTCATTAAGCAAAGTGCCATAAAATGACCTACATGAAGGCTGTCTGCAGTCGGGTCAAAACCAATATAAAAGGTCGCCTTTCCGTTATTGATTAAATCTCTGATTTCATCTGCATCTGTTAACTGTGCAAGAAGTCCTCTTGCCTGCAATTCTTCATAAATTTTCATGTTTCATTTCCTTCTTTCTGTTTTTATTCTACTTTGTTCGATACAATACGCATAAATAATTCTTATCGCATGCTTTATAGATAACAAAAAAGACCCCGCCCTATGAAAGGACGAGGTCAAAAACTCGTGTTACCACCTAACTTCATAAACAGCTCACACTGCCTATCTCACCAAGTACAATTGTTTCCAATGATACTCTCCTGCTATAACGTGCATTCCTCCGTCATCACCTACTAAAATAAAATATGCTACATTTCATTTATTCTGTCATGAAGCTCCAAGATGTATTCATAAAAAACTTCCCGTGTGCCTCTCATCAACCGGCTACTTTCTGTACGTTCCATTATTTACTACTTGTTCTTATCAACGCTTATTGTATTGAATTCTTCTGTTATCGTAGCTGAAATTTATTTTTTTGTCAACCCTATTCTGAAAAAGAATCGATTAATTCATTTAACACAATCTTAGCCTGATGGAAATCAAACATCTCATATGCTTTCTTTAATTCCCTGATTTTCTCATTATAATCCGGACCGAAATTTTTACCAGCCATCTCAGGAATTCGTTCATCACAGACTTTCAGATTCATTCGATCCATTTCATTCTTTAATGTCTGTAAATCTTCCAAAGTCAAAGCTTCCACTTCTTTATCTTCCAGATTAGCATGAGTATCTGATTCTGCCAGTTTTCCATTCTCCACCAGATACTGTTTGACAATCTCAAGAATTTCCTTGAATTTCTCCATATATTCAGGGAATTTCTCATTAATTTCATCCAGACGTTCTGCCTTACCCGCAAATTCCAATTCTTTGAAAAGTGCGGAAACTTCCATTGCACCGATACTTGCACTGGAGCTCTTGATACCATGCACATTCGTTGTAAAAAGTCTGATATCATTTATTTCCAGAAGCTGCGGCAATGTATCAAGATATTTGATACCTTCTGCGTAGTAAGTATTTAAAATTGCAGCATACGCATCTTTGTTGAAGCCTATGTTCAGAAGACCTTTTTCTGTGTTCAGTCCACTTGGTGGTCTTTCCGCCGCCTGCTGTGCTTTGATAACCTCGCTCTTGCCTTCTACTTTTATCTTGACAATCAATTCCTCAGGTAAAAATTCAAGCAGACATTTTTCCAGATAACGTGTCTTGATTGGTTTAGCCAGATAATCCTGGAAGCCAAATTCCATAATTTCTTCCCGCACATTGGAGCCGTTCTGTGCTGTTAAAGCAACAATCGGAATTTCTTTAAAATATTTATCTTCCTTCGCACGAAGCACTTTCAAGACTTCATCACCTGTCATATCAGGCATTACCATATCCATCAGAACCAAATCATATTTCTCATTCTCAATCTTTCGGATACCATCTTCTCCGGAAAGTGCAACTGCAATATCAATACCATATTTCTTAAAGATACCGGAAGCTACTTTCAAGTTAACTGCATTATCGTCTACAACAAGAACTTTTGCTTTCTTTGCCGTGAAAGTTTCCTGATTTTTGTCCTTCTTGAAATCTTCCCTATTCCATTTATTATTTAAAACCTCAGCAACTGAAATACAGGAAAATGGTCTGCGAATCAGACGACACTTACCAAAATCTCCATAAACGTTGTTGTAATCGCCAACGACATAAGTATTATCCTCATAATTATACAAACTGATAATACCGGAAAGCTTCTCATACATGTCAGATGGGATAAATACAAAATCGTATTTCTTATCTTGTAATACACGATCAAAACTATGATAATTGCGAATATAATGTGGACGTACACGGAAACCTTCCATAATTCCCTGCCACTTCTGCTGTATAACATCATCTGAAGTATAAATTAAAACGCTTGGCTTTTCTTCTTTTTCCAATTCAATCATTGGTGCTTCATCAACAATCATATTGCAGAAAGTAAATGTGGAACATAAACCAACGTCTGCAATACTTTCTACCTTGATATCACCCTGCATCATTGCAAGCATTTCTTTACAGATTGCAAATTTTAAGCCAATACCTTTTAGGTTACTGGATTGTCTGGAATCATAGGTATCATATGTTCCAAACAAAGAATTTACATCAATTTCAGATAACCCTTTTCCGGTATCTGCAATCTTACATTTCAATGTACAAATGTTATTCTCATAGTCATTTTCGCAGTCAATATCAATTAAAACACGCCCATTGGTCGTACTATCGATGGATACAAACAGCAGATACAGAAAAATCTGGCGTATTTTTATACTATCTCCAAGCAGAACTTTTGGGATATTATGATTGATTTTGATATCCATATGCAACTTTTTCCCATGCAGTTCCGGAGAAACAGCGCTAATAATTCCCTTAAATAAGTTTTCAAAAGAATAGTCTTCTTCTATCAGATGCATATCACCTGCATCAATCTTCGCATAGGTCAATACATCATCAATGATAGACAACAAATCGTAAGATGCAGTTCGAATTGTATTTACTTCTGTTCTCGCTTCATCATCCAGTTCTTCTTTCAGCAAAATTTCAGAAAGACCAATAATCGAATTCATTGGCGTTCTGATTTCATGCGACATATTTGTTAAAAACTGACTTTTAGCACTACCACTGTTATTAATTCTGTCACTACTGGATAATATTTTCTGCTTCTGGCATTTATAAAATTTTTCCTGTAAATAAATAGCAAGTACAATAAATCCCGCAAGTGCCATAAAATACACTGTGAAAGTCCAAAACTGTACTATAGCATCACCTTCCGGAAAAAGATCAACCGGCTTATATAGCATCTCACGATACAGGAAACTGTATTCCAAAATGCAGACAGCAAAGAAAAGAAAGAACTTGCTGCCTTCAAAAATGGAGTAAATGAGAATTACGCTGATTGCGAAACACATTGGCGCAACATTATATAATCCTCCTCCCATTTTTAACATCATAGGACCAATAATACAGTTAATGACTCCTACTACTATCATCGACATCATCTGATAATTTTTCTGCTTGTTCATCATCCAGAACATCCCGCAGACAACCAGCAATACAATGAAAATGCAAAGTTCTACTTTTCCAACCGCATCCATCATAATCATAATTGGAATCATGATGACAGCTTCCACCAGTAGAACATTCAGAAACTGCTTCAATACAAATTCATAATAATCCAGTCCACATAATTTTTCTGTTAAATATTTATCCAATTTATGATTCATAGACTTCCTCTTTATCACTGATATATACAATCTTATCCGGTGCCATACACTCTTTTAACACCTTTTCAAATTTTCGGATTTCAATCGGTTTGGAAATATATTCGTCAAACCCTGCCTCCAAAAACATTTCTCTCGCACCACTGACTGCATTCGCGGTCAATGCTACAATCGGTACTTTTTTCAATTCCGGAATATCAAGCGCCCTGATATTTTTCAAAGTATCAATGCCATCCATTTCCGGCATCATGTAATCAAGGAAAATAAAATCTACTTTTTCTTCCTGTAAGAAGTTCAGACATTCCTTTCCGCTGATTGCCGTAACTACCTGCGCCTTATACTTCTTCAGCAATTCACTTGCGATTTCCAGATTCATTACATTATCATCAACAACCATGACTCTGGCATCCGGACATTCAAATCTACCGTTATAATCAACATCTCTGACCGCATAGTTTTTCTTACCACTGAGCAGAGCATCTACGTTCAAACAACTTATTGGTCTTACCAGTGTTGTTTTTATCATTTCATCATCATAGGAGAACATACCGGCTTTTATCAGAATCAGTTTCTGCGGTTCCAATAATTCCTTCAGTTGTTCGCTCATGCCTTCATAGCGTTCTGCCGCCAGAAGAATATGTGTATATTCTTTTTTCACACATTCTTTATAAAAGACTTCATTAACATTGACCTGCAC
This sequence comes from Lachnospiraceae bacterium, assembly GCA_017623295.1. GTDB lineage: Bacteria > Bacillota > Clostridia > Lachnospirales > Lachnospiraceae > UBA3282. Next base: position 4,776 of record JAGAPK010000044.1, on the reverse strand, counting down.
ATGTGCCACGCCCATGTCCTTCAATACTTTTGAGAAAATCTCTTTCTGATCTTCTGTATTCTCATATAATAAAATTCTTACCTGATCAAATTTTGACTTTTCTACCAAGGTATTCTCTACTTCAAAATACTGTGGCACCTTAAAATGATAATTTCTGTGATATCCGTCTTCTGTTATCTGCTGACTACCGCCCATCGCCTCAACAATGTTCTTGCACAGAAGCTCGCCTCTATGTAATACTGCACTATCAATTGCCGAACCATTTTGCTCATCTGTTGAACTATTCAGGCATTTGAAATTGCCCTTTGCTTCCACCGAAATGTTCAGCCAGATTTCCTTTGCATCTTTTCGCTCACAAGAAACTATAATGTTGATTTTTCCATTTGCCAGATTTTTCACAAGCGTTGTCATATAATTCAAAATAATCTGTTTGATTTTCGCACCATCGCCGTACAATTTCGCCGGAATATTCGGTGCAATATCTACAAACACTTCTACATTACAATCTGCAAACCGAACAGAAAACATATTGATTAAATCATTAAATATTTCTTCAAAATCATATTCTCTGTCCTCAATCTTGATACTTTCTGTATCAATTTTGGAGAAATCCATCAAATCATTCGTAATTGACAATAATGCCTTACTGGAATTCGAAATATAGAAAACACTTTCTTTCACCTTATCATTTGTATCCCAATCCAGTAAAAGTTCAGCTGTGCCCAAAATTGCATTTAACGGTGTTCGAATTTCATGAGATACGTTTACCATAAACATATCTTTCGCATAATTCTGTTGTTCTGCTTCTTTCTCCATCTCAGAACTAATCCGGATTTCTGTTTTCAGGCAACGATTCCTGTATGCAATCAGCAAACCGCAAATAATTCCCGTTAAAAAAATAGAGGAAAGAACTCTGATATACAGAACTGTTCCATCTTGCATATAAGCACTCTGCATAGCACCTTTCATAACAATAGCCCGATAAATACAACAAATATCTACAATTCCCTGTGCAAGCAGACAAATAACCATCTGTCTGCCCTTCATAAGAACAGTTGCAAATACAATGCCGGTAATCAAATAACACGGAAAGACACAGATTGCCATATCCGACCAATAACAAATTGCCGGAATAATCATGATATACATTACTAAGAAATAAACAGCAACAAGATTATCCCTTTTCTTTACATGTTCGCCCGCAATAAGACAAGCCAATGAGCCTACTGCGCCGCCGAGCATCAACAGAGCATGCACATAATTCATACTTGCCACAACAGATAAGAGGGCGATTGCTAAACATTCTCCCGCGCTCAACATTATGGCAAAATTAAATAATTTCTTTTCCACCGGATACTCTGATGAAAGATATTTATGAAAAAAAGCTTTCATACGTTTCTCCTTAGCCTGCAACATTCTTAATTTCGTTTTCTACTGAGAGAAAAACATCAACAATAGCAGCATCAAAATAGGTAAATTTCATAAACTTAAGTTTCATACATGCTTCCTGATGTGTCAGCGCCTTGCCATCTACTGTAGTATTTCTTAAGTTATCGTACATATTTACAACTGCAAGTGCTCTTGCCTCTACCGGAATTTTATCTCCTGCCAGACGATCCGGATATCCATTGCCATCCCATCTCTCATGATGACTACGGCACATATTATAAGCATAATTCATAAAACTGTTATTACTGGAGTTCAGCTGCGTAATTTTAGAAATAATGTCTGCGCCAAGTGTTGTATGTGTTTTCTCTGCTTCGCGCTCAAACTCACTTCCCTTGCCAACCTTCACATTGTTCAAATACTGATCTGTAATACACATTTTGCCCAAGTCATGAATCTTGGAAGCAAAACAGATTGTCAGTCCATCGTCAGCTGTCAGTCCGAATTTACCGGTACGAATCATTGCACTCATCAGGACATCCATGTATCGTTCTGTACGTCTTGCATGGTCGCCTAAGAAGCCATCTCTCTTGGTCAACATATCCACAAACATTTCTACGATAGAATACTGTAATTCCAAATTCTTTTTGGTCTTATCCTGTACCATGTTCGTGAGAGATTTATTCATTTCTTCCAACTTCGTCTGCTGCATCAGAAGCTGAATCTGAATATCAACACGTTTTTTCAAAAGATTTGCTGTATATGGTTTCTTGATATAATCCATTGCGCCAAGATTATAGCTTTCCAATTCTGTTGTATCATCATCCTGCGCTGTCAGGAAAATAATTGGAATATTCATAAGCTTTGGTATATTTTTCATTTCACTGATAACCTGGAAACCATTTACATTCGGCATATCCACATCCAGCAAAACCAAATCCGGAAGTTCCGGCATATCATTCAGACATTCCAATGCGGAAATACCTGATGATACAGGAATCACTTCGTATTCCTCTTCCAACGTCTTTCTTGCCATAATCAAATTGGCCATATTGTCATCTACTATCATTACTCGATACATACACACACCTCTCCCTTTTACTATTATTTATTTGTCATTAACTTAACCATTGCCTGATTCAGACCATCTACGGTCAATTTATACATCGGAAAAATATCTTTAATTGCAGTCTCTGCTTCTCTCCAGGGCGCATGTCCCGGCGCCATCTTTGGATTTAACCAGACGATCTTCTTGTAATGCCGTTTCATTAACTGCAACCAATCATAGCCGGAAAGTCCTCCATTCGGGCCTCGGTAATTACCCGATGTAGAATATAACTCTTCCGGTGCCATCGCCGCATCACCAACGATAATTACTTTATAGTCGCTATCCAGATTGCGGAACATCCACTCAGTATCAATCCATTCTCCATTTTCACACTCCGGTGTGTTATAAAGCTTGGAGTAAATACAGTTATGGAAATAATAAGTCTTCACATCCTTGTAGTGATTGGATTTGTGTACCGACTGAAACAGTTCATTCAGTAAATTACTGTACGGAATCATCGTTCCACCGGAATCCATCAAAAGAAGCAATTTCACTGCATTCTTTCTTGGTTTTTCCATAACAATCTGTAAGCAGCCGCCATTATTACATGTCTTATCGATTGTTCCGTTAATATCAAGTTCTGTCTTCGGAATATCCAACTTCGTAGAAAATTGTCGCAATTTCCTAAGTGCCATCTGAAACTGTCTGTTGTCCAGAATTCTGTCATCACGAAAATCACGATATTTTCTGGCACCAACTACCTGAAATGCCGACTGATAACCGGTTGTACCACCAACACGGATTCCTCCCATGTTACCGCCCATATTACCAAAGGATGTTTTACCCATCGTTCCAATCCAGAAACTTCCACCGTTATGTTCCTCATTCTGGTCTCTGAGTCGGTCTTTGAACTTCTGTTCTACATCTTCTTTGTCTACCTGAACTTCTTCCTGACTAAGTGCATTACGCATCTCTTCATGGAAAATATCAATCATATCCGGTTTGTCCAGCCAACGCAGCATATTTTTGCTGATTTCATTCTCTGACTGGATTCCTTTAAACACTTCATCAAAAGCCATATCAAATTTATCAAATTCGGTTTCTGACTTTACCAGAATCATTCTTGCCGTATAATAGAAATCGGTCAGACTGCTGTTGCATAATCCTTTGTCAAGTGCTGCCTGCAAAGTCAGCCATTCACTTAACGTAACATGAAGTCCTTTGGCTTTTAATGTATAAAAAAACTTACTAAACATACGCTAATCTACCCTATGTCTTATGGTTTCTAAGTCTTCGTCCTTCTTCACTACTACGCCGATAAACGGTAATTCTTCTTTCAGTTTCTCGGTAGGGATGCCGCCAATCTGTAACGCATTAATCCAGTCAATTAATTCTGATGTACTCGGTTTCTTTCTTACATCCTTAATAGAACGAATCCAGTAGAAAACTTCCATTGCATCCTTTAATAATTTATCTTCTACATTCGGATAATGTGTTCTTACAATTTCTTCCATCAATGTTTCATTTGGAAAATCGATATAATGAAAAATACATCTTCTAAGAAATGCATCCGGCAATTCTTTCTCTGCATTCGACGTAATAATAACAATAGGTCTATGTTTGGCCTTCACGGTACGTTTGGTTTCATGAATATAGAATTCCATCTGATCAAGTTCCCATAACAAGTCATTTGGGAATTCCAAATCCGCTTTGTCAATTTCATCAATCAGAAGAATAACCTGTTCATCGGAATCAAAAGCTTCTCCCAACTTACCAAGCTTAATATAACGTGAAATATCATCCACGCCTTCTTCTCCAAACTGACCATCATAAAGTCTCTGAATGGTATCATAGACATATAAGCCTTCCTGTGCTTTCGTTGTAGACTTGATGTTCCAGATTACCAGTTTCTTACCAAGAGATTCTGCTACTGCCTGTGCGAGCATTGTTTTACCGGTTCCCGGCTCTCCTTTTATCAATAATGGCTTCTGCAAAGCAATGGCAACATTTACGCTTGCCAGCAACTCTTTGGATGCCACATAACTCGAAGTGCTTGAAAAAACTGTATTCTGTTCACTCATGTTTCTAAATCCCTTCCCAATTTTAGTCTATTTACTATTTCCTTCCTTGATAAACACCTAAATTTATGTTACGCTATTTCAAGCATAAAAGCAAGAAAATTATATACTTCTACTCGTTATTAGAAAGACTAACTATTAAAAGTCAAGTCTAAAAAATGATATTTTATGAATGGATTGCAGAAATGCATTTCAGATATATTTGAACCTTGAAAACTGCATGACAAACAGAGTGTCGTTATCGGCACTCAAAAGGAGATATTT
>JAGAPK010000043.1 GCA_017623295.1 Lachnospiraceae bacterium | reverse complement strand
GGCCCGGTGGCTCAGCTGGTTAGAGCGCCGCCCTGTCGCGGCGGAGGTCGTGGGTTCGAACCCCATCCGGGTCGTTTCAAGATGTGTTAACAGCACTTCTTAAAAAATATTTTTATATTCTTGGGATCTTAGCTCAGCTGGGAGAGCATCTGCCTTACAAGCAGAGGGTCACAGGTTCGAGCCCTGTAGGTCCCACTAATCGGTAATTTATTTTACTGATATGCCGGCGTGGCGGAACTGGCAGACGCACAGGACTTAAAATCCTGCGGGACTAACCTCCCGTACCGGTTCGATTCCGGTCGCCGGCAGTAATTAAAAGACACTACATGAAAATGTAGTGTCTTTTTTTGATGCTTATAGTATACTGGTAAAAGAGTAATTTAAAAAGTAATTGGGTAAAACAGCGTATAGAAATGAGGATTGAAATGCAAGGATATAATCTTGTTGTGGTATTTAATAAAAAAGCGGATAGAATGTTGATGTGTGAGCGCAGAAAAGACCCATATAAAGGGCTGTCAAATTTTGTTGGGGGTAAAATTGAAGCAAATGAGGATGGCATGGATGCCGCATATCGGGAATTGTGGGAGGAAACAGCCATTACTTCAGAAGATATCGAGCTTGTCCATTTAATGGATTTTACCTATTGCCTGGATCATTGTTATGTGGAAGTCTATGTTGGAAAACTGAAACACGATGTAAATGTTTGCGGGGATGAAAATGAGTTATATTGGTCAACACTGGAGCATGATTTTTTTGACCCGACAAAGTATGCAGGAGAAGGAAATATTGGACATATTATGATGCACGTTGAAATGGCAAAGGATTTTCTTCATCTTTAGAAAAAGAGGGAAGTGCGAAGCGGTAATCGTCAGATAAAGAAAGAGGATACTTACTGCAAAATATGTGGCGTGCCGTTTGAACTTAACAGCGATAAATCGCCACAGGAGATATTGAACATTATACAAAAAAGCAAAAGAATAAAAAATAAAGGAACGTAAGAAATATGAAAGCAACAGTATTGGTAGATAACATTTCGCAGAAAGAGATTGCAGGAGAGTGGGGATTGTGCATTTATATTGCGTATCAGGGCAAAAACATTTTGTTAGATACAGGAAGCTCTGAATTATTTCTGGAGAATGCCGGAAAACTTTCCAGAGATTTGAAAGATATCGATTATGCGGTTTTGTCACATGCACATTATGACCACGCTAACGGGATGAAAGCCTTTTTTGAGACAAATGAGAAAGCAACTTTTTATCTGCAAAAGGGAACAGAAGAAAATTGTTATATGAAAAAGTGGTTTTTTCGGCAATACATAGGAATTCCCAAAGGCATATTAGAAGAATACAAAGAGCGAATCCAATTTGCCGAAGGGGATTTTGAACTTTGTCCGGGTGTAACGATTCTTCCGCATAAGACAGAAGGTTTGTCTAAGATAGGAAAAAGAAACAATATGTATATCCGTAGTAGGAATGGATGGAAGCCGGATGATTTTTCACATGAGCAGAGTCTTGTATTTGCAACAGAAGAGGGACTTGTCATTTTCAATAGTTGTTCACACGGCGGTGCAGATAATATTATCAATGAAGTGAAAGCGACTTTTCCGGATAAAAAAGTTAAGGCTATTATCGGCGGTTTTCATCTCTATGGAAAGCCGAAAAAAGAAGTACGGGAGCTGGCGAAGCGTATTAAAAATACAGGAATACAAGAGGTTTACACCGGCCATTGTACGGGCAAAAAGGCATATCGGGTGTTAAAAGAAGAATTGGGCGATATGGTTCATCAGCTAAATGTGGGACTTGAAATAGAATTATAGTTTTTTTGATGGGAGATGCCAATGAAGAAAATACTGGTAACTGGTGGTACGACATTTGTCAGTCGATATGTGGCAGAATATTATGTACAGAAGGAATATGAAGTATTTGTTTTAAACAGGAATCATAAACCGCAAAGTGAAGGAGTAACGCTTATAGAAGCAGATAGGCAGAATCTGGGGGAGACATTGAAAAACTACCATTTTGATGCGGTTTTAGACATTACAGCTTATGCGGAGCATGATATCAATGCGTTACTGGATGCCATCAGCAGCTTTGAAAATTATATTTTTATCAGTTCCAGTGCAGTATATCCGGAATACGGTAAGCAGCCTTTTACGGAAGAGATGCAGGTAGGAGAAAATAAATTCTGGGGAAAATATGGTATTGATAAACAGGCGGCAGAAGCTGCGCTTAGGAAACGTGTGCCGGATGCGTATATTCTTCGGCCACCTTATTTATATGGACCGATGAATAATGTGTACCGGGAAGCCTTTGTGTTTGACTGTGCCATGCAGAAACGTAAGTTTTACCTGCCGGGAGATGGAGGCATGAGGTTGCAGTTTTTCCACGTAAAAGATATGTGCCGTTTTATAGATATTATTCTGGAAAAGAAACCGAATCAGCACATTTTTAATGTAGGAAATAAGGAAGCAATTTCCGTGAAAGATTGGGTAGCATTGTGCTATCAGGTGGTTGGTGAAGAAGCCGGATTCGTAAATGTATACCAGGAAATGGAGCAGCGAAACTATTTTTGTTTTTATGATTATGAATATTATCTGGATGTCAGTAAGCAATGTGAGCTGATGCCGGAAACAGAATCATTGGTGACAGGATTGCAAGAAGCTTTTATGTGGTATCAAGCAAATCAGGATAAAGTGAATAAAAAAGATTATTTTGATTTTATTGATAACAATTTGATTATACAAAATTAAATTTAAATATAATAAAGTGTTAAAGGGAAAAACAAATGAAAAAGGTGTTAAAAAGAGTTTTAATGATTATTGGAGTCCTGGTAGTGCTACTGGCAGGACTTTTTGGATATTATAAATTGTGTATGGACCCGTATCGTGGTACCGTTGATGCGTTTGCCAATTCCGTCAGCATGGATGAAATGCTGAGTGGAGAGGAAGCGAAGGAAGATTTGAAATTTCTGATAGAGCATTTGCAGGAAAGACATCCGGCATGGTTGGAAGAATCAGAGGAACTTGTTGCAGCAGTTGAGGCGCAATATGAGCAAGAAGTAAATGAAATCGGTGAAGAAATATCGGTTATGGAACTTGATAAGGCGGCAGCCAGAATTACAGCCAGACTTCATGATGGGCATACATATGTGGCTTGGAAAAATGATGAGGAAGCACGTTACATAGATGATTTTACGCAGCTTTGGACTTATGGGAAGCCGATAGCTATTGATGGAATTCCTACAGAAGAAGTAGTGGGAATCTATATGGAAACCGCTTCCTATGAACGGGAAGAATATGCGAATCGACAGTTTTTTGGCAGAATTATTGTCAGTGAGCATGGACTCTGTCTGAGTGGCATTGATACTTCTGATGGGGTAACAATGACCTTTGAAAATAATGGGGAAATAGTGGAGTATTCTTATAAATTTGTACCGATAGAAGAAGTGAACGGTTATACGCAGAGTACAGAAGAAAGTAAGTGGGTTTCCTATGAAATTGATGAGGAAAACAGCGTTGGCATTTTCACATTAACTGCCTGTATTTGTGATAAAGAATATGAGCAAACATTGGATGAATTTTTTCAGAACGTATTTGATGCAGGTATTCAAAACGTTGTGGTAGACCTTCGCGGGAATGGCGGAGGAAACTCATGGGTAGCCAATGAATTTATAACATATCTGGATGTGGAGAAATATAGAAGCTGGGATTGTGCGATTCGCTATGGCTGGTATTTGGATAAAAATGAAGATATTGAATATACCAATCAGAAGAAAAAGCAGGTGTTTGATGGAAATGTGTATGTTTTGACTGACATCTGGACTTATAGTGCAGCAATGGATTTTGCCATGTTGATAGCAGACAATGACATGGGTGTCATTATTGGTGAAGCATCAGGAAATTTACCGGACAGCTACGGCGATTGTTTGTATTTTCAGATGCCTAATTCCAAACTGGCAGTGAGCATCTCCTATAAACGATGGTATCGTATTGACCAGACAAAGAGTGGAGAGCCGATTATGCCGGATTACGAAACAAGTTCCGATGAGGCATTGCAAAAGGTATATGAATTGATTCCATAGACAGGTTTCATATCTTAAATGGCGCATTTTTTCTTCTAAAAATCTATTAGGTATGGGTACAGTTTTTTGCATGTTACAATATAAGAAAAACAGGAAGGTAATATATTATGGAATTGGAAATTGTAAAAAATTATAGAGAAAATGAAACATTACGACACAGCTTTGAGAAGCTGGCACAGGAAACTTTTGGTATCGATTTTGAAAGCTGGTATCAGAACGGCTTTTGGACCAATCGGTACAATCCATATTCTGTTTTGTTGGATGGGGAAATTGTTGCCAATGTTTCGGTTAATCAGATGAAAATGCGCTTGGCAGAGAAAGAGTATCACTTTATTCAGCTTGGTACGGTTATGACATATGAGAAGCACCGTAACAAAGGCTACATCCGCAGAATAATGGAAGAAATCGAGAAAGATTATGCCGAGGTAGACGGATTTTATTTATTTGGAAATGATTCGGTACTTGATTTTTATCCGAAATTTGGATTTAAACCAGCGCAGGAATTCCAGATGGTAAAAGGTAAAGTAAAGAATTGTAATGACAATGGCATAAATACTTTTACAGCAAAGAAAGTACCGATGGAAACACCAAATGACTGGGAATTTATGGTGCAACAGATAGAAAAAAGTGTGCCAAACAGTCGCTTTGAAATGGTGGATAATTCACAACTTGCGATGTTCTATTTATCCAGCTTTATGAAAGATAATGTTTATTTTGTGGAGTCAGAAAATGCTTATGTTGTTGCAGAGGTTGATGGTACAGAATTACTGCTTACAGCGATATATGCAGAGCAAGTAGTTGATTTAGACAAAGTAATTGCTGCTTTTGGAAATGAGATTGAGGAGGTGAAGCTTGGCTTCACACCATTAGAGGATAGCGGATTTGAAACCATTCCATATAAGGAAGAGGATTGTACATTATTTTTAAAAGGCAACGCATGGGAAGCGTATCGTAAGGATAAACTGCGTTTTCCTGAATTATCACATGCGTAAAAGGGAAAATAAGGAAGTAATGTAAGGGAGAGAAGAAGATAGTGGAAACACTATCTTCTTTTTGTGCAAAGTCCGGTAACTTGTGCTAAAATAGTTTCATTGGTTTGAAGAAATTCAAGATGACATATAGAAAGGATGACGGAGATGGAACTTAAGCGTATAGAAGAAAAATTTTCTGTCTGCAAGGTAAAAGATATATCTGGCATTGACTGGCAACAGGAATTTTGTTTTGTAGGAAAAACAGATGAAGAGATTTCGGTGGTATGCAGCAGCGAATGTGTACCGGCTCATGTTACAGACAGAGAAGATGGTTGGAGAGCGTTTCGAATCCAGGGTGAACTGGATTTTTCATTGATTGGTATTTTATCTAAGATATCGACAATTCTGGCAGAGAACAAAATTGGAATTTTTGCGGTATCTACTTATAATACGGATTACATATTAACCAAAGAGGAAAATTATGAGAAAGCATTAACTGCATTGGAGCAGGCGGGCTATCGGATTGTGTAAACAGAAGAAGTACGGCTGTATAGAATACAGAAGGAGTGAGAGAATGGAATTATTTATCAGCTTTATTGTATGTTTTGTGGCAGGAATAGGAGCAGGACTGGGAACAGGATTTGCCGGAATGAGTGCAGCGGCAGCCATCAGTCCGATTTTAATAACTTTTCTGGGAATGCCGGCATATGAGGCAGTAGGAATTGCCCTTGCCAGTGATGTTCTGGCGAGTGGCGTAAGTGCTTATACATATGGAAAAAACAAGAATCTGGATATTAAAAACGGCCTGGTTATGATGGTAACAGTGTTAGTTTTTACTACCATCGGAAGTTTTGTATCCAGTCTGGTGCCAAGCACAACAATGGGAAATTTTTCGGTATTTATGACAATGATGTTAGGTGTCAAATTCATTGTGAAACCGGTTATGACAACGAAGGAAAGTATGGAAGAACTGGATGCCAGAACGAGAATTATCCGTTCCATTCTGGGTGGAATGGTTATTGGCTTTATCTGTGGATTTGTTGGTGCCGGTGGTGGTATGATGATGCTTCTTGTACTGACAACGGTACTTGGATATGAACTGAAAACAGCAGTTGGAACGAGCGTTTTCGTTATGGCATTTACGGCTTTTACCGGGGCAGTCAGCCATTTTGCGATTGGCGGAAAGCCGGATTTGTTCTGTCTGGTGGTTTGTGTGCTGTCAACGTTATTGTGGGCAAGAATCGCAGCCAGAATAGCGAATAAAGCGAATCCACTTACCTTGAACCGTATGGTAGGCGTGATTTTAGTTGTGATAGGAGTAGCTATTTTTGCTGTGAATTTGTTGTAGAATAATAGAATAAGTAATTTTTCTGAAAAAATCTTCTTGACATATGAAATAAATATGATATGATTTTGATATCAGATAGAAATACATATGATGTGTATGCAAAAATAAAAAGAAACAAAAAGGAAAGCAGACATACATCGGAATGGAGGAACATATGGAAGAGAAAATTTTAACAGGGAAAAAGCATGGCATGTTGGTACTGTTTGGAGAGCTAATATTATATATTGCATTGATTGCCGGATGTGTTGCCGGTGGATTTATGGTTGAAAATACCGGAAATCCGGTGCTTTTAGTTGCTTGTATTATTTTAGCTAGCCTGGCATGGATTCCGTTATTGGGTTTAAAGGTCTTAAAACCACAGGAAGCATTGGTGCTTACTTTATTCGGTAAATATGTCGGTACATTGAAAGGTGACGGTTTCTATTTTGTGAATCCGTTCTGTGTCAGTGTAAACCCGGCAGCAAAGACAAAGTTAAATCAGAGTGGGGATGTCAGAAATATGGCAAATCCTGTACTGGCAGCGCAGGCAACAGGTGCTATCATGGAAACAGAAACGCAGAATAAGAAAATCTCTTTGAAGATTATGACATTGAATAACAGCCGTCAGAAAATCAATGACTGTCTGGGTAATCCGGTTGAAATCGGCATTGCGGTAACATGGCGTGTTGTAGATACTGCGAAAGCAGTGTTTAACGTAGATAATTACAAGGAATTTTTATCTTTACAGTGTGATAGTGCATTAAGAAATATCGTACGCCTTTATCCATATGATGTTGCACCAAACGTAGACACAACGGGTGACGGAATGGCAGATGAAGGCAGCTTACGTGGCTCCAGTGAAATCGTAGCAGGCAGAATTAAGGATGAAATCCAGACACGTGTAGAAGAGGCCGGAATCGAGGTTGTAGAGGCTCGTATCACATATCTGGCATATGCAACTGAAATTGCTGCAGTTATGTTGCAGAGACAGCAGGCATCTGCTATTATTGATGCCAGAAAGATGATTGTGGATGGTGCCGTAGGCATGGTTGAAATGGCTTTGGAGCGTTTGAGTGAAAATCAGGTAGTAGAACTGGATGAGGAACGAAAAGCAGCTATGGTTTCCAATCTTTTAGTAGTGCTTTGTGGCAATCATGATGCGCAGCCGGTTGTAAATTCCGGCAGCTTATACTAAAAACAGCTTATAGTAAAAAGGATGCAAAGTATTCACAAAGAATGCAAAGTGTCTGCAATAGATGATAAAATGAAAACAGCTGATATAAATGATTCAAATAGGTGATTAGATGGGTGATACAGGAAAGAAACAGGTTCCGCTTAGGCTTTCCAATAAGCTATATGATGCGATAGCAGCGTGGGCAGAAGATGATTTCCGGTCTGTAAACGGACAGATTGAATATCTTTTATCAGAATGTGTACGCCAGCGCAAGAAAAACGGTAAATATGTTTCAGATGAAATAGATGTGCCGCCGGAACTGGATATTGAATAATAGCAAAGTCTTAGGATAGCGATGTCCTAAGACTTTTTGAAATGGAGCAGGATAAAATGTTAAAAGAGGGGAAAGAAGGATACTTTGAGGCTGCACTTTCGGATTTTGCGTTTGATGTGGCAGCAGGTGGAGCAATCAGGCATCTTGTGGACAGAGGGTATTCTGTAGGGCAGATTGTGAAAGAACTGGACTATCCGGTGCCGCGTGCCAGAGTAGAAAAGGCAGTCTATAAATATTTGACTGAAAACGGGATTCTGGTATCAGAATTGCCAATAGAAGAGAGCGTAAAAAATATGCTGCGTGTTCATGAAATGAATAGCATGAATGCCAATGAAGGAAACAATTTTGCGAGGCAGTTGTACCAGTATATAGAGAAAAATGGTGTTGAAAATTCTTATCTGGAATGTCCATTTGGCATCTGGAAAAAGGATAATACAAAGCGATTGGAAGCAGCACTTGCATGCCTTAGTGCCAGAGAACAGGATTATATTCAGGGGATTTTATGGGAGCCTCGGATAATGTATTACCGGCTGACAGACAGGATGCAGGAAATCAGTAGAAAACTGGTAAAGACATTGCCGAATTATTCGGAAGAGGAATGGAAGTTTTATTTCCTAAAAACAAAAGAAATGATATGTGTACGAGCGATTTTGTAGCAAATAAAAAAAGGGGCTGTAAAAAAAGTCCCATAAAGAAAAATCGCTGAGGTCGTGAGACTTCAGCGATTTTTTGGTATAATTAATTATGCGACTAACTAACAACACCAATGGTAATTATATCACTCGTCAGCTGAAATTACCATTGGAAATCGAAAAATTAATTGATATTGCTGACCCGGTATACACTTTTTGTGAAGTCATGGATCACATTGACCTAACACCATACTTTGTAGATGATAAGGACTACAAAACAGGCCGCCCAAGATGTGATGCACAGAAGTTGCTGAAAGTGATACTATTCGCATTCATGGAGCATGGAATCAGTTCATTAAGAGATATCGAAAAGCTGTGTCGCAATGACATCCGCTTTATGTATTTATTAAATGGTATGAAAACTCCGACTTTCGTTACTTTCGGAAACTTTATCAGGAATGAACTTACTGTATCCATTGAACAGATTTTTAAAGACATTAATGCATATATTTTTGAAACAGAGCAGGTTGACCTGCAGCACACTTACATAGACGGAACAAAGCTGGAGG
>JAGAPK010000042.1 GCA_017623295.1 Lachnospiraceae bacterium | reverse complement strand
CCATCTCCTCGAACTCATTACCGTTAAAAATGTAATATTAAGTATTATTACATATTATTCAACAAAAATCTGTTGCACTTATGTTGCACTTTGGAGTATTTTTAGTACCTTTTCGTGTCATTACACTCAATAATATTCAATTAAAAATCGACTTAAGAATCTTTGTAAAGCTCTTTCTTACGCTCAATCATTTCCTCGATTCTTTCGATATATTGGGCAACATCCTTCACATTGTCGCATCTCTCAATGCGTCCGTCCGGATAAACTCTTTTACTGATGGTCCCGGCACCACAGGCTACTATGGTCTGTTTCTCTTCCATAATCAAAATATTGTAAATACCATACTTTCCTTCTTTTGCATAACCTACATTTTCAAAATTACCGGACATATTTTTCTGGCGGTAAAGATAATATGGCAACATTTCCATATCCGCTGCGCCCTGTGCCGCAATTCGCATGGTTTCTTCGGTGTTATTTAACATCTCAATGCCGTTTTGCTCAATCCACTGGCTTAATTTAGAAGCCTTTTTTACCGCAAGAGAATGTACTGTCAAACTATCCGGTGCCAGTTCTTTGATTGCCTCAATGGTGGCTTCTACATCGGCCGCTGTTTCTCCCGGAAGCCCCAGAATAATGTCCATATTGATATTATCAAATCCAATCTCGCGTGCCATATGAAACGCTTCCACAACCTGTTCTACGGTATGTCGTCTACCAATAAAATCCAGCGTTTCCTGTTTCATGGTCTGCGGATTGACAGAAATTCTGGTTACACCATGTTTATAAAGCACCTGCAGTTTCTCTTTGGTAATACTGTCAGCACGTCCTGCTTCTACCGTAAATTCTTTCACATAAGTAAAATCCAGTGTATTTCTGACTTTGGTTAAGAGTCTGTCAAGTTCCTCTGCTGATAAGGAACTCGGTGTACCACCGCCAATATAAATCGTATCTAATTTTTTCTCCCGATAAGCATCAGCGATATAATCAATCTCTTTCTCTAATGCGCCCAAATAATCTCCCACTCTGTCCTTCCAGACACAAATAGGAAATGATGTAAAGGAACAATACAAGCAGGTCGTCGGACAAAATGGAATACCAATATATAAACTGTAACCATCCTCGTAATGAAGTTCATCTAACAGGGCTTTCTCTCTTTTGGCAATATCGATACCCAGCTCTGTCTTCTCCTTACTTACCAGATGCTTGTCCTGCAAAAAAGCAGCAATTTCTTCATCACTTTTGCCCTGCTCCATCATCGTCATTGCAATCTTCGTCGGGCGTATACCGGTCAGATTACCCCAAGGCAGAGAAATGCCTGTCTGCTCCCGCAAAGAAGTGTACAGAAAACGTTTAAAGACATTCTTATAATCTGCCAAATCCGTTTCGGAAATCTGCCATATGTAGGTATCTGCATGGCTTGTTCCAATTTGGGCGTTATTTGCCTGTAAAAATTTTAAAACCACTTCTTTCTCGGAGAAATCCAGAGAAATAGCAACCGGCAGTTCCAGTATTTTTCTATCTTTGATAACCGATTCCGGTGTCAAAACCTTTACTTCCTGTTCCGGATAAAAGGCTTTGATTAGAGAATGGATGTCATATTCATATTGAGCTTTATTGGTTTTAACGATTAACATTCCTTTGTTCCTTTCTGCTTGGTTTATCTCTTATCGGATTATACACGTTTTAAGAAAGGCTATCAATGTCTTATCCAAAAAGCTTTTTATAAAATTAGAAAAGCAACTGCCCAAAGGTAGCTGCTTTCCTAAATTTCATTATGAATTTGCTTTATTACTTAATACATCCGACAAACAATTCATACCATCTTTTACCATTTCCATGTTTGTCACAACCTTTTCCACTTCTGCTACCTGACCTTCTATTGCAGAACTGATTTCGTTTGTTGCACTTACCGATTGCTGTGAACTTTCTTCTAATTGTTCCATTGCACTCAACAACTTTTCTTTAATTGCCACGATATCTTTCAGTTCACTCTGTAACAGTTCTGTAACTTCAATAACTTCTTCCGAAGATGCCAAAATAGTTTTAAAGATTTCTACCGTATCGTCTAACTTCTCATTTGACTCGATAACTACTTTGGTATTACAATCCATCACTTCATGCGTATCGTCTACTGTTTCAATAATATCTTTTAAGATAGTATCAATTTGCTCTGTCGCACTAGAGGATTCCGAAGATAAGGAATTAATTTCATCTGCTACTACTGCAAATCCTTTACCGGCCTCTCCAGCCCTTGCTGCCTCAATCGCTGCATTTAAAGCAAGCAAATTGGTCTGTTTTGCAATATTACGAATACTTTCAATGATGCCGCCAATGGAACTGGATTTTTCAGACAAGTCAGCCACACCCTCAGAAGCAACTTTTGTCGTTTTGATATTTTCCTCAAATTTCTTGGACAATACTTCGATGGCTGCAATTCCTTCATCGTTTTTCTCTTTTAAGTTTTTCATAATATCTACGGTCTGACTTACACGATTTTCTGAATTAGCAATCTTCTCGCTCAACTCGCCGAATATTGCCATACTGCTTTCCACTTCTCTTATCTGAATATCGGCACTACCGGTAATCTCTTGCGTAGATGCAGCAATTTTCTCAGTTTTGGCTTCCATTTCCTGAAGAGAATCAAAAATCTCAGCAGAAGATGCTTCTAAGCTTTCAAAAGCATTCTGCACATTATGTAATACTTCTTCTGATTCCTGTCCCTTTTCCTCTACAATTCCAAATAAGGAATTTGCACGGTAACTAATAAAAATACATGCTGCCGTCAATACTACATAAACGATTGCGGTAAATATCCATCCAATAACACTATGCAAATGTAAGAAACCTGCAGGAAACAGAATCATTGCTGCTGCATTAACGATTACCGTCACAATCGCACTCGTCTTGATTAATTTCAAATCATAATAAGGTACTAATAATAATGTTGTTACAAAGTAATAGTGGGTTATACACACATAGCCTTCACTTTCACCCGTACAACAAAAAGCCACCGTTATGGCACCGACAATCGGCGGAATACAAGCATATACATACTTCGCCACACTGTCCAATTTCTTTTCAAAAACTTTGGTTAAAATGGCTGCCAGACCCGACAAAAGGAAAATACACTCACGCGGCCCTCCATTTAAAAATAACATAACAAAAGAAAAACCTGAAATTCCCACTCCAAGTATGTACGCAAACATAATGTTGTTTACTAATTTTTCCTCACTTCTTATTGATTGTACCTGCATACCTTGTCCCCCTATCGATTTTTGTTCTAATGCGAAAATAAACAAAAAGACGTAGGTCAGTCCTTTTGTTTATTTTAACGAAATTTTATAAAATAATTATATTTGTTTTGTTAGTTTTTGTCAATATAATTACTGATTTTTAACTAAATTTTATTAAATGGGTCCTTATAGCATGCCACGTTACCCAGTTCCTCTTCAATTCGAAGCAGTTCATTGTATTTGGCAACTCGGTCGGTACGACATGGGGCACCTGTCTTAATCTGCCCGGCATTGACAGCGACAGCCAAATCAGCAATAAAAGTATCTTCCGTCTCACCGGATCGGTGGGAAATAACTGCTTTGTAACCATTCTTCTGTGCCATTTCAATGGCATCCATCGCTTCGCTGACTGTTCCAATCTGGTTCACTTTGACAAGAATCGCATTAGCTGTACGCAGCTTAATTCCGGCATCCAGACGTTTCGTGTTGGTTACAAACAAATCATCTCCGACTAACTGAATTTTGTCACCAAGTCGCTTTGTCAAAAGCTGCCAGCCATCCCAGTCATCTTCAAATAAGCCATCTTCAATCGAAATAATCGGGAACTTTTCTACCAGATTCTCATAATAAGAAACCATCTCTTCAGCGCTTCGTCTGACTTCCTGTCCGGTCATTTCTGATTCGCCCGGAAAATAATAAGTGGCAGTTGCTTCATCATACAGTTCACTGGCAGCCGCATCCATAGCAATCTTAATCTCCTGTCCGGGTGTATAGCCTGCTGCCTTAACTGATTCTACAATCAATTCCAGCACTGCAAATGCATCCGGCAGAGATGGTGCGAATCCACCTTCATCACCGACACCGGTCGAAAGCCCTTTCTGTTTACAAATCTGCTTCAGATTATGATAGATTTCTGCACAAATACGCAATCCGTCTGCAAACGATTCTGCCTTTACCGGCATAATCATAAACTCCTGAAAATCCACCGTATTATCTGCATGTTTACCACCATTTAAAATATTCATCATCGGCACCGGAAGCAGTCTTGTGTACGCGCCACCCAGATATCGATACAAAGGAATATCAAGTGCCGTCGCACTGGCTTTGGCGCATGCCATAGAAACACCAAGCATAGCATTTGCACCAAGATTTCCTTTATTATCGGTTCCATCTAATTCAATCATGACACGGTCTACAAGTCCCTGGTCTAATGCATTTAATCCAAGCAATGCCTCTTTGATTTTGGAATTCACATTATTTACCGCTTTGGTTGTTCCAAGTCCGAAATATCTTGTTTCCCCATCTCGCAACTCTACCGCTTCAAACCGGCCAGTACTGGCACCGCTCGGTACTGCCGCTCGTCCCATTACCTTTTTTCCCTGTGGTTCTACTTCCACTGTGACTTCCGCTTCTACCGTCGGATTTCCTCGGGAATCCATAATCTCTCTTGCATGTACATCTACAATACGCAACATCTGTGCCATAAAAAAACCTCCTTCGAACATACTCTTTTCCCTAGTATGCCCAAAAGAGGCTTCCCTATACCGAATTTGCATCCTCTGATACAAATTCACAGGTGAAGGAACTTTCATATATGGTTTCTTCACCTTATTCATTATGTATCGCTGCAAGGGGGCTTAATTTCATAGCACGAAGTGCCGGGAAAAAGCCTGCTATCATTCCAACCATAACCGCAAACACCAATGATAAAACTGCCAACCAAAACGGAATGTAAGAAATGGAAGACATATAATCACTGGCTCCTGCTACAATCCGGTTAATCACAAATGATATCGTATAGCTTAAAATCAGACCAATCACACCGCCAATAAATCCGATAAATCCGGCTTCCATCAAAAACAGTGTTCTGATATTACGCAAGTCGCATCCGAGTACTTTCATAATGCCGATTTCTTTCGTTCGCTCATAAATAGACATCATCATTGTATTCGTAATACCAATTGCTGCAACTAACAGGGAAACCGCTCCGATGCCACCAAGCACTGCCTGAATGTACCCAAGTGTTCTCTGCTCAGATTCTACCCATTCCGCATTACTATATGCTTCATACCCCATATCCGTAATCTGTGTCTGCACTTCTGTCACATAGTCCATATTATCTACATTAACCAAAAGCTGACTGTAAAAAATCTCTTTATATGGCTTACCCGTTTTGGTAGACGGCTGTCCGGGAATCACTTTATTTTTAAATATCTTCTGCAATTGGGGAATTAGTTTCTCGATATCACAGTATGTATACCAACCGTAATTCGACCAACCACTTTCCGGCATAGCCTCCACGCCACAGGTTTCAATCAGATACTTTTTCGGTGGTTTAACAGATTGTCCGTTGCTGTCCGTACCACCACCCATTGACTGATAATATGTGTCCATATCAAAAATAATGAAAATGGGGTCCTTCATCAAATCAATATCCGGTAGTTCTCCCGTTTCCCAGTAACTGCTTCCTGTCTTTGCATTGTAAAAATCCTGCAATGTGTTAGCTCCATAGAAAAATTTCAGCGTATCATCCTCTCTGCCAGGCAGAGAACCTTCTCCTATCTCAATCCCCATTTCAGCCAATGCTACTACCGGCATTCCCTGTATATTTAAATATCCCTCGTAACCTCCGTAAACGGCTAATGCTGACACCTGTATAATCGGATAAACAGACTCCACATGCTCCATCTTGCTTAACTCTTCTACCAGACTGTCATTAAGTCTTTTCACTTCCGTATCAGAATTCCCGCCCATTTCATAAGGAGCATTCACCTGAATCTGTGTCAGACTTCCATAAGACTCATATTGTTCCATCAGAGAACGACTTAGTCCAAGTCCCAGCGAAATCATAACAACAATAGCTGCCACTCCGATAACAACACCCAATACCGTCAGAATTGTTCTGGCTTTCCGCTTCCAGAGATTACTGCTGCTCATACGCAGTAAATCCAGAAATTTCATATCTAATCCTCTTTGTGTTCTTCCTTATTCTCGTCTTCTTCTATCTCCAGCAAATCATCTTCCAGAAGCTTCTCTGCTTTTTTCTTGTTCTGTTTCTTCATGAAAAGAAATACACCTACACCTGCTGCCAGAAGCACAATAACTACTATCGCAACAATCAGTCCGACCGGTGCTTTTTTCTCTTCTTCCATCTCCATCATCATATCGCCCATCATGTAATCCTCATAAACTTCTTCTATTACAAATAAACTAACTGTTTCTGTAACAAATGTAACATTACCGGCATCATCTTCATAAGAAATTTCTACATTAACTGTACCATCATCCATCGTCGGAGCAATACCTGTCAACATGACATCAACATTACCGGTTGCTCCGGATGCCAGATTACCTACAAAAGAAGATGCTTCCTCAATAGAGTCTGCTTTAAACTTTACCTGCACATTATATAACGTAGTTTTTCCTGTATTATAAATGCTAAACATCACATTAGACTGAGACCCTACCGTAATATCCGCCGGTACAATTTCCGGCGTACTGATATCAAATCGGCTTTCCTGTAAAATCGGAATAGATACACTTGCCTTATCCGTCAAATCAAACATATTGCCTGCATCATATGTCATATTGACATCCAGTACATATGGTTTTTGCGCCAAATCTGCTTTGGCAGTCATCTCAATTTCAATATTTGCTTCCGTATTTGGTGATATCTGTTCCATGTAAAAAGAACTGGAACCGGATGTTGGCAGAAAGGCTGCATAGGTATTCGTTTTATCTTCTCCTTCCACAGCTGCCTGCATATCAAAAAGCAAATTGGTAACCGCCATTTCTTTGGAAGTATTTTTCACATGCACCGTAAGTACAAAAGTATCTCCGGCATAAACCTTCTCCGGAGTTGTTTCAAATCCTGTCACAATAATTCTCGGCTTCGCCCCATTCGTTTCTTCTCCGCTTCCGCCAATAGTACCACTTCCCGCTTTTCCAATTGTTTTCACATACACGGTCAGTTCTGCCGGTTCCTCACATCGAATACCGGACTTGGTATACCATATATTAAAGGTCAGCGGATAATATCCGCTCATCACATCATCTCTTGCCGTAAAATAAAAGGTGAATTCTCTTCGATTCTCCATTGCTGCCGCATAAGTCTGATTGCCGGGAATATATGGTTCTGTCTGCAAATAGCTTGTTTTATCCGGCACAAAAGGCCACTCCGAAACAACTGTGGAAGTCTTTGGCTCAATAATTAAGTCATTAAGCTCTTCTGTACCAAAATTGATAACCGGAAGCACAATGGCTACCGTTTGTCCATAACTAACGGTTGGTGTAGACCAGTTATCACCCACTTGCAAAAATTCACTGGTAGTAATACTGACATTTGCTACTGCCGCCGCTTCCAGACTTCCTTTTGCCTGTGCTACATAGGATTCCAATTCGGATACGGTCATTTCTGTATTTGCAATATAATACACTGCACTATCAAATACTTTATGCAGATTCTCCATCATCTTTTCATCCAAACGATATCGAACCTCCAGACTTTGCATATAATACAATAAATCCGCATCGGCATCAAATCTGTCATCGTCGTTGATAATACGGCTACTGTTATCAACTACCGGTGTCGCAGTATGTGTTGTGTTTGTCTGTGCATTGTTCGATTGCTGTGTATTGTCCGTTTGTTGCGTATTGTCTGGCTGCTGCGTATTCGTCTGATCACCGGAAGTTGCATACACACTCATAACAGAAGATTCTGCCAAAAAACAGGTAATTGCAATACTCAGTCCCAATACACCCTTTTTCCAATTCTTCGCAATTTTCATTTTATTCTTTAAAACTTTATAACTGTACATTTCTTGTCCCCTCTTCAGGCATTTACTCTTTCTCGTTTCGTTCCTCGTTTTCTTCCTTTTTCTTATTCTCTTCTCTTTTATCCTCTATCTGAACGATTTTTCCATCCTTTATATGAAAAATAATATCGGCAAATCCCGCCAGATAATTATCATGTGTAACCATAACCAATGTCTGTTTTTTCTCTCTTACTACTTTCTTCATCAAGTTCATGACTTCTACTGAAGTATTGGAATCCAGATTTCCGGTAGGTTCATCTGCAAAAATAATTTCCGGTTCTACAACCAAAGCTCTGGCTACTCCTACACGCTGCTGCTGTCCACCGGACATCTGATTTGGCTTATGTAACTTATGCTTCGTAAGTCCGACCAAATCAAGCATTTCTTCCGCCTTCTGATTGCGCTGTTTCTTATCCATTCCTTGAAAAGTAAGGGGTAAAGCAACGTTTTCTATCGCATTCATGGTTCCCAGCAAATTAAAAGACTGAAAAATGAAACCTATGTGCTCCCGTCTGAAAGCAACCAACTGATTCTCTGTTTTATTTTCCATATGTTCCCCGGCAATCACAATCTCGCCTTTGGTCGGTTTCTCCAAGCCAGCCATCATATTGAGCAGTGTGGATTTGCCGGAACCTGAAGTTCCGACAATCGAACAGAAATCACCTCTGTTAATCGTAAAATCCACACCGTTTAATGCTCGAACTTTCGTTTCACCTACCCGGTATATCTTATATAAATTTTTCACTTCAATAACCGGTTCTGCAAGTTCCATTTCTTCAACTCCTAATTTTTTTAATCCTTTTTACTGAATTCCCTTTGCTGATCTTTTACTCTTCCGGTGTCCATGCTGTTGCTTCTTCTACAAAACCCGGCACTTCTCCGTTAATAAACTGGTAATAATAATAACCTGCTCCATAAGGATAATCTGCACCGGCTTTGAATGCAATAGTAATCTCATAATCCTGTTCTAATTCATCCACACTGTTCCAGTTCAAATCCAAGTTAGTCGGATAAATATGTGCAACAATTTCAGCGATTTCTTCCGGCTCGGTAAATGTCTCAGTAACATCGGTTGCAGCTGTAACACTTGTTGCTACTACTTTGGAGTTTATCGTGCTTTCTTCATACAGCGTTGCTTCCTCATACAGACTGTAATGATAATTCGTAACCGTAACACTTGCTATATCTTCCGGATTCAATTCTAATGGATAATAAGCATTGTTTTCTTTCAGATAATCAATTGTATTGGTAAAGGAATCATAAACAGGAAGATTCCAGATATTATAGCAATCGGTAAACAATAATTCTATCTTGCCGCATGGTCTGTTGTGTCTTGCAAGAGAGAAATCAAACTGCTCCATATCTTTTAACCATGCTTCCTTAATCTTTTCTGCATCAACAGATGGCAAGGCTTTCTCTACCGTACCATTGGAATAACTTATTTCCAGCGTTTTATTCTCCAGAACCTTTTCTGCCTTTGCAATCTGATATACACCATTTATATACTCTTCATTTCCGACAATCTCATTTAACAGTTCTTCATTAGAAGCATCATCAAAATCTACATAAAACCTACGGCTGACTTCCCTTCCGGATTTTAAACGATATAATACATAGAACTGACGGCCTTCTCCCATCTCTTCGCCTTCTATATTCTGCGATTTTTTAACCAGTTCACATATTTCTTCCACACTGGTTAAGAACATGTTCTGTTTATAGTATTCATTCTCTGTAATATAATCATAACCATCTCCCTCACGGAAATAGTCCTGATAGTAAGTACCCGTATATAATGCAAAACTTTCCACATCCTCCACATCCGGTACATAAGTATCATATCCCAAAATATCAAAATGATAGATGCAGAATATGATAAGAACAATACCTATGGATACACCTGAAGAAACAAGATGTTTTATCATTGCACGAATATCAAATTCGAAAATAACCTCCAGTGCTCCACAGCATAATATCGTTCCGGCAAGCATCGCAAGTACAGTAATCCACACATTGTAATAAGCAGACTCATATACCAAATAGCAAATCGCAGCCCCAACCATAGTGGCAATAACTACCTTCAAAACAGGCTTTGCTTTTCCAAAAGCAATTGCCTTTCCAGCAGATTCCGCCGGTCTTTTCCAATAGCATAAATAAGCAATAACACCCAACACAGCCATCAGAACAAACCATTTGATATACATAGGGAAAATGATATCGCCTATTTTGGTCAAATCTGTCTCCCATTTTAACTCATAAACCTTCATAGAATAGTCATAAATCGGAGACAGCTGTGGTTCCAGATTCGTAAAATAGTTATCCGCTGTATCAAAGAATGTATATTTCAATCCATTATACAGTTGAACTGCAAAGTACTCTAAAAATAAGAATCCAAAAATCAAAAATCCTGTAATTACTTTATTTCCGGTAAGCATCACTGCTAAAATCGTCGTATGATAAATTACCAGGAAAAATAATAAATTCAACACAAAAGCATAACCACATTCTGCTAACACAGTACCTCCCATAGCTCCCTGTGTCAGCGCAATTAAAATCGCAATAAAAATGCTTGCAATACACGGAATCAGATAACTTGCAATACCATTCCAGTAGATTGTTGCATAACGGCTTTCCATAGGAATCGGTACACTGTGATACATATCTACCTTTTTCCTATCATACAGGTAAGAAAATCCCTGCATTCCGATTAACAAGGCCAGTATTATAACAAACATATACGTTTTAGGCTGAAAACCAATTGCATCTGCTGTCGCTTCATATAATGCCGTTTTATATATGTCCTTAGTTGCATACATTCCTTCTTTGTTCCAGAACTGAATTCTGCTTAAGTATACTGTCATAACAGCCGGATAGGAAACAAGCTGTAATAAAATACTGACAATCCACACCCAGATTCTACGTTTATTATTTTCTTTACATCTAACCCAGAATAAGTTTTTTGATGTCATAACCTACTACCTCCGTTTCACTAATAAAGATTTCCTCTAAGGATAATGGAAGTACCTCAAAAAATACGGTTGATACGGTTGCAAAATGCGCTATAATTTCTTCTCTGGTACTTCGAACCGTAATTGTTCTAAGAGAACCTCTCTGCTCTTTTTTCAAAACATCCAATCCGCTTAGTGCTTTTAATTCATCCTCTATGGATGAAAATACACACTGTACCTTCTGAATATTGCATTTCATATCCTCTAAATCCTTGGACAAAAGTACACCGCCCTTATGCAATAAACCTACATGATCACAAATATCTTCCAGTTCTCGTAAGTTGTGAGAAGCAATTACCGGTGTGAGTCCGTTTTCTTCCATCTCTTTTGCCAGAATACTTTTGATTCCCTGGCGCATTACCGGGTCTAATCCGTCAAACGTTTCATCACACAAAAGATACTTCGTATGTGCACAAATGCCAAGAATTAAAGCAAGCTGTTTCTTCATTCCCTTGGAATAAGTAGCTATTTTTCTACGTTTGTCCAGATTAAAATTTTCCAGATATTTGTTATATTCTTCTTTGTTAAAATTCTCATAAATGCTGCTGTAATAATGCTCCATAGTACCTGCATTCGCATTTGCAAAAAAGTATGGTTCATCCGCAATAAAGAAGAACTTCTTCTTCGCTTCAATATTGTCATAAACAGGCATGTTGTCTATTGCTATCGTTCCATCATCCGGTTTTAAAATGCCTGTTATCATACGAAGCATTGTACTTTTTCCTGCTCCATTCGTTCCAATCAAACCAAATACGGTATTTTCCTTAATCGTAACACTGACAGCATCCACTGCTTTAATCTGTTCAAATGTCTTGGTTACGTTGTAAACTTCTATCATACTCCCTCCGCTCCTTTCGCAATTTCTGCCAGGATTTCTTCTCTGCTGATGCCATATCCAATTGCTTCTTTTACCAGTGCAAGAATCTGATTCATATAACTTTCTTTTCGCTCTTTCAGAAGTAATTCACTACCTGACACAAAGTTTCCCCTTCCTTTTATTGTATAGATGAAACCTTGTCTTTCTAACTCGGCATATGCCTTTTGAATGGTGTTTGGATTAATCGACAATTCCATCGCCAGATTTCTGACAGACGGCATCTGCTCATCCGGCTGCATGGCACCTTTCAAAATCAACTCTTTGAATTTCTCCACAACTTGTTCATAGATTGGTCTGGTATCTTTATAATCTATGATAATCATAGGCTCACCTCACTCTACTAAGTGTACTATTTATATTAGTACACTTAGTATATATTACTGTAAATGCTCTGTCAAGCAACAATTTTAATTATAAAAAAAGTGCCACTGTTTTCACAATGACACTTTTACTTGTTTTTCTATCAATTTTCTTCTATTAATATTATTTTTATAAGTTAACAAAAATTTCTGTTTCCTGTTTGAGTGCTGCTGCAATAGACTGGTTATCATCCATATGATGTGTGATATTTTCCATATCGCCAACAAATACCTGTGTACTGTCTGCTGCACTGCTTACACCGTTTACACCTTCTTCAATCGCATTTGCAATGGTATTGATTGAGCCGGCAATTTCCAACATTTCTTTCTGCAAATTGTCAGTCTTCCTTGTAAACTCATTCATGACACTTTCAATATAAGTAGCATTCTTCTTATATTCACTTCCGGATTCTACAAAAGCTTCAAATTCCGGTAAAATGGAATCGTTCATGTAATTTACAAGTCCGGTTGCATTATCCGCCAGATTATGTACTGCTGCGGTTACTACGCTGTTGATTTCCTGAATACGGTTCGCTGCCTGCTGGCTTGCTGCTGCAAGCTGACTGATTTCTGTTGCCACAACCGCAAATCCTTTTCCTGCCTCTCCGGCTCTTGCTGCCTCAATAGAAGCATTTAGTGCAAGCAAGTTTGTCTGGCTGGCAATATTTAAAATATCACCGGTAAGAGTATTAACCTGATTTACACTGTCACTATCTTCGATTGCTTTATTCAATACCTCTAAAATCTCACTCACTTTGACACTTGTAGATTCCATATTAGAACGTGCAGTATTTTCCATGTTATCAGCATGTTCTTTCATTTCCTTGGTATAGTTGTTAATTTCGTTCGTTCTCTCTGCAATGGCATCTACTTCATCTTTCACAGATTCAGCATTTGTGTTAATCAGAGAAGCATTGGCTGACATTTCCTGCATGGTAGCTGCCAACTCTTCTGTCAATGCAGACAAATCAGCAACGCTGCTGTTGGAAGTTGTAACGCTTTCCAATACTTCATTAACCACCACTTCCATTTTCTGGGAGTTAGCAGTAATCATCTTGAAGATGTCCTGTAATTTACTCATAAACAGGTTAATACCATTTCCAAGCGCTGCAATTTCATCATTGGAAAGAATGGAAACACGTTTCGTCAAGTCACCCTGTCTGTTATCGATATCTTTAATAATTTCTGTAATTTCACGTTTTGTCTTGGTAAGTGGACGAATTACCTTGTACAATACACTAAACAATGCAAATACTAATGCTGCCACGCTGACAACAATGGTAGCGGCATTTATCATAAGCGCTCTGCTGTATACAGAAGAAAGTTCTTCTCTGGCTTCTGCTGCCGCTTCATTTGCAGAAGCAACCATAGTATCAATCCCTGCCTGCATTTCTGCACCATAAGTTGCAAGTTCACCATTTGCACAAGCATAGGCTGCTTCATTATTGCTGGCACCGCTGTATGCCATCAGATTGCCTATCTGATATTTGAAATTATCGTAACTAACCAAAAGCTGTTCATAAGTAGCACTGTCTTCTTCCAACAAGTACTGTTCATACTCTTCCAGTTTCTCTTCCAATTCTGCTTCCTCTGCACGAATGGAATCTACCAATGTAATCATTGTATCCAAATCGGTTGCCAGGATATGAGATAAAGCAAGTCTGTGAATTTCCTGTGTCTGTTCCTGAATTGCACCCAGTTTGGAAATACTTACCATATATTCATCTGCAATTTCAGAAGCAGTGATATTCACATTACGGGTATTATAAATTGCCGTAACATTGGAAAGAATGGATACTAATCCTAAAATAAATACCGGCACTAAAATAATAACTTTAATGCTTAAATAACCTTTCTTTTTCATTCACGAGTCCTCCTGTCTTTTACTACTGTACTGTGGAAGCAGTAATTTCCGTTACCGTCGCATCCATAATTTCCTGTAAATCTCTTCCCGAAGAATTACCGGATGCCATGATACCACCGAATTCGGTCATTGCTTCCCAATAACTGTTACCAACACGTTGAAGAACTCCGTATTCTGACTGTGCAATTACTGCCTGGATAGCCGGAACTTCATTCAGTGCATCAGATGCTGCTGCATTTTTGTTTGAAGGTCCCTGACTTCTTTCTGCCAGACGAAGCGCCTGATTCTGCTCATTTGTAAACCAGTCAGCCAGCTTTAATGCCCAGTCTTTATGTTCGGAATAATAGTTTACTCCCATCATTTTGTATCCTTTAAAAGATGACATCTGCACCTGTTTGCCGGCACAGGTATAAGTAGGAAGTTTTACCGCACCGTAATTGCTACCCCATGCTTTTCTGACTTCTACTTCATTCCACACACCACTAATACCTGCAATTACACTGCCATCCTGCACTCCCGCCATAAAATCAGCATCCGTCATATTGGCAAATCCCGGATGTGCACTAATCGCAAGCATAGCTTCGGCTATATCAGTTCCCTTAATCGCGCCATCTGTACTGTTCCAGTTACAATGATTCGTAACGCCATCTTCATTGATACCAAATTCAAGACCGGTTCCACCAAAGAATGCATATAAATACCAGCCCGAACTCCAGTCCATCGTGATTTTCTTACCGGCAGCTTCGGCTGCTGCAAGCATACCATCTAAGGTCTGTAAATCTTCTTCTGTAAAATATCGTTTATCATAATACATAAAATATCCATTATCTGCTGTCATCGGATAAGCATATAACACATCATCGATAGAAGCTGCTGCTACGGCATCCTCCATATTGGCTGCTTTTACTTCCTCTGCATTCGGCACCGGTGCCAATGCTCCTGCTGCAACAAGTGAAGTCATCTGATCATCCGGTATCGGGAAAATATCTGCTCCGTTATAAATATCACTTAAGAGTACATTTTTGGTCTCTGCATCGGCATTCTGTACCAGCGTAATTTCAAACTCTGCTTCTCCTGCATGTTCCTGCTTAAAACTCTCAATCATCTGATTCAGAACATCCCAGTTTGCTTCTTCTGCCCATACCGTCAACTGTACAACTCCATCATCTGTTGTACCACTTTCCGTTGTTTCTCCGTTTTGTGCTGTAGACCCTGTATCTGCTGTTGTCTGTGCTGCATTTCCGCATCCACATAAATTCATACAAAGTACCATGATAATTGCAATTACTGCTTGAATTTTCTTTTTCATGACGTTCTCCCTTTCTTTGTACTTTTTCAAACCCCTGGTACTATTGTACCACATATGAGCCTTTCTGAAAATTACTTTTCTAAACTTTACGAAAATTTGTACACTCTGTAACAGGTTTTAAAATCCCAAAAAAATTCCACAGGAAAAGCTCCTGTGGAATCCTATTGTTATAGTATATTTTATCATCATTTGAATGCTGATTTACTTATTTTACAAGTAAAGATTTACCTGTCATTTCTACCGGCTGTTCCTTGCCCATCAGTTCAATGATTGTTGGAACGATATCTGCCAGACAACCACCTTCACGAAGTTTATAGGAAGGCTCTGCATTCACTAAGATAAATGGAACCGGATTTGTTGTATGTGCTGTAAAAGGCGCACCTGTTTCATAATCGACAAGCTGCTCTGCATTACCATGATCCGCACAGATAAACATAACGCCATCTACTTCTTTGATTGCCTCTACTGCTTTGCCTACACATTCATCAACTGCTTCTACTGCCTTAATAGCAGCTTCTTCTACACCGGTATGACCAACCATATCCGGGTTTGCGAAGTTAATAATGATAACATCATATTCACCGGATTTGATTGCGCCTACTAATTTATCACAAACTTCATAAGCACTCATCTGAGGTTTCAAATCATAGGTTGCTACATCCTTAGGAGAGTTAACAAGAATTCTGTCTTCACCTTCGTTTGGTTCTTCTACACCACCATTAAAGAAGAAAGTAACGTGAGCATATTTCTCTGTTTCAGCGATTCTTGCCTGTTTCATATTGTTTGCTGCAAGCCATTCACCGAATGTATTGGTAACTGCAATCTTGTGGAATGCAACTTCCTTGTTCGGAATGGTTGGGTCATAATCAGAGAAGCATACATATTTAATATCCAGTCTGCTTCCTCTGTTAAATCCTGTAAAGTCATCATCACAGAAGCTTCTTGTAATTTCTCTTGCTCTGTCAGGACGGAAGTTAAAGAAGATAACGGAATCGCCGTCTTTGATGGTTGCTACCGGAGCACCATTTTTCAAAACAACAGTAGGTTTTACGAATTCATCTGTTTCTTCTCTATCATAAGATTCCTGAACTGCACCTGTTGCACTGTCTGCAGTTAAACCTTCACCTTTTGTCAAAGCTACATAAGCTTTTTCTACTCTATCGTAGTTATTATCTCTATCCATTGCATAGTAACGACCTGTTACAGAAGCAACTTCACCAACACCGATTTTCTTCATTTCTGCTTCTAAGTCAGCTACGAAATCTTTACCGCTTGCCGGAGGGGTATCACGTCCGTCTAAGAAAGCATGTACATATACTTTGGATAAACCATTTCTTTTTGCTAATTCTAAAAGTCCGTAAAGATGTGTATTGTGGCTGTGTACACCACCATCAGATAAAAGACCGAACATATGAAGTGCGGAATCTTTCTCTTTACAGTTCTTTACTGCGTTCATAAGTGCCGGATTTTCAAAAAATGTGCCATCCTGAATTTCTTTGGTAATTCTGGTAAGTTCCTGATATACAATACGTCCTGCACCCATATTTAAATGTCCAACTTCAGAGTTACCCATCTGTCCGTCCGGCAGACCAACTGCCATACCACTTGCGTTACCCTTTACAAAAGGACATTCTGCCATTAACTTGTCCATAACCGGTGTTTTAGCCTGTGCAACTGCGTTGCCGTCATTTTTTTCATTCAGACCATAACCGTCTAAAATCATCAATACTGCTGGTTTCTTTCCCATTTTTCTTTCTCCTTTTCTTCTATACATTAAAATCACTTAATACTTAATATAAGTAACAAAGTACCCTTCTTCACCGTAATCTCAGAAGCTTCTCCAATAAACTCATTACTGATTCCAATCGGAAAGTCATCTGTTACTACTGCATCTTCAAGTGGATATTTCATCCCTCTTATAGTAACTCCCTCTGCCCGTTGTTGTAAAGCGAACATCGAAAAAAAACCTTCTTTTTCTTTCTGGAAATGTATGGTTTCATTCTGTACCACCATAACCGTACACTCTTTTTCTATCATACAGCCATGTGCACCTTGATTTTTCAAGTAAATCAGACATTGTATATTGGCTATCGTATGCTCCAGCCTGCCGCCCATTGCTCCATATAGAACGAATTTCTTATAGCCTTTTGAAAGACCCATACGAATGGCACTCATCATGTCTGTGTCATCCTTCATACACGGCAGAATTTTTACCTTGTCCGGATGTTCTGCCTGAAACGCATCTATCTCTTGCCTCATCTCTCCGGCAATCGAATCCATATCTCCAAGAACAAAATCCGGCACTATCTGCATCCGTTTACAATATTGATAACCACCATCTGCCGCAATCACATAATCATCTTTTCCTACCGGAATTTCTATCTCTGAAAAATTACCGGCTCCTATTATGATACAGGTACTCATTTAGTAGCTTTTCTCCCATTCATGCTCGCCGCCCCAGTCAAAAATTGCTTCGGTCGTCATGCCGTCCTCTGTTGTTGTTCTGGTTTCAAAATGGAAATTCATCTGCGGCATATGCTCTGCTGCTGTTCCAACATTGGTGTAACAATAAATAATAACATATTCTGTATGTGGATAATATTCACCATTTTCGCTTGCCGGTTCATAAGAAATACTGGTTCTTTGTACACCATCATCTGTCTGCACATTTCCCCATACCGTAATAACACCTTGTGTATTCTCATATTCATTATAATCTAAGAAGGAGAACTGGTATCCATTTTCGCCATGATGTAATACCAGATTATCCTGATTCACCGGAATAAAATCAGAACCGGCCCAATAACCAGCTTCTGCATTAATAAAACTATCGCGAAGTGCCTGATATTCATCCGTCAGAATAAAATCCTTCGCACTTTCAAAGTTACCGTTTTCAAATTCTGTAAACATTCCTGCAAAATACTGTTTTATCTCCATTGCCTTATTAAGACAAGCAATCAAATCCGTTACTCCTTCATCAGCAGTAACCTGATTCACATCATTCAGTAATGCCCGGTAATTTTCTAAATGTGCATTACTAATCTGCAGTTCTTCCATATCAAACTGCAAATAATTTATCAGTCTTTCCTTCAAAGCATCGGAAGGCTGTGCCTGATACACCGCAAACAATCTACGGACATTCTGCTCATAAGCCTCGTATTGGCAGCTTTCAGTCTGTGCATCGCTATCCAAAAAGAGTGTACATGTATTGTTCTCTTCACTTCCGACAAACAATCTCTTATAACAGGTATCTAATAAAGAAAGTGCATCCTCATTTGCCGGATTTTGCTCTAATACCTGAACAATTTTCTCAACTGTTCCCATATTGCAGACCTGATTATTCAGTTCTGCAACAGCCTCATTTAAAACAACCGTACAATAATAATTTAAAAGGCTTTCGTCCTGTGTTGTTTCCCATCCGGTATACAGAATTTCTTTGGCTGCTGCACTGTCATTTTGCTCTAAATCATTCTGTGCCAGACACCAATAAGCTTTTACCGTTGTCGGTTCAATTTGCAATGCTTCTTCATAAGAAGTCTGTGCCATCGCAAAATCACCATTCTGTGTATATTTATCCCCTGCAGATAACTTTCTGGAAACCTTCAAAGCCGGAAGCCCGAATAGAATCCCAACGCCAATTCCAACAACCAGAACAACCATTGTTACAACAATGGCAATTTTCTGCATTCTTACTCTTTTTCTACGAATCTCACGTTTTCTTGCCCGTTCTTCCTCTCTTATCCGGACACGTTCTGCTCTGCTTTCCACTACTTCCATCTTACTCTTCTCCTATAATATAACCCCTCGTCAAAACACACTCATTGTTTATAGTATCATAACTCCTATTGATTTACAAATGATTTATGTTATAAAATAAGCCATATATTACACACAAAACACTGTATTTTCTACCGGAAAGGAGCCTATATGACAAAAACTCTCAATATCACTTATCGCGAAACTTCCTATGAGCTTCCTTTCACAGTAATCAAAAGCAACCGGAAAACATATGCCATTTCCATTGAAGAAGATGGTACTGTTATTTTTCGCGTTCCTTTGCGCACCAGCGAAAAGCAGGTTATGGAAATTGCCGAAGAAAAGGAACACTGGATTATTACACATTATCTGAAAGCCCTAGAAAAGAAAAACAGCAGACCTCATACTGATTTGTCTGCTGTACAAAAAGCTGCTTTAGAAAAAAGATATAAAGATGCTGCCCGCGACTATATTCCCAAACGTGTTGCCTACTTTCAAACCATGACAGGCGGTCAGTATGCCCGCATTACGATTCGCGACCAGAAAACCCGCTGGGGAAGTTGTAGCGGCAACGGTACTCTCTCTTTCAACTGGCGGCTGATGCTCGCACCACCTGCCATTTTAGATTATGTCGTTGTGCACGAGCTCTGCCACTTAACTCATATGAACCATTCTGCCGCTTTCTGGGCTGCCGTAGAATCCGTCTATCCAGACTACAAAACTGCCAGAAAATGGCTGAAAGAACATGGACACGAATTAGTGCTCTGACACTCCGTGTTGCTTACCACTTATCTCTTTTTTGCTTTTTATGCTTTTCCTGTTTCTTCGTCTTGATACGCAAGCCGGAAGTTCTGCCGCTTCTACGTCCTCTATCTCCACCTGCAGTTTTTTCTCTTCTGCCCTTCGGCTTCCACTCAGGTTTTAACTTTTCTACTTTGATATCCTCAATTTCATCCCCCAGTTTCATCTTCATGAAAGCTGCCGCATACAAAAGTGCATCATACTCGCCCTGCATACATCTTTCTTCGATAAACTCCAACGCTTTTTCAATATTCTGTTCCTGAATAACGTTTTCTGCTTCTTTTAAGATTTTATCAGCTTTCCTTGCTGTGATATCTGCTGCGGAAGGAATCTTACGTTCTTTAATCTTGGTATGACAAATACGCTCAATCTCACGCATTTTATAAATTTCTCTACCAACTACCAGCGTAAAGGAGCGACCTGTCTTACCTGCCCGGCCGGTTCTTCCGATTCGATGTACATAGTATTCGATATCCTCCGGTACATCAAAATTGAAAACAGCTTCCACATTATCAACGTCAATTCCTCTTGCTGCTACATCCGTTGCAATCAGAATGGCTGCATGTCCACTCTTAAAAAGGTTCATTACTGTATCTCTCTGATGCTGTGATAAATCTCCGTGCAATCCTTCTACCGCATAACCACGTTTTTTCAGATTCTCAGTCAGTTCATCTACCATACGTTTCGTATTACAGAAAATAAGTGCCCTTGCCGGATCATAATAATCCATCAACCGACACAACACTTCTTCCTTGTCTTTGCGCTGTACCTGGTAATATGCCTGCTTTATAAGCGGCATCGTCACTTCCTTAGGAGTAACTTTTAAAAAGGCTGCATTTTTCTGATATTTCTTGGTGATATCCAGAATCGGTTTCGGCATTGTTGCCGAGAACAGACCTGTCTGACGTTCTTCTGGTACTTCTTTCAGAATCGTTTCAATATCTTCCCGAAATCCCATATTTAACATTTCGTCCGCTTCATCCAAAACAACTGTATGCACCTGTTCTAACTTAATAGTATGACGGCGCATATGGTCCATGACACGACCGGGTGTACCGACAATAATCTGCACACCACATTTCAAGTTTTTAATCTGTTTTACAATATCCTGGCCTCCGTAAATCGGGAGCACTTTGATACCATGCATATATTTGGAAAATTTACGAAGTTCATCTGCTGCCTGCATTGCAAGTTCTCTGGTCGGACACAAAATAATTGCCTGTAAGCTCTTATTTTCCGGATTTATTTTCTCTAAAATCGGAATCCCGAATGCTGCTGTTTTACCGGTTCCTGTCTGTGCCTGTCCAATCACATCCTGGCCGGACATAAAAACAGGGATTGCCTGCTCCTGAATCGGAGTCATATGTTCAAATCCCATCTCTTCTACTGCCCGGATAATTCTTGCATCAATTCCGGACTCCTGATATTTTATTGCTGTTGTTTCCTGTTTCTGCTTTTCTTCCAATTTGCTTTTACCTATCTTTCTTCTTTATTGATTATTTTATTCTTGTAACAGCCACCGAATTCCCTTCCAGATTCGCATCGGCACCTCGTTAAAATGATTCCCCGGATTCATTTCAAAAATCGTCTTTATGCCATCATGTCTGAATTTTTCTGCTATCTTTTCTGTGCATGACAAAACAGTCCGCATGCTACCGCGTGCAGATGCTGCTTCCTTATCACCTAATGAAAAATAAATTTTACCGGGATTACACATGATTGTATGATTTTCTACATATGTACAAAATCCATCATACCATAAGGAACCTGATATAGAGCCAATACCCTCAAATATAGATGTATGATACATTGCATAGACTGCAAATAATCCACCAAGAGAATACCCTGTTAAATAACGTTGCTTTGGTACTATGCCGCAAGCTTCCTCGATTTTCGGAAGAAGACTGTTCGTAAGCAGATGCAGATATTCATCTGCTTTTCCCTCAAAATCTTCGCCTCCAGCAAATACCTTTTCATGATACCAAGGAGATAAATCACGATTCCAATTTATCCCCTCTATTGCAATCAGGGCAAAATCTTTCGTCGATAGCTCCCATACTTTTGCCGCTTCCTCTGCAGCTGTATGTAAATAGACCACCTGATGTATCTGCCCTGACTGCGGCAAATAACAGACTGCCCTGTGCTGTTCTACTTGGACAAACATATTTTTCGCAGTTTTGTCACTGCTTTTTCTTCAATCAGACATTCGCCATGTTCTTCCAGATATAATAATTTTTCTTCTGAAACCGCTGACAAAGTTCCAAATTCTACTGCCTGTGCACTGATTTTATTGAAATTTTTCTGTGAAATACGATTTTTCTCAATAATCAGATAATACGCTTCATTCAGCTTGTAAAGCTGACTCCTCACAGACATACTTGTCGGAATAACCGCACAATACCGTATCAGACTATTCATGGAAGAAAAAACAAACATCCGGCAAGTATCATTAACTTCATCCCTCGGCTTTTCTTCCGATTTAGACACTTCCCGCTTCTTCTCTTTTTCATGTTCTTCTATGGCTTCCTTCATTGCCTCCGGGTCCATTCCCGTCAACACTTCTTTAATATGTTCTAACATATGCTGGAATCCCGCCGGGCCTTCATCTGAAAAAGTAATTACAAGTCCTTCATCCCGAATCGGTGTAATCTGCATTGCAATATTATCACCACTAACCTTATAGCCGACTTCATCATGCGCTCTTTCCACAACATCTCGCAAGAAGCCTTCACCCTTCTCATTCCGCTCAAAAATATCTGCAAGGGTCAAGCCGTATTCTTCCATATCCTCTTCGGAAATAATGCATTGAACCGTTGCTTCATTGATTTTCTTATATTTCATTTATCTCAACTACCTTCTATGTGCTTTACTAAAATCATAATAAAATGTTAGTTTTGCTTTCATTGTATCACAGAAAGAAAAATTGGGAAAGTGCCTGTTATTCTATTGCTAACAATTCCCATCGCGCAATTTTCTTTTTTCCATAAAAGAATGCATTATATTCGCAATGCATACAAACTGTTCTGTAGTTTTCACATTCCCTGACTGAAATTGCAGAATTTGCTCCAAATATCCCTGTTCTTCTACAATACAAATACTGATCGGATAAACAAGTTCAAACACAAGCGAGGCGTGACCTACCACATGGTCTACCGGTGTTTTCTTCAAGCGATGCTCCACCGCATGTTCTTCTGAGAAGCTTTGCATAACTTCTTCTGTTACAACTGCATTTTTCAGTACCTCGGTCGTACAGTTATAAATCGTTTCAATCGGTATCTCTACATTTACACGCAAAATATCAATTTTATCCGCATCACGCAGAATCTGGCAGAAAAGAAGTTCTCTCTCCGTCAATTCCTCAGGCATCCGAAATACATTATGATTCCAGATAGCAATGCGGATAAGGCTGTCACAACTCTTATCCTCTAAATAATCCCTGATATGCCCTTCATCAAATAAAAGTTTTACGCCATATTTGGCATGGTCGATTGACTGCGCATCATTAAAGGTTCCAAAATCCTTCAACTGCTCAAATCTTCCTACATCATGCAAAAGTCCCATAATCCATGCTAGATTTACATCTTCTTCTGACAACTTAAGACTCCTCGCAATCCGCTCACATAATTCTGTTACTCTTGCTGTATGCTCAATTTTTAATCGTACTTTATCATCCTGTACATCAAATTGGTTTACATAATTATCGAAAACTTCTTGTGCCTTCTCTCGGTTGATTTGAAACATGGTTATCTCCTTCTAATTTTGCTCTATCATACCACATAATTATCCTTTTGTGCATCATTACTTACTCTGTAACATACCATTCACATACTCTGTTTCCACGTTTGCCTTACCAAGGATAAAATTTCTCTCTCCGAAAGTTCCGCATTCTACCGGAAAGCTAATCAGATTAAGTCTGTGATACCAGATTTCTTCCACCCCTTCAAACTTCAAGCCGATTCCGGCAACTAATTGCAATTCCGCCTCACTACTGCCAAGTCTAAAGCTTATTACGCTGCCATCCAGAATGACATCCTCCACTTCTCTACCTGCCACTTCCGCAAAAGCAAAATCAATCGTCCCCACCAAAACCGGTTCTTCTTCATCAGGTGCCTTATCATATACATAAATCTTATCCTCATCCTGTACCACCTCAAAACTGACTCTTTCCTGTATCTGATGCAGATAATCGGCTGAACGAAATTCATTTACCTCTATCGTACCCGTATCATATCGATCACACAGATACAGATTCCAGATTTCAGAATCAGAACGATTGACAACGGGCTGCTTCCATGCAAAAGTTCTCGGTTCACCTTTTTCTTCCGATTCATAAATCACCAGTTTTTCTTCGGATAAATATCCACCACCTGGAATCCACGACATATCATACTTATTCGAATCTCCATCCCGATAAATAGTTATACCACGACATCCATAAGCTTCGCTGTATATACCATAAATATTGATAGCTTTTCCATCATCTCCTACTGTTTTCTCCAGAAGATACAAACCTTCCTCCAACGCAGATGCTCCCTGTTCCGCATAAGCCTGTACAAAATCCTGTGGTTTCCTTGCATTATGAAAACCATCTGCTGCTATCTGTTCATCATAAGAATCAAGCAGTGCCAGAACTGCCTGGTGTTCTGCTTCGGTTTCTGTCTTCTCTACGACATTTTCCAGTGCTGCCTGTTCTTGCTTTACAACTTCTTCGCTCACGGCAGCTTCTTCCTGTTCGCTTTCATTTTGCACTACATCCGCTCCGGCAAAAGTCATACCAGCCACTACAACTGCCACTGCCATTACAAGACCTGTTATCATCGGAAAATATCTGTTTTCTCCTGCTATCCGTGAAATTCTCTCCCGGATACCATTCTCCTTTCCACTCATGGTCGAAGCAATCCCGATTCGCTTTCTGTCAAAGGTTTCTTTTGAAATCAGCTTTAGCAAGGTTTTCCCATAAGAAAAACGTTCTTCCTCTCCCAACAGACGAATTGCCGCCTCATCACAAGCAAGCTCACTGTCCTGTTTCGATACATAGGCTGCCACCCACACAAGCGGATGAAACCAGTACACTGCTATTAACACACACCGGATAATAACCCATGCAGAATCGCCTTGCTTATAATGACAATACTCATGCGCCAAAATATGGGAAAGTCGCTTTTCATCTGCTGCCATTTCCTTCGTCAGATAAATGCTTTTTCCGGACAAACACGGTGACGGCAGTCCTTTTACGGTATATACTGCCAGCCCATGATATACTTTCTGTGATTTTAACGGTTTACGATTTGCATACAAATATCGTTTCCATTTTATCTGGTAAAAAAGCATATAACCGCCAACGATATAAATACCTGCAAACCATATACACATCAATACTTCTTGCCAGACCACATTCCATGTTTCATCAGCCATTTCACTAACTATGGCATCACTTTCGCTCAATTCAGATAATTCCGATATCTCTATCTCCACAACTTCTTTGACCGGCATTGCTTCTACATCTGATGCTGCTTTCGCATTTTGCACCTGCTCTAAATATTGGGCGTATTTTTCATCTTTCTGTGCCTCTATGGATTTCAATACGCTTTGTTGCTGCACTTCTGGAAACAGATTCAGTACACTTACCGGACTGTTCCATAATGACACCGGAAGTACAAGCCGCACTACTACAAGTAACCAGAGTGCGTATTGCAAAAGAGGATGTACTTTGCCTTTTACCAGATAACGAATCAACAAAATCGCCAAAATCAGTACCGATGATGTTATAATGATATCTCTCATAAATTCTCCTCCTCTGCTTTTCTTAGAATTTCATACAGTTCCGAAATTTCTTCTTTGGACAGAGCTTTCTTTTCCACCATCGTATTTAGCATAAGTCCCATACGACCGCCAAATACCTTGTCCAGAAATTCTTCCGTTTCCTGCAAAACAGCCTCTTCTTTTTCTACATCAGGATAATACTGTTTGGCACGCTCCCCTTCTTCGTAATGGATTGCTCCCTTTTCTTCCATGCGGCGCAAAAAAGTCATAACCGTATGTTTCGTCCATCCTGTTACATCTTTTAATTTATTTGTAATCTGCATCATGGTTAAAGGTGCCTCCTCCCAT
This sequence comes from Lachnospiraceae bacterium, assembly GCA_017623295.1. GTDB lineage: Bacteria > Bacillota > Clostridia > Lachnospirales > Lachnospiraceae > UBA3282. Next base: position 20,055 of record JAGAPK010000042.1, on the reverse strand, counting down.
AACAGATTCATAACCTTCCATTCTGCTTCTGATAATTTAATCATTTGTTTCCTCCATTCACGCAAAAAGGTTGACATTTGCCTACCGCCTATGCATATAGTATAAAAATTAGGTAGTCATTTGTCAACCTTTGAAAAACATTTATAACCAGATTTTATATTTCGCGTTTTCAAGTTCCTGATTATTGTAGCTTCCTATCGTATAAAACTTGTTGTTACCTTTTCATTCTGTGGTGCTGCAATTCCATTCTCCTTGCCAAGCGCAATGCATTTTATCATCCATGCCATATTTTTGCCAAGATTATACATTGTCATAAGACCTTCTTTGTCCTGTAAAACATCTTCTGCCTTGCTGCCGTATACCTGATTCCAGTAATTGGAAGAAACCACCGGCATAGAAGAAATCGTAAAGTATTTGTTAATCACATCAAAAGAAGAAGTTGTTCCTGCTCTTCTTGCACTAAGTACAGAAGCCGCCGGTTTGTAAGCAAATGCACTTTTACCGGAATAAAATGCTCTGTCCATGAAACTCAGTAATCTTCCGCTTGGATGCGCATAATAAACAGGTGAACCGAATACGAATCCGTCACACTCTCTTGCTTTTTCCACAAACTCATTTACTTTATCATCTATCGCACACTTACCGGTCGTCTTGCAGCTTCCACACGCAACACAATCTGCCAACGGCTCATTGCCAATGAAAAAGATTTCTGTTTCGATGCCTTCCTCCTGCAATGCTCTAGCCACTTCGTTCAGTGCAGTATAAGTGCAGCCATTGCTTCTGGAACTGCCGTTTACTAACATAACTTTCATACTTGTATCCTCCTATAACTTATGACCTGTGTCTTTCGAACACTCTCCTAAAAAGTATTTTACAAAAAATAATCTCTATCGACTATCCCTAAAATAATATATCTTCCTTTTTCTGTTTTCATTTATTTTTGTAATTTTCGGACAACTTATAAAAATATTAAAAATTTTCTTGCATTTTCCCTAAAGTAATTCTTTTTTCTGCCGATAAAAATAGTAGAAGGGATATATTATAAATCCAAGGAGGGATTAGTCGCAGTATATGGATATGAAAGGCTTTATAAAGTTGAAGCGGTTACGGTGATACCCTCTCTGAAGAAGCTTTCTTCCGAAGATAAAAATCACCAGTCCAATCAGAATTCATCTGATACCGTTTCAAAGAAATTTTTCTCTGAAGTATTAGATGAAGCTTGTAAAAAGGAACAGCAAAAAGATATTCAGATTTATACCAATGGTTATACCAAAAATGCACTTCCTTTTTGCAATTTTATCAACATGCGGGAGTATAGCTAGTTTTTTATAACAGAACTGCACACAAAATAAGAAGGTGTTTCAAGTTAAACTTGAGACACCTTCATTTTTTCAATATTTCCTGACGGAAAGTCAGAAGTGCTACTTGCCAGATGACTGCCATCTATAACTTTACAAATTCCGTCACCATTTATTACGCTTTGGTCCTTATCTTCCTCTTCTACAAGAGAATCATACTCTTTCGGGTCCTCTTTTGGTTTTGCCATACTCTTTACACGCATATACAATTCGCTATCGTACTCCATCAGAAACTCTTCATCTTCCGGCGGTACAATATCACCATCCATAATTCGTCTGGCAATTTCCAAAGCTTTACCCATATCCTGAAAACCTTCACTTTGCGCCTCAGTATTTTCCCTGGTGCTTTCCATCATTTCCTGATATATATTCTTCTCATAGGCTTCCTGCAAAGACATGGCTTTTTCATCTTTGTTCTCTTGCGATAAGCCAAGCCCCTCGGCAGAAATGGATACCGTTGCACCAGTCTCGGCATTTTGTAACTTAGCTGCCGCCATCTGACATTGTACCTTACTCTGATTTTGCACCATATTTAGGTCTTGCACCATATTCTGACTCTTTATATTTTGCGCAGAGGAATTACTTGCCGCTATGTGTTTTGTTCCATTTCCCTGTGTAGCATTTGTAATTAACATATACATCACCTTCCTGTTAATTACTATTTCGTCAAAATCATGCAAAATGTTTACAGAACAGCTACATTTTTGGCTTTTTCAATCAGGCATTTAGCTCCTTCTTGAACGTTCTGATATAGTCTTTGGCTTTTTCCAAATCATAATTACTTTCTTCCATCATCTTAATGAGATGAGAACCAACGATACAGCCATCAATGGTATCCTTCAAAGAAGATACATCTTGGGCGGTACGGATACCAAAGCCCAACATAACCGGAACCTTAGATACCTTTTTTACGTCCTGTAAATAGGTCACAACATCCTTATGGAAATCTGCCGACTGACCGGTAACGCCCATAGAAGAAATACAATATACGAAACCTCTTGCTTTCTCTACTAACATCGGAATTCTCTGTCTGGAAACCGGAGTAATCAACTGAAGAAGAATTGGAGCATTCTCTGTTTTGTCCAGAATACTCTGTAACTGCTCCTGTTCCTCATATGGCAAATCCGGAATAATGACACCATCCACGCCTGCTTCTGCACATCTTGCTGCAAAAGCTTCTAAGCCATAATACAGTACCGTATTAAAATACATCATGAAAACGATTGGAAGTTCACATTTTTCGCCACGAAGCTTTTCTACCATATCAAATACTTTTTTCAAATTTGTGCCCTGCTGAATGGATTTATAAGAAGCTGCCTGAATGGTTGGACCATCTGCTACCGGGTCTGAAAAAGGAATCCCCAGTTCCAGAACATCAAGTCCTGCTTCTTCCTGTGCTTTTATCAGCTTTGCACAGCCTTCCATATCCGGAAGTCCTGCTGTTATGTATGTTACAAAAGCTTTTTCGCCTTTTGCCTGAACCTGTTGCAATCTTGCTTCAATTCTATTCATTCTTGTCACCATACCTTTCTTTTTCTGATTTCGTCCTAATTCAGATATCCGTTACCACTGAAATAAGACTCAATGGTATGTGCATCTTTATCACCACGTCCTGACAGACAAAGTACAATCGCCTGATCTTTTGTCATTGTTTTAGCCTTTTTAAATGCATAAGCAAGCGCATGTGCGCTTTCAATTGCCGGAATAATTCCTTCCAGTTTGCAAAGTTCCGATAAGGCTGCCATTGCTTCATCATCGGTAATGGAAACATACTGTGCTCTGCCGCTGTCACGCAGATAAGCGTGCTCCGGTCCAACGCCCGGATAATCCAGTCCGGCAGAAATAGAATGTGCTAACTGTACGTTACCATCTTCATCCTGTAACAAATAAGAACGCATACCGTGCAAAACACCCGGTTTACCAAGTGCCATAGCAGAAGCATGTTTTCCGGATTCAATTCCCATACCGGCTGCTTCTACACCAATTAACTCCACACCCGGTTCGTCGATGAACTCTGCGAACATACCAATGGAATTAGAACCGCCACCAACACAGGCCATGACAACTTCCGGCAGTCTGCCTTCTTTTTCCATAAACTGTCTTTTTGCTTCCACACTGATACATCTCTGGAACTCTTTTACCATCTTCGGATATGGATGAGGGCCTACCGCAGAACCGATAACATAGAAAGTATCTTCTGCTTCTTTTGCCCAGGTACGGATTGCCTCGTTGGTTGCATCTTTTAATGTATTACTTCCGGATTGTACACTGACAACTTCTGCACCAAGCATTTCCATACGCATAACGTTCAAATGCTGTCTTTCAATGTCCTCCGAACCCATATAAACTTTACAGCCCATGCCAAACAGTGCTGCTCCGGTTGCCGTTGCCACACCATGCTGTCCTGCTCCGGTTTCTGCAATTACTTTGGTTTTGCCCATACGTTTTGCCAGAAGAATCTGACCAATAACATTGTTAATTTTATGAGCACCTGTATGGTTTAGGTCTTCACGTTTGAGATAAATCTTGGTACCATATTTTTCACTCAGACGTTCTGCAAGGTAAAGCGGTGTTTCACGTCCTACATATTCCTTTAAATAATAATTATATTCATCCCAGAACTTAGGGTCTTTGATAACCTCCTCAAAAGCTTTCTCCAGCTCATTTAATGTGTTCATCAATGTTTCGGCAACATACTGTCCACCAAATTCTCCATAATACGTGTTACTCATTTGTCTCCACCTTTCTTACAAATTCTTTGATTTTATTTCTGTCTTTTCCAACTACGTTTGCATCTATTTCTACCCCGCTTGATACGTCTACCACATCGGGATTTCCTTTCGCTATCGCTTCTCTGACATTCTCACTGTTTAAACCACCTGCCAGAAAAAGCATTTTATCGTTTCTTGGTAATTTCGCAAGCACATCCCAGTCAAAAGATTTTCCGCTGCCAGGTGTCGGTGCGTCCAGCAAATATGCGACTATTTTATTGTCTGTGTCTGATAGCGCGCTATCTTTTACTCGCATACCTTCTTTTACCTGAATGGCACGGATAATTGGTATTGTAACTGCCTCATAGGTTTCCTTCGAAAGTTTTCCATGAATCTGTATCAAATCAAATCCTGCCTGCTCAATTTCCTGCACCTGTTCCGGTGTAGGGGATACCGTAACAGCAACCACCTGCGGACATTTTTTCTGTGCCTTAGACTTCTTTGCACCATTGTCTGTATGGCTGCACATCCCTTTGCACACAGCGAGTAGTTGTTTCGCTCTTTCGATACTGATATTGCGTTTGCTTTTCGGGAAAAAAAGTACCATGCCAAGATAATCCACGTTTTCTTCTAACACCCAACGTACTTCTTCTTCCGAGGTCAGACCACATATTTTAATCCGGGTTTTCTTCTGTCGCATCTGCTTCTCCCTGCTTTATTTTCCAGCTTAACCTTTGCCTTTCAATCCTTCTTCTACAATTCCTTCCAATGCTTCGCCAATTCCTGTGGATTTTCTGCTTCCATAAATACAGTTCCAATTAACAGTGCATCCACCCTGGACTGTTTCAAAAAAAGGATATCTTCATCGGTCATTACACCGCTTTCCGATACCAGAATCGTCTCTTCCGGTAACATTTCTGCCAGTTTCTTGGTTGTATTTAAATCAATCGAGAAATCTTTCAGATTGCGGTTGTTTACACCAATAATTTTAGCATCCAGACCAATCGCACGCATCATTTCCTGCTCATCATGCACTTCAACCAGTACATCCATACCAAGTGCATACGCAAGCTCATAAAATAATTTCAACTCTCGATCACTTAAAATCGCTGCAATTAAAAGAATACAATCTGCCCCAATGACCTTTGCCTCAAAAATCTGATAAGGGTCGATAATGAAATCCTTACGAATCATCGGCAGATTGGAAATACTGCGAATCTGCTTGAAATAATCCACACTTCCTAGGAAATGATCTTCCTCAGTCAGACAGGAAATCGCATCCACCGAAGCATTGTACATATCAATTCGGTCAGTCAGCTCCAGTTTATTATCCATTTTGCCGTGACTTGGTGATGCTTTCTTAAATTCTCCGATAATAGAAAGTCCGTCTTTGGCAAGTGCATTATAGAAGCTGATACTTTCTCTTTCACAATTCGCGGCCAGTTCCTTCATCTCTTCTTCGGAAATCCGGGCCTTATGCTCTACCAAACGTTTCTTTTTATCTTCCACAATCTTATCTAAAATCATGCTGCCCCCTCAATTCTTACAATACACAATTATCAATTTATATAACATCATTCACAAAGTTCTCAATCAGTCTTTTCCCATGCTCTGTATAGATGGATTCCGGATGAAACTGCAATCCGATAACCGGATATTCCCTGTGGCGGATTGCCATAATTTCGCCATCCTCCGTCTGAGCCATAATTTTCAGACACTCCGGTAAACTTTCCTGCTGTACTGCCAGTGAATGATATCTGGCTACTTTGATTGGAGAATTAATTCCGGTAAAAATACTGGTTCCATCATGTTCTATCTTACTCTGTTTTCCATGAAAAATCTTCTTCGCATAAGAAACCGTACCGCCCATCGCTTCCCCGATACACTGATGTCCCAAACAGATACCAAGAATCGGCTTTTTATCGAAAAAATGCTTTACTACATCCATGCAGATACCGGCTTCCTTCGGTTTTTTTGGCCCCGGAGATAAAACGATTTTATCCGGGTTTAATGCTTCTATCTCTTCTATCGTAATCTTATCATTACGCACCACGTGAATATCTGTCGTAAAAGTACCGAAATACTGATATAAATTATAAGTAAAAGAATCGTAATTATCAATGAGTAATATCATAAATTTTCCTCCTCTACAAGCGTTTTGGCTAATGCCATAACCTTGTTACAACATTCCTGATATTCGTTTTCACCAATGGAATCGGCTACGATTCCTGCACCTGCCTGTAAATAAACCTTGTTGCCTTTCTTAATCATGGTTCGGATTGTAATACACAAATCCATATTACCGTTGAAGCCAATATATCCGGTTGCTCCGCCATATAACCCTCGTCGCACACTTTCTAATTCATCGATAATCTCCATTGCACGAATCTTCGGTGCTCCGCTCAAGGTTCCTGCCGGTAAGAAAGAAGCTACCAAATCAAGTGGATGTCTTTCGCCTTTTTTCTTACCCTCTACCAAAGATACGATATGCATAACATGGGAATAATTCTGTACATTCATAAACTGTGTTACTTTTACCGTACCAAATTCTGCAATTCTACCCATATCATTTCTGGCAAGGTCTACTAACATTACGTGCTCTGCACGCTCTTTTTCATCCTGTAAAAGTTCATCCCGAAGTAACTGGTCTTCCTCTTCGTCACGACCTCTTCTTCTGGTTCCTGCAATCGGGCATGTATAAACTTTATTATCCGTCTGTTTTACTAACATCTCCGGGCTGGAACCAATGATTTCGAAATCGCCAAAGTTAAAGTAATACAAGTAAGGGGATGGATTCAATTCACGAAGTTCCTTATAAAGTGTCAATCCATCGTGTCCTGTTTCGATAGTCCAACGCTGAGATAAAACCGTCTGGAAAATGTGACCTTCTTTGATATAATGCTTAATCTTTTCTACCTTTTCACTGTACTCTTCCAAGGTATCGGTTTTATTAATAATCTTACCATCATGGACAAAAACTGTTTTTTCCTCGTTCTCTTTCATGTTTTCACGAACAAGTGCTATCAGATCTGCTGCCTTTGCCTCTCCTACGACTCTGCCCTCCGGTGTATCCTCTTCCAATACAACACCTGTCATGGTTTCTGCCTGATGGTCGATGATAATAAACTCTTTCGTATACATAAGCTGTATTGTTTCAATGCCAATTTCATCCGGGTTGTTATCCGGAAGCACTTCTGAATATCGCACAAAGTCATAAGCAAGGCTTCCTACCAGTCCACCAATCATTGCCAGTTCGCCATCATCTTTGGTAACTTCAAAAGTATCATAATACGATTTTAACAGTTCTAACGGATTTCCTTCCTGTACTTCGCTGCTGCCATCTGCTTTGGTAATTACAAGGCTGTTTCCTTTGGAAGTAATGATTTCTTCCGGGTCAATGCCAAAGAATGAATAACGACCATTGTCCTTGTCATAACTTTCCAGCAGAAAACTCCTTTTCCCTTTGGTAATTCCTTCAAACATAGAAATTGCTTTTTCATTCACGATGCTGACTGTCTTTTTGTAAGCGCGTAATTTTCTTTTCATATTTATGCCCTGCCTTCCTTAAGCGATTTAGCATTTTGAGTTTGAAAAATTTTTCATAAAAAAAGCGGCACACTGACTACTTCCTCGTAGGGACGTATGTCACGTGGTGCCACCCTGTTTCTCATATCATTTCATGGTAGTAATTCTTCCTATCAGATATCCTCTTTTCTGATAAACAAAAAAGGTATCTTCCAATCGGAAAATACCTTGCCACCAATTCAATCATCTGACTCATTACGGATACAACTTCGATATCCTTCTCTTTAACGCAGAGGTACGGCTCAGTCTACTCTTCACATTTCAACCTGCATCTCACAAACCCATTCCCAAAAGTGCTTCATATCGACTTCCACCAACGCCGACTCTCTGTAATGTCCCAGCTTCCGGTACTCTTTTTGCTCACTGATTTTATTTTTTAAGTTAAAAAGAATATAGCATAACCTATTTGTTACGTCAATACTATTTTAATTTTTTCCGAATATCGGCTAAGCGATTTAAAGCTTCCTGTAACGTCTCATCCTTCTTCGCAAAATGGAATCGAATCAAGTGATTTACCGGTTCTCTGAAAAAGCTGGAACCCGGCACAGCGCCTACGCCTACTTCTCTTGCTAAATCTTCACAGAATTTCAAATCACTTTCATAACCAAATTCAGAAATATCTAACAGTACATAATATGCGCCTTCCGGATTGGTGTGCACAAGACCAATATCATCCAGTCCTTTTAAGAACAAATCTTTTTTGTGCGTGTACTTTGTCTGTAAATCATCATAGTAGGACTGCCCAAACTGTAAGCCCGGAATCACAGCTTCCTGCAAAGGTGCCGCTGCTCCTACTGTCAGAAAATCATGTACTTTCTTCGCTACTTCTATAATTTCCGGTGGAGCAATGATATAACCCAAACGCCAGCCGGTAATCGAATATGTCTTAGAAAGGGAACTACAGGAAATGGTTCTCTCCCACATACCCGGCAATGATGAAAAATAAACATGCTTATGCGGCGCATACACGATATGCTCATAAACCTCATCCGTAATAACATACGCATCATATTTCTTCGCTAAATCGGCAATAATACTTAACTCTTCGTATGTAAAAACCTTGCCACAAGGATTGGATGGATTACACAGAATCAGCGCCTTCGGCTTCTGCTTAAAAGCCGCTTCCAACTCATCAGGATTAAACTGAAACGTCGGCGGATAAAGCGGCACATAAATCGGTTCTGCCCCTGACAAAATAGTGTCCGCTCCGTAATTCTCATAAAAAGGAGAAAATACAATTACTTTATCACCCGGATTGGCAACCGTCATCATTGCTGCCATCATCGCCTCTGTACTACCACAAGTAACAACGATTTCACTGCTTGGGTCGATTTTTCTTCCCATAAGTGGTGACTGCTTCGCTGCCAATGCCTCACGGAAATTCTGTGCTCCCCAGGTAATGGAATACTGGTGAAAATCTTCATGCGCTACCTGCTCCAGTCTGTCCAAAATCTCCTTCGGCGGTTCAAAATCAGGAAATCCCTGTGATAAATTAACTGCTCCATACTGATTGGAGATTCTTGTCATACGTCTGATAACAGAATCCGTAAATCCTGCCGTTCTATCCGATAATTTCTGCATCTTTCTTCCCTCTCATAATTTGCTGAATTTATTCATATCGCAACGCCTCAATGGGGTCCATTTTGGCTGCTTTGTTTGCCGGATAATATCCGAAGAACACACCAATTGCCATAGAAAAGCTTAAGGATATAATAATACTTTCTATGGAAGGTACTGCTGCTGTTCCTAAGAAATCAGCAAATGCAATTCCCAGTATCACACCCAGAATAATGCCTAAAATACCACCAATCAGACAAATAACGATAGATTCCACAATAAATTGCAGACGAATGGAACTGTTTGGTGCACCAAGTGCTTTTCTGGTACCAATTTCTCTCGTACGCTCCGTAATAGACACAAGCATAATGTTCATAACACCGATTCCACCTACCAACAGTGCAATTCCTGCAATAACAGCGATTGCTGTTGTAATCGTAGACAACATATCTGTCATCGTTTCAACCATTGATGCCATACTGAATGCAGATGCTTCAAAGTATCGATTGTTCCGATAATATACATTAAAGAACTGTTCCGTATCTTCTGCAAATGTTTCCGAATCTACATCAGCTGTTGTAACAACCGTAAACTGTGAATAACCGGTAGTATGATTGATGTCCTTCGCTGTTCGAAGCGGAATATAACAATTCGTCGATACATCTTTATCAGAAGAAGACGAAAAGCTCATAGCCGACTCTACATATTCATATACACCTACAACCGTAAAATTATAATATTGTCCGTTTACGCTAATCTGTACGATACTTCCAACTGCTGCTTCAATATCTCCTTCAAACATATTATCAACTGCTTTATCCGAAATCAATACTACTTTTGCATTCTCATTCATTTCTTTTTCACTAAACATTCTTCCGGATAAAAGAGTCGTATCATTTGCCGCAAAATAGCCCAGACTGGTTCCTACAACCGCCACGTTCGCATATAAGTCTCCATCCAATATCTGACCGCTTCCCAATGTTTCTGTCGCAGAAAGTGCTACAATAGAATCTGCATAGGTTTCGCAGTAATTCTCTAACATTTCTGTTGTAAAATAATCAGATTCCTCAGCTGTTTTCATCGGTTTTCTACCTTCGAAGCTCATCCCCTCATCTGTTACTTCTTCTTCCTGTTCTTTCTGCTGCAATCCGACAGTAATATTATTGGCGCCCATCGAAGACATGGAATCCGTTACCGTAGTTGTCAATGAATTACCAACCGTCATAATGGCAATAACCGAAGCAATACCAATGATAATGCCAAGCATAGTCAAAAGAGCACGCATTTTATTAGCTTTCAGACTAAACAATGCCAGTCTGATATTTTCATAAAATATCATCATCTGCCTGTTCCACTCCTTTCACCGGTAATGCAACCATCTTTTATGGTAATAACCCTCTGTGTTTCCTCTGCCAGCTCCGGCGAATGGGTAATTAACACAATTGTTTTACCCTGTTCCTCATGTAATTTATGAAAAAGGTCCATTACTTTTCTGCCCGTCTGGGAGTCCAGCGCGCCCGTTGGCTCATCTGCCAGAATAATCGCCGGATCATTTCCCATAGCCCGCGCAATCGCAACACGCTGCTTCTGTCCACCGGAAAGTTCTTCCGGCAAATGTCTCATTCTGTCACCCATTCCAACCAGTTCCAGAAGTTCTCTCGCTCTTTCTACTCGTTTTCTGCCAGACATCCCTGCATACAACATCGGCATTTCTACATTTCGAATCGCATTCGTTTTGGAAATCAGATTATAGGTCTGAAAAACGAATCCGATTTTTCGGTTTCTGATTTTGGACAACTCAGTATCTTTCGCTGCAATGACATCTACTCCATCTAGTGTATAGGTTCCCTGAGTCGGTCTGTCCAGCGCCCCGATAATATTCATCAAAGTAGATTTACCGGAACCGGAGGCTCCGACTATCGCTACAAACTCCCCTTCGTAAACAGTCAGATCAATTCCCTTTAAAACCTCTAACTCATTCGGTGTTCCGATGTAAAATCGTTTGACAATATTATGCAGCTCAATCATTGCTTTTTTATCCATTTAGAATCCTCCCATCGGTCCCTGACGCTGCATCATATTCTGAATATCAAATCCGCCTGTTCCCTCAGTAGCCGGAATAACGACTTCCATTCCTTCTGTCACTTCATCACTGATGACTTCAATATAATAATCACTCTCAATACCCTTGGTAATGATAATTCTTTTTGTCTGAGTAGAAGGCATTCCTTCACTATCCGGTGCTCCACCCGGCATTGCCTTATTCTTCATTTCAAATGAAGTTTCTCCTGTCTGGGCTTCCCCTTCCGGCATTTGTGCATCTTCCGGCATTTCAGTTGCATTTTCCGGTGCTACTGCTGTTGTATCTTCTGATACCACTTCGATATAATAATTTCCTTCTTCGTCTTCTTGTACCGCATCATAAGGTACGGTCAAGACATTTTCTTTGCTTTCCAGAATAATGCTGAGTTTTGCTGTCATGTCCATTTTCAAGGCATCACAAGGAGTATCAATAGAAGTAATAACCGTATAAGTAACCTCTGAAGAACCTTCGGTTGCTCTTGGTGCAATCTCTTTTACCGTACCTTTCAGTTCTTCTTCTCCGGTTGCATTGGTTTTGATAACAACCTGCTGCCCTACTTCTACTTTATTGATATCATATTCACTGATTTCAACCGTAACTTCATATGCACTGGTATCTTCAATTGTAACAATAGTCGTACCCGCATAGGAATCACCAGCTTCTACATTTACTTCTGTTATCACACCACTCATTGGCGCTGTTACCGTACAAGCTTCAATCTGGTCTTCGTACTGTCTAATCTGCTTCTTTTCAGAAGTACCGGATGTTGTTGCACTTATTTTAGTTGATGCAAGACTGCTTTCCTGTGTACTTACAGTACTGTCACTATTACGAACCGTATCTTCTTTACTTCTAACCTGCTGATTATAAGCATCCAATTTGGAATTAGCTGCTGTAATTGCCTGTTCATAAGCACTTTCACAGCTTGATTCTGTCTGTTTTGCTGAATTATATTTGGTCTGCCATTCTGTCGTTTCTGCCTGTAAGGTCTGATACTCAGCCTGTGCCTGCTGATATGCTACATCGGCTGAACTTGCTGACAAATAGGCAGTCTGATAACCTTTTAAAGTACCTAAATATCCATCGATTGCTGTCGTCTGATCTGCAGTCATCGCGGCACTGTCTACAATCGAACTTGCAGTATATGTTTGTAATTCTGTATTAGAAATATATAATTTATCCAGTGCACCCGGTATATTAGTTAAATTTTGACTTTTGATATATTCCTGCAGTGCTTTTACTTCCACGCTAAACTGGGTTTCATATGTACTACCTTTACCGGAACCTGCTGCCGCATTATTCATAGCTGTTTCGGCTTCTGCCAGTTTCGTTTTACTTAATTCATATTCTGCACTTTTAGAAATTGTTGCTGCCTGTGCATCATTATATGCATCTTCCGCTTCTTCTAAATCGGTTAATGCTAACAAATAATCATTCCATGCATCTGCTACATCTTCATCCGCTCTTTCCAGATTGATATCTCTGCTTTCCTCTGCTTCACTGAGACTTCTTTCTGCTTCGGACACCTTTATATTGGTTGTTCCTTGTGTTGCATTCAAGGAAGTCTGCGCATCTGCCAAATCCAATTCCAGTTCTGTTGTATCAAGTGTACAGAGGATATCTCCTTCGTTTACTGTATCTCCAACTTCTACATTAACTTCTAAAACATCAACCCCGGTTACATCTGTTGTAACACTCTTACTGCCTGTACTTGTTACCGTACCGGTAGCTGATATACTTTCAACCAATGTACGTTTCTCAATTTGCTCTGTTTCCAGCTTCGACATTTCTGCCATCATCGCTTTCTGCTTCTCTTTCGCATTGCTTACAACTACAGAAGCTGTAACCGCAATGATAAGCACTGCCACAAGTGCAATTACGATTTTCTTATGTCTGCCGATTTTTTCTAATATTGACTTCATTGTATATCCTCCTTTATATCAAAAATTATCTTAAAGTATGTCTTTTCAAACTGCAATGCTGTTACCACTTTTTTCACAATCTTTTCACAAAGTTTTCACAGACTTCTCCAAATGTAAAAACACCCCGCATATACCATGCAGGGTGTTCTAATTGCCAGATATGTATCAAAAATTATTTTACAATAAATTTGCCAATGTGCTTTTCCAGTGAAATGGCCTGATTGCTCATTTCCTGACTTGCTGCTGCACATTCTTCGGAAGTTGCAGAGTTTGTCTGAACAACATCATTGATGTGCTGGATTCCATCGTTCAAATGTACGATTGCTGTTGTCTGTTCCTCTAACTCATCTGCAACACCGCTTACTTCTTTTGTAATTATCTTTGCACCAGCTACAACACTTTCAAGATGCTGTGCGGTTTCTTCTGCAATTACCATACCTTTTTCTACCGCTCTTACAGAAGATTCAATCAATGTAGTAGATTCATGCGCTGCATCAGCACTCTGCGCAGCCAATAAAGATACCTGATCTGCAACAACTGCAAAACCTTTACCAGCTTCTCCAGCTCTTGCTGCTTCAATAGATGCATTCAATGCCAATAGGTTAGTCTGGGATGCAATATCATTGATAGTAGCAATAATTTTGCTGATTTCTCTGGAAGCATTGTTGATATCATTCATAGAATCAACCATTTCCTTCATCATTGTATTACTATTATCAATTTCAACTGTAACATCTTCTACTTTTTTACTGATTTCTTTTGCATTTTCTGCATTCTGGGATACTCGCTCAGATATGTTTTCAACAGTAGCCGAAATTTCTTCTGTAATGCTTGCCTGCTCTGTCGCTCCCTGTGCCAGTTCCATAGCGCTTGCTGCAACCTGTTCTGCACCGCCTTTTACCTGATCTGCAACATTCTGAATTCCTTTCACAACTTCTGACATGTTATCTTCAAAATCCATAAAAGCATTCAGAATTCCTACAAAATCACCTTTCCAATCCACCTCTGCATTTACCGTAAAGTTACCACTTGAGAATTCACGCATTGCATGATCGATATCATCTACATAAGAACTTAAGGTACGAATTGATTTTCTCAAACTGTGAGCCAGCATACCAAGCTCATCATCAGAGTGGAAATCCAAATGGCTGTGAAGATTTCCGGCTGACAAATCAGTTGCTACATTTTCAATCTCCTGAAGCGGAGTCATAATAGAACTAATAATATGCTTACCAATCTTAACTGCCATAATTACCGCAAGCACAACAAAAATGACAATAATCGCAATGAATATGATTAAGGAAATCATTGCAGTCTGAATTGATTTTTCTTTCCGCACAGCAGTTTCATCATCCAACTGATTTGCAAGTTCTTCTACTTCGTCTAATGCCGGAGCACATTCATCCATAATTCTTGTAATAGCAGTTTCTTTTTCTCCCGCTTCGATTTCAGCAATAATTTCATAACCTACACTTCCCCAGTTGCTCAATGCTGTTTCAAAACTTGTATAAAGTTCTTCTGAAACCATTCCGGTTGCTTTCAGAGTTTCCAGTTCAACACCAACCTCTTCCATATTTGCATCTACAACTGCTTTGTAATCACTGTAACTGCTTGTGTCTTCATTTAAGACCATCTCTCGAATATTTCTTGCTGCAATGTTAATGTCTACTTTACAGATTTTAACTGCTGTATCTGCTCTCTGAGAGCCGTTGATGTAAGACATCAGATTCGCGTAAGAAGTACCGAGTCCGATCATACTTAAAACACCGGAAATAATCATAAGAATAATAACAATAAAGTATCCGTAGTTAATTTTTTTCCCCATTTTCATGCTGTCTAGCTTCTTTAACATCTTCTTGTCTCCTTTTCTAGCAATTTTTATTCGTTAAAGTTTTAACACTATTTATTTTTGTTGTCAATACACTTTTAGGAAATTTTTCCTATTTTTTACTATTGTTTTACAAAAAAAACATTTTTTCATTTCTGCATAAAATATAACAAAAGTACGAAATTGGTAAAATCATGAAAGCTATATACTTTTTGATACCCATTAGCTTTTTAATCCTGATTCTGCTTCTCCTGATTGTACTGCATTTTAAGAAAAAGTCAGTCATCGAAAAAGTAAATTCTTTCAGCATGCCCCAAAAGCAGGATTTGCTGAATAATCTAACAAGACCCGTTGGCTACTCCTATAATTCTCATCAGGATATTTTTGTAGCAAGATTGGATGCTCCTCAAAAAGTCTTCGGATACACATCATTCTATGATTTTTCAGCACCCTATTTCAATATGGTATTCGACTATGAAACTATTTATTTTGACTACAATGAAAAGACGTGGCTGATCGAGATGTGGAAAGGACAGTATGGCATTAATACCGGATGCGAACTTGGCCTATATTATGCTGACACCATTGCTTCCCCGGAAGAATACTCTACTACGCTTTTTCATGCAGTAGAGAGCAAAGATATGTTAGATATCTCTTTAGAGTTAAACCGCTATCCTGATAAAAGAACTCATCTACTTAATTCAGGCACTGACCTTGGCTACGCCAAGCGAAAACATTGGTGGCTCACTATCTTTAAAATGGGCACTTATACCAATCCAAATAATATTTTCGTCAATACTTCTATCCATTTTAAAAATTACTACATGATGAATCAGTTTCTGGATAGTTTTGAAGCAACCATGCCTGACATACCTTATAAATCCAATGGTCTGACAGTATACTTTACTTTTTATCAAAGCCATCGTAAATACTCGGTTTTCAAACGTATGGTACGCCCCATAGCACTTATGGCATGCTATGTGTATTGCAAACTGTTCCGATTTCTTACCAGAGCCTATACAAACAGTGGTGACAAATTGCTTTATCTATATTACTATCTGCCATTTGTCGTAAGACATATGTTGAAATCAAAAGCAAACAAATAAACTTATATTCAGATTGGAGTTTTTATTATGAGTTATATAAAGCGCCTTAATCATGCTTTTGAAAATGCTCCCATGCTGCCAATTACTCCTCATACGCAATATGTCTTTTTCAGCGACTGTCATAGGGGAATCGGCACAAACAATGACAATTTTCTCAAAAATGCCAACAGCTATTTTGCGGCTCTGCAATACTATTATCAATATGGCTTTCATTATATTGAAGTCGGCGATGGGGATGAGCTTTGGGAAAACTGCTGTATGGAGCAGATTATGGAAATACATCCGGATGTATTTTCTCTGCTATGTCATTTTCATAAAGAGGGGCGCTTATATATGCTCTATGGAAATCATGATATGGCTAAGAAAAACCAGGTTCCTCTGTTT
This sequence comes from Lachnospiraceae bacterium, assembly GCA_017623295.1. Classification (GTDB taxonomy): domain Bacteria; phylum Bacillota; class Clostridia; order Lachnospirales; family Lachnospiraceae; genus UBA3282. Next base: position 3,521 of record JAGAPK010000042.1, on the reverse strand, counting down.
GATGATTTTCGATATTACGAAAGTCTTATTCTGAAAAGTGAATCCTTTCCTATGGAACTACGTGTTACACATGGGCATCAGGCTGATTTACTTAATTCTGTTTTCTGGAGACTTGCAAAATTTCTGGTAAGACACCTGTGGACACCTTTAGAATACTTTGGTGTTCTGGACCCAACCAGTGCTGCTAAGAATAATACGAAAAAACAAAAACTGGAAAAAAGATATATTGAATATGCCAAAGATACAAACTGCCTTCTTCTGACCGGTCATACACACAGACCAACTCTCGGTAATACGGATTCTCCTTACTGCAATTGTGGCAGCTGCGTTCATCCGAAATGTATTACCTGTATTGAACTGTGCGGTTATCGCATGAATCTTGTAAAATGGTGCAGCAGCGCAGAAAAAAGCGAGCATTTCTATGATATATACAAGAAATGCCCGCCTGTTTATCCTGTTTACATTAAAAGAGAAGTGCTGGGAACAGAAATGCTATAACTTATGCATTGCCCTTAACAATAGCTAACTTCGTATGGAACAATATTAGGTTCATTAACCATTAATCTAAGCATTTCCGCATTTTCCTTAGCCCTCTGTGATTTTGATGAAAACCTTGTTGCTATCTTATATCCTAATTCAACAGGAATCTGTATTGTTCTTTTGACACCTTTTGGATTCAGATTTCCTGCATTTAGTATTAATGCCTTTATTTTGTGAGGGTATTTTAACGCAAATTCCATTGCGATATTGGCTCCATCAGAAAAACCTAAAATAATCTATTTGATGTTTAAAATATGTACCATCCTCGCCGTTTCCATGTAAAAGAATAAACGGCTCTTTATTCCCTTTTTCACGTTAATATAAGGTTACGTCCATTTTACCGCCTCACTAAAATTCAAATTCATGCGTGCTTTCAATCTCTCCACAAGACTGAAATTTTCCGAGTATTTTCTAAATCTAATTTAGCAAAATCACTATATAGTTTCTCCCATTCCAAAAGGACATACTACCATGCATAAACCACATGCATTTTTTCTTCCGTGCTTTTCAATATACGCACTTCTTTTCTGATTACACAAATGGTAATCTATTAAATTATTTCTTAATGCATTAATATCCCAATTCAATCCTTTTAATGCTTTGTGTGGGCAAATATCAACACATCTATTACAAGAACCACATCTGCTTTCAGTAATTTTTCTTCCAGTTTCAAAAGGATAATCAACCAAAACTGCCGACAGTCTTACTCTTGGTCCATATTTTTCTGTAATCAGTACATCATTTTTTCCAATCCATCCTAACCCAGCATTAACAGCAGCATATTTGAATGAAAATACTGCTAATAAATCTTCTTCATTTTGTTGAGCTACAGGTGGAATATAATACTTTATACATTCTTCCTTCAATACAATTTCAATATCTTTCAAAATTATTTCTAATTTATTCCTTGCATTCAGGATACTATTTTCGAACCTTTCTTCTGTATAACTGTCTAAGTTAAGTTGTTCTTCATATGGAACTGCAAACACCAATGCAAACCTATATTCCTCTGAAAATGAACTATAAGAAATATCTGTATAACCATATTTTACTTCGGGTACTTTGGCAAATATTTGTTGTATTTTTTTTGCAACCATTTCTTCTCCTTATATTCTATCACTAACATCAATGTATTGTATTATACAATTTCAAAGTTTTAAGTTTCATTCCTAATTTTATATTAAGCTAATAAAAAAATCACAATCCGTTCCCGCATGTCATTTTCTCCAAACAAGTCACCACAAACTATCTCATCATAAAATTCTAACTCTTCCACTGTCATAAGATATGAAATATAATCCTCTGACGGATAGTAAAAAAACAAAAACACTTCTCTCGGTTTCTCATAATAGGATTCTATAATTCTTGCCATCACTTTTCGAAGTAACTCCACAGAAAAAGGATTGAAAAAATAGTACCTATTGACTTCCGATGGCACTTCATATTCTTCTGCCCTCGCCAGTACAAATTCTGTCTTTGCTCCCGAAACGGCAGTCTTCTGATTTTCCAGCGCACTCTGATAAATGCGTTCATCATATTCAATCCCGATAGTATTTGCCTTGGTTTGATAGGACAGGAAAAAATCGACACGCCCCTTCCCACAACCATAGTCTAAAAGCACATCTCTTTTACGAATAAAGCCACTATTAGCTAATCGCACCAAAACGCTATATGGGGTAGGTTCATATGGATAACGATATTGGTCAGAGTTCGAATCATCCCTGCCGGTTGTTTTTATATGCAAGAGTTTATCCCATGAATGATACATAATTTTCACTCCTTTACTTAACGAACCTTAATATCAGCTCACTCTGCTCTATATAAACTCTTTCTTCTTAATTCCTTTCAAGAAATCTTTCTTCAAATCTCTCTTGGAATGAAAAATTCTCTTCTCTGAATTTGATAAATCTTGATGTTCCGTTTTCACTCGTAATAATTCCAAAGTACAAATCAAATCTGCAGCTTGAAATAAACGATATTCGTTTGGAATAACTTTTCGCACATCATAATCAACCAACTGTGTCGCAAACACAGTATTAAGAATACGATTTAATTCATGTTGCCCATTGTCATAATATAAAATGACCTTGCTGAAGCTCTGAAAATATGTAAGGTTGTCTCTAATAAACCGTGATAAATCTCTCGCCATTCTTGCTTCCAACTTGAATATATTTTCATACTCAGATTTTCTATAGACAAACGACTTATACTTAATATCACATCCAAGCGTGAAGTAAAATAACTTCGAAAATATCGCACGTCTTTCATTTGGTTGAAAATATCTATAAGGGTCTTCTCTCCTTATTAGCGGTTCTGTATGAATCGCCTGTTCGTTACCGTACCCCATATTCTTTAATGCTTCATTTAATTTCCCAATTTCTGCTGATATATCAACACTCTGGTCATGCAGAATCATGGTAATAATATAATATGGTGCATGCTTTTCATATTCACCGAAATCCCCGGATTCATCTACAAATACACTTAATTCCTTCATAATACCTCTAAAATAAAAAACGGCGGGGAGTCTCCCCGCCAAATAGGTTGGACCTGGGTCTTTCGACCAGCCCATTGTAAACTTGTTTACACTATTATTATATGCAGAAAAACGAATTTATGCAATAAGTTTTCAATTCCACTTCTATTTATTTTCTAAAATATAATAATCTCTATACTTAGTTCCATCTTGACCAACAATTATTTTTTCAGAAGCAATAAAACCTAACGCATGTAATGCCTTCAATCTTTCTTTAGCATCTGGAACTGCTTTTGTGGCAATAATATTACAATAAAACAAATCATATGTAGCCTCTTTAATAAGAGAAATACCGTGACTGTATTTCTTCCGAAAAACGATCTATCAGATTATATGACTTAGAAAGTGAAGTTCCACCCTTAAACACAAATGGTAATTCCAACTTTGCCAGCTCAAACAGGAACATTGACTGAATGGTATCTTTTTCAACCATTTGCTCACTTCT
>JAGAPK010000041.1 GCA_017623295.1 Lachnospiraceae bacterium | reverse complement strand
GTCGGTCCTTGGGCTCGGTACTTTCGAGCCCTAGTACCGCTACGTTTTTCACGGAGCGAGAGCGCGTCTGAATGTGAACCCCTTCCCCGGCCCCCTCTCCTCATTCCCTGACTAGAACCACCCCCCAAAAAATAATTTCCACATCCAAGAAACTCTGACAAGCAGCCCTGCATAGAATAAAGCATAAAACAAAAAACCTGGAGGCACTAAAAAATGAGTGACTTAACTGCTACCAACTGTGGCTGCAACAACAATTCCTGCGGATGTGGATGTAACAACAGAAACGGATTATTCGGCGGAAGCTGTATCTGGATCATCCTGTTATTAGTATTCTGTGGAAACGGCAATGGCATCTTTGGCGGAAACTGCTGCAACGACTGTGATAACTGCAATGGCTGCGGCAACAACAACTGCTGTGAATGGATCATCTGGATCCTGCTGATCAGTTGCTTCTGCGGCAATAACAACGGCTGTGGCTGCAACAACTGTGGCTGCTAATCATCTGCTCTGAGAAAGTAGGCTCTTCGGAGCCTATTTTCTTTTTTCGGGCATACTTGCAACTACCTAATCATAATATAATAGAAACAGTCATTTGCAGGGAGATACGATGAGCGAGAGGGAACAGGACAAAGTCTGGGCGTTTGATACCCTATTCACCAACAATCACATACAGAAGCTGAAGATCCTGATGCCCTACTTCGACCGTTCCATGCAGAAGCACCTGGCTGTCTATATTAAATTTCTGGAACTGCAATATACCATGAACTTCTTCCGCAGCTATCCGTCAGCAGATCTGGCACCGTTACCGAGGGAATCTTCCATGGACTTTTCCAAACTGTGCACCGAAATGATTCCCTACTGTAACCCTTCGGAGCGCACTCAGATGGAAAATATGCAGAATATGTTCCGGACATATGAAAATTATAAGGAAATGATGGATATGGTCCAGATGATGAAGGATATGTTCCCGGAGGGTGAAAATCCCATGAACAGTATGTTCGGCGGCATGGACATGAGTCAAATGGCCAATATGTCCCAAATGCCCGACATGTCTCAGATGATGGATATGTTCCAGATGTTCAATTCTTTCAATGGAGGTGATTCAGATAATGGAAACAACAAATAACAGACCTGCCTGGATGGATGATGATGAGGTCAAAAATATTGACCCGAAAAAGCTTGATTTCCTGGGCAAGCTCTTTGCAGAAGGAAAGGGCAAAAATCAGAAGGAAATGATGGCGTACCTGATGCCTATGATGCGAAAGGCCAAACAGGAGCACCTGACCTTTACGCCTCAGGAAATGCAGGCGGCTATTAATGCCATTAAACGGCAGAGTACGGAGGAGGAGCTTAAGCAGATTGATAAGATACTGGCGAAGGCGGCTGGTGGGGGGAAGAAATAATCAAGCATCTTCAATGATAAAATGGAATACAGACGTAAGCGATGAATAACCCACCGTTCCACAATCACCAAAATATATGAGATAATGGATCCAACTTGGAGTGGCATCTATCTGTCCATATCTCGGATCGCCGCTTAGATGCATTTGGTACAATCTCTATTGCACTGCGGTAGCATTTCACTCCAAAATAAAGATTGGAGTGAAAGACAAATGATACAAAAACAAAGAAGACGCAGTGACGTTGAATGGATGGCCTTGATACAGGAGTGTCGCACCAGCGGTCTAAGCGATCGGGCATGGTGCTCAGAACATGGCATCCCAAGCAGTACTTTTTATAATCGAATTTCCCGTTTGAGAAAAAAGGCATGTAATATACCAGCGTCAGCTGAGCACGCTATACAGCCATCACAACAAATCGTGCCGCTTACCGTAATGGAAGATCCACTTGCCACAACAAATCTTGACGAAATACAAAGGACAGAAATGCCTGTCCATATACCTGCAGTCACTTTATTCGTCAATGGATGTCGGCTGGAAATAAACAACCATGCAGGGCTGGATACAATCCAAAATACAATGCTTGCCCTGCGGCAGCTATGTTAGGGGATCTGTCCGGAGTGCAGAAGATCTATCTCGTGACTGGACGCACCGATATGCGCAAGTCTTTCGAGGGTCTGATGGCAATCATCCGGGACACCTATCAAATGGATCCATTTGCCAATGCGGTATATTTATTCTGTGGGCGCAGGAGCAGTTCACTCAAGGCGTTATACTTTGACAAGGACGGCTTCGTAATCCTGCAAAAGCGACTTGATAACGGCCGTTTCCAATGGCCACGGAACGCATCGGAAGTAAGACCTCTTACAAGACAGGAATTCCGCTGGCTTATGGAGGGGCTGTCGATTGACCAGCCAAAAGCTATAAAGCCCTGTAAAAAGCGGGATTTTTAAGCTTAGAAACAGTCAGTCCATTTGTGCAAAACAGAGATTTTGAAAAAATTTTTTTGCTGCCAAAAACTCTTTTCCAGACAGTTATCCACAACTTTGGTGTATTGCCGGAAGTTGTCCGTGTATGTCGATTTCTGCCAGACAAAAGTTGTGGATAACCCGCCGGCAAAGAGCCTGAAATGCCCGTATTTTCTGAAAATTTTATGTTTCCCCAGTTCGGCAAAATGCCCATAGCACTGCGCTGGCTGATTTGCCAGAAGCTTCTGATTTCTGTATAATAGGATTACAGATACAGAAGAAGGAGCACTCAGCAGTCATGGACAATGGATCCAAGGCCACGGAAGAACAGCTACGGTTGTTACAGGCCATTATTGAACAACAGAAAATGTATATCCAGGCACAGGATACTCGAATGGCAGAAAAGGATGCCACGATTGCGGACCTGCGGAAACTTGTGGATGAGCTCCAGTCCCTGAAGGCAAATCTGGAAGAGACACTGGCAGAGTTTCGCAGGCAGTTCTTCGGAGTCCGCAGCGAAAAGGCTGGGAAAAAGAAGCCGGAAGAAGCCCCACAGGAAAATGAATCGCCGGATGGATTGCCCACGGTAGAGGTAAAGGGGCACACCCGTACGCGCAAGCCGAAAGCCACGCGGGAGGAGCTTTATGCGAACCTTCCGGTAACGGATGTCCTTATCCCTTTGTCTGATGACCAGCGTCGTTGTGAATGGTGTAATTCGGAGATGGTCACAATTGGCTACACAGAAGTCCGGGAGGAACTCCGTATTACCCCGGCCAAGGTAGAGCGCATCCGGTATAAACAGGAAGTAGCCATCTGTCCGGAATGCAAAAAGGATGGGGATGGCACTTTTGCAAAAGCTAATGTACCAACCGCTTTAATGCCCCATAGTCCGGCATCTCCTTCCGCAGTGGCTTATATCATGTTCCATAAGACATTTATGGGAACCCCCTACTACAGGCAGGAAAGCGGTATGTTCCAGCTCGGGCTCAAACTGCCGCGGGAGACCATGGCCAACTGGTATATTCAGTGTGCAGCGGAGTATTTCTATCCGCTTTATGAACTCATGCATGAAAACATGCTACAGCGTGAAGTTCTCCATGCAGATGAAACCACCTGCCAAGTGCTGCGCGAGGAAGACCGTCCAGCAGAATCCACTTCCTATTTCTGGATATATCTTACCGGAAGTGACGGCCTGCCGCCAATCGTGTTGTATGACTACCAACCCGGCAGAGGCGGAAAATATCCCCGGGATTTCCTGGAGGGCTTTTCCGGGCTACTCCAGTGCGATGGATACCAGGGTTATAACAAAGTAGCGGACGTCCAACTTGTATGCTGCCTTGCCCATTGCCGCAGGAAGTTCTACGAAGCGGTTCCGGCCGGGCGCAGGAAAGGGTGCAAGCTGCTTGATATTGAATCAGCAGAAGCAATTAGGGAACCGATACTTCCCGGGGAACAGGAAATCTCCAAGTTGATACCTGCCGAAATCGGTCTGGCCTACTGCAACAAGCTGTTCTTCATTGAGAGAGAACTTAAGGACTTGTCTGCTGAAGAAAGAAAAACCAAGCGCCAGGAGCTGGAGGCTCCTATATGGGACAGATTTTGGAATTGGCTGGGCACCCTTATGCCTTCCGGCGGCAGCAAGCTGGAAAAAGCGGTAAATTACGCCCGAAATCATCGGGATACTTTATGCAATTACCTGCTGGATGGCAGATGCGAAATATCCAATAACGCCGCGGAGCGCCGAGCAAAAAGCTACGCAATTGGCAGGAAAGCCTTTCTGTTCCATACATCAGTTGCCGGTGCCGGAGCCAGTGCTGTCATGTATAGCATGGTTGAAACAGCAAAAGCAAACAATCTGAACGTGTTCCAATATCTATACACGGTACTGCTTTATATGCCGGACTACAAAAATGAGCCCGCAGGCATAGAAATGCTGCTGCCATGGAGCGATTTCATCAAGGAGCACTGTTCCGGATTAATCGACGTTGAAAACATTACACCAGAAAAACACGATGCCTTGCCACTTTAACGGTCTGGATACACCAAGGGGGTACTATGCAATACGGTGGGTTATTCATCGCTTACGAGCATTGTGAAGTCAATTCAATAAGTCAAAAACAGTAAACCTTGCAATAAAATTTAATCTGTTATATCATAAAAGCTATAGTACATTGCGTGCAAAATTACTCAATTAATAAAAGTACTTTTTTTATATTTTTGAACTTTTCAGAACCCATTCAAAGTAACTTTTTAAACAAAAAAATGAACTTTATTTCTCTAAAAAATAAAGTTCAAAATAATAATAAAGTTCATTTTAAAAAAAGTGTACTGTTCCCCACAAACCCAGTAAATATGCGGGTTTGTCGTACTTTCTTGAAAAGTCCAAAAAAATTCAGTTTTAGCAAAATGACTGTCGGAAGATATTGACAAAACCGGCAGTCATTTTATTTTAGTGATTTTCACTTATAACTTTTTAAATATAACTTCAAATACTTCACCAATAGCACATGCCATGCTAAAAAAACCACTATCTGAAGGATGACTGCCATCCACCGTACCATTATCTCTAACCATTTCCATCAGCTTTCTGCCACTGATAAAGTAGACATTTTTGTCATCTTTTTCCTTTGCTGTCAGATATGTATTATATATAACATCAAATCGTTTCTGTTCGTCCTCTTTCAGGTTATACTTTGGACGTGACAAAATTACAATTGGTAAATCCGGATGGGCTGCTCTTATTGCATCGAACATTTTGCTATGAGTCGTTTGCAAATGCTCTATAGATGGTGCATTGTAATCATAATCCATTACAAATATGCTCATATCCAACCCTTTTATATAATGAATCATTTCATCTTCGCCCTTTGCGCTTCCGGAAAAACCGAGATTAATATAATCACAGTCAAAACGACGGGACAAAATGCTTTGATAACTGCTGCCAGGTTTGGACGCACAGCCTCCTTGTGTAATAGAGGAACCATAATATACTATCGGCTTCTTAATCTTATACTCCGGCGCTTCCCTAAGTATGGACCCTGCCTTCAAACCAATATAAAGCTTGTTAACGGTACTGTATAATGGAAAATGAATAGTAATAACCCTTTCATGGCAATCATTAAAATCTCTTACGCTTTCATACCCGTCTTTCACATCAAAGGGAGGTACAAAGGTGCCCTCAAATCCGGAGACACCGGCATTTTCTGCGTACATATCAAATCCGGCACTTCCTGTCAGTGCAAAATGAGACATTTTCCATGGTTCATATTCTGTTTTAATAGCCACATAAGGACTATCAGTTACAAAGCGAACACGACCTCCGGCACTATGTGTGTGAAGAGCATTTACACCAGTACTTACGTTTCGAGCAACAGCCTCAGGCATTCTGCGAAAAACACCATTTTCTTTAAATATTCCATAAATCTCAAACGGAGACTTCTCCACATCAAAAAAGCAAAGACCAGTTCGGTCTATGGTTGTTTCCACAGCTAAATTTTTATCAACCTCAGCTATGTTCTTCATCTTTATATCCATTCCTTTCGCTTCGCTCAGGCACAAAACGTTATGAAAATGTTGTACCTGACGTTTTTGGTTTTATAATTCTTCTTATGGGATCTCGGTATACTACAAATCACGGGGAGGTGAGTGGGCTGTCCGGCTTGCCGGATGACCGCATTTTTATATGTGTAGTCCGCCTTTTCTTCCCTGATAATATAGCCTGCAGTAACGTCTACAGAATTAAGGCTGATTGGAGCAAATGCCCAGATTTCACCTTTATCAGTTGTAACCTGCTGAGCAATGTGTGGATTTTCATCCAAAATCTTCTTATAATTTGGAGCATAACCTTTTTCGATATATGGAGCCAGGTCAATGATGATACCATCAGCAATCGCCTGAGATGCACCGCCAGGATAAGACCCCCAGCTATACTCCATTACATCTTCTAAGTTTAAGTTTGTCATTTTTAAGTTAAACTGCTCTGTTTCTGTACCAGATGCAGGATGTGTAAAATCAATATCCACACTCATAACTTCCTGTGCTACCTTTAACATTTCCATGTCATTAAAGCTTGTTAAAGAAGCCTGAGTATTTGCATCCAATACGGACCAATAAGTAAGTTCAACGATTTCTTTTACTTCTTCTGTTGGCTGAGCTGTTTCTGTACTCTGTTCGGATGCGACCTTGCTTTCAGATGTTGCTTCATTATTAGCCGGTTCTTTTCCACAGCCGGTCAGGCATCCAGCTACTAACACAGTAGCAAGAGCACAAGCTGATAAGCTTTTCTATAATTGTTTGTTCTTCATTTTGGAACCCTCCATTTAAATTTTTACATGCGGTCGACTCACTTGTTACATCCAGTATATGCCATGAATCAACCATTTTTAAAGAGACATTTTCTTGGTTTTTTATCAAATTCTTGGATTTTTGGCATAAAATTTATTTGAAATTCTATTTTCTTACCATCCAAAAAATATAGTCAAATTGCTCAGAAAATTATTCGATTATATCAAAAACACGAACATAATCCACAATAAATTTATCACCTACAGCAAGCTTTGCATCTTCCGTCGGTGCATGTTCAGCCTTACGATAACCATCCACCTCTGTTGTCAAAAGAATAAACTGTGGAATCTTTGAAACTGGTCCCGGAATATGTCCGTCTTCTTTTCCATCTACATAGAAGGTATACCCTTCCTCTGTCCAAAGCAATCCAAAGGTATGAAATTCTTCCTTGTTCAGGTCCATACCATTTCCTGCGATTGCATGCTGATGATCTACACCGTATCCATTGTAATGATTATAATGAGCAAAACAATTTCCCGGCTCAAAGCTTTCCATAATATCATTTTCAATGCCGGAAACTTCCGGATTTAAGCTGGAACCGATAACCGGAGACTGTAACCAGAATGCGGACCACCAGCCTTTTTTCTGCTGTAATTTGCAACGACACTCATAGTAGCCATATCTGTGTAAAAACTTGTGCTCCTGCAATTTGCCAATCGGCCATACCAGACCGCCATCAAAAAGCGCACCATTGTCCGGTTCTGCATCCATATAATTGTAACCCGTCTGAAGCTGTGAAGAACAAATCATACCATCTTTTTCATAAACAGTAAATACTGCGTTGGAATTTCCATCAATTTCCACTCCTTCTGTACCCCATGTGTGATGACGTCTGCCCATCATACAAAGACGATAATCCCATTTGCTTTTATCCAACTCTGTTCCATCAAATTCATCACTCCATACTAACTTCCAGTTTTTATCCGCCGGAAGAAAGCTGGAAACATGTCCTTCTACTTTGTATTCTTTCATACTACTAACCTCCCATTTCATTACCAAATGAATAATTCTTGATTTGTTAATTTCCAAATAGCTTCTATAAAATAATAATCACCGTAAATAATTGCCTGCTCCTGTACTTTAAAATGATATGCTGCACAGCCTTTTTCTAAAATATTGTCGGTATCTAAGAACCAGTTACAGCAATGTTCATCCAGTGCTCTTAATATTTTCATTGCAGCATTTAAATATATTTTCTTGTCAGTTTCCACTAAATGATTTGCAAGCTCAATTAAGCCGCATGCTGCAAGTGCTGCTGCTGTCGTATCCAATCTGCGGGGTTCTTCCGGTTGTCTGAAATCTACAGGAATCAACCCATCCTCCGGAATGTTTGCAATAAAATAATTTGCAACACGCTTGGCACAATTTAAATACTTTTTATCTTTCGTATGCATATAACTAATGGTAAAACCGTAAAGTGCCCAGCCCTGACCTCTTGTCCAGGAGGAACCGTGAGCATAGCCCTGGCCTCCCTGAGACTTTATGTATTCTCCTGTTAAAGGATTAAATTCACAAATATGCTTTACAGAACCATCTGCACGTACAAAATGTTCCATAACCGTATCTGCATGCATGGTTGCAATATGCATATATCTTGGATCTTTTGTTTCTTCATAAGCCCAATAAAGCAAAGGCAGGTTCATCATGCAGTCGATAATCGCCCATCCGGCTTTGGAAGCATCTCCATCATCATTCCACGCTCTGATAAATTTACCCACCGGATTAAAGCGGCCTGCTAAGTTGTCTGCTGCCAGCATTGCTCTGTTCTTTGATTCAGTATTACCGTGTAATCTGTAATTTACTACGGCAGTCGGTAACCATTTAAAGCCACTGTCGTGATCCATGCCTTTGCTGCTCATCAGATTTACATCCATCTTTTCTTCCAGCCACTGTGCTGTTTCGCGATACACTTCCTTGCCAGTAGCATGGAACATCTGCCACATAATTCCGCCCCAAAAACCATTGGTCCACCAGCAGTCATCTATGGCATAACGGTCATCAAATACACCATCTTTTGTTGTATATGGAACCTTTCCTTTGGTTCTTTCGGTAACAGGCAACATTTTCTTTTTAATTTTTTCTGAAATCTGCTCAAGCCAAATTTTATCGTTCATTCTATCTCCTCCATCGTTTAATTTGATTAGCTATTACATTCACAGATATATCTTCTCAAAGCCTTGGCAAAGCAACGTCCCGTTTGTATTGCCTTTTCACCGGTAAAAATATTTTGCTTTGTGCCAAAATATGCTGTTTCCAATGTAAAGGCCAGTTCTGCCGTTTCTTTTTTCATCACACAGGTCGCAAAGGTAGGTGCATCGGATTTATTCCAGCCAAAATCTGGAGGATAATCGTTTGCATGCTCATACAGAAAAACATCTTTTGCAAAAG
>JAGAPK010000040.1 GCA_017623295.1 Lachnospiraceae bacterium | reverse complement strand
GACCAGAGGTTTGCTTACAGCTTCCTTCAGATTTCACCTCACGATGGACACCCTTGCTGTTCAGCTATACATTTCCCACTACCTGGGCATGTTCGGGACTTGCACCCGTTAGAGCGCGCCCGTGGCGCGCAAACTAAAAAACTGGGAATCTGCATCAGATTCCCAGAACTAAAGTTGCAATCTTGAAATAAATTAAAAGTGATATTGCATCCACAATTGTGGTAATGAATGGACTCGCCATAACGGCCGGGTCCATTCCTATTTTCTTAACAAGTATCGGCAGCGAAGCGCCTACAATTTTCGCAACAATGACAACTAAGAACACAGTTACACTAACAACTAATGCTACGGTAACACTAACCTGTTCTACAATAAGCATTTTCACAAAACCGCAGACTGCCAATGTCAGACCGCACAAAAAAGCGGTTCTGATTTCTTTCCATACGACAACCGGCCAATCTTTGAAAGAAATCTCATCCAAAGACAATCCACGAATGATAATCGCACTGGACTGTCCACCGGCATTTCCACCCGTACCCATCAGCATCGGAATAAAAGTTGTTAAAACTACATAACGGGCTAATGCATTTTCAAAAGAAGAAATAATGCTTCCGGTAAACGTTGCTGAAAGCATCAATAGCAAAAGCCAGGGAATACGGTTTTTCCACGCTTCAATTACCGAAGTTTTCATATAAGGTCTGTCGGATGGCATAACCGCCGCCATCTTCTCGATATCTTCGGTAGCCTCTTCTTCCAAAATATCCACAACGTCATCGATGGTGATAATACCGACAAGACGTTCCTCATTATCAACGACAGGCATGGAAGTGAAGTCGTATTTTTTAAACTGTCTGGCAACCTCTTCCTGATCCATCATTGTGTGCAGAGAAATAATATTCTCATGCATGATTTCTCCAATAATGGCATCCGGCGGACTAAGAAGCAAATAACGAAGTGCTACCGTACCAACTAACGTTCTTCGCTGGTCTAATACATAACAGACATTAATCGTTTCGCTGTCCACTCCAACTTTACGAATACGGGCAATTGCCTCTTCCACTGTCAAAGTTTCTTTTAAATCAACATATTCCACCGTCATGATACTTCCGGCAGAATCTTCCGGATAACGGAGCAAGTGATTGATATCTCGTCTTGTTTCTGCACTGGCATTTGCAAGCAACCTTTTTACCACATTGGCCGGCATTTCTTCCAGTAAGTCTGTGGCATCATCTGCCATCAGGTTATCAATAATATGTGCTGCATCTTTATCTGATAGGGATGTGATAATATACTGTTCTGTTTCCAGTTCCAGATAAGAAAAAACATCTGCTGCCATATTCTTAGGGAGAATACGAAAAAGCTTCAGCAAATCATCTTTTTCCATTTCTTCCATATATGCTGCTATATCTGCTACATTCAATTCCACAATGAGCTGACGGAGTTTTGTATACTGTCCTGCATTTAATAATTCTAAGATTTCTTCCATCATGAACCTCCTTGCTTCTTATCTATCCAAATTATTACCTATTATTTTATAAAATTTCAGTCCACATCATTTCATTCCATATAATATAGGTTTTCGATTTTCTCTATCTGGGCTTTTCCGGCTGTTGCTTCTGTAATTTCCTTCAAAACAGACTCTTCCTCTTCAAAAGGAAGCTTCACTTTCAGAGAAACCACATCCGTGTACTCCGGTTCTTCTATCGCAATTTTCCGCTGTCCTAACAAATACTGTATCTTACCGATTCCATTGTAATCCGTTGTAATCTGCAAAAGTGTTCCATAGCGCATAGTCCGAATGCTACATGCTTCCATCCCTGCCTGTGTCGCCTGCGTATAAGCACGCACCAATCCACCCGTACCAAGCAAAGTACCGCCAAAATATCTGGTAACAACGACAACAACATTTCTTACTTCCAGACCAAGCAACACTTCCAGAATCGGTTTTCCCGCTGTACCGGAGGGTTCTCCATCATCTGAAAACCTTACCAGTTGCGCTTTTTCTCCAAGAACATAGGCATGACAATTATGCCTTGCATCCCAATATTTCTTCTTCATTGCTTCAATGAATGCAAGTGCCTCTTCCTCATTCTGAACCGGTGCCACATTTGCAATAAAACGGGATTTCTTCTCTTCGATTTCTCCCATACCACCCCGCTCTATGATTTTATATGGTTCTTTGATATTCTCCATCTGCACCTGTTCCTGTTTCATTTTTACTGTTTTATTCATATCTGATCTTTATGTTATATTTTATATACATAACGTCCAGTCTTTATCTTAACACATGACGAAATAAAAGTGTATCATTTTCATCTTCTGGAAATTCTAGAAATTGAACAGTCCATTTCGCAAAATAATATCCCCTATCGTCTTCGGTTCTTCATTGCTATGCTTCTCTTCCTCCGTTGCAATGCGATTTTTGATGTCCTGCATGCGGCTATCCAATGCAGCACTTGTCCGTGCACATTCCACCAGTTCTTTTGCTAACTGTTCCGCTTCTTCATCCGGAATGTTTTTCTTGTAACGCAGCTTGTGTTCCAGACTTGCCCAGAAATCCATTGCTATCGTACGAAGCTGTACTTCTACCTTCATATTCTTTTTTTCATCCTGCAAGAAAATCGGAACTTCGATAATCAGATGCAGACTTCGATAACCGCTTTCTTTTGGATTCTGAATATAATCTTTTTTCTCAATTAATGTAATATCATCCTGCTGCAACAAACAATCTGCCAGCATATAAATATCATCCAGAAAAGAACATACTACCCGGACACCTGCCACATCTCTTATATATTCTTCAATCGAACTTAATGTAATCGGCAGATTTTTATTCCGCATTTTCTTCATGATACTTTCCATCGATTTAATACGTGTTTTAATACTCTCGATTGGATTACGGTCATATCGCAGGGAAAACTGCTCGTTAAGCACCTTAAATTTTGTTTCAATTTCCATAATAGCGCAGCGGTAATAAGCCATAAGCGTATCCACAGGCAATTTATTTTCCTGCAGAAAATCAAGAAAGCCATCTGATAAAATACTCTCTCTCATAATTTTTGCCTGTAACTGTTCCAAAATATTACTATTATCCATTTACTATCAAAACTCCTTTTTTCCTAATCGTACTTCTTCCATATGTTCTGCCAGTTCATCCGAAAGCTCATCAAAAAGATATTGCTTTCCCTGCACCGGTTTTTCCAGAAAAACTTCTCGCATCTCCTGATTGGTTGACATAATTTCTTCTTTTAATTCTCTGGCAGAAATTCTTGCTGCGCCCTGACCCATAATAATAAGCTGTTCCAGTCCATCGGAAGTTGCTACCGTAACACGATACTTTCTGCCAATTTCGTGAGTTACTTTTTCGATATACTGGTCTGCTGTTTCTGCCTCTTTGGTATATACCACATGGATATTATGATACATAGAAACACTTCCCGGATTACCTTTTACTTTATAGGCATCAAAAACAAGTATCAACGTCATTTTCCGATATCCCTGATAATTGCTCAAAATATCCATTAGCTTTCCTCTGGCGCTGTCCAGATTTACTTTTGCAAGTTCTTTTAACTCTTCCCATGCAAAAATAATATTATAGCCGTCTACTAATAAATATTCTTTTTTCTGATCCTCCGTCAACGGCTTGGCTTTTCCGGATGAAATATACTCATTCTGTTTGGCACGAATCGTCTTCTGATATCCTGGCTTTACGCGTTCCACCGTTCCATAAGTGCGCTTGAAAATTTCTTCCAGTTCTTTATCTTCCTGCCTGCCCGACTTTCCTGCATTCCGAAGTTTCTCTGTATTTTGCTGACTTCTTTCGATTCCCTGCACACGCCATTCATTTGCCCCATCATCAGCAAAATGCTTTTGCAGAGGACTTTCCACATGCATATAGTTCTCTACGTCATACCAGTTCACTACAAAACCGGCTCCATGTGCACAGAAAACAGAGGATGCCGGATTATCCAAATCACGCTCTGCATCATAGCCAATCTTGTCTATGACTTCTTCCGTATTATGACAAGGCTCATATCCTTTCAGACTACAAAACATCCTGCCGCAGCCCCCGGAATACGCAATCAATTCTTTCTGATACCCTTGCATCGTTGCAACCGGTGCTGTTCCCGTCAATATTGACATTTCGCCTTCTATTACCGGCGGTTCAAAACTTCCGTGCATTGCCTGTATATCTGACATAGCACGCCCAATCATAGATGACGGAAGTTCCAACCGGAATTCATAAACAGGCTCTAACAAGATACTTTCTGCCTTAGAAAGCCCCTGTCTTACCGCACGATAAGTTGCCTGTCTGAAGTCACCGCCTTCTGTATGCTTCAGATGCGCCCTGCCAGCAACTAACGCAATCTTCATATCCGTAATTGGTGAACCTGTCAGCACACCGATGTGTTCTTTTTCTTCCAGATGGGTCAGAATCAATCGCTGCCAGTTTTTATCTAACACATCTTCGCTACAGTCAGCCCCAAATACAAGACCGCTTCCCGGCTCACCCGGTTCTAAAAGCAAATGTACTTCCGCATAGTGGCGAAGCGGCTCGAAATGTCCGACACCTTCCACTGCGGTCCTTATGGTCTCCCTATATACGATACTGCCCTCATCAAACTCTACCGAAACACCGAAACGCTCCTCAATCAGCTTTTTCAAAATTTCTATCTGCACTTCCCCCATAAGCTGTGCATGAATTTCTCCAAGCTGTTCTTTCCATACAATATGCAACTGCGGTTCTTCTTCCTCTAGTTGACATAACTTTTTGTACATCACATGCAAGTCACATTCTTCCGGCAACAAAATCCGATAAGTCATAACCGGAGCAAGTAACGGTGCTTCATTTTCTTCTTCTGCTCCAAGTCCTTCACCGGAATAGGTCTTACTAAGTCCTGTTACTGCACAGACTACTCCAGCTGCTGCTTCCTGAATGGCTTCATATTTTGTACCAGAATACACACGTATCTGGTCAACTTTTTCTTCCCAGCCTTCCTTACCGGCTTCTGCTTCTTTCGTCAGAATCTGTTTTACCTTCAGACTGCCACCTGTTATTTTCAAATAAGTCAGACGATCTCCCTGTGCATCTCTTGCGATTTTAAAAACTCTGGCAGCAAAAGCATCCGGATATCGTCTTGCCAGACTATATCTGCACACACCGGATAACAGTTCCTCTACACCCTCAATTTTTAGTGCAGAGCCAAAAAAGCAAGGAAAAACCTTTCGCTGTGCTACAAGCTCTGCAATTTCTTCTGTCCCAATGCTGCCATTTTCCAAATATTTCTCTAATAACTTCTCGTCACAAACCGCAACATTTTCTGCAAAACTCTCATCCTGTTCTTTGGAAAAGTCGATACATTGTCCGCTTAGGCGCTCTTGCAATTCCTGCAACAAACGCTCCTTATCCGTTCCCGGCTGGTCCATTTTATTCACAAACAGGAAAACCGGTATCTGATAACGATTCAAAAGCTTCCACAATGTCATCACATGCCCCTGAACTCCATCAGCACCGCTGATTACCAGAATTGCATAATCAAGCACCTGCAAAGTACGCTCCATCTCTGCACCAAAATCCACATGCCCCGGTGTATCAAGCAAAGTGACATCCATCTCTTCCCACGAAAACTCCGCTTGTTTTGAGAAAATCGTAATCCCTCGTTCTCTCTCCTGGCTGTCGGTATCCAGGAAAGCATCCCCATGATCTACTCTTCCCGCTTTACGGATACTTCCGCTTAAATACAACATACTCTCTGCTAATGTAGTTTTTCCGGCATCCACATGCGCCAGAATGCCAAGCACTAATTTTTTTCTATCCATCTATTTTCATTCTTCCCATAAATACATCTATTTACCAAATTCTGCCGATAATTCCTATTAAAAGGACCACCGCCAGTTCACAAAGCGACTGAAAATATCCTGTCGTTTCTTTCGTAATTCCACCAAATTTGCTTTTGGACATATAATAATAGTAGGTCCACACCCACATACATGCTAACGCTTCCAATATACCTAAAATAGGCGAGATAAAAATACAGAGAACAAAGCAAAGTGCCAGAACCGTAACAAGAATTGCTCTGAGATTTTGCTTGTGCTGTTTTGCCTCTTTTCCAAACGAAACTTTCTCCCCATCAGCAAACGGAAACCACACTTCCGCCATTCCGCTTAATATTCTGGAAATAATATATCCCATCCCCAACAGGAATAAATGTCGTTCCTTCCATATTAAAATAAGCCCTCCTGCATAAAGCATAAAATAACAGGCGATTGCTATCATGCCATAGACTCCCGTCTGGCCTTTCTGCATCTGCTCCAGTCTTTTCTCTTTAACCTTTGGAGTACTAAGCGCATCTGCCGTTTTCATAAATCCGGCAAGCGGTATGCCTCCTGATAAAAGCACCGGCAGAACTGCTCCCAGAAGAGCAAAACAGGGTTGTCCGAATCCAAACCGCTGACAGAACATGCTAAACAGATACATCAAAAATCCGATTGCCATTCCTACTAACGGCATAAAACAAGTTTTATATTTACTATGCTCTATGTTCCATTTCATTTCCGACCAACCTCCTTGCAAATTTCTTCTCTATTTTACCAAACAAACAGAAATATGTACACCTTTTCCCTCCTCAATATCATGTGTTAAAAATGTACTAAAATCGCTTAATTTCTGCAAAGATACTGCTAAAAAAGGGTAAATTCAAAAAACCTTCTTGACATTTCTTGTACATAAGTCCATAATAACGGTCGGACTGAAAATATAAAAATTTTATAAACAAAGGAGGGGGTAGCAAATGAATATTAGTCAAATAATTGCTATCGCTATTTTCGTAGCTATGTTCATTATGATTGTTTTAGATAAAATCGAAAGACACATTGTAACATTAGCTGCAGGCGTGCTTGTTGCAATCTTTGTATTCCTTATTGCAATGCAAAGCCCACAGGCACTTTGGGAAACATTAAATGTAAGTACGATTTTTACACCGGACTTCTGGCTTGCAACCGGAGAATCTGGAGAGTCTACCTCCGGTATTAACTGGGCAACCATTATTTTTATTGCCGGTATGATGATTATGGTAGAAGGTATGGGTCGTTCCGGTTTCTTTAAATGGCTCTGCCTGCGTATTGCTAAAGCAGTAAATTATAAGATTATTCCTATTTTTATTGCCTTTATGTGTATGTCCGCATTCTTAGCAATGTTCATCGACAGTATTACTGTTATTTTGTTCCTTGCTGCAGTAACATGCGAACTTGCAAGTATTTTGAAATTTAATCCGGTTCCGATTATTTTATCCGAGATTTTCTGTGCTAACTTAGGTGGTTCTGCTACTATGTGCGGTGACCCGCCAAATATCATTATCGGAACTTCTCTTGGATATACTTTTGCAGACTTCATTACAAACACTGGTTTAATTGCACTTATCAGTTTACTTGTAATGTTAGTTTACTTCTACTTACTCTGCCACAAACAGTTAAAAGCAGAAGAAGCTGCAAGAGGCAATGTTACTTCATATCCTGATCCAAAGGAAGCAGTTGCAGACCAGAAAGCGTTCGTTATCAGCATTTGTATTTTTGCACTTGCCGTTGTGTTGTTAATTACCCATGCACAGACAGGCCTTACCGTTGCAACAATTGGTGTTCTTGCAGCAGTCCTGACACTTGCTACTGCTGGCGGCGAAGGCGTTAAATACATTATGAAACGTGTTGACTACAAAACTTTATTATTCTTCGTCGGTTTGTTTATCGCAGTTGGTGGTCTGGAACAGACTGGTGTGTTAGTAATGGTAGCTAACCTGATTGAATCTGTCAGCGGTGGTAATCCAAGTATTATGGTTTTCATTATTCTTTGGCTTTCCGCAGTTGCCAGTGCATTCGTTGATAACATTCCATTTGCAGCAACTATGGTTCCGGTTATTCAGAGTATGGCTGCTACAACAGGTATGCCATTAGACACCTTGGTATGGGCATTGTCTATGGGTACTGATGTTGGTGGTAATGCAACTCCTATCGGTGCATCTGCTAACGTTGTTGGTACTTCTGTATCTGCTAAATCCGGTCATCCGATTGGATGGGGCACATACTGTAAATACTGTGCTCCGGCAACAATCATTGTCGTTGCAATCTCTATGATATGTATTATGGTAAGATATCTGTAAAAATTATTTTTTATTAAAAAAGGAAGTAGCCTCAGCTACTTCCTTTAAATTATGTTCACTAATCCAACCTACGCAATATTTTCAATTCGTTCTTTTAATCTTCTAACATCATTTTCAAGACTGTTTACTCGAATTAGAAGCATTTCCTTTTCATTGTCTACCTGTAATGCTTCATCCAGCTTTCTCGTCAAATCAAGATGCCCTTCTGCGATAAGCATGATATTACGATTGGTTTCATTTTCAAGTGTTAATTGTAAATCTTTTATCTGTTTTTTCATTCCTTGTATATCATTATATATACTTTCACGAGTACCTTTATCCACCTTGCCTTATCCCCTTTCTTCATACATTCTCTATAACTTTCTATTACACCTTGTCCACATCTTCTTGTACAGCACTAATTCATAGTGTAGAAATATTATAATATATCGTTCACCAATTTTCCCATTCGCATTATTACCAATTATTTTCTATGTTTTTCCACATATTCCATAAATTCTTTTGTCTTAGACCAATACTTTATACCCCAGTTTTCGAAATTCCATTCTTCCATGTAATCATTGCACTCATAGTCCACATAATACATTTCATCGTCCTGTACAATAAAATTCGTTGGAAAGTAATCGATATTGGTTTTTGCCGGATATAGCAGTTCACACATCCCTTTGACCTGCTCTAAATATTCCGGCTTCATTTTGTCCTGAAGCACTAATTCGTAGATTGTATCACCTTCTATGTATTCTTTTAAGATACGTTCATTGGTAACGTCTACATCCAGCATTTCAGGAATCCGTATTCCAATATTTTTTAACTTTTGGTAATCATTCATCTCTGCCTCAATCTTATTTCCAAACTGATAATAATCGCATGGTTCATGATGAATTTGTTTCAGCACATACTGCTTCTGTCCATCGAAAGCCAGATAAGAATAACCACCTTTCCCTTTTCCCAATAATTTTATAATTTCAAATTCTTTGTCGTTTACTTTCATAATTTTAACCTCTATCGGAAACATCTGAACCTTATCAAATATAATAAATCAATAAGAAGATAGCTTTCATACTCATTTTTTCCAAATTCTTCGCATATTGTATTACCTATTCTGATTATATGCAACAATAACTTTCATAAAATAAATCAAAACAGGAGTGGATTACACCACTCCCATACATTTCCCTATCCAATACACAAGCCCTAACACCCAGCTCGTGAAAATACCATATAAAATAACCGGACCAGCTATCGTGAAAATCTTGCAGCCGATGCCATAAACCTGACCTTCCTTCTTATACTCAATTGCCGGTGCTGCTACCGAATTGGCGAACCCGGTAATCGGTACAAGGGCTCCGGCCCCGCCCCACTCTACGATTTTGGGATAAATATTGAATCCGGTCAGCAACACACTAAGAAGCACTAGCAGCATAGAACACCATGAAGCCGCTGTTTCTTTATCAAGTCCCATACTGTTGGTCGCATAATTTAAAATTGCCTGTCCGATACAGCAGATGATGCCACCGGTAACAAATGCTTTTGCCATCTGAATCCAGAGATTATGTGTCGGAGTTACTTGTTTTACGCGTTCCTGATACTGCTCATTTTCCGCTTCTTTTGCTGCCTGCTGCTGTTTTTCTTTCTCTGTCATTTTCTGATTCTGCTCCATAGTTTTCTCGATCCTTCCTTTCATTTTGCACATTTCTAACCACTATACAGGAAAAATTCCTGTGTAAAATAAATCAAACTGCCTAATACCTTGCCAATCGCCACCGCCAGAATAGAAATTCCAAGTCCATGCCTGAATCCAACTCTTCTGGAAAAAATAGGAATCGTATCTAACATTTCCGCAATGGCAAGTGCCAGACATCCAACAAAAATTCCCGAAAAAAATCCAAAAAGAATCAAGAGTATTGTACTAATAAAATGCCAGATTCCATTCGTAGTTCCTTGACCAAATAGCTGTCTGCTAAGTATCCACTCACCTAAGCGCCCATAATCACTAAATACGCTTAAGAAATTACCTACAAGAGTTCCAAACACCACCATTTCTTCTAATACGAATACATGTCTTGCAATATGCATTTTCCCGGCAAAACGAGGAATCAACCCTACAGCAAGTAATACTGTGAATACACCACCTGAAACTACCAAACCAGAGCTTATCCCTAAAACGGCCAGAAAAATCCATTTACTGAACATCAATTGTTTTCCCCTCTCTATCCGCTGTTTCAATCAAAGCTTTGTTTACATCCCTTTCATAAACACGCATTTCTACTTCTATCGGTGTCGGATCTTTGGTAATTCGCCTGCCTCCGATGTGATTAAAGAAAATAATAATTCCCGCTGCAAGTCCAATGGAATATGAGAATTCCAAAATGCTATATCCATCAGCCACTTGTCCGGTCACCATTTCATAGATTCTGGAAAAAACACCATTGATACCTATATCATTATGAAAAGCCATAATGGTAAACGCAGTTCCAAAGAAACTAATTGCGGAAACAAAAACAATTTTGGCAAATTGTATAGGTCCTTTATGCCGGTTTACATTAATTCTTTCTATTAAAACATCACTTTCCCCAAGATTCTCAACTGTTACATTGGGGTATAGCTTTTCAATTTCCTCGATTATTTTTAAAACGCTGATGACTTGTCGCTTGGATTCTCCTTCTTTAAATCGATGTAGTTTTATTGTTTTCACTTTGGCTAATATTGCTTCATCACTACAAGTCATTTTTCCAATATCTTTTAAATACACATCATCCGACTGCAGTTCCACATTCTGCTCTGCTTTTAAATATATTGTTGCATTACTAGCTGACATAACTCACACATCCATTCTATGTTTTATCAATTATCTATTTTTCTTATTATCTTTGCTTTAAAGAAAAATTATGCAAAAAAACAGAGTGAAATTATTAACTTCACTCTGTCTCATCATGTACTATTTCATATCTATTATTCATTTACGGTATAATCTGATACTGCATACATTCATATAACAGCTTCGTACCTTCCGCGATTTCCGGTGGCAATAATGCTCTTGCCACTAATTTTATTTCATCACTTTCGATATCGATGCGTTTCAGATTCGCATAATCACCATCAATACTTGCTACCTGATATTGAAAAGTATTCATAGATAACATACCTCTCTTATTACTTTTATCCGACTTGCTTACGCTTTTCCTTAGGCGAATACTCCTAATCTTCTACATCCTGATCTGCTGCAACTGCTGCCGATACAGAAGATACTACTGCAACAATAACTGCAATGATAATAACTAATAAACCGCCTGCTAAAATTATAAACTCCATATGAATACCTCCTTGCCACGTTTTCATTCTATTTTAACCCATTTCCCATACTTCAAAACGTAACATAAATCTTATCTACACTGCTTATTATTTTACACGAAAAACTACTACATTGCAACAATTCTTGAGGCTATCTTTTCCTGAAAACGAATGTCATGTTCAACAAGCAGCATCGTTGGTTGATAGCGTAGAATCAGGTCTTCTATCTGCATTCTGGAAAAAACATCGATATAATTCAGCGGCTCATCCCAGATATACAAATGCGCCTGTTTCAACAAACTTGCTGCAATCAGCACTTTTTTCTTCTGTCCTTCCGAAAATTCTTCCATATTTTTGACAAACTGAACCCTCTCAAAATCAAGCTGCCGTAAAATTGCTTTTAAAAGGCTCTCGTCCAAATCCCGTTCCTTGCAAAAATCAGTCAAATTCCCTTGCAGCGCAGACGTATCCTGATTGATATACGAAATGATAAGCCCGCTTGCCATCTGAAGACTTCCATATTCTTTTAACTGACTTGTCATTTCTCCTGACAAATCATTTCCTACAAGCCGCCTCAAAATCGCCTTGATAAAACTGGATTTACCACAACCATTTCTGCCTTGTAATACAACACGCTCGCCTTGTCTGAGTTCAAAATCAAAATCCTTCAGTACCTCATGCTCCCCATAAGCAAGTCCAAACTTTTCAGCGCGTATCAAAACCTCTTTATGATGCTTCAATGGCATGATTTTTAAATCCACTGTATTTTCGATATCCTGCAACAGACCTTCCTTTTCTTCAATTTCTTTCTGAATTCGATTTTCAGTCTGCTTCACCCGGCTCTGCATTTTTTTCGTTTTTGCACCAATATAGGCTCTTGTTGCAATACTTCTATCATGCTCTTTTACCGGGTCGAAACCAATCTTTGTACTTTCATTTTTATCTGCCCAGTTGCGTGTACGTTCTGCTGCCTGTTTTAACTTGCCAATTTCTTTTCGATGTTTCTCATTCTCCGCTATATGAAAATTGTCCATGCGTTCTTTATTCTCCCACCAGGAAGAAAAGTTTCCTTTCTGTACTTCAATACTGACACGATTTAAAACAAGCACATGATCCACACAGGCATCCAACAAATCCCGGTCATGGGATACTAACAAAAAACCTTTTTTCTGCTGTAAATATACTTTCACAATCTCTCTTGATGCCTGATCTAAGTGATTCGTCGGTTCATCAATCAGCAGAAAATAGTTTTCTCTGGAAAAAAGTATAGCAAGCATCACTCTGGTTCGCTCTCCATGACTTAATGTTTCAAATGGGCGATACAGCACCTCTGCATCCATCTTCATTTTCTCCAGTTCCATGATAACGCGCCACAGTTCACAATCCGGTTTCACATCTTCCAGAATTTCACCCATACATTCCTTCATCTGTTCGTTGCTTAACCCATATGGAAAATAATCAAATGCCGTACTTGCCTGAATACTGCCCTGATACTCGTATTTTCCTAATAACAGATTTAAAAAAGTTGTTTTACCTTTTCCGTTTCTGCCGATAAATCCAAGTTTCCAATCGGTATCAATCGTAAAAGATACATTTTCAAAAATATTGTCAAAACTGCCTTCATAGCAAAATGTTAAATTCGATACATTGATTTTAGACATTCTTACCGCCTTTCCTGCACAAAAAAAGAATCATCTGTTGCCAAATGATTCTGTTTCTTATCCGATTCTTATTTATGTCAGCACACAAATTTCCATTATATATACAATATATAATTTTTATTATAAAATTTGTGCACAAAAAAAGAGGGGATTAGGGAAACATAATCCACTTTTGGCAACATGACAAAACAAAACGCAAATGTAAGCGTTTCGCTCTTTACAATAACTCATGTTTCAAAAGTAGATTATTTCCGCATCTTCCCACCTCTTTCAATTTTCTGTCTGTATTCTAGCACATCCTTTTTACTCTGGCAAGAACAATCTTATAGTCAGAACACTCTAAGCACTCTAGCAAGTACAAACCTCCTTGCGTAAGCGTAATAAAATCCTTTTCTCCATACGGCTGACCTGCACCTGACTGATTCCCATTTGCTTTGCAACTTCAACCTGTGTCTTGTCCTGAAAATAACGAAGAGAAATCAATTCTCTTTCCCGTTCTTCTAACCCATTTAGAAGCTGCTCTAACAGCATGTGGTTCAGTAATTCTTCTTTCTCAATATCTTCGCAGATTCCATTGTCATTAATCAGTCCGCCTTCCAGCACGGAATGGCCTACCCCGCCGGCTTTACCAACCACTTGATCTACCAGATAGATTTCATTGCCATCTGACTGATAGACTGACTTATAAATCGACTCCACTTCCACATTGGCATCCAGTGCCAGAACAATATCTTCTACGCTCAATCCGGTTTCTTTCGATATCTCCTGTAAAGTCGCATCTCTTCCATAAGCATGTGCAAGGCGCTGTGCCGCCTGCTTGATTTTCCAACCGTTTTCCTTTAACGTACGACTGACTTTTACCATGCCGTCATCCCGCAGAAAACGTTTGATTTCTCCTTGTATCATAGGGACCGCATAAGTCGAAAAACGTACATCAAAACTTAAATCAAATTTATCAATCGCTTTCATCAAACCGATACAGCCAATCTGGAACAAATCTTCCGCATCATATCCTCTTTCCAGAAAGCGTTTTACAATGTGCCTTACCAAACCCAGATTCTCTTCTATCAGCTTCTCTCTGGCTTCTTTATCTCCTGCCTGTGAACGTTCAATCAATACGGCAGTCTCTTCCATAGGCTAATCCTCTCTCATAATCCATGAGGAAGTTCCTACTTTTTTCTGCATCCGGATAATCGTGCCCTGACCCACTTCCGAAATAACTTCCAAATCATCCATGAACGCTTCCATAAAAGCAAATCCCATACCGGATCGGTCTAACTCCGGCTTTGTCGTAAAAAGCGGCTCCATCGCCTTATCAATATTTTCAATTCCTACTCCTTTATCCTGAATCTCTACTTCCAGAACATCGTTGCGAATCAGACAACTCACCCACACTTTACAATCTTCGCCATCTTCTCCGTCATAGCCATGAATAATCGCATTCGTAACAGCTTCAGAAACGGCTGTCTTGATATCGGAAATTTCCTCCAGAGTCGGATTTAACTGTGTCACAAAGGCTGCTACCGCAGTTCTGGCAAACGCCTCATTCGAAGACACTGCCCGAAATTCCAGTTTCATTTCATTTTTTATCTGCTTGTCCTGTTTTACGTTTACAATCTCTATCATATTTGCCTCCCTTATTCCATTATTTCCACTATGTTATGTAACCCAGATAACAATAAAATCCGTCGAATACGATTATCTACATTAATCGCAAATACTTTACCTCCGAAACATGCTATTTTCTTATATCTTCCCACAATTACACCAATTCCAGAACTATCCATGAAGGTTGTCCTTTCAAAATCAAATACTACATTCCCTACTTTCTCACTCATAATATATTTATCTGCAGTTTTACTTATGTTAACCGACCTGTGATGATCAATTTCATCCGGTAGCCTTATCATCAGGTAATTGTCAATGATTTTAAACTCTTCTTCCATTTCTTTTCCCCTTTCCTTTTTTACCGCTTTTGTTCCATCTCTTTTGCTCTTTTCTTACTACCTGCGTGTACTTTTCTATCACACAAAAAAGAGAACATGGGAATTTCCCTGTTCTCTTTCGTAATTGTTTGTATTATTCTTCTGATTCCATTTCGGCTAAGAAAGTTTCTGATTTGCTGGCTTTCTCAGTACCCGGAAATAGCTCAATAATCTGCTGATATGCCGCTTTGGCTTCTTCTTCCTTGCCGGAACGATAATAAGCATTAGCAAGATTGTAAAGTGCTTCACCATTGGTCGGATCATACTGGAATGCCTTCTCCAGATTCGGAATGGCATCTTCGTAATTCTCCTGTCTGTAAGCCTCATAGCCATCATTATAATAAGATTCTGCCACACTCGGTCCTACCAGTGCAAGCAAAGTATTATAAAGACCTTCAAATGCTTCTGATTTCTCAACTTCTTCACTCTGGATATCCAAATCAATTTCTTCCAGATAATCAGCTACCGTTGTAATATCTTCCGGATTTGTGAGGTAAGCATTTGCTGCTTTCATCAGACTGTCAAGTGACTGCAGACTGCCGTCTTTGCCCATATACGCCTGCAAATCCTGTTCCAAATTGCTATTAGATTCCTGCAATTCACTTAACTGCTGCTCTAATTCATCAATCGTTGCTGTTTTAGCATCCGACTGTTCACTGACAATTCGGAGTTCGTCGTTAATATTCGCTTTTGCTGTCTGAATACGCGCTGGTAAAATCAAACAATAAGCTATGGCAATACCAATTACCAAACCAATACCAAGATTGAGTAAAGAACCTACGCCTTTGCCTTCTTTCATGTTCATCGGCTGAATAATGGTTTCATTACCACTCTGGTATTTAATTACCTCATCCGACTGATTTTTCTTCCTATTATTGGTTTTTACGCCTTCTTCGGGCGCGAGCATTTCGTCAACTTCTTTAAGATAACGAAGTGTAATGGTATTATTTGTATCAATCTGAACACATTTTGTCAGTTCACGCTTTGCTTTCTCCCAGTCTTCATTGTTAATATAAAGAAGGGCAAGCAGCTGATGTGCTCTTATGAACTTCGGATTTAAAGATAATACCTTTTTCAACTGAATAATTGCCAAATCCAGACTATCCTGATGGCAATAAGTTAATGCCTGATTATATTTTTTGATTGTCTGATTGATGGTATCCAATCTGGATGGATTGGTCTGTATCATATCAATATAATCGTCTGCTATATTCTTCTTAGGGCGAAGATTCTTACTGATAACCCATTCGCTGAGTGCAGCTACCACTTCACCTGTTTCAAAGTAAACTAGTCCTAATAAATTTCTTGCTTCTACATTATTTTTATTAAATTTTAAACTCTGACGTAAACTTGAAATAGCACCTGTCAAATCTCTGACACTTGCTTTCTCCAATCCTTCATTGTAGAAACGATTGGAGATATATATGATTTTCTTATAAAGGGATACATCCGCACCGCAACTGGTACAAAAATCATGTTCTGACAAGTTACATCCGCAATTATAACATCTCATCTATGACATCCCCTATTCTTCTGCTGCCTTTGATTCCTTCACTACTTTTACCATCAAATCTGCCATATCGGTCAAATCCTGATTATAGATTGCTTCTTCTGCATCTTCTACCTCAAGGCTGGGATGAAACTTTTTTAATTCTT
Organism: Lachnospiraceae bacterium; assembly: GCA_017623295.1. Taxonomy (GTDB): domain Bacteria; phylum Bacillota; class Clostridia; order Lachnospirales; family Lachnospiraceae; genus UBA3282. The sequence goes on along the minus strand of JAGAPK010000040.1, from coordinate 36,983 downwards.
CTTCAAAATTTATCATGCGAGTGCCTCCTTAAAAGGGCTTTCACTTCGCCCACCAAATATAATGAACCGACAATATACACTCTGTCTTCGTCACTCCTGTCAGCAGTAATATCCTGCACGGCATTCTCTAGTCTGTCATATTTTCGTATCTTTAATTCCGTATATTGCCTGAAATTGTCTTCTAATTCCTGTAATGGCAATGCTCTTGCATCCTGCAATGCCACAACTCCAATTTCATCAAACAGTTCTGCCTGCCCAATCATAGCGATTACTGCCTGATATTGTTTATCTTTTACCATAGAAAAAAGCAGTTTTCGATGTCCTAAACATCCATCTTCTCTTACTGTATGAAGAAAAGCTTTCATTCCATCGGTATTATGTGCTCCATCTAAATAAACCGAAGGCATAATTTCTTCCATTCTGCCTTCCCAATGTGCTTTCCGTATGCCTTCCTGAAGCATCCGGGTACTAATGATTTCTCTGTCTTTTAACTGCTCAACTGCTTTTATCGCCAAAGCAACATTTTCCACTTGGTATAATGCAATTGTAGACATACGAAACCTAATATAACCATAATAATTTGATTGGAGAGAAAAATCAATAGTTTTATTCTCACTATTTATTTCTTTTATCGCACAAAAAGACACTGGCTCTGTTTTCGTTCCAACTTTAGCTGCGCATTTTTCCAATGTCTCCGTCACTTCTTTTTCTTTATCAAAATATACTACCGGTACATTCGGGCGCATGATGCCCGCTTTTTCTGCTGCAATCTCAGGTAAAGTTTCACCCAGATATTCCATATGGTCATAGCCAATGGAAGTGATGATGCACACCTCTTTGCTATCTATCGCATTGGTTGCATCCAGTCTGCCGCCAAGACCGGTTTCCAATATCATATAATCTACTTTGTGTCGTGCAAACAAAACCATCGCCATAAAGAAAAGATATTCAAAAAAAGTCGGATGATATGATATTTTACGAAGGCTTTCCGGCATATTGGCAAGTTTCTCCGCCACCTGCTTAAATGCCCACATAAATTCTTCTTCCGATACCATTTCACCGTTAATCAGAAAACGCTCCCTCATCGTCACCAGATGCGGCGAAGTAAACATTCCCGTTGCGAACCCCGCCTCTTGCAAGATGGAACGCAAATAAGCACAAACGGAACCTTTTCCGTTTGTGCCCGCTACATGAATCGTTTTGATTTCCTGTACAGAATCCTGCAAATGTGCCAAAAAACATCTGGTATTTTCCATGCTGTTCTTTCTGGTAAATTTGGGTATTCCAAAAATATATTCCTCTGCCTGCGCATAGGTGTTTATTGTATCAATTATGGACAATGACACTACCTTCTATCACTCCTCTGTCGGCCTGGTATTTCATAAAACAGGTGTTGCGGTCAAGCATCATCTGCTCTGCATTGATGCTGATAACCACGTTGCGATAAATGTTTCCATCTACCTTAATTTCAGCACCCTTGCTTTGTTCTACCACTTCCTCCAGACTTTCTCTTTCACTTTCTACTTTATCTAATTCCGCAAAATACTGGTCTTTCATTTTATTCCATTCGGAAAGTTTGGCTTCCGTAGCTGCCGAAGTGCTCGCACCCCGCATACGTTTCTCACGAAGAGCTTCCGTCATAGAATCTACTAAATTAGCAAGATTCTCACGAATCTCCATTTCCTTCTTTCTAATTTCTATCAATCGCTCATGGGTTTCCGGCGCATAACCACAATGAAGGATCGTCTTGACTTCTACATCATTACCAGCTGTTGCTGCCTCAACGCCTTTGATTCCATGTACTTCTCCGCCAATAATTGCACCTCTTTTACCAGTTGCAATTACCTTATCTTTGGCGTAAATATGAGAACTTAGAATCGTATTCGCCTGCACAGTTCCACCTGCTTCTACGGTAGTATGCTCGATAAAATCTGCAAATACATTTCCCCTTGCAGAAATCTTGGATTTATTACCACCCTGAATACCACGCGATAAAATAATATCACCACCTGCATACAGATTGGCAAGACTCGTAGAACCATGAATTTCAATGTTTCGTCCGGCACGGATTACAACACCTTCTTCAACATTACCAAAAATAATAACATCTCCAAAGAATTCTACTTTACCAATAATAGCATCTACATCACCGGAAATTTCATGTACATTCTGAATATCAATCTTACCGTCTTTTACTTCAATCTTACCATCCGACTGTGCATAATATGCCTCATTCTCACGACGGATTCCTTTACCACGCATTGGTGGCAAATCACGACATAATTTCGCTTTCATCTCATGTCCAAGAACGGTAATTCCATCTTCTCCCTGTACCGCCTGATGATAAATAGCTACTTTCTCACCTGCACGGACATTCTGTAATGCATTGATATTTGTATAATCTACCGAACCATCTGCTCTGACCTTTGGCACACCATATTCTTCCGGTGTAAACAAATACTCAAAATAACCATCAGAACCTTCTTTTACGGGTTTTCCCTGTGCAACCAGAATTTCACGATTATATACTTTTTTCTTAATCATAGCAGAAAGGTTGGACTGATGTAATCCATCCGTCACACCATTCTTCGAAAGGTAATCAATCAGATCCTGTTTCTCATAGATTTTCCCTTTCTCGGGTGGCATAAGATAGAGCCACGCTGCCATTTCATCTTCATCGACATTCAAATAAGTACCCTGTGCCAGAATAGAATATTCTTCCTCTGGGTTTTGTTCTTCTGCCGTGTTAGTCGCTTTTTCCTCTTCCGTGGACGGATTTTTTACTTCTGATACGTTAGCAAGTGCATCCTGTGCTTTTGCCATTGCATTTTTCAGTTTATCAATCTGTTCCGGAGAAAACTGTTTACTCACGTGACTCACCTCCTTTTATACCCTTTCTATTATTCTATACTAAAAAGCAATTCTTTTCCAGTCCAAACACAATATTTTATCGCAATTGTGTCAAACGTTCTTTTACCTGTTCCATCATCTGTGTATACTTCTCTAATTTTGCTCTTTCTTCGGCAACTTTAGCTTCCGGTGCCTTAGACATAAAGCGTTCATTATTCAGCATACCATTAACACGTGCAAGCTCGCCTTCCAGACGTTTCTGCTCTTTTTCCAGTCGTTCAATTTCCTGCTTGATATCTACCAATTCGGCAAAAGGAATATACAGTGTAGCATTCGGAATCACTACGGATACCGCGTCATCTGCAATACCGGCTTTGTCTGCCTGAATAGTTACTTCGGAAGCACCTGCCAAAGAAGCAAAGAACAGCTTACCTTCTTCGAAAATCTGTCTGACATCAGCTTTTTCACTTACTACAAAAACAGCTGCTTTTCTGCTTGGTGCAACATTCATCTGGGTACGAACGTTACGAATACCGCGAACTGCTTCTTTGATTAACTCAATTGCATTTTCAGCGATTGCGAAATTTCTATCCTGTGTGAATTCAGGCCATTTGGAAATCATAATAGATTCCTCTTCAGACTGAATGGTACAGAAAATTTCCTCTGTAATAAATGGCATATATGGATGCAACAGTTTCAATGCATCAATCAATACATTTTTCAAAGTCCAAAGTGCTGCATCACGGCTTGCTCTTCCATCTTCTTCTTTACCATAAAGACGTGGTTTTACCATTTCTATATACCAGTCACAGAATTCATCCCAGATAAAATCATATACCTTCTGAACCGCAATACCAAGTTCAAAATGCTCCATATTGTCAGTAACATCCTGAATTAAAGTATTCAATTTAGAAATAATCCATCTATCTACCGGTCCAAGCTCCTCTTTAATTTCTTCAAAGGAAACTTCCCAACCCGGTTTGCCGGTTTTGCCCTGCGCTTTTGCTTCTTCCAACGCATTTTCCATATTCATCATAATGAAACGGGATGCATTCCATACTTTATTTGCAAAATTACGGCTTGCTTCTACTCTTTCATAGTAGAAACGCATATCATTACCAGGTGCGTTACCGGTAATCAAAGTCAGACGAAGTGCATCTGCACCATACTGATCAATAATCTCAAGTGGGTCAATACCATTTCCGAGAGATTTACTCATCTTACGTCCCTGAGAGTCTCTTACAAGTCCGTGAAACAATACCGTCTTAAATGGTTTCTCACCCATCTGCTCGAAACCGGAGAAAATCATACGGATAACCCAGAAGAAAATAATATCATATCCGGTTACTAATACATCTGTCGGATAGAAGTATTTCAAATCTTCTGTCATTTCCGGCCATCCTAAAGTAGAAAACGGCCAGAGTGCGGACGAGAACCATGTATCCAGCGTATCCGGGTCCTGTGTGAAATGTGTTTCTCCACATTTTGGACATACACTTGGTTCCTCTTTGGCTACAATAACTTCACCACATTTATCACAGTAATAAGCCGGGATTCTGTGTCCCCACCAGAGCTGACGGCTGATACACCAGTCACGGATATTATCTGTCCAGTTGAAGTATGTTTTCTCCATACGTTCCGGAATCAGTTTAATATCTCCATTCTTTACTGCTTCTACTGCCGGTTTGATTAACTCATCCATTCTGACAAACCACTGTTTTTTGATAAGTGGTTCGATAGTTGTCTTGCAACGGTCATGTGTACCTACATTGTGAGAATAATCCTCAATGCGTACCAAAAGACCTTCTTTTTCTAATTCTGCTACAATCTGCTTTCTTGCTTCATAACGGTCAAGTCCTTCGTATTTACCGCCGTTTGCATTGATTGTTGCATCATCATTCATGATATTGATTTCCGGTAAGTTGTGTCTCTTACCAACTTCAAAGTCATTCGGGTCATGAGCAGGTGTAATTTTAACAACACCGGTACCAAATTCCATATCAACATACTCATCTTCTACAACCGGAATCGGTTTGTTTACGATAGGAAGCCAAACCTGTCTGCCTTTTAAGTAAGTATATCTTTCATCTTTCGGATTAACTGCTACTGCCGTATCACCTAACATCGTTTCCGGACGGGTTGTTGCAAACTCCAGAAATTCCGTTTTACTTGGCTGACCATTCTCATCAACAAGAGGATATTTGATGTGCCAGAAATGTCCTGCCTGTTCTTCGTATTCTACTTCTGCATCAGAAATGGAAGTATTACATACCGGACACCAGTTGATAATTCTGCTACCTTTGTAAATCCATCCTTTTTCGTGCATCTTACAAAAAACTTCTGTAACAGCTTTGTTACAACCTTCATCCATTGTAAAACGTTCTCTGTCCCAGTCACAGGAAGAACCTAATTTCTTCAGCTGGCTGATAATACGTCCGCCGTACTCTTTTTTCCAAGCCCACGCACGCTCTAAGAAGCCTTCTCGTCCTAAATCTTCTTTGTTAATGCCTTCTTCTTTCAGTTTCTCAATAATCTTAACTTCTGTTGCAATAGAAGCATGGTCTGTACCCGGCTGCCAGAGTGCATTGTATCCCTGCATTCTCTTATAACGAATTAAAATATCCTGCATGGTATTATCAAGTGCATGTCCCATGTGCAGCTGTCCCGTAATGTTTGGAGGCGGAATCACAATGGTAAATGGTTTCTTTGTCTTATCTACTTCGGCATGAAAATATTTCTTATCAAGCCACTTCTGATACAATCTGTCTTCTATGCCCTTCGGGTCATAGGTCTTTGCTAATTCTTTGCTCATAGTCGTTATCTCCTTTATATTTTTACTTTGTACAACATGCTTTCCTATATAACAAAAAAGCCCTCTGCTGACACTGTCAGCAAAGGGCGCATCATACGCGGTACCACCTTAATTTCTCACTCAATGATTCCTATCAGAATCTTATCCGTTAACGGGGATAAAACGTGAACACTTACTATCGTCATCATCCATGCGTTATGATAATACAGCAAGTTCAGTGTCCCGGTTCCAAAGCTACCTTCCATCATTCCTCTCCGAAGCATCCTTTCAGCTTATGGTTGCTCTCTCTGGCGGCGGTCATCATGTACTCCTCTTTGTCATTACCTTTGAAAAACATATTTATATAGTACAACTATATTAAATTGGGATTTTTTTGTCAAGAGTGGTCGTGGTTAATTTTTCATCTTTTCACTTCATTTCTTATCAAATTCCGCTTGCTGCATTTTCGTGCTAAAAAGTTCTTCCGACATACCTGCTTCTTCTGAAGCATCTTTTAAACTTATCAATCCTTTTTTAACTAGTGCAAATAATGTCAACAAAGTACCCTCGGTGTGTCCGTCAGCACGGCCTTCTTCATATTTCTCTTTTTCTCTCATCATCAACGTCATATATTCGCACCTCCATTCCTCGTTTTCTTATAAAGCAATAAGTTTCTAACTATTGTTACTGCATATTAGGAATCCCAAAGCGAACTGCTCTGTTTGCGCGAACTGCGCATTGATTCAAAAAAAGAATCGACCCATTTTTAGATGACTTTATTTTATAATATTGTTATCGCAATGTCAATCATAATTACTTCTTGCATCTTCCATCCTTTTCCACTACAATACAATTACAATCAACTAAAATTTACGAAAAAAGTAAATACTATTCTTTAAGAAAAACTTTATTGTCGGAGGCATCATAAAATGTTTGGTAAATTATTAAGCTATGAGCAAACAAACCAGATTATTACACTTCACTATGAAGAACAGGATGTGACACTTCACGTACTCACTCCCGAAATTATCAATATATTTGTTCCTCTGTATACTACGGAGCACCGTTCCAAAGCAATCGAAGGCGATAAAGAGCAACCAACACCATTTCGCATAGTAGATAGCTGCACAGAAGATGGCAAAAAGAATATTATGTTAACCACAAGTTCTCTTATCTGCAAAATTTATGATGATTGCATGATAGATTTCTATGACAAAACCGGTAATCTTCTCTGTGCCGATTATCGTGGCAGACGAATTCCTCGCTTCGAATTACAGGAGTCCTTCATTGAATTTATTAAGCAGGAAGGTCATGACGTAGACATGGCTGGCGGTCAGAATTATCCGGTACAGTGTGTGAAACAATTGGATGAGGGAGACTGCATCTACGGTCTTGGAGACAAAACCGGAGTCCTCAACAAACGGTTTTATGAATATGAGAACTGGAACAGTGATATTCCGGACCCACACGAGGATTGTTTTAAATCGCTCTACAAAAGCATCCCTTTCTTCATTACTCTGAAAGAAAATGGCGTTTATGGTATTTTCTATGATAATACTTTTAAGAGCTATTTTAACTTTGGAAAAGAAAACAACGACTATTACAGCTTCGGCAGCGATAATGGCAATTTGGATTATTATTTTATCGGTGGCAATTCCATGCCTGATATTGTAGAAAATTACACTTATCTGACCGGACGGACACCACTTCCTCAGAAATGGACTTTGGGTTATCATCAGTCCCGTTGGGGATATGACAGCGAAGAAGTTTTCCGTAACGTGGCTGCTAAGTTAAAGGAATGTCGCATCCCTTGTGATGCCATACACTTTGACATCGACTATATGGAGCGCTACAAAGTATTCACTTGGGATAAAGAACGTTTTAGCGATGCGAAAACTCTAATTTCTGATTTTCAGAAACAAGGCATTAAAACTGTTACCATTATTGATCCGGGTGTAAAAGTAGAAAAAGGTTACAACATGTATGAAGAAGGTATGGAAAAAGGTTATTATGCCAAATCTCCGGATGGTAGTGTTTATGTGAATGCAGTCTGGCCCGGAGATGCCGTATATCCTGATTTCGGCAATCCAAAGGTTCGTGACTGGTGGGGCGAACACCTTGATTTCTATACCAACTTGGGTGTCAGCGGTATCTGGAATGATATGAATGAACCGGCAAGCTTCAATGGTCCACTGCCAAATGATGTTATTTTCACAGATGAAGACAGACCGTCTACTCACGCGGAAATACACAACGTTTATGGCCACAATATGGCAAAGGCTACTTACGAAGGCTGGAAGAAACTGACCAATAAAAGACCTTTTGTTATTACCAGAGCATGTTACAGTGGCTCTCAAAAATACTCTACTGCGTGGACAGGCGATAATCAGAGTATCTGGACACACCTTCGCATGGCAATTCCTCAGCAGTGTAATCTTGGTTTAAGCGGTATGGCATTTGTAGGAACAGATATCGGTGGTTTTGGTGCTGATACCACACCGGAGCTCATGGCACGTTGGGTACAAATTGGCTGTTTTTCTCCACTTTTCCGCAGTCATTGTGCAAAAGGTAATATGAATCAGGAACCTTGGTTATTTGGTGATAAGATATTAGACATTTACCGCAAATATGTAGAACTTCGTTACAGTCTGATTCCATACTTCTATGATTTATGTCATGAATGTGAGCAGACCGGTCTTCCTGTTATCAGACCTCTTGTATTGCACTATGAAAAAGATGAAAATGTAAGAAACTTAAATGACGAGTTCTTAGTGGGTGAGCAGTTGTTAGTTGCCCCGGTTGTCGAACAGGGTGCTGTAAAACGTATGGTTTATCTGCCGGAAGGCATTTGGTATGATTATTGGACCCACAAGGAATATCAAGGTTCACAATACTATCTGGTGGATGCGCCATTAGATACCTGTCCGATTTTTGTCAAAGCAGGAACTATACTGCCAAAAGCTCCGGCGCAGATGTATGTAGGTGAACTTGAGAATCCCGAATTAATTCTGGAAGTATATCCGGGATGCGGCTCCTATACTCACTACCATGATAACGGAGAAGACTTCGCCTATCAGAATGGGGCTTATAATGAATATCTTTTCGAAAACAAAGGGGACAACAACCTTTCTATTACCAAAGTGCATGCCGGTTATGATGATTATCCCGACATCAAAGTTAATTATATAAACTGTTAATAGAAATACAGACAATAGGATTACCAATCCTTAAACACATTGCAATAAAAAACGTCAGTAGACTTCGCCTTTTCTCAGTCTACTGGCGTTATAATTTTACTCATCAGTCGAATTAATGACTTCCAAAAATACAGTAACAAGATGAGGGTCAAACTGTGTTCCCGAACAACGAAGTAATTCTTCCTGTGCCGCCTCTTCGCTCATTGCCTTATGATATGGTCTGTCATGTACCATAACATCATGAGAATCAACAACTGTAATAATACGGGACAACAGAGGAATATCTTCCCCTTTCAGTCCACTTGGATAACCATTTCCATCCCATCTTTCATGATGATGCAATATGTGTTCCGCAATCGACTCCAATTCCGGCGAAGCACTGGCAATCCGGTATCCTTTCTCGGTATGACTCTTCATAACTTCCCATTCTTCCGGAGTCAGCTTACCCGGCTTTAACAAAATCGAATGAGGAATAGCAATTTTACCAATATCGTGCAATACTGCTAACAATGCCAGTTTACCTAAATCGGCATCCGTCAGATTCAGAGCTCGTCCCAACTTAATTGCCATTTCCTTCGTACGTTCTACATGTTCTTCTGTTTCATAATCACTTTCTGTCAAGGTCTGTGTCAGAGAATCCATAAGTGAACTCTTTTTGGAACTGCCATTCATCAGCTTCTTGGTTCGCATACTGTCAATGGCTTCCCGATAGGCATCTTCCAGTGATTTCTCTTTATTTCTGGCAACTGCAATACCATATTCCAAGTCAGAATCAATACCGGTATCATTGGCATCCTGATATAATTTTCTGATATTTTCAAATAACTGTTCTGCATATTTCTGTTCTACTTCCGTAAAAACAGCTGCCATATTTCCGTCTTCCAGTCGTGCTAAGAATGCTGACTGTGGAAGATTCTCACGCAACAAATCTGCTACCATACGAAGCATTTCATTTCCTTTGGCCCAACCAAATACATCATTGATTAAACCAATACTATTCGCATTACATACAATAACCGTAACCGGATAAACTTCTTCACGCTCCAGAATCTGCAATTTCTGCCAGAAGCCCTGCTTCGTATAAAGCTGTGTCAAAGCATCCTTCTCAATTTCTACATTTCGAAGCATCAGAAGGTGGCCTATATCTCTTCCCTTTTCATCTTTCAGACACAAAAAACTACACTGATATACTCTTGCACCATTTTCGTTTGGATTATACCATTCAAAATTCTGGTCAGTTTCCGTATTCTGTAATTCTTTAAAAGCTCCAATCTGTAAAAAGTCAATCAAGCCCATCTTTGACTTTGGTTTTTCCAGAATCGGGAAGATTTTACGCATATCCTTATTGGAATCTGCTACATATCCTTCATAGTCAAAAAGAATCATTGGAGTATCCATATACTCCAGAATCATACGACGGATTGTGTTAAGCATACCTTTCGAAGTATAGTCAAATGTACTCCAGTATGTCAGCATACAGCCAAATCCATATAATAGAATCGAAATATTGCCATAGCTCGAACTTATATAGCCTGTCTGGAAAATATAATTGACAAACACAATTAATACCAAAGCTCCCAAACTGCTACTATAACGACTTCTGTAAAGCTTCGGCATTTCTATCAGCTTCTTTACAAAGATTACAAAAATCATCAATACGCAAAAATAACATATTGCCAAATGCAGACAATATAGCGGCTGTTCTTCTGCCTTCCACCAGATAATACCATTTACTACATCAAGCTCGCTATAAGTTAATACAATTCCATGAAAGACATTGATTGCCAACAACACTATATCAACAACTGCCAGACCATATAATCCATATATTAGTATTTTGTATATCTTGGAATCTTCTTTCTGAGCAACGCAATGAACTGCATACTGTAATAATGTTATAAGAAAAATATCCATGCTTATAACATAAAGACTATTGGCAATCGAAACTGCCTTTAAATTATCGACCAAGAATGTCACGGTATAGAACAAAATTACAAAAGTAGCTGCCACCTGTATGATAGCAACTCTGTTACCTGTTTCATTTTTATGAGAAAAAGCTTTCACTGCTGTATAGATTAAACATATCGCTACCAAATAATATAAAAGCGTATACCAGACCATAGTTTCCTCATCCATTCATTATATTGTTTTTTCCATAAATCCCCATTTTTACTATTTTATCATTATCCCATATAAACCGCAACCTTCAAATGCGTTATCCTGCACTTCCCCTCTATTTCTTAACTTATTCTATACATGACATGTTAAAAACTGGCATGGTTAAAAAAATCTATTTTGGCACTTTCAACCATGCCATTTCTGTTTATAATAAGGAACATACATAAGAGCTCTTGCAAAAGTTATCGCAACATAAAAACAGCAATAAATAATAGAAATGAGGAGATTATCATGAGAAATGAAAAAGTTCAAAAAATTGTTTTGACAGGCTTATTCGCAGCTTTGTCCTATGTTGTATTTACGTTCTTACAAATCAAAATTACCTTACCGGGTGGCGATGCCACTTCTATCCATCTTGGTAACGCCGTATGTGTTCTCGGTGCATTGCTTCTGGGCGGTCTTTACGGTGGTCTGGGTGGTGCTCTCGGTATGACAATCGGTGATTTATTCGACCCGGTATATATTACTTACGCACCTAAAACCTTTATTTTGAAACTGTGCATCGGCTTAATTACCGGCGTAATCGCTCACAAACTTGGTCACATTTCTACCGAAAACGATACAAAAAAGGTTTTAAAATGGACTATTTTAGCAGCTGTTGGTGGTTTGCTATTCAATGTTATTTTTGATCCATTGGTTGGTTATTACTACAAACTGCTTATCTTGGGCAAACCGGCAGCCGAATTAACTCTGGCATGGAATGTAGCTTCTACTTCTATCAATGCAGTAACATCTACGATTGTTTCCGTTGCCGTATACATGGCACTTCGCCCGGCACTCAAGAAATCCGGTCTTTTCTTTGAAATCGGAAAAAAAGAACCCAAGGCTTAAGCCAAGGGTTCTTCCGGTACTACAATTGCTGCAATCAGATAAATAATTGCTCCGGTTCCAAGTCCTGCTAAGGAACACAACAACCAGATGATTCGAATAATTGTTGGGTCAATATTCAGATATTCACCCAGACCGCCACAAACACCACAAATCATTCTGTTTGTTTTGGAACGTTTCAGTTTCTTATAATCATTATCCATAATTACCCATCCTTCCTTTTTTACTCTACGAAATCAATGGTAATATTACCCATTGCACATTCGACATCCAACTCACGTTCACTTCCATTGTCTACGGAGCGTTCTGCTGCAAGATTACTCATCTTGTTTTCTCCAACTTTCACATTACCCATCGCACATTCGATATTATAATTGTAATCTGTTTCTTTACCTTTCAAATCAAGAATCACATTACCCATTCCACAGTCAATTTCAGCGTTTTCTGCAATGCTGCCACCTGCTGTCAGATTGCCCATACCAACTTCGGCTATCACTTCTCCTACTGTAAAATCATTCAGCTGCAAAGTTCCTGCTCCGACTTCAAAGGTTACCTTCTCTGCCACCAGCTTTTCAATATCTGCTTTACCGGCTCCGATTGCCACATCCATCGTCTTGGCACTCAGACCATCCACAGTCAGATTGCCAGCTCCGATTGCCACAATCATATCATCTGCTACAAGGTCTATACTTGTAATATTTCCACCTTCCAATTCCAAATCAAGTGATTCCAGACTCATTCCTTTTGGCAGATAAAGATAAATTTTACCATTTTCATCATTAATTCCCACTTCAATGTTTACGATATTAATCTTTTTTCTGGTGCGAAGTTCAAAACATCCGTCCCTCATTCCATATTTGATGGTTTTCTCAGAGTTGTTATTTTTAATCCAGATATACTCATCTTCTGATTCTTCGATAACCAGATTATTACCACCGATTGCAATTACAATATCAGTCACATCCGAAGCTGTGTATTCTGTTTTGACTTTCTCATGACTGACATCCAGAATTTTCAGGCCTTCCATTGCCTCATCCCATTCTTCATCCCACTCATCTTCGTCTTCCCAATATCCGAAGCCAAAACGATTTCCATCATAACCAAATTTCAAACCGTTAAAACCAAGATTATAAACTCTCTTACCACTACTGTCTAATTGTTCATAGCCGCCAAGTGCACCGAAAACCGCACAAAAAATAGTACCGATAACCAACAATGCTACTGCTATAATCAAACAGCCTTTTGTAAATTTTTTCATGCTTTAGCTCCTCCTCTATGAAAAATTTTCTGAAACAGTTTCACAATTCCTCTTACAATTGCCGGTATCAAACCACCACAGATAAGCACTGTAAGCCACAGGAATATAAGTCCGATTGCCACGCAAACCATAGCAATTCCCATCAGGCATAGTCCGCCAAGAGGTGTTCCGAATAAAAGAGTAATTCCATATACAAATAAACAGATACCCACTACAATTAAAGATACTGCTGCGGCACCAAAACCGATAATAATACCAAATAATGCACCAAGTATACCAACCAGAACGCCAAACAATCCACCGGCAATACCAATCAGAACTGGGGATGCAAAAATACATAAAATCACAATCAAGGCAATCATAAAGCCAGACATTTTCTTTTTCTTTGGTTGAATTTCCGTTGACTGCTGTCCATAAGACTGCTGATTATTTGTCTGTGCATTCTTATAAGGATTCTCATATCCGGAATAAGTATAACTTTTCTGGTCATAGCTATTCTGATTGTCCCCTTTCGCTTCCTGTTGGGAGTCCTGCTGTGGATTCATTACTTCATTGGTTCTTTCTGCCTCATAGCTGTTAAAACCTTTCTCGGTAAATTCTCCAACACTGCCTCCGTCTGCAAGACCTGCTTTGATGGTTTTCGCAACCGCTTCCGGGGTACCCAGAGAAGCAATGACTCCCTGTTCATTTTCTTCGCCTGCATCATCAAAATAATCATTATAATATTGAATCGCTTCTTCTCTCTCCGACGGTGACACATCATTTAGCAATTCCGCCAGTCTTTTCATAAATTCTGCTCTAGTCATTTTTTAATCCTCCCTCAAAAATACGATTTAGTTTAGCAGAATAACGATACCACTCGCTGATGTACAAATTCAGCTGCGCACGCCCCTTTTCCGTTACCTTGTAATACCGCCTGTTTCGTCCGGCACATTCCATGTCGTACACTTCCAGACATTCATCCTTTTGTAATCTGCGAAGCACCGGATACAAAGTAGATTCTGACAATTCTATAACCTGTCTTACTTCCTGTGTTATTTTGTATCCATATGTGCCTTCTGTCTCACTTGACACAACTGCCAGTACAATCGCATCCAATAAGGCAGCACCAGTGTTAAAAACCATACGATATACTCCTTTCTTCTCTTTCACATATCTCATAAGCAAACCCGCTTCCAGATTTCAGTTAATCCTCTTTCTCAATCACTCTTATGACAATATTATGATCTCGTATAGTATCACTTCCGCCCGCAATATTAGCACTTCATATATTACTATTTTCTTTTATAGTATTGTGACTTCATGTAATATTATACAATGTATAATATTGTTTGTAAACATACTATACGATATATAATATTATTTGTCAATATATATTATATAAAAAACGACAACCCGGCAGGAACTGTCCATCTCCCACCGGGCTGTCTATGAGGTTTGTGTGAATTGCTACCTTATTTAACTCAGGCATCTTGCCAGATTTCTTCTCCAAGAGACTCTATGAATGCTGTCAATTCATCTGACATCATTTCTGCCTCCGGTATTCTGACATGCCCCGGTGTACCAATTCCATTTTTTGAATAAAGGAAGTGATGCACCTTTTTATCATCTAATTCCATGCACACCTGGTCTATGGCTTTGTCCCAGTTGGCATGATGCTCTAAAAGCGTTGTTGTAAGAATAATTGTTGCATTTGGATACAGCTCGCGAAGCCTTATAATAAAAGCTTTATATTCGCTTCTCCAGTGACATGCTTTGGCACCTTCGTAGTCCTGTGCCATATAATTCTCAGGATTGCTGTCGTTTTGTCCAATTGCTACAATTACCACATGCGGACGATATTTTGCAAAATCCCATGTTTTGGCTGCTCCCAGTTGTAGATTGTACTGGATTTTATCATAAATCTCTTCCATTCCCACATAGTCCGGTGCACAAAACCAACCGGTCTTATTCAGAAGTGCCGCACCTCCTTGCGCAATATCGTGAATCTCAGCATTTAGTTTTCTCGCTGTCATCCAGCTATAAGAATAATAGCTGTTGGAATACTCTCCGTCATGTTCCGGGTCCGGCTTGCCAACATACTCCACTGCTTCTGAAATTTCTCCCGCCGAAATGCTGTCTCCATATACTTCCATTCTTCGCTTTGGTTTCTCTTCTACGGTAAGAAGTTCTGCCCCCTCCGATAATTCAAAACCATAGAACTGGAAAGTATGACAGGAATCCATTCGTTTGAAGAAAAGAAGCTCATGTTCTGCATTCTCTAAACCCGTTGCCAATTCCAAGGTTACTTTTCCTGTATCCGGCAATTTGATTTTACCCTGTTTACCATCCAGAATATAACCAAGATAGCTGCCCCAATAATTTTTGTGGTTTTCCACTGTCACTTTGATAGAAGTTCCACAAAAACGCATTTTAATAGAGCTACATGGATATACAAATTCCGGTACTTTCGGATTATCAAAATCTATTCTTCCACTATACTGCAAGTAGGAATTATCCGGCGAAATAAACATAACGAATCCGTTCCTTTCCTTACCGATTCAGAATCGGAATTATCTGATACCGATTTCTGTATCGGATTCTGTTACATGGCTGTGTTCTTTGATGTAAGCCACGATTTCATCCAGTTTTGTAAATGCAAGACCAACATAGCTGTCTGCACATCCATAGTACAATGCAATTTTTCCGCTTTCGGAATCATGAATGGTTGCACATGGGAAACATACGTTAGGTACGAATCCTCTTTCTTCATACCATTCTTCCGGTGTTAACAGGAAGTTTTCACATCTGTAAAGTACTTTGGATGGGTTATCAATATCAAGGATTGCTCCACCGATAGAGTAAACGAATCCGTTACATGTTCCACTTACACCGTGATAGAATAACAACCAGCCTTCGCTTGTTTCGATAGGAGCTGCACCACCACCGATTTTAACAGATTCCCACCATTCGGAACTTCTGCCCATAACGTGTCTGTGTTTTCCCCAGTAAACCATATCCGGGCTTTCACTTAAGAAAATATCACCAAATGGTGTATGTCCGGAATCGGATGGACGGCTGAGCAACATATACTTGCCGTTAATCTTTCTCGGGAATAATACAGCATTTCTATTAAATGGGATAAACGGATTTTCAATTCTTGTGAAAGTCTTGAAATCTGTTGTTTTCGCCATACCAATAGATGCGCCGTAGAAATCCTGACACCAGATAATATAGTAAGTGTCTTCTACTTTTACAAGACGAGGATCGTATGCGTATACCGGCATAAAATCATTTCCGTCTTCATCCTTGAATGGAATTTTGTTTGGTTCAAATTCCCAGTGAATAGCATCTTTACTGTGTCCCAAGTAGATATAAGGAATACCGTTAGTCTGCTCGCCACGAAATACACCGATGAATTCATCGCCATAAGGCATAACAGCACTGTTGAAAATTCTCGCTACACCTTCTACCGGATTTCTTCCAATAATAGGGTTTTCGTTGTATCTCCAAATAGGCGCACCTTTTAATCCTTCCGGTTTTTCCTGCCAAGGTACATTTTTTACAACTGGGCTAATCATTTTAATTTCGCTCATTTTATTTCCCTCATTCTTCCTTCTATTTGTTCTATTCTTCTACGTTTCTACTGTTTGTTCAGAAATTCAATATTTTTCTTAATCAAATCACATCTCTGTGCAACACATTCTACAGAACGAAGCGGATCGCTTGGTGTATTGAATACATAATCAATCAGCTTATCTACTGTTGTTGTTGCAACATGTAATCTTGTATCACTGGAAGCATAGTAGATATAAACATCGCCATTATCTGTTGCAATTGCACCGTTCGTAAATACTACGTTGGAAACGTCACCAACTCGTTCTTCTTCTCTAGGTCCGATTAAAAGTCCGGAAGGCTCCGCAATTACCTTGGATGGATCGTTTAAATCTGTTGCAAATGCATAGATAACATAACGAAGTCCTGCTGCTGTATTTCTAACACCATGTGCAATATGAATCCAGCCTTTTTCTGTCTTAATCGGAACAGCACCTGCACCATTCTTAGATTCTGTAATGGTGTGATATTTACGAAGGCTTGTCATCTTTTCTTCATCAATTACTGCATGAGTAATATCTTCACAAAGACCAAATCCAATACCACCGCCTGAACCGGTATCAATGAAATCATCCATTGGTCTTGTATAGAAAGCATATTTTCCATCTACAAATTCAGGATGAAGCACAACATTTCGCTGCTGCGGGGAATTTAAGGTTACCAGATTCGGTAATCTCTCCCATGTTTTCAAATCTTTTGTTCTGACAATACCAGCTGCTGCAACTGCTGCAGAAAGGTCATTTACAGAAGTATCTTTGCTTTCAGAACAGAATACACCGTAAATATAACCATCTTCATGTTTTGTCAGACGCATATCATATACATTCGTTTCTTCCGGACAAGTATCCTCTAAAAGAATCGGATAATCCCAGAATTTGAAACCATCTACGCCGTTATCACTTTCTGCTACACCAAAGAAAGATTTTCTATCATTTCCTTCGATACGTGCAACCAGATAATATTTGCCATTTAATTCAATCGCACCTGAGTTCATAACAGCATTGATTCCTAAACGTTCCATAAAATATGGATTTGTTTCAGGATTTAAATCATATTTCCATGTAAGCGGAATATGCTCTCTTGTCAATACCGGATATTCGTATCTGTCAAAAACACCATTGTAAAAATCTGATTTGATATTTTTTCTGGCAACAAGCTTTTCATACTTTGCCTGTTCTTCATAATATTTACCGTGCAACATCACTGCTCCTCCTTATTACTTCAATGCACATTCTACCGTTGTGATATGGACATTTCCAAGGTTCAACAATCGGCTTACCGCTTACGGACTTTCCTTCTTCGGTTACATCCCAGAACCATTCAGAACCGGAACGTTTATCAATTACATATTCTTTGATAAAATTCCATGTTGCTTTGGCTGCATCCAGATACTCTGTTCTTTCCGGAGCAAGCTTATAACCATTGAGGAAACCTACAATTGTTTCTGCCTGTACCCACCAGATACGGTTCTGGTCTACAACACCTTTTTCACATTCATTTGCAAGTGAATGTCCATCAAATGCTACTTTATATACCTGATTGGTTAAATCAAGAATAATCGGTAACATCTTATCCTGATAAGACTTATCACCCAATACATCAACACCTCTCTGAATCAGCCATGTTGTTTCAATGTCATGTCCATAAGAATGTAAGTCGAGAATGGAATTCATCTCTCTGTCAAAAAATACTTCCTGGCGATGTAACTTAGGATTATAAATCTTCTCTGCAATCGTATCTAAAATCCATTCCAGTCTTTTCTTAACATCACTGTCATGGCTGACACGATATAACTCTGTATATGCCTCGAATACATGCAAAAGAGTATTCATGGTTTTATCTGCGATAACCCCATTTTCAGAAAGCTTATCATTTTCAATTTCAACAAACTCTCTGTCAAACGCTTCTTTGTATCCGATTTCATCCATACAGCGATTTTCAATAATGTGAAATAATTCCATTGCTGTATCGAGTGTACTCTTATCTTTTGATGCATCATAATAAGAAGATAATGCATAAATAGAAAATGCCTGATTATAAGTGTGTTTGGTTGTATCTTCCGGTGCTCCGTCATACTGTACTGACCAGTAAACACCACCTTTTTCTTTATCTACACAGTATTTCTGCATAAACTCATAACCATGCTTAGCTTCTTCCAAAAGACTTTCGTCTTTCAGAAGCATATAAGCATTTGCAAAAAACCATGTAATACGGCTATTCAGAATACATCCTTTTACCGCTTTTTTATCTACATTCAAATCATAGTCCATCCAGCCATAGTAACCGCCGAACTCATCATCACGCAGCTTTTTCCAGAAAGGAATGATACCATCAACCAAATGCGCTCTTATTTCTTCTACCATCATAGTTGTCGCAACCTTTCATTATTTATTCATGTAGCTTTTAACCTTTAACCGCACCGGATGTCAAACCACTGTAAATCTGTTTCTGACATGTAATAAATACGATTAACGCCGGTAACAGAGAAATGATAACACCTGCACAGATTAAGTTGTATTTGCTTCCCAAAGGACCTACGAAGGTGTAGAGGGAAGTTGCTACTGTCGGTAATGTTTTCTTATCCTGCAAGTATAAGTTAGCAGAGTAGTATTCATTGTAAGTACCTACTGCTTTTAAGATACAGGATGTAACAATTGCCGGTTTCAAAAGTGGAAGCAGAATCTTATAGAAGATTGTAAAATAAGATGCACCATCCACAATCGCTGACTCATCTAACGAGAAGCTTATATTTTCAAAGAACTGAATATAAATATAAATCGCTATAACATCCGTACCACACATCATAACAATGTATCCGAATAAGGAGTTGATGAAGTGTAAGTTGTACATAATCTGATAAACAGCAACCTGCATAGCAACACCCGGTAATAAAGATGCAAACATAAACAAGTTACGAATCATGCCATTGCCCGGGAATTTAAAACGGTCAAGTACATAAGCAAGCTGTGTACCAACAAAAACGGATACAACCAATACGCAAACAAGTACGATTGTTGAATTAATAAACGCTCTGCCCATGTTCGCTTTCTGGAATGCCTGAACAAAGTTATCAAAGTTCAACCAGCTTTCCGGCATAGTCATTACGTTGGTCTGCTGATATTCTGTGTCTGTCTTAAAGGCTGTAATAACACAGGACACGATTGGCAAAACTGCCACAAAGGAAAAGAACACCAGTGAAAAATATTTCAAAAAGATTAAAAGATATTTCCAAATTTTCTGTAATGCTGTCATCCTATCTTCCTGCCTTTCTCTGTGCTAATTTAGCCAGTTTTTTATCACGTTTTGCTGTTGCATTTAAATCTTCATCTTCTGCACTCTTGAATACATACTTGAAGAACAGTTTCTGTAAGATTGTTGCTGCAATAATAATCAATAACAGAACAATAGCCATAGCAGATGCAAGACCTACCTTCTGCTGTGTATGTGCAATTTCATGCATGATAACAAAATATGTTCCGGTTCCGTTCGCACCACTTGTAATAACGTAAGGTGGTTCGAATGCGCTCAGGGAACCTGTAATAGATAAAATAACATTCAATGTAATAATTGTCTTAATACTTGGCAGAATAATATATCTAAACTGCTGTAATTTATTAGCACCATCAAGCATAGCTGCTTCATATAATTCAGAATCTACGGACATAATCGCACCGATGAAAAGTACCATGTTCTGTCCAAAGTAACGCCATACAGATGTGCCCACCAGAGAGATATTGTTAATACTCTGGTCTTTTAACCAATATGGAAGATTTTCAAGTTCAAATCCACACCACTGAAGTACCGTATCGAATACGAAACCTCTTGTGTAGAAAAATTTAAAAATAAAACCGATTGCGATACCATTGATTAAGTAAGGAAAAAACATAAATCCCTTGAAAATGTTACCGCCTTTTACCTTAAAACTTAATACGGTTGCCAGATACAGTGATAATGCAAGCTGTACAACAGAACCAACCATGTAATACAAGCTCAATTTCAGAGCTCCGAAACAGTCATCTCTTTGGAAAACTTTTATGTAGTTGTCAAGTCCGATGAATTTTCTTTCACCGATATATTTCATTTTGTAAAAACTAAATCCAAACATTTCTGCAAAAGGCAGATATGTAAATGTAAATAAGAGTAACAATGGGAGAATCATGAAAGCTACCATAACAAATACTTTCTGTCCGTCTCTGCTTCTTGCCCACTCCCCAAATGTTCTTTTTTTCTTTGTTTTTTGAGTTACTGCTGCCATACACACTCTCCTCCTGATAATTTGAGCCAAGGAGAAACCTCCCCTTGGCCCAATATTCATCAATTAACTACTTCCCTGTAAGTAAGCTATATCTTAGTATAATACTTCGATACCGCAAGCTTCCTGAGCTGCATTCCAAGCTTCTGTCCACTCAGCCATAATTTCATCATATGTCTTAGAACCTGTAGCTGCTGCTTCTACGATAGCCTGAACTTTAGCATCACCACCTGCATTGAAGGAAAGTTCGGATTCAGAGTTCATTTCGTTCATGAAATCTTCTTCACCTTCAAGAGATGTTACGTTAGTTACAACGTTTACACCTTCGAATACGAAAGATGTAGGAGCTGTTTTGGAGATTGGATAACCACCTTCAAAATCACACCATCCGGATTCTTCAACCATCCATTTAACGAATACCATAGCTGCTGCTTTGTTATCGTCAGAAGCGTTTACGTTGATACCGTAGCAGTAGTCAGGACCTGCTGTTGTATACTGCTGTCCGTTAACTGTGATAGGGAATGGCATATATCCGATATCGTCTGGATTTTCGCCAGCTGCTTTCATCTGTGCGATAGCCCAAGAACCAAGTACCATACATCCGATTTCACCGTTGTTGATCATTGCTTTACAACCTTCCCAGTCAGTTGTTGTGTAGTCATCTTCGATAAGACCCTGAGCAACTGCATCATAAAGGATTTTGTATAAAGCGTATGCGCCTGTACCATCACCATTATCAGCGAAAGGTTCAGCTGTGTGAACGAATTTCTGATTTAACCATGTTTCATCACCAGTTGTGATTGCACCTAAGAATGCATCCCACTGACCACCCATTGTCCAGCCAGCTGCATAGTTTGTATACAACGGAATAGCATCTGTGTTATCTTTAATTGCCTGTAAAGCTGCGATTAATTCGTCTGGAGTTTTAGGAAGTTCTGTTACACCAGCTGCTTCGAATACAGCTTTGTTGTAAAGAAGACCCTGTGCATTACCCATATAACCGATACCGTAGCAGTTACCTTCTGCATCTTTCCACTGATCAGCGAAGTTGATGTACTGATCCATCTCTTCTACTGTTCCGTAAGGAACGAAATATGTGGAGAGTTCTGCTGCATCTACTGCAGGGATGAACATGATATCGCCCCAGTCACCTGTAGAAAGACGAAGCAAAGAATCTTCTGCATAATCTGTAACACCTTCAGTTTCAACTGTGATGTTAGGATATACTTTGTTGAATTCTGCAATCATGTTTGCGATTGTACCGTCTTCTTCACGGTCTGTTTTGTGGTGAATCCATTTGATAGTTGTTGTAATATCTGTGTAGTCTTCACCAAGTGTGATGGAACCATATGTAAGTCCACCTTCTGCTGCTGCATCTTCTGCAGGAGCTTCTTCTGCATCTTCTGCAGGAGCTTCTTCTGCTGCTGCATCTTCAGTTGTTGTTTCTTCAGTTGTTGCTGCACTGTCATCAGATGAACCACATCCTACTAAAGAGAATGTCATTGCTGCTGCTAAAGTCAGTGCTAAAACTTTTCTCAGTTTCATAATAAGTTTTCCTCCTTTTTGATTGGACTTGTTTTTAAGTCTTAAGTTAATTCATTTAACTTAATTTAAGTATACCTTACTTTATTTTTTAATCATCAACTATTCTTGCTAATTATATATTATTTTTGTTATTATTGTTGATTTTTACCATTTTACCAATTTCGACCACTTTGTTTTGTGCATATTAACAACAAAATATGGTACTTTTACCCTATTTAGGCAGTTATGTTAATTAAGTTTTTTAGCTTAACATTTTTCAAAACAACTTTATGAATAAATCTTACTTGGTTTTTTTAGCTAAATATCACTTATTCTTGCATTTTAATATCTATTATTGTAATATACTAATATTCTTAGTAAAGGAAACAATTAACTTAACAAAGGAGTTATCTATGACTTTTACGGATTCTTTTTTACAGGCACTTGCAAATACCCCAACCCTTCCGGCAGGGATTCAGCCTACTGTCTTTCTTGGAAAGCCTTACACTTTATTAGAAGAAACTGATAATGATTTTCTTACTATATTATCCGGCGGCACCGTAGAAGCAAGGGATGAGTACGCTTTTTCTCTGTTGTCGCTTAACTGTCGCATGTTACTTTATACCAAATCAGGAAATGGCGTTCTGCGTGTTTCAAAAAAGACTCACCGTCTGACTCCCGGCACACTTCTTTATTTAAACTGCAGCACACTTCCACTTTGGGAAATTGGTCTGGCAGATGCCAACTGGCAATACACTGTCTTTTTTATAAAAGGTGATTTGCTTTCAAATTATGAAGCACTGGTTTCTTTTTCCCAACCATTGCTTATTTCTGTTTCTACTTATTCGAACATTCTGCCCGGTCTTGAAAAACTGCTTCAATACGGAGACAGAGCCTCACTTTGCAACAAACTGACCGATGCAACTATTTTAAATGGTATTATTACAGAACTTTTTATAGAAGCGTTCCATATGGAAGTACCCGAAGTCAAATGCCCTTCTTATTTACTAGAAATCAGACAATCTCTGGACACTTTCTTTATGGACCCATTCCGATTAGAGGATTTAGAAAACAAATATCATATTAGCAAATATCGCATTTGCCGTGAATTTTCAAATATCTTCGGGCTTCCACCGTTAAAATATCTGAACAAACGGCGTATTGAGATTGCCAAAAACCTTCTATTGTCCACAGACAAGCATATCCATGAAATTGCCAACGAAGTCGGATATGAGAACACAAATCATTTCATTAACTTATTTAAGAAAGAAACCGGATTGACTCCATTAGTCTATCGAGAAACCATTATAACATAAAAAACGACTTCCTTTGTGATATGATTCCCCTTAAGTAGATTTTGGTTATTTACCTTGTCTACTTAAGGGGAATCATATCATTGCGAAGTCGTTTTTTGAAGTCTTTTCTGTTTATTTTTTTGGTGCAACACTGTCTTTATAGTCAATGTGTCCTGTGACAATCGCCACACCTTGTTTATAATGTTCACCGGAAATTTTTCGAATCATGTTACGAATCGTTCTTTTTGCCATTTCTCTCATGTCAACATCATAACTAGTAATTCCCACCTCGGAAACTCCCGGTGGCTGATAGTTATCATATCCCACTACCGAAATATCTTCTGGCACTTTATAGCCCTTTGCTTTTAACTTCTTAATAACAATACCTGCAGTTACATCACAGTTACATACAAATGCTGTCGGCATTTTTTCGGGAAGAACAAGTTCAAAGCCATCTTCCATACTTCCGGTCTGGGCATCCCTGTCTTCTATTACCCATTCCTTTTTCACTTCAATGCCATGTTCATAAAGAGCCTTCGCATATCCAAAATAGCGATCTGTAATACTTTCTGTGCAAAGAACGCTTCCCACAAATGCAATTTCTGTATGCCCCATCTTAAACAGATAATCGGTCAGCTTATACATGCCAAAATAGTTGTTAGATACCACCGCATCACATTCTCTGTTTTTATCATAGAAATCCAGATACAATACAGGAATCTCAGCATATTCATTTAATTTCTCAAGGTAATCTGCTTTCAAAAGTCCGATTACAATCAGTCCGTCAGCTCTTTTTTCCTGCAAAAGCTTCGGCATTTCACAATTCATCTCATCTTCCGTCTGTAAAACTTCCAGCATTGTGAAACAACCTTTCTGAACTGCTGCCGTTGCTACTTCCTGATATAATTTCCAATAAAAGGACTGATACTGATCTAAAAATCTGCCAGACACAATAACTCCAATATTATAGCTAGCATTATTTTTTACTCTGTCCTGATATAGTGAGGAGTTCGTACGATATCCCATTTTGTCAGCCTGCTGCTTAATTTTAATTCGCAGTTCTTCGCTGACCCCCTTCTGATTTGAGAGAGCTTTGGATACTGTTACGGTACTGACTCCCATTACTTTGGCGATATCCGCCATTTTTACTGCCTTTGCCATCGCTATTTCCCCATGTCTTTAATCATTTATCTTATGTTTATATTTTAAGTGCTCTACTTAAATTATAAAGTAAAAGATTTTCTTGTCAACACCAACGTGAAAATTTTTTAAGTATATTTAAGTCAATTTTCTACATCTGTAACTGGCGTAACTGGTAGAATTCACCCTTTTTTTCCATTAGTTCTTCATAGCTTCCAAACTCTTTTAAGCCGCCTCTTCCGATAACAGCAATGTAATCTGCATTTTTAATGGTAGATAAACGGTGTGCAACAATCAGTGTTGTACGATTCTGTACCAGATTATCAGTAGCCACACGTATTTTTTCTTCTGAAATGCTATCCAATGCAGAAGTTGCTTCATCCAGAATCAGAATTTTCGGGTCACGGATAAAAGCTCTGGCAATGGAAATTCGCTGGCGCTGTCCACCGGAAAGGTTACTTCCATGTTCCATTACTGCAGTATCCACTCCATCCGGAAGCTGTTCGATTACTTCCGCCAGATTCGCCGCCTCAATAACTTCCTGCAAACGTTCCTCGGAAATATCTTCTTTTCCATAAGTAATATTCTCCCGGATTGTTCCCGAGAAAAGAATCGGAGTTTGCGGCACTACTGCTATATTGCTACGGTAACTCTGTAAATCAATTTCTTCTATATCATTGCCGTCAATAAAAACCTTTCCTTCTGTGGCACGAAGAAATCCGATTACCATATTCAAAATGGTTGTTTTGCCGGCACCCGATTCTCCTACAAAAGCGATTGTTTTTCCTGCTTCGATTTTGAGATTCAAATTTTCAAACACCGGCTGGTCGCCATCTTTATACTGAAAACCAGTATTCTGAAACAAAATTTCTCCATGCACAGACGTCAGCTTTTTCTTATCATGATTGTCTTCTATATCATGACAAAGCAATACATCACTGATAGAATCTACTGATTCCAGTCCTTTGGAAATCGTCGGCAATAACGTAATTACACCTGATACCTGCGCGACAATCGAACTGAAATAGGTCTGATACATAACCACTTCGCCCACACTAATCTTACCCTGACTTGCCAGATAACCGGTAAATCCCAGACAAAGCACCTGAAATACCTGAAATGCAACCCAGCTGATAGAGGAAAAATAAGACTGCACCATATCCAGGCGAAGACCGGATTTAGCTACATGGCGTAACTGATGATCCATTTTATCAGTTTCCTTTTGTTCCAGTGCATGCGCTCTTGTTACCGGTATCAGTTCTAGCATTTCCATAACATGAACCGAAGTTTCTTCCATATCCTTACGGAATTCTTTGTTATATCTTTTAATCTTATTTTTGAAGGCTACCATAATACAGACCGCAACCGGTATCGTTCCGATAAAGAACAAGAACACAGTCAGGCTCTTGGTTACAACAACGCCCAGTGCAACTACCACATTCAAAATAATACTTAATACGGTAATAAAAATCTGGGAGGAAAGCGTTTCAATCTGTTCTACATCACGCATAATTTTAGATTGAAGTCTACCCGACTGCATTTCATTATGATATGTAATGGATAGCTGCTGCAGTTTTCTCACCAGCGCACTACGCAAATCACGTTCTACATTTCGTATGGAACGAGCATAAAACAATGTATGAAAATAGTTTGTCAAAATATTCTGAGCAATCATAACCGTCATAAATGCTACATTTATGAATATCTTCATACCTGCATTTTCATCCGGATTTGTAGCAATATTGATGATATTAGACGTAACAATCGGCAGAAACCAGACCGGCGAATGTTTGATTACAAAAAACACAATCGACAAAAACAATTCCAGATAATGCCCTTTGTAGATTCCTATTAAAGTTTTAAACGAATTGTTCTGATTTCTTTTGAAAGTATCTAACAACTTCTTTTCTGTTTCATTCAAGTCAATATCCTGCTGCCCAAGCTGATACTGATACTTCTCCCTTTTCTTTTCCATAATACTATCCTCGTTTTCGTTATTCTGCAATTAGGCATTTTTATTGTTATGCTGCATCCTGTAAAACTCACTTACCACAGCTTCTGCCGGTTTGCCATAAATATCATAGCCCCTATCTTTCAGTGCCGCCTGCAAAGAATGTTGCTTCCATGCCCAATCCCATAAGCAGAAACCTTCCACAAAATCACGTTGTCCAGCTCGGTCAAAAGTTTCCCGATACCATGCAGCCTGTTCTTCTAAATCTAACTCTCCCCGTACAGTCCAGTCATTTGGCACATGGGCAGAACCTTTGGTAGACATACATCCTGCTTCCGCAAAAAAGAATGGTTTGTGGAATTTCTTTACAACGGCTTCAATTCTATCCAATTGACTATCCCAGTCATCTATCGGATAATAGCCGCTGGAAGAAATCACATCCACACAGTCCCACCATGTAACATTATCTTCCTGATATTTATCCGTATTATAAGAAACAAGTCCGTCATATACGGTTCGAATATCCGCAATCAGCTTCCGCCACTCTGCTTCTCTCCGTTCAGACATTATCATTTCACAACCTGCAATAAACATCTCGCAACCTGTCTGCTTTGCAATCTTCGCATAATGTAGCTGAAACTTTGTATAACTTGCAAACCAGTTACACCACTTTGGCTCACATGGTACATCCTTGTCAAAAAAATTGATGTGCGCACGCCATGTACCATTTTTGCAATTAGCAGTAGGTTTTAAAGCTACCCGAAGACCTTTGGCATGAATATAATCAATCATCTTAATCAACTCTACATCCGTCATAGTTGCCGGAGTGGTAAAATCAATTATTTCTGACTGTGGTGTATCCTGCACTCCGTTTGGCACAAGAATAATAAAATTCGCTCCGGTTCGCTCAATCAGATTGTCCATACTTTTATACGCTTCTTTGCTTTCAAAACTGCCCCTTCCTGCAAATGGGCCGAATGTAATTCCTTTGATATATTCCATCGTTTCTTAATTTCCTTTCTAATATCTTGAACTTCAATATAGCAACTCTGCTTCTATAATGCTATAATGAATACACATAAAAATTGTATAAATCTATTATCATGTATTATCAATCGTTTGAAAGGATTTTCCAGATGAATTATTTATACGAAAGCGCAGATATACTAAACTCGCCATATGAAGCATTTTTATTTGATACAGCATGCGAAATTTTTCCAATTAAACCACACTGGCATTATTTTGTAGAAATCATTTATATGATAGAAGGAACCTCTTTTGTCGAGAGCAACCAGAAAGAATATTATGTTTCGGAAGGTGACTTGATTCTTTTTCACGCCAGAGATGTCCACGCTATTTATGCTGCATCCAGCAACCCACTGAAATATCTGGTTTTAAAATTTGATATTAACCGCCTTTCTATCAATAGCAGCTACACGCCTAAGCTATCCGCTATTTTGCAATTTGCGCGCAAATCAGAACAGGCGGATATTGTTTTCCCTGCTCATCGTTTGCAGAACCTTCCTATTAGAGAACGATTTGAAACCTGTATTCGTGAAATTGATACCAAAGACTATGGCTATGATGTAAGAATTCATGGGGAAATCAGTTCTCTTCTAATAGAAATGATTCGTATCTGGCAGGCAGATGGTTTGCATATCAAAGAACTTTTTTCTATTGGCTCTGAAACAGAATCTTCTATTCAGAATATTACGGAATACATCGATAATCATTCGAATGAATCTCTTCGGGTCGAAGAACTTGCCGCGATGTGTCACATGAGTTACTCACACTTTGCGAAATGTTTCAAAGAACTATATGGTCGTTCCTGCAAAGACTACATTGAACTGATTAAAATAGAAAAAGGGGAAGAACTGCTTCTTTTCACAGATTCTTCCCTCTCAGAAATCAGTCAGGAAACCGGTTTTTCCGACTGCAGCCACTTCATCAAAACGTTTCGGAAGTGGAAGGACATTACACCCGGTCAATACCGGTTACAGCAGCGCAGAAAATAACTGCGCTGTTTATGCCGAAAACTGCGCCATATAAAGCTGATAGTAAATACCTTTCTTGGCAAGCAGTTCTTTTGCACTGCCTTCTTCTACAATTCTTCCATCATCCACAACAAAAATACGGTCTGCCTTCTGAATCGTAGAAAGTCTATGGGCTATGACAAAAGAGGTTCTTCCCTGCAAAAGCTTCTCAATTCCACTCTGCACCAAAAGCTCCGTCTTTGTATCGATGCTGGAAGTTGCTTCATCCAGAATCAAAATTTTCGGCATGGAAACCATCGTTCTGGCAAAAGCAAGCAACTGTTTCTGCCCAATCGAAAGACCGCCGCCACGCTCTGAAAGTTCCGTATCATAGCCTTTGTCTAACTTCATAATAAAGTCATGTGCATTGACCGCTTTCGCTGCAGCAATAATTTCTTCATCTGTCGCATCCAGTTTTCCATAGCGGATATTGTCTTTGATTGTACCGGAAAACAGGAAATTATCCTGAGTCATAATACCCATCTGTTTTCTAAGGCTTTCAATCGAAACCTTTTTCACATCTTTTTCATCAATCAATACCTTTCCCTGCTGTACATCATAGAAACGACTGATTAAGTTTACAATCGTAGATTTTCCCGCTCCCGTCGGTCCTACTAAGGCAATGGTTTCTCCCGGTTTAATCCGGAAACTGACATCATCTAACACCTTCGTCTGCTCATCATAAGAAAAGCTTACATGCTCAAACGCAACTTCTCCAGTAATCTCCGGCATTTCTTCCACGTCATCTGCATCTAAAATCGCCGGTTGTGTATCCATGATTTCAAAAATACGTTCAGCTCCTGCAATATTTGTTACCAACTGATTATAGAAATTACTGATATTGCGGATTGGCTGCCAGAACATATTTAAGTATGTTCCGAATGCGATAAAAGTACCAACCGACACCTCATCTACTCCCAGAATTACAATACCGGTAAAATATAGCAAAATACAACCAATACCCCAGGAAAAGTCAATGATAGAGCCAAAAGCATCGCTCATTTTGACTGCCTGCAAAAAGCTTCCTCTATGTTCTTTTAACAAATTATCAAAGGTATCTCTTGTTTCCTCCTGTGCATGAAAACTCTGAATAATACGAATTCCCGCCATGTCTTCATGTACAAAGGCATTCAGATTTGCTGATTTCTTCCGAAAACTCTGCCAGCGCGGGTGTGCCTTAATCTCAATCCATGTTGTTGCAACTGCCATAAAAGGAATTGTCAACATGGAAGCTAACGCCAGCTTCGGATTTTTATAAACCATAATTACTACAACAGCAACTACCGTCAGACCATCCGGTATCAAAGTCGTTACACAGTTTGAAAGTACATCCTTCAAAGAATTGATATCGCCAATAATTCTGGACAATATCTTTCCGGTCGGTCTGCTGTCAAAAAAGTGAAAATCAAGTTTCTGAATGTGTGTGTATAATTCCTGCCGGATGGTCAGCAGAATCTGATTACACACTTTTGCCATAATAAACATTCTTAACTTCACCACAAAAACCAGTAATAAGTTAAGAACCAGTGCAGTCAATAACAAACGGTATAAACCATTCAAATCCTTAGCTGAAATATACTTATCAATCGCCGCCTCCATAATAAGCGGATTTATCAGACTGATTGCTACACCATACCCCATAATCAAAAGCACCAGCACAATCTGCCATTTGTAAGCAAACAGATACGAAAAAAGTCTTTTCAATGTCTGTAATTTACTGCGTTCTACACTTGTTTCATCATCTTTATAAGAATTGACTGCCATTCTCTATGCCTCCTTCCCCTCTAAAAAATCACCATATTGGGCAAGATAAGTTTCATAATACAGGCCTTTCTTTGCAAGTAAACTTTCATGCGTGCCGCGCTCCGCAATACTTCCATTCTCCAGAACCAGAATTTCATCCGCATTTCGTACCGCACTGATACGATGTGCAATAATAATCTTAGTTGTATCCTGCAAATTCTGTAAGGTTTCCTGTATTAAATGTTCTGTTTCCATATCCAGTGCCGAAGTGGAATCATCCAGCACAAGAATCGGATCATGCTTGGATAATGCTCTGGCAATGCTGATTCGTTGTTTCTGCCCACCGGATAAGCCAACACCTCTCTCACCAATAACCGTATCATACTGTCGTTCCATACGCTCAATAAACTCGCTCGCCTGTGCATCCGTTGATGCTTTACGCACTGTGTTAAAATCAATCAGCTTCTTTTTTCCAAGTTTAATATTCTCATTAATCGTATCGGAAAATAAGAAAACATCCTGCATAACGTAGCTGATGTTGGTACGAAGCTGTTCTAAGGAAAGTTCTTTTACATCAACATCATCTACATAAATTGCTCCGTCCGTGACATCATACATACGCTGCAAAAGCTGTACAATCGATGTTTTACCGGCACCGGTTGCTCCCATGATGCCAAGTGTCTTACCGGACTCTAACGTAAATGAAATATCATGCAGGATTTCATGCATATCAGCTTTATGAAACGATACATGATCAAAACAGATTTTTCCCTGCATATTCTCAATCAGCACCGGCTTTTCACTTTCCCGAATACTGGGAGTTTCCTGATAAATCTTGCGTATTTTTTTATTGGATGCTACTGCGGAAGAAAAACTGTTTGTCAGCCAGCCTAACATTTCCATAGGCCACACAATGTTACTGGAATACTCTACAAAAGCCGTCATTTCGCCAAGCGACATTTCGCCGGCAATAACAAATTTTCCGCCGACCAAAATAGTCAATAATGGCAACACCTTTGTTACTACTGAAAAATATGGATAATACTTCACAAAAACTTTTGACTGTGTCATATTCAGTTCATAGTATCTCTGATTGTGTGACAAAAACTTGGTAATTTCAAACTTCTCTCTGGCAAACGCCTTTACAGTGCGCACTCCCGCCAGATTTTCCTCTGCTACCGTATTTAACACCGCATTCTCTTCACTGATTTCTTCATAGACACCACCCAGCTTCCGTTCCATGACAATCGCAATTGTTCCGCAGAAAATCATGGCAACCGTCGGTATGAGTGCTAATTTCCAATTCAGCATATACATACACGCCAGAATGATACCAGTATGGTAAATTACTTCAATAATCAACATTCCCACGAAACTTAAGGCATCCCAGATATGGTCAACATCCTCTTTGACACGTGACATCAGTTCCCCGGTGTTAGTTCTGTCAAAAAAATCCGCACTCAAAGACTGAATGTGCACAAACAAATCTCTTCGCATCATGGATGCAATCTTGGAACCAATTCTGTCAAAAGTATATTCCTTGATATATTGGAAAACACATCTGCCTACACCAATGCCCAGAAATCCCAATAACAGATATTTCAGTTCGCCCATATTGCCGCCTACAATAACATCATCCACTACGTGAGCCGTCAGTCTCGGTGCCAGCATATCCAAGGTTACTGCAATCAGCAGTGCCGCTACCGCACATAAATACGGCACTTTATTTCCCCAGATATAATCTGATAATCTTTTCATTCCTTTCTCTTTTCTCATAATACTCCTACTATCCCTCTCTCTTCTCTTTCATGTCTCATCAGACATGATTGTGTCATGCCCAACTCGTCAAACACGATTGTGTCATGCTCAACTCGTCCGACACGATTTCCCCGCATAAAATCACCTGACTCTATCCACAATCAACTCATACCACGTTTCCTATGGTATAAAAATTGCGTAAAAAAAGACAGTCACGGCGAAACTACCGCGACTGTCTCTGTTCTTGTTGTGAATAGTACACTACACCCCGGTCTATCAACCGGCGGTTTCTATTATCTCAGAAAATATGCGGAGGTAATCTCATGTCTTATTATTCTGTTACATACAACGTTTCTATTTTTGTTAATTAACTTATGCAAAAACATATTATTTACCTCCTTTTCCTAATTTTTCTAAATTGTCTGTGTAACGTAATTGCTATACTACGCAATTTTTTCTGAAATGTCAACCATTATTTTTTTACATCTATTTTTACATCTTTAATTTCCATTATTTGTTATTTACATTTTTTACATCTTTAATTGACCGAATCGGTTTATACTTTACTTCTTAAACTGAAATTGACCGACTTTTCCACAGCCTTTTTGACACATTTATCAAATTTTTCATCAAAAACTATGAGAAATCCCCCGTTTCCACATAGTTATCCACATTTGACACGAATGTCATTTTCCTATGACACTCTTTTCATTTTTTGTCGTTCCCTTTATAATCTTATTATCACTTTATATTTATATTATCTTTAGAAGGGAAATGATATTATGATTAAGATTGGTTCTCACGTGAGTATGAGTGGCAAAGAAATGCTGCTTGCCTCCGCAAAAGAAGCTGTTTCCTATGGTGCCAACACTTTTATGGTGTATACCGGTGCCCCACAGAATACCAAACGGAAAGATATTTCTGAGTTAAATATTCCGGCAGCATGGGATTATATGAAATCCCATCAGATAGATGAATTTGTCGTACACGCGCCTTATATTATCAATTTGGCTAACTCAGTCAACCTTGATACTTATACGCTTGCTGTGAATTTTCTGGCATTAGAACTGGAACGTACCGTCGCTATGGGCAGTAATATATTGATTCTGCACCCCGGTTCTCATGTGGGTGCCGGTGTTGAAATCGGCATTGACCGAATCACTCAAGGCATTAATGAAGTCCTTACATCTGATACGACGTGCTATATTGCACTAGAAACAATGGCAGGAAAGGGTTCTGAAATCGGAAGAACCTTCGAAGAACTGGCAGCCATCTATGACGGTGTGAAATATAACGATAAACTTCGTGTTTGTCTGGATTTGTGCCATTTAAATGATGCCGGTTACGATGTTGCAAATGATTTTGATGGTGTTATTGACCGTTTTGATAAATTGATTGGAAAACAAAATGCTGCCGTTATTCACATCAACGACAGCAAAAATGTTCTGGGTGCCAGCAAAGACCGCCACGCAAATATCGGAGATGGTACAATTGGCTTGAAAGCTATCCGTTATGTAGTGCACCATCCTGATTTTATCAACCTACCTAAAATTCTGGAAACGCCTTATATTCCTTCTGCCGAAAATCCCGACAAGAAGGTGGCTCCTTATAAAGAAGAAATTGAGATGCTGTTACAAAATGTATAATGCCGCTACCATCTCTTACAGTCGTTTATATTAGTCCTTTTTTACAACCACTCATTCCAGAAGCGTTCCACTCTTTTGGCAACCTGAGTGGTTGTTACTACTTCATAGTTATTCCATTCTCTTGGAAAGAGCCGCTGATAGGATGAATTTAAAAATCGTTCGTCTAACAGTGCAACGATTCCCACATCTTCCGCCGTTCGAATAACACGTCCCGCTGCCTGCAAGACTTTATTCATTCCCGGATAACGGTAGGCATAGTCAAAACCATTTTCACCCCATCCGTCAAAATAATTTTTCAGAATCTCTCTTTCGTTGCATACTTGAGGCAATCCGGTTCCAACAATGATTGCTCCGATTAAGCTATCATTCTTTAAGTCGATTCCTTCACTGAAAATACCACCCAGTACACAAAAACCAAGCAGACTTTTTTCCTCTTCGATTTCAATGTCCATATGAATAAGTTCTGCCAGATCGCAATTTTCATTCCCGGTAAAACGATTTAAAAAATCTTCCCGGGATTGTTCATTCATATAGTCTTCCTGCACAATACATTCCATCTGGATATCTGCAAAATGCTCCATGAAAGTATCATAGACATTCCGCAAAAAAACGTGCGACGGAAAGAAAATCATATAATTACCATGTCTGTTCTTCACAATCTCATAAATATAAGAAGCAATATTGTAATATTCCATCTCACTTCGCCTTGTGTATTTGCTTGTCACATCACTTCCTATATATAAGCCTCTTTTTTCCGGTTGAAAAACAGACTTTGCATAAACTTCGTAATCGCCCTCCTGTGCACCAAGTAAGGTTTTGTAATATTGAATCGGAAGTAACGTTGCCGAAAAGAGAATGGTACTCCGCCCTCTCATCATGCATTCCAGCAGATTTTTCGCCGGATTAACACAAAACAGCTTCAAAATAAAACTTCCATCATCCTCCATCTGAGAATAGGTCACATAATTTTCATCGACAAGTTCATAAATTCCAAGAAAATGAGATACTTCGAAATAAAATTCCAAGATATCATTCCGAACAGGACTATCTTCGTGGTCTTCCAGATAATCTTCCATTGTCGCATTTAACCGGTTAAGCGCCATGACAAAAGGTGCAATATATTCCTCTATTTTATAATTGTCACATTCCCTTTTTAATGCAAGCAGCTCTTTATTGCACTTTTCAAGCTGCTTTTCCATTTTCGGAGAAAACTCCTTCACAATTTTCTTTAAACTTAGAAAATCTTCCTTGCGAAGCAATGCGCTGTACATCTCTCTACCCCGTTCAACCAGATTATGTGCCTCATCAATCAAAAACAAATAATCCGTTTTATTTCCCTCTGAAAAAAAACGACGTAAGTAAACATGCGGATCAAACACATAATTATAGTCGCATATCACAGCATCCGAAAACAGACTCATATCCAGACACATCTCAAACGGGCAAACCTGATGTTTCTTAGCATATTCTTCTATTTTACCCCGATGAAAACTATCCTCGTGTGTCAGCAAATCATATATGGCCTCATTAATTCTGTCATAATGCCCTTTGGCATAAGGACAGGCTTCCGGATTGCACTCTGTTTCTTCCTGAAAACAGATTTTATCCTTTGCGGTCAGCACAACCGTCTTAAATTGTAAGCCTCTGTCACGCAATAATTGAAAAGTATCTTCCGCAACGGTCCGGGTGATGGTTTTGGCAGTCAGATAAAATATTTTCTCTCCCATACCTTCTCCCACAGCCTTAATCGCCGGAAATACCGTAGAAATAGTCTTACCAACTCCGGTTGGTGCCTCAATAAATAATTTTCTTTTATGGTAAATAGTCTGATACACATAAGTAACAAGGTCTTTCTGACCTTCTCTGTATGCAAACGGAAATTCCAGCGCTTTAATAGAATCTTGTCTGGTTGTTTGCCATGCAAAACTATAATCTGCCCATTTGCGATACTTCTGCATCACATCTTCAAACCATTCTTCTAACTCTTTAAAAGAATACTCATGATGAAAATAACGAATTTCCTCTGTTTCCAAATGACAATATGTCATTCTGACTCGAATAGATTTCAATTCATTCTGCTTCGCATAAATATAGGCATAACATTTCGCCTGTGCCAGATGCACCGGAACCGCTTCCTTCATTTTCACAAGGTCGTGGTAAGTCCCCTTGATTTCATCAATTGTTACCCCGAAAGGCTCCGTAATGATTCCATCTGCCCTTCCTTCTATAATAATGTCGTAATCCGGCGCGGAATAGGAAAATTTCAACCCAACTTCTGCATGATATTCTGCTCCCATACGCCGTTGAATCATTCGATGAATCCGTCCGCCTTCCTGCATGGCATTTTCCGGCGAAGAAGCTTTTCTATTGTCAATATTTCCAGAACGCAGAACAAATTCTACTAAACTTCTGACCGAAATACGGATTTCCATTTTCTGCTACCATACCTTTCATTTATACAAAAACTCCCTACACAAGTATCGTAATATAACTTGTATAGGGAGTCAATGTTACTTTATAATTGTTGTCTTGCTGTTATTGTTTTTCTGCTGTTGCTTTGGTTTGCACATTAGCACGCAACTGCAAATTTCTTAAGATATTTCTCAAAAGCTTCATCATATCCATTATAAGAAACAGTTAATACCTGATTAAAATTTAACCCAAGTACACCAATAATAGATTTTGCATCTACGATGAAACTATTATAAGAAATATCAACATCGCATGCACATTTTGTCGCTGCTGCTACAAAATCTTTGACTTCATCAGGTCTGAGCTTGATTCTATGTTGCATCATAAACATCATCCTCGTATTATAAAGTAGTAGTGTTTATAGACCCTCTCCAAGGTCTGTATGCTATACTATTAGAGATGCTGCGGATTGTTTACTTTTTCCTACCACTTGATGGTTTTAGAAAGGCTACAACCACAGTCTCTTTGTATAT
>JAGAPK010000039.1 GCA_017623295.1 Lachnospiraceae bacterium | reverse complement strand
TGATATGCTCCCCTTGAGGTAGACAGTTGAAATAATAAAAACTGTTTATTTCAAGGAGGAGCATATTTTTATGTCTGGAAACAGAAAAGTTAGTCCTGAAGAAAAGCTTCGGGCAGTTTATGAATACTTGGAAGGCAAAGGAAGTCTTAAAAAAATTGCACAAAAGTATGGCATTGGTGGCACACCATTTAGACAATGGATTCACAAATACCAAGCCTTTGGTGAAAGTGCATTTATTAAAGCAGGTCATAACGCATCATATTCTGTTGAATTTAAGCAAACAGTTATTGAAGCGTATTTGTCTGGTAAAGGTTCTTTTAAGGATTTAGCTGTAAAATATAAAATTCCCAGTTTTGAAACTGTACGCCGTTGGGTTTTGATGTATAATGGTCATAAGGAGCTGAAAGCTTCCGGAACAGGAGGAAATAGCCTTATGACTAAGGGAAGAAAAACAACATTCGAAGACCGAATCGAAATCGTGCAGTACTGCATTGCACATAATCATAATTATGCTGAAACAGCAGAAAAATATCAGGTATCTTACCAGCAGGCACGCAGTTACACAGTCAAATACGAAGCAGGTGGTATCGATGCCCTGAAAGATAATCGGGGAAAACGAAAAAATCCGGATGAATTATCCGAACTGGAACGACTTCGTGCAGAAGTCAAACTCCTAAAAGCACAGAAAGAACGTGCAGAGATGGAAGTGTCTTTCTTAAAAAAATTGGAAGAAATCGAGAGGAGGCGGGGCTGAGTCTGGTTCGCCATGAATTGATCTATCAGGCGGTCAAGGAAGAACACGAGGAACATAATTATCCGATACATGCACTTTGCAAGCTTGGTGGTGTTTCCAGAGCAGCTTATTATAAATGGTTAAAGCGTGAAATGTCAGAAAACGAGCAGGAGAACCAGCGGATTGCAGCAATAATAGAAAGAATCCATAATGAATCCCCAGATAAGGGTTACCGCAGAATTCGCGATGAACTGGAACGTTATCACGGAATTGATGTAAACGACAAGCGTATTCTTCGTATTTGCCGAAAGCTTGGTATCAAATCCACCATCAAGTATGCTAATGACGGCTGTACAAGACAGGCTGCAAACCCACAATACATAGCGGAAAATATCTTGAACCGTGAATTCACAGCCGAAGCTCCGAATGAGAAATGGCTGACGGATGTAACAGAGTTTCATTACTACATAGGCATTGAAAAACATAAGGTATATTTAAGTGCAATTCTTGACCTGTACGACAGAAGAATCGTAGCTTACCGTATCGGTGACAGCAATAATAATCCGCTGGTGTTTGACACGTTCGATGATGCAGTTAAAGATAATCCTGATGCACATCCTTTGTTTCACAGCGACAGAGGCTTCCAGTATACGAACAGGACATTCCATGCAAAGCTTGAAGCAGCCGGAATGACGCAAAGCATGTCCAGAGTGGCAAAGTGCATTGATAATGGTCCGATGGAGGGATTCTGGGGAATTTTAAAGAGAGAACGTTATTATGGTAAACGATTTACAGACAAGGAATCTTTGGCAGCTATGATTGAAGACTATATCAGTTACTATAACAATAAACGTTTGCAAAGAAAACTTGGTATATTAACACCAATGGAAAAACACGAAACATATTTGCAGGCGGCATAAAAATCTGCCAGCAGGTAGTACCTACTGGCAGAAAAAAATTTATATTTTTTTGATTGTCTACTTGACGGGAAGCAGTTCA
>JAGAPK010000038.1 GCA_017623295.1 Lachnospiraceae bacterium | reverse complement strand
TCCGGTCACAAGATAGCTTGGCTTCTTGTTTCCGTTACAGTTAAGTGTTTTTCAACTTTACTGCTTTTACTTGGTTTTTGTTCTCTGAATAATTCTGTTTGAATTTTCAGGGTTGCATTACTGTTTATTTGTCAAAGTTCAATGTGTTGCTGTTTCTGTTGTACCTCAGCAACGAATCTGAGTATATCATCCTTAAAGAAGGTTGTCAACACAATTTTTGATATTTTTTTCAAAAAATTTAAACAAATATTAAAAAAGCCCATTTTATGGGCTTTTTCGTGTCAAAAAAATTGTTTTTAATACGCTTAACATACTAAAAAGTATTATTGTAGCGAAATTGTTGTACTGCCAGACTCATTTTTCAAAACAATCGCGAGATTTGATGCAGAAGCGCCTTCCGGTACTTCCACAATGCTTACCAGCTCAACGGATTCGTTTGCAGGAACTACTCCCTTATATGTCTGTAAGTCATTCAACAACATGGTCGTCAACGCATTTTGAGCCGACTCTCCATTAACACTTACTTTAACTCTTGTCCCATAATTTAACATATTTAATTCTTTTTCTTCACCACTCTGGTTCACTGCCTGGAATTTTACTACCAACAGTTGTGTTCCTTCTGTGGCTTCCATCGCAAAAAAGGCTGCTGTTTCAGCTTCTGCCACTTCAGGATATTCGTCAACGACATCGCATCCCGAATATTGGAAAGTAAAACCATCTACTGCATAGAATTCTTCTATCGACTGTGCCTGCGCTTCTTCCTCTGCCGCAGTTCCTTCTGCGGTTGCATCAATCACTTCTGTATCTTCCACCGGAAGTCCATCCTCTGTTTTACCGGCTGCAGCGGCTTCGTTCTTTGCAATCTTCTCAGCTGCCGCCTCCTCTAAAGCAGCAATTTCTTCCTGCGCTGCTTTTTCTTTTTCATATTCATCCATATTCAATAAACGATTATTATAGTTTTTGTCATATTTCAACAATACATCAACCGCATATTCTGTAATCAATTCATTTTCTTCTTCTGTCAGTTCCGGCATCGTTTTACCACAGCCCGTAAGTGTGCATGCTGCAATACCGATACTACATAATAAAATGCTTATTCTTTTCACTGAAATCACATTCTCCCTAAGTTATTCATTTTCAGACTTATATTATATAATATTTATCACGCTAATTCAAGTTCATACCAGAATTCTACACCATTTTCGTAATTTTTTACACCATATGCCTGGTTCATGGACTCCATAATTGCTTTCACAATGGATAAACCAATACCACTTCCACCATATTCTCTGGTTCTTGCTTTATCTACTTTATAAAATTTTTCCCATAAGTGAACAAGGCTTTCTTCCGGAATCGGATTACCGCTATTGAATACTGATATTCTAACTTTATTCTCATACTTTTGTAATTTTACATCAATTATTTTTTCTTGTCCGGCATAATTAATCGCATTGCTGAAATAGTTCATAAACACTTCTTCTGTTTTAAATTCATCTGCCCAGACATAAATCGGTTCATAA
This sequence comes from Lachnospiraceae bacterium, assembly GCA_017623295.1. GTDB lineage: Bacteria > Bacillota > Clostridia > Lachnospirales > Lachnospiraceae > UBA3282. The sequence goes on along the minus strand of JAGAPK010000038.1, from coordinate 17,622 downwards.
TCTTCCATTCTGACAGAAATTTCTTTCTGCTTCGTCAGTATTTCACAGGATTGAATATAATTCTGAATAAGTGCAACAATATCAAAGCGTTCCATTGTAATAGTATCATTTCCAAACTCTAACTGATTCAAAGTCAGAAGTTTCTTTACCATATTGTTCATTTTGACCGCTTCGTCCATAATGACATCACAATAAAACTCTCTGCTCTCTGCATCATCATTGATGCCTTCTTTCAAACCTTCTGCATAGCCTTGTATCAATGCAATCGGTGTTTTTAATTCATGCGATACATTAGACAAAAATTCTTTGCGCATCTCATCAATTTCATTTTTCTTCTCGATATCCCGCTGCAATTCATTATTGGCACTTTTCAACTCGGAAATTGTCTGCTCCAGCGTACAGGAAAGTTTATTGATATTCTGTCCCAGCTGTGCTATTTCAGTTCTGCTTTTTCCACTGTATTTTGCATCAAAATCCAGATGTATCATTTTTTCTGATATCTGAGTGAGTTCTTTGATTGGTTTGGTAATCTTACCGGATACCCAGAAACCTATCAAGGCACTCATAAGCGCAGCACACAATCCTACATACGAAAGGAAACGATTTGCCAGTTTTACACTGTCTTTAATACTTTCCAACGGACTTCGAAACAAAAAAAGATTCCCATTATCCAAAACGCCCCACATTTCCACGTAATCTGTCTTAATTCTCTCATCAAGTGCAATGCGAATCGTATAGTTTTGTTCTTCCACCAGAATCTGTGCGTAAGACGAACTTTCTTTTTCAAACAGATTGTTAAGAAGCTTTCTGCTTAAAAATTCATAATCATTCGTTGAAGTTTTTAGGGTCTTGGTTTCCGCGTTCAACAAAATAAAGCTGATATTGTTTTTTCCGCAAATCTTCTGAAATTCAATATCAAACTCTTCCGTATTAAGTTTGTCCGCATTGGATGCAGCATTCATATATCGATATGCATTCATCAATGCATTCTGCTTATTGCTCAAATAATATCTTTCCAGAAAAGTACTATTGATAAACAAGCACAACATTATCGTACCAATCATCAGAAGGCAAAAAGCCCCGGCAAATTGTTTTTTTATAGAATACTTCATCCACCTGTCACTTCCAATTCTTATAACATCTTTTCGTCCCATGATTGTTATGTTTCAGCATAAATCCATCTTACTCCCAATCATTTCATCTTAAGTTTATCACAATGTACTCACTATCGGCACTTTTTTCTTCAAGGCCCTGCTGCAAAACATCTTTTACGCTCTTGTCGTAATCTCCCTCTTCTACCATAGTAGCCGCATCCTCTGCGCGAACGCACATGTAATCAGAACCCGCATAAATATTCTGTAAATCTGCATAAGTATTTTCCGGTAATATTTCTCCCTCTACTACATCAGGGCGATACCATGAAGCACGGAAATCAATGTTACTGAAAATAACAACCGACTTCTCCGGAATGTCTGCATAAGCATCATCCCACTGTTTTGTCAGACTTGAATAGTAAGAGTTCTCGGTTTCCATACTTCCATTCTGGAAAAGTGAAATAACAGCCATACACATTACCGTTGTTACAACTGCTGCAAAATAGTGGAATCCTTTTCTGTCACGCAAATAAGGTAAAATAAGTCCAACAAGTCCAATGCTTAAGATAAAGGTTGCCGGTTCAAAGAATCGGAAATAAAAGGTATCCATTGAGGATACATATCGAATTCCAATAAAAATAATATAGTAGCTTACCGCCAACGTAATCATAACCGATTCTGTAGAAAAGTGTTTGCAGTTTGCTTTAATAAACCACGCTAGACCAACCAGCACAATTACTAAAAACCATACTTTCATAGAATATGGACAATTATCAATAATCTGTGGTACCTGCAAAGAAAAGATATTAAAAATCTCTGTCAAAAGGGAGCCAATCAAATCATTTGTCAGTTTTTCATAATCATCCCACCACAAAGTACGGCTGACACCGGATGCCATACCATTCATCACTTTATTCATAAGAAGATAGCCAAAAGAAAGGCAGCCGGAAACAAAAGCTGTAACAGTAATACAAATACCTTTCTTTAAAATCACTTTATCTTTTTTCTCTAAATACTGCTTGATAAACAAAAGTAAATACAAACCTATCACAATCCAGACATAGGCACCGTAATATCTGGTCATGAAACAACCAAAACCTGTCAGCCCCAGGAAAACATACCACTTAACAGATGGATTTTCTTCTTTCAAAATCTTTGCAAAAACAAGTCCAAAACAAAGCAAAACGACCATAAATGGGATTTCACTCCATGTATAGTATGTTAAATTTAAAAAACCGATATTCGTAAGGCACAAAGAATACACCCATGCTTCTTTGCCAAAACGGCAGCGAAGAATCACAAGAATGATTCCCACTAGAAGCATGGAAAGTATTTTGGATGCCAGATAGGCATTGGTCTGTGTTACAAACATAACTGCTGCAATCATTGCCGGATATAAAATCGGCCAATTGGCAAACCATGAATCATAACCGGCAAGTCCATCATAAGCAAATCCGTTTCCATGTACGAGATTCACAGCCTCTCTAAGATACCCCGCCGAATCCGATGTAATATAAACTCCTTTTACATAAGCTCTTGCATAGATACTGACACAAATACTGATAAAAAGAAGTATCAAAAATAAATCGTTTCCATATTTGGCAAAAAACTCTGCAAATGGAATTTTCTGCACCATAGAAACCATTTTCTCTTTTCCAAATAAAATAAGTAAAATACAAACAACCGCAGCCAGAACTACTAACGGTACAGAATAATAGAAAATATCTCCAAATGTAACTTTTGCTTCTGTTACCACATCCACACCAAAAGAAATACCACTGTCTACTTCCACACCATCCTGCTTCACTGTGACTTCCACTGGAAGAACCTCGTTCATTTCTTCTCTGGACAACTGCATAAAATATGGTTCACTGCCATCTGCCGTCATAGTAAATACATATTCTTCACCCGCAGTAAAAACAGCATCTGCTGATACTTGAAACCATTCACCCGGCACAATTGTATCTACCGGAATAACCTGATCCATGTAAAGATTTCCGCTGCTATCCTTTAATGTTAAATGAAGCGTTCCTTTGCTTTCTTCTGAGATATTTACCAGCAAAAGTTGAAAACCGCCCACATGAAAATCTTCCTTTGCCTGCATAGATACAGTAAGTTCCGTGTTTTCATTGCATTCTACATAAACAGGTGTGTCCATTACTGTCGGAAGCATTGTCTGTGTTTCTCTGCCGTTTTTTACCGTATGATTCAATACAAATAAAGCGGCACCTAATACAATTAGTACCAGAATAATCTGCATTGTTTTTATAAAATACCCTTTTTTCATTTCTCTATTCTCCCACGAGTTCTTCTGCCATATTCATTGCCAGTTCGACTACCAAATCGGAATTATAATGAGAATGTTCTCCCCATCTGCCCAGTCCGTATACATTTCGTTCTTTGGCAAATGACAGAATCTTGTGTACAAGTTCCGGTTTCCCGATGGTATTTAATGGATAAGCATATTCATTTAAATAATGGTAATTTTCATCTCCATCATAGCTTCCAGTACGTTCCTGTCTTGTTTCCAGCCAGTAGCCTTTGCTGTTCTGGCAGAAATTATGGCGCACCAGAATTCTATGATACGGTGTATTCGCATCCGGCACATAAATCCACTGTGCCGGTGTATCAAGCTGCTCCGGTACATATCTGGTTTCTATTGCGCTATGCTTTAGCTGCTCATAGATAGAGTTTCTCATATCTTCCGGCATACCGTTCAGTATGTCAAAGCAAGTCCAGGGAATGGTTGTAACAATCACATCTGCTTCCCATTTTTGGCCAGACTTTGTACTTACTATTTTTTTATCAAAATCAAGTTCTGATACCGTCTGATTATATACCATATGCTCTGCCATAGAATCAGCCATACGCAGCCACACTTCTCCGTAGCCATACTTTTTCGGATAATAGAAGGAAGCATGTCCCGGCTGTGTACCATATGGTTTGTGTGCCAGACAGGAGCGCAATGTTTCTTCAAAGCTGACATTCGGCAATTTCTCCAGCCAATAAGTTCCTAACAGATTCAGTTCATCTGCAAACATTTTCTGATTGTATGGAATCATGTAATCCTGCGCAACTTTGTCGCCAAGCTTCCATTTAATCCAGTCAACAAACTTCTCCGGCATAGGTTCTTCGTTATTACAGCCTGCTTTGGCAATCGAAATAAGATAATCTACCTGGCTGTCCATATCCATCTGCCAGATATTAGACTCGAAAGGATGATTAATTGTCAATCCATTTACCCAGATACGGCTATCTCGCTCAAACAAAATCCATTCTTCCTCAGGCATAAACCGAAACAAAAACTCATTCACCTTCGGTCTTCTCACATCCAGAAAATGTCCGCCACCAATATCGAAAGGCGCACCATCTACATTCACACTACGGCACAAACCGCCTGCGCAATCTTCTTTTTCAAGAACAAGGAAAGAATTTTCACCTTTATCAAGTAATCTTCTGGCAAAAGTAAGACCTGCCGGACCTGCTCCCAAAATCAAATATTTAACATGTTCCATTTTATACAATTCCTCTCATCCAAAATTATCCATCATACAATCGGACAATTTTTCCTAATATATGTATAAAAATCCTGAAGCAGCCTTTCCGCTTCAGGACTTCTTTTCTGCACTATAATAAATTATTACAATACCTTCGACAGGAAATCCTGTAATCTCTGGCATTGTGGATTATTAAAGAACTCTGCCGGTGTGTTTTCTTCCATAATGATACCTTCATCCATAAACAGCACCTTCGTTCCTACTTCTCTTGCAAATCCCATTTCATGTGTTACAACTACCATAGTCATACCACTCTTTGCAAGTTCTTTCATAACATCCAAAACTTCGCCTACCATTTCCGGATCGAGCGCTGAAGTCGGCTCGTCAAAAAGCATTACTTTTGGATTCATAGCAAGCGAACGTACAATTGCAATTCTCTGTTTCTGTCCACCGGAAAGCTGGCTTGGGTATGCATCTGCTTTTTCTTTTAATCCAACTCTTGTCAAAAGAGAAAGCGCATTCTCACATGCTTCTTCCTTATTCATCAATTTTAATTTCACCGGTGCCAATGTAATATTATCCATAATGGAAAGGTTATTGAACAAATTAAAGTTCTGAAAAACCATTCCCATGTGTTGTCTTATTTTATCAATATCTACCTTAGAGTCTGTAATTTTCTGTCCATCAAACCAGATTTCTCCGCTTGTTGGTGTTTCCAGAAGATTCAGGCAGCGCAAGAAAGTACTCTTTCCAGAACCGGATGGTCCAACAACTACTATCTTTTCTCCCTGATGTACATGATAATCAACGCCTCTAAGTACGTGGTTATTCTCGAATGTTTTATGTAAGTCTTTAACGATTATCACTCTTACGCAGTCTCCTCTCCAATTTATTCAACAAAATTGTCAATATCTTAATAATTACAAAATAAATAACAGCAGCTCCGATTAACGGCATGAATGCCTCATAAGTTCTGGATGAAACCTGATTGGCAACTCTTGTAAGGTCAGACAAGCTTACATATCCAACGATTGCTGTTTCCTTTAATAGAACAATAAACTCGTTTCCGATAGGCGGAAGAACATTTTTGATTGCCTGTGGAATAACAATATAAAGCATTGTCTGTGATTTGGAAAGACCAAGAGATCTTCCCGCTTCAGTCTGTCCTTTATCTACTGCCAGAATACCGGCTCTTACAATCTCTGCCACATAGGCACCACTGTTAATACCAAAAGATAAGACTGCAACAAGAACACCATTTTTACAGCTCTTCATAATAATAAACCACATGATGAGAAGCTGTAATACAGAAGGTGTACCTCTGATTATGTCTATGTAGGCATTGGCTATGTATGACCAGATAGTCCTTTTTCCTTGTTTATTCGTTGAAAGCTTCATTAACGCTACGATTGTACCAATAGCCAAACCTAAAACAGCTGCCAGAAGTGCTACTTTCAAAGTAACTCCCAAACCACTTAGGTATAGTTTCCAACGATCCTCAGTTATAAATGCCATTTCAAACATTTTACTGACTTTTTCAATCCATGCCTGCATATTTCTAAGTTCCTTTCTTTTCTAAAAGGGGATAGCACAGTATATTTCATGCTATCCTCTTTCTTTTTACCTGTATTGCTTATTCTGCTTCGATGTATGTTTTAACAAGTTCATCGAATGTTCCGTCAGCTTTGATTTCTGCTAAAGCTGCATTTACCTGTTCAACAAGTGCTGCATCACCCTTAGGCATTGCAATTGCGTACTGTTCCGGTTCAAAACCAAACTGAGCTCCATCAACTGCAACTACCTGACCTTCAAACTTGCCTTCAAATACAAGCGCAGGATTCTTGTCGATGATAACACATTCTACTCTTCCGTTAATTAAATCGTTTACAGCATCAACTGCTTTATTATACTGGGAAACAGTTGCACCTGCAATATCACTTGCAATGAAATCACCTGTTGTACCTAACTGAACACCGATTGCTTTGTTCTCAAGGTCAGCAGCTGTTGCGATTTCAGAATCAGCAGGAAGAACTACATACTGAACTGCATCATAGTAAGAATCAGAAAAATCTACACTTTCTTTTCTTTCATCTGTTACAGTCATACCAGCGATTGCAACATCAATTTTGCTTCCGATAGAAGAAATTAAAGAAGCAAATTCCATGTTTTCAACTTCTACTTCAACACCAAGTTTCTCACCGATTGCTTTGATTAACGCAATATCAAATCCATCCGGTTCACCATTGTCATTTACATATTCAAAAGGTGGGAACTCTGCGTTTGTACCAACTGTAAGAACACCATCAGCTAATGCTTCGGATACTGCTGCTTCTGTTTCAGTTGTTTCTGCCTCTGTTGCTTCTGCATCTTCTGTTTCAGCAACTTCTGCTTCTGTTGTTTCAGTTTCTGTTGCTTCTACTTCTGTTGCTTCAGTAGTTTCTGTTGTTTCTGCTACATCACTGCTTCCGCAAGCTGTGAGCATGCTCATTGTCATTACTGCTACCAGTAATGATGCTAATAATTTTTTCATACTTCTCTCCTCTTTCCTCATGCATAAATATGCATATATTTTAAACACTACGAGTCTATCACGTTCTTTGTTTAAAATCAAGAGTTTTCATCTTCCAACACATCAAAAGAACAGCCTCTTGCCCAAGGACTTCCTACATCACATCGACCATGATGATATTGTTTCTTTACTTCGCCTTGTGTAACTTCTTCCGAAGTATCAATTTTTAATCGACTCACATCAGAGGATGCAAAGTTATCCAGCATATTGATGATTTCATCTATATTAACTTCTTCTGCCCTTTGTACATTTTGTTTTTGTATATCTTCGTGCATATTTTCTTCTTGTATATTTTCTTTTTTCACACTATTTTCCATATGCAGTTCCAGCTCCTCTTCTTTCTATATTTATACCTGACAATCATTATTCCAGTGACAACGTATCCCATACATTACTTTCAGCATTCCGTTCCTGCCATTTTTGCATCAGAAAAGCTTTGAGTTCTATATGGTTTTCATCCAAATCTTCCAGTGCTTCATCAAAATTATTCTCATGCAAAGCATTCAATGAAACCAGCACTTCACAGTATGCCTTCTGCTCCGTGATTTCGTCTTTCACAACTTTCCACACCGATTCATCTGCGCATCCTACTGTTCTTTGCCGTACATATTCTGTCAGATATTTTCTTACTTCTTCGCTTAACCCATCATCATAGGTCAGACGATGAAGTGCAAGTCGCGCTTTTTCATAAGATTGTCTTCTGATGCAATCAGCCTGTTTGCCGCACATATTATCAAAGTTCTGATACCATTTTTCTTTTCCCGCTTGTTCCGGATTCAGAAGATATTCCACATCTAACATCGTTACCGAGGCTGCCAAAAGCTTCGCTAATCCCGGACGGCATCCCGGAAAAGTAATTTCCGATAAACTCTCTGATTTTTGAAAAACCTGTTTTCCTATGCTAAGTTCTCTGTTTGGTAATACTACTGTCTGCAATGTGTTGCATCTGGAAAAAGCCCAATCCCCGATTTGCTCTATCGAATCCGGCAGTGTAATATGCTGCAAATAGCGATTTCCCATAAATGCTTTTCTATCAATCCTTGCAACCGGTATTTCTGCTATCTGGTGCGGAATTGGTAAGCTAGTCGTATTGCCCTCATATGAAGTGATGCTTACTTTATTATTTTCTATTATATAGGAATATATCCCATTTGTCGTTTCATATTTATATGTTTCTCTCAACATTTTTTGTTTTCCTCACAATAAATCGCAATCGCATCCCGTAAAAACTTCGTACAGCCTTCTCCTATTTTATCATAATATGCTGTAAAACGCTCATCAGCAACATAGCCTTCGGCAAGTTCTTTGTGTGCCTGTTTGGAATAGGTTCCGTCTTTCCAGAACATACAAAGCCATTGCCTGTGCAAATCGCAAACTTCTTTCGCCAGTTCACTTGCTGGGTTTCCCAGGGCAAAGGCTTTCTTTAATTTCTCCATAATTTGTTCTGACAAGTTCTGTGCTTCCATCCATTTTTCCCGACTCATTCCTTTTACTTTGGCATTGGAAGCATCAATCAAATCATCGCTATATCTGCTACGAATTTCTGCTCCATAGATTTCTTCATTCTCATCAATCAGTTTCTGCTTAAATCCTTCAAATTTCTCATTATCGCTCATATCATCTTCTCCTCGCAGGGTATGAATCGTTCTCTGCACATTGCCAATTAACACTTCTATCTGCTTTCTTTTCTGCAAAAGTGCGTTCAGTTGTGCTTCCAGCTCTTTTTCCCGATTATAGTCCGGCATGTTCATCATACTTTTTATCTTCTTAAGCGGTACACCCAACTCCCGATAAAAAAGTATCTGCTGAAGCAAATCCACCTCAGCAGAACCATATACACGATAGCCATTTGGCTCAATGCGCAAAGGCGAAAGCAAGCCAATCTGATCGTAATAATGAATTGTCCGGACACTTACGCCGGACATGGTTGCCAGTTCATTTACCGTATATTCCATCCACAAATTCCTTTCTACCATCTTCCATCACTCACTTTTACTTCCACTTTATTCGGATACTTCAGCCCAGAAACCTTGTGCATCCTCCAGAATTTCTAAGGAAGAAGTCAACGTTGCTTCAATGATACTTTTCCCTGTTTTCTTCAGATAATATTTTACCAAATGATAGCCACAGGCATAACCGGCACAATAAGGCATTCCAACCGGAATGAAATCACGCATCTTCGCCATTTCATCACCATACATATAGGAAGTAATATTGTCAAATCCCTGCGCATCCAGCGCCTCTCTCATCAATGGCTTGATATATTCGTTCAATGTCTGCATATCCGTTTTGCTGACCCAGGGACCAACCTTATCCTCCCCATACAAATATGTTGCAAAATTCTCTGCCAGCCCTTCACATACCATATAAGCTCCAAGTGAAATATCGTTACGCCACTTTTCAAACTGAAATCTCACATTGTGATTCGTTTCATGCGCCAGTGCAACAGGTAAACGGCTCTTGGTATAATCCGACGGCACAAGAGAACCCAAAATATAACCGGGGATTCCACCATCACCACAATAATTGTCATTCATAATGGAGTACGGACTTTCCGGGTCTGCCAGCAAAATAGAAAAAACATATTCTTTTACCGGCAATTCCACTCCACTATCCGTAAAACACTTTAGCACTTTTTCAATCGAAGTTCTGCATTGTTCCCAGAAAATATCGTCTTTTAAAAGCGCTATGCTTTCTTCTGTCGAGGCATCAATTTTCGTTGGCAAAAGATACCCCATCATACCGCTTGCCATAATCGCATCATAGCCACCCGGTTCTTTTGTTTTCAATGGACAATGATACATAGCAAGCTTCTGCTCAAACGGCTTCATCAGCTCATACCGATAAATATCATCTTTGCGATTAAACGATGCTTCCATAATTTTCCGATATATTGCATCCGAACGAACTGTCGTTATTGTTATTGGTTCTATCACAGCCATATCGTCTTTGGTCTGTTCTATTGTAATTATATTGTTTTTTGTTTGTTCCATTTTAGTATACTCCTTTGCTCTTGATAAGCCAAGTATATACTATGACGTAACGTAATACTCAAGTAGAAAAAGACCTGTTGCTTAGTTAAAAGCCAACAGGTCAAATGTTATCACGGTATAATATGTAGTTTCTCCTAAATCGTTTAATCCTTTTTCCAACATTTCTTTTAGATTTTTTTCCTGACCTAACAGTTCTGTCGGAAGCGAAATATCAAAAATCAGATTAGTGTGCTCTTTCCCTACCACCATTCGAAAGTCATGAATGGAAAGTCTTTCATCTCTTTTCTTCAAAAGTTCTATCACAATCTGCCGTAAACGGTCTAATTCAGGATCGTTTGTTACGATAGGATCATAGTGAATTACCAGATGGATTCCGTGACTCTCCAGACACTCCCTCTCCATATCATCAATCAACTCATGACAGAGCAAAACGTCCTCATCCTTATCCATTTCTACATGAATACTGGCAAAACGCTGACCCGGTCCATAATCATGCACCATCAGATCATGATATCCCAATACCTTAGGACATTCTTTCATATAATCCACAATCATTTCCCTAAGTTCCGGATTCGCATTCTCACCTAACAACGGTGATATTGTCTGTTTTGCAAGGCTAATTCCACTATAAAGAATAAACACTGCAACCGCCAGACCCATAAAACCATCTATCTGCCAGGAAGTAAAATATTCTATCAGTGCTGCTGCAAATACCACACCCGTTGTAATAGCATCATTACGACTATCTTCCGCAGTTGCCATCAACGTAGTGGAATTTATCATCTTACTCATTTTGCTATTAAAAAGCCAGAGCCACATTTTCACAACAATCGAAAGAACCAATACAAAACCGGTTACAAAAGTCATTTCCACCGCAGATGGATTTAATATCTTCTCTACGGAACTCTTGGCCAACTCAAAGCCAATCAAAATAATCATGACTGCTACTGCAAGCCCTGACAAATATTCGAATCTGGCATGACCGTATGGATGTTCCTCGTCCGCCGGTTTCTCCGCCATTTTAAACCCTAATAAAGTAACAATTGAACTTGCTGCATCTGACAGGTTATTCAGCGCATCTGCCATAATAGACACCGATGCTGCAATAAGCCCCACAGCCAACTTACTTCCAGCAAGTATCAGATTACATATAATCCCTACAACACCGGACAATTTACCTATTTTCGAACGCACCTGTAGCTGTTGAATATCCTGACCATCTTTTACAACCAAACGCAGAAAAAAATGAAACATATTGCTTACCTCCGTTTATAGCAAGAAGCACTTATTGCGCAATTTCCATATTTTTCTATCTTATCATACCGATTCTGCATTTTCAATAGAATAGCCTCCGACTCTATTGCAAACCGCCACCCATAGAAGGATTTAAACGAATTCGGATTACCTGTCCTCCATGCACATAAGCAGCAAAATTAGCTTCATCACCATTTCTCTCGTAGTCCACTACCCAATTGTCATTTTCGAAATGTCCTTCTTCTACGGTAAGGAAATTCAACTGGCCTGCCCATCTGGAGGACAAATGAATGTACGCCTGTTCATCTGCCGGATGCGGACGTTTGATAAATTCTGCTGCAATTCCCGCACCCGCCATGTAAAACTCATAATCACCGGTCTGAATCAAAATACCTCTTCCTCTGACCTGTAAATTCCACCTATTCTCCGGATTAGACAAGTTGATTGCACTGCCGTAGCCAAAAGGTGTTTTATCCTCAGACATAAATTTTACCTGCACATGATAATCCGGCAGTTTCAGATATTTTGAAGAAGCAAATTCCTCCTGCACGATTCCATGTATTTTCCCGGTTCCCCGATATTTTATCAAAAGCGGTTCCAAAGCACGCAATGTTCGCATCGTAATTGCCATTGATTCTGCTTCCGGTAAAAGATTTCCTTGATTATCCAGTACATTTTCCACACCAAAACATGCTACACCAACGGCATCATAATCGGCAACTGCCCGCATCATATTTAAACTATTTGCAATTCCCATACATGGAGATTCCGGTACAAACAGTGCATTGTCCTTTCGTGTGTAAGCTTGACAGATTCTGCAATAATCCTCTTTGGTCTGATTATAAATATCCGGACAAAGTAAATCCAGTGCCGGTGCTGCCACTTTCCAGATATCCAACACTCTGCTGACTGCCGCGCCACCGCTATAAGAAAAACCAGCTTCTTCACAGCCATTTTCCATAACCATAACATTTGTATACATCGGAATGTCATAAATTGCTTTGGCAGCCTCTGCTATCGCGCCAATATATTTTCCGTGATACCACGCGCAAAATGCTTCTGCTGCATGTCTGCCAAAATACCCTTTCCAACTATGCTTGTCTTTTTCCTCCTGTGCAATAACTTCTAAACCATCATCCATCAACCGGATGTTTCTGATTGCTTCCGGTACAGGCTTCTCATAATCCAACTGCGCCAATACAGAATAATCCCTATCCGTATTTGCTAATCCCATTTCATTCTCTATCTGCAAAGCAATTACTGTCTTTTGCTTGGCATCATATTCCCTGATAAATTCCACCAGCTTGCAAAAAGCCTTCTTATCCCGTTCAAGTGTTTCCCTGCAATGTGGTGAAAGTGAAGCTACCCATGCACCATTAGAACCTACCGCAACCTGATACGTTTCCGGTGCCGTTTTAATGTACTCCGGCGCATACGTTGGATGTCCATTCTTACTCGTAGCAAACCACAGAATCACTAATTTCTTTCCGGCTTCACGCACCTGATCGATTAGTTCTTTTACCTGTGCCATGTCATAGACATCCTGTTTTGGCTCAACCTTATACCAATAGATTGGTACTTCCAGTGTATTTGCCCCAAAGAGCCTCGCTGCTCTTATCGTCCGCTCCATCATAAAAGTTCCGGTAGAAGAATTATGTGCCTGCATCCCCAAAACAAACATTTCTTTTCCATTTTCATCTCTAAAAAAACCGTTCATTGCTACCTCCCGTATCAAAACAAGTTCATGTTTTTCTAAAAAGTTGCTCTGATACTATAATAGCAAGAACGGTTGCTTTAGTAAGCTGTATTATTTAGATGTTTTATACGGTAGAAATTTCCTCTATAATAAAGTAAATATCTTCGCAATTAACTTCTTGTAAAAAGGAAAACAAATATTGGCTACAATAGCAACAATCCACCATTTATCACTTCCTGTAAGTGATTTAAAACCAATCATCAAAGCAATTGCTACACACCAAAATACTAATTCCAAAACTCCTGGAATTACTTCCTTATATATCATTTTCTTATCTTCCTCTGGCATTACATGTGGTGCTGTCTCAATAAACTCTGCGGCCCCTTTTGGACCCTCGGATGCACGGAAATCTTCACTGCACTCCATTGCACTCTTAGCGTACTTTTCATTTGTCAGTACCTCCATGATTGCATCATGAATTCCCTCTACGCTTTCTTCTTTTAATTCTATTCCAGCCCCCATCTCTCCAGCTCTTCTAGCTACCGCACGTTGCTCATTAATCTGTGGAAAGAATACCATAGGTGTTCCCATATATAAACTCTCTGAAGTACTATTCATTCCATTATGTGTCAAAAATACATTTGCTTTTGACAATATTTCTAATTGATTCACAGACTGGTATACCTTTACGTTATCAGCAAGTCCATTTAAAGTATCTGGATTTACCACTCTACCGCAAGCGATAATAACGTCAACATCCTCATTTTCCAAGGCCTGTATACATTTTTTATAAAAGTCTGGCTTATTGCTCACCACAGTTCCTAACGAAATATAGACAAGTGGTCTATCATGTTCCTTATCAGGCTTATAATCCGTCAAAAGTGATGGTCCCACAAAAGCATAATGCTTTGAAAACGTCTCAGAACACGGTTGATACTTCTTAGTTGCATATACAATGGTATCTGTATAATTATCATTCTGCACTAATGGCATAACACTCTTCTCATGATAACCATACGCTTCTAATTTTTTTAACTCTGCTTTTACAAGTTTGTTCCCCTTAATCAAATCCTTAATTTCGGAGAAACTGCTTTTCATATAATTGGAGGAGTGCTTATTAAACGCAAAGGTGGTTGTAGATACTACCATAGGAATCTTATACTTTCTTGCTGTTAATTTTCCCCAAAAGCAAACCGAATCCGAAACAATTACATCTGGTTGAAATTCTTCCACCTGTTCCTTTAAGAATCCATCCATTCTTGCTGTAGTTCTCAAATCTACAATGGTCATCTCTGTAGAAGACATGGTAGTGGAACCACTTACAATATCTTCTGATACTTCAGGTAAATACATATCACAAGATATAAATTCTGCGCCTGTACTCTCAATCTTATCTCGAAATTCATTAAATGAATAATATCTGACTCTATTTCCTCTATTCACAAGTTCCTTCACAACAGCAATCGTTGGATTATGATGTCCATAGGCTGGAATACAAAAAAACATTATATTTTTCATGGCTAATCTCCTTTTCGTATTATTGCGCAATCTTAAATCAATCTTTATCCCCAAAAATTGTTTCCATCAAGCCTTCAAATGCCGATTTCGGTGGAATTGCAATTCCCTTTTCCACATCACCTAAAAGCAATATGCTATCGCCAGGCTTAATATCAAAAAGTTCTCTTGCCTGTTTTGGAATTACAAACTGTCCCTTTTCCCCTATCGTTACCGTCCATGCATATTTTCCTTCTGGTGCTTTTTTCATATTATATATTCTCCTTCCGAACTATGTTTTACAAGTCACACTTGTTATACAAATCATACTTATTATACTTGTATATGTCAACTTATTCTTTCAAAATCAAAAAAAACCATCAGGGACACACCTAATGGTTCTTTGATAATCTATAAATGATTTCCGTTTCTGCAATATCCATTTCAATTAGAGGTCAGCTTTGCGACAATTTCCTGCATGGGAACTTACCTTCAAATTCAAATTCATTTAATTCCTTCCCATTCGTCCATAAATTCAGAAACGTAATCTTTCATATACATTTCTCTAGCTTGAGCAATATTCTTTGCAGAATCTGTATTCATCAAATCTTTTAGGTTAAAAAGTTTTTCATAGAAATGATTAATTGTTGTAGAGATATGATTATTATACTCTTCTGCACTCATATTCAACTTTGGACCAACATCAGGATTATATATCGCTCTATTGTGATTTCCACCATAAGCAAATGCTCTTGCTATTCCAATAGCACCAATTGCATCCAATCTATCTGAATCTTGAACACATTTACCTTCCAATGTTTTTGGAATTATAGAATCAGTTCCTCTATAAGAAATCTCATCTATAATTTGACATATTGTGTCAATAACAGTTTCATCAACATTATTTGCTATTAAAAAGCTTCTTGCTTTATCCTTTTTTATATGTGTTTCGGGCGATAATTTTATATCATCTACATCGTGTAATAATGCTGCCAATTGTACAATCTCCAAATTTGCTTTTTCTTTTATGGCAATATGTGTTGCCATTTTATAAACACGAAATGTATGAAAAAAATCATGTCCACTATAGTCAGTTTCAAAAACTCCTTTTACATATTCTAATGCATTATCTATTATATTTTTCATAAGACACCTACAAATTCTGTGCTACTGCTATACGCTATTTACCTGCAATCTTTTGTACTTTCCATCTCGCCGTAAGACTGAATATTTCACTCGCTTATATTATAAATAATGTACTTCAAGCCACCGTGCAACCCCGTCGTCATCATTTGACAAAATCACCTCTGTTGCATATTTTTTTAAATCCTCATGTGCATTTGCAACAGCATAACTTTCATCAGCCATTTGAAACATATCTATGTCATTTTTGCCATCACCAAATACAATTAACTTTTCACAATCCAACATTGT
Source organism: Lachnospiraceae bacterium (assembly GCA_017623295.1). Taxonomy (GTDB): domain Bacteria; phylum Bacillota; class Clostridia; order Lachnospirales; family Lachnospiraceae; genus UBA3282. The sequence continues at coordinate 1,591 of JAGAPK010000038.1, read as the reverse complement.
CCGTAATTGTTTTATTGCATTTGATTTTGATGCTTCTAACGGCATAATTTCTAACCACTGTTCATTTGTATAAATATCAGTTTGATATACACAGTGATATTTGTGTTTGTATTTATCATACAATGGTTTAAGCTTTTCTGGCTCATCAATACAAGTAATATAAAAAATATTACCCTCTTTCAACTTGGACAATGATTTTACCTCATTTGTACGGATGTCGCCTTTACGGCTTTCGAGAAACTTATTCATCCCCGTTGTACACAATTCTCGTACAAATGAAAATTTTTCCTTGCCATTGATGTATGCATAGACAATAGGATACACTCCATTACTAAATAAATCTTCTAGTACAGAATGTACTGAATCATCAAAATAATTAGCAATCAATATTTTCTCTGTAATATTATCGATTACAAATGCTCCGTTGTACACAATCAATGGAATTTTTGCATTTATTCCTTTGGTCACTTTTTTGGCTGTTATTAAGGAACGTGCCGTAGCATAGGAAAAAATCATTCCTTTATCCACTAGGGAATTAATTACTTGATTCGTGTATTCAGAGGTTACTTCGTTACTTCTCAATAACGTTCCATCTAAATCTGAAACATATAAATCACTCATGTATTTTCCTCCATCAAATTCAAAATTTCTCGTGTATTTTCCCAACTTTCCAGTATTTACGGGCTTTCCCGCCATCAACATCTACGTAATTTTCACTTTTCCCTTATATTTTCCCTTACAAGCAAATAACAAGGGAAATCCTACAATTTCTTCTTTGCAATATTTTTATAAATATTCTTCTTAAACTCACTCTTTGAATGAAAGAATTCACTTTCCGACTTTGTTAATATAGTCTTCTGTGCAATCGCTTCTATCGTACAAATCAAATCTGCTGCTTGTGATAGTTTATACTGATTTGTCTCTATTTTTCTAAATTCCACATTAGAAAACATGGTATTAAATACAGACACAAGAATCTGCGCCAACTCAACCTGTCCATAATCGTAGTAAACAATAATTTTATCAAAGGAGGAAAAATAGGTATCCTTTGCCCGAAGCTGATTTGCAATCTCCTTTGTCAATTTATCCGTGTAAGCCAGCTTTGATTTTTCTGCACAATCTCCCTGATTAATCATCGGACAGATGTATTGAATATCCAGCAAACGAGTGAAATGATACAATGCATTAAACAACGCTTTTCTTTGTTCTCTCAAATCATTTTTATAAACACTTTCACGCCGAATCAAAGGACCTGTATGAATTGTATGCTCAGGATACCCCCAATTACTCACCTGTCGTTCCAATGCTTCAATATTTTTTGAAATATCTATTTCCTGATTATGCAAAACCATTGCAACATAGTAATTCGGAGAGGCCATTGTCCAAAATTTCCGGACTCATCTATAAAAACACTAAGTACTTTTTCCTTCATGTAGCCTCCCCTTTATGTAATCGAGTAGGAGAAAATTCCTCTTTATAGAGAAATTTTCGACCTCTCACACCACCGTGCGTACCGTTCGGTACACGGCGGTTCAATCAATTTAACAAGTGACACACTTTTCGGTGTAGTAGTCTGACATGGAGACTAATC
>JAGAPK010000037.1 GCA_017623295.1 Lachnospiraceae bacterium | reverse complement strand
CGCTGGTGTACCTGTTGGTGACCAACACCATAGCAGGGTAGCCAAGTCCGGCAGGGATAAACGCTGAAGGCATCTAAGCGTGAAGCCCCCCTCAAGATGAGATATCCCAGTTAAGTAAGACCCCTTAGAGAGTATGAGGTAGATAGGCTTAAGGTGTAAGTGCAGTAATGTATTAAGCTGATAAGTACTAATCGGTCGAGGGCTTAACCAAGAAAAAATTCGCAAGCGAATTATTTCAGAAAAATGCAAGCATTTTTCACACAGAAATGAAGACGTAAGTGAATGAAGGCGGAAGGGTTGGATGTAGATTTTTAGTATTTGGTTTTGAAGGCATGTCAGAACACTATTTACAAAAAAATGTAAATAGTGTTTTTTTTTATTTAATTTTATGATATAATAAGTTAGATTTATAATTAAAAATAGAAAATATGCTTAGAGGTATACATAATGTAATGTTAATTTAAGATATTTTCTAAATATATAACGTGAGGTGGATTACATGGATACAAAGATTCTGCTTGAAAATGGAACGAATGAGTTAGAGGTACTCGAATTTAAATTGGACGGAAATGCATATGGTATCAATGTTGCAAAGATTAGAGAAATCATTAATTATCAGGAGGTCACACCAATTCCAAATGCACATCCAAGCATCGAAGGAATATTTATGCCACGTGATACGATGATTACTGCAATTGATTTGAAGAATTGTTTGCAGCGTGGTACATCTGAACCGGGTGGTTTGTTTATTATTACTAATTTTAATAAGTTGAATATTGCATTCCATGTTGATTCAGTTGTTGGTATTCACAGAGTATCATGGAAAGATATTATCAAACCGGATTCTACTGTTTCAACAACAGAGGAAGGAATCTCAACAGGTATTATTAAATTTGATGAACGTTTAATTATTATCCTCGATTTTGAGAAGATTGTAACAGATATTAATCCTGAAACTGGTCTTAAGATGACAGAAATAGAGGAGTTGGGTGAACGTGAAAGAAATGATGTGCCTATTTTGATTGCGGAAGATTCACCATTATTGAATAAGTTAATTGTGGATTCTTTACATAAGGCAGGATATTCTAATTTGATTCACACAGAGAATGGTCAGCAGGCTTATGAGGTTATTCAGGAATGTAAAAAAGAAGGTACATTAGATCAACATGTAAAGTGTGTTATTACCGATATTGAAATGCCTATCATGGATGGTCATAGATTAACAAAGTTAATTAAGGACGATGATGAAACGAAGAACATTCCGGTTGTTATTTTCTCTTCTCTTGTTAATGAAGAAATGAAGAGAAAAGGTGAGGCATTGGGTGCTAATGCACAGCTTTCTAAACCAGAGATTGGTAATTTGGTAAGAGTTGTTGATGAATTAGTATTGTAATATGATAAAATAAAGGCCGGGATTTCCCGGCTTTTGTTTGTTGTAACAAGTAAAAAGTGTAAGAAAGAGAGTCTAAAAAGACGTATGGAGCAGATTTTTACAGAATTAGAGGAACGGTGTAAGGAAGCTGATTTAATTCTGGTTGGAATAGGTGAAGAATTTCAGTTTAATTGGAATATATTGCAGCAGGATGAGCGATATCAAGAAATCGAAAAAGAAATTGATGCAAGAGAGGAATATATGTGGATTGTTCCTTTTTTGCAGAAATTATGGATTGAAAAAAAAGCAGATATGCGATTAAATAAGGCATATGAAGCTTTGAGCAAGCTTATTTCAGATAAAAATTATTTCATTATTTCAACAGCAATCGATGATAGTATTTATCAGCATGGTTTTAGAGAGGATAGAATAGTTAGTCCAGTAGGTGGATTTCGAAAGATGCAATGCGATTATAATTGTAAGAGTGAATTGCTTGACGTTGATTATGAAATGCTTGGAAAAGTTAAATCTTATTATAATAAAGAACTAACTTTGAATGATTTGCAAGAACCAACTTGTGATCAATGCGGTCAAAAAAAACGTTTTAATCAACTTGGGGTTACAAAATATGCTGAAGAAGGCTATTTATCACAGTGGGAAAAATATACAAAATGGTTGCAGGGAACTGTAAATAAAAAATTATGTGTTATTGAATTGGGTGTAGGCTTAGAAATGCCGAATATTATTCGATGGCCTTTTGAAAAGATTATTTTATATAATCAGAAATCTCACATATATAGAATTCATTCGTCATTATACCAATTAGGTGAAAATGTGGGAGATAGAGGAACGAGTATAAAAGAGAAACCTGTCGATTTTTTAACAAAGGGATTTGTTAAATGAAACAGTATGTGATAAAATGAAGCATAAACTATTTTTTGGAGAGAGATTATGAGTTCAAGCGAAGAATACTTAGAAAATCTGTTACAATCTATGATGAATGGTGAAGCTCCTGCTTCGTCGGAAGGTGATGTTGGAAAGCAGAAAAGTGCAATTGAGTTATTGTCAGGAGAAGAACCAGAGCACTCTGTGACAGAATCCAATGTCAATCAGACATTGAGTCCTGAAGAAATAGAGGCTATGTTTAATTCTGCTGGAAATGAGCCAGAAAACGATGCCATTGCTGATGCTGATTTTTCTGTGGAGAATACTTCTGAAGAGGAAACTTTTGCAGAAGAAAGTGACATGAATGAATCTGAAATAGATGAAGCAGAAATGGATAATTTAAGTCTCGATGATTTGAATCTGGATGCACTTGATTTAGGCGGATTTGGTATAGATGAACCGGCTTTGAGCGATGCTGCTATGGAAGAATCTGATATGTCAGAAAATGGCATGGGCGATATGGATGATATAGCAGAACTTCTGGGTATGACGGATATGGCTCTGGAGGAGGGTAGTATGGATGAAATGTCTGGAGCAGAAGGATTAGCAAATGAAGATGGATTGTCTGATATGGATGATTTGTCTAATTTGGATGATATACTTGCTGCAGCAGATATTTCGTTAAATAATCCATCAGATGGTTCTATGGATGAAATGGGATTAGATAACAGCAGTGATGATATAAATCTGGATAGTCTGAATATGCTGGATGATATGGATATGCTGGATGATATGGACATGCTTGCAGCTTCTATGGAAGATTCTGTTATGGAAAATTCAAATATGGAAGAATCTGACGTGTCAGAGAACGACATGAGTGGTATGGATGATTTAGCGGAACTTCTGGGCATGACAGATATGGCATTAGAAGAAGGCGGAATGTCGGATATGTCAGAAATGTCGGATATGTCAGAAATATCGGATATGTCAGAAATGCCGGATATGATGGATATGCCGGAAAGCAATCTGGAAGAATCTGGTGTGTCAGAGAACGGCATGAGTGGTATGGATGATTTAGCGGAACTTCTGGGTATGAATGACATGTCATTGGAAGAAAATGGCATGGATGAAGATATGGCAGAAATTAATGGCATGTTGGAACAATCAGGACAGGAAGATGTTGATGATGAAATGATGGCACTTTTACAAAGTGTATCAGATGCTTCCGGAACTGATTTCAGTGAAGCGCAAGAAGATGCCATGAACTTTTTTAATGGCGGAGAAAATGCGGAAGTAGGAGGAACTTCTGAAGAGACAGGAGCGACTGCTAACAAGAAAAATAAGAAAGAAAAGAAGAAAAAAGAAAAGAAGGAACGGAAAAACAAAAAAGAAAGAAAATTTGGTAAAAAAAATAAAGAGGAACAGTTAGCAGAAGCCGGTGAAAACAGCATAACTGACGACCTAGGGCTTTTAGATGGAATGGAAGGTTTTGCTGGTTTAGACGGATTAGATGGCGTGGGTGGCACAGCTGAGTCTGGAAAGAAAGCAGAAGAAACAGGAAAGAAAAAAGGATTCTTTGCAAAATTCGTAGATTTTTTGATGGAAGAAGATGACGAAGAAGGCGCAGGAGCAGAACAAAACCTTGATCCGATGGATGAACTGCTTCTTGGTGAAACATCAAATGAAAATAAAGAATTATTGGATGAATTAAGCGAAGAAGATAAAAACAAGGAAAATAAAAAAGAGAAAAAGGGTAAAAAGGCTAAGAAAGGAAAGAAAGATAAAAAAGGTCAGGATGCTCAGGGTGATGAGCTGGATGAAGAAGGCGCTGAAGAAGAAAGTGCTAAAACTAAGAAGAAAAAAAGACCAAAAAAAGAAAAGAAGAAAAAAGAAACAGAAGAAATTGTAGATGAGAAGCCATCTAAAAAACTTTCGAAGAAGAAAATAATACCTGTTATTTTATTCTGCGCAACAATTGCAGCGGGTATTATTGTATTATCTTCTGTGATTCCAGCTTATTTACAGAAGCGTGATGCACATGTAGCTTATGATTTGGGTAATTATGAAGAAGCTTATAATCTGCTTTGTGACAAGGAATTAAGTGAAGAAGATGAAGTGATTTTACATAAGAGTCGTATTATTCTGAAAATGGAACGTAAATTGGAATCTTATGAAACATATCAGAAGATGAATGACAAAGAATTGGAATCTTTGGATACATTACTTCAAGGTGTCGCTTTATACTATGATTTGCTTCCATATGCTGATGAATATTATGTTACTGCTGAAATCAATGAAATTTATCAGGAAATTTTAGCTGTTTTATCAGAAAAATATGGTTTGTCGGAAATAGATGCAGTTGAGATTGCATCATGTGAAAACAATGTTACTTATACAGAATACTTATATTTCATCGTATATGGTACAATGGGTGAAGATGCGACAATGGAAGAAACAAGTGAGGAAAATTCTGATGGAATAAATGATATTTTACCGGAAGAACAGGAAATCATTGACGGGATGTCTGTTGAAGAAGAAATAACAGAGTAGAGATGTCAGAGTAAAAATGTCAGAACGAAAGTACAGAATAGAAATTGCAGAATGGAAATGAGATGAAATGGTAGCCATTATTGATTATGATGCTGGAAATATTAAGAGCGTAGAAAAAGCAGTTATTGCACTTGGTCACGAGGCAAAAGTAACACGGGACAGAAATGAAATTTTATCTGCGAAGCATGTGATTTTGCCGGGCGTCGGTTCTTTTGGTGATGCGATGGGCAAACTTCATGAATATGGTTTAGTTGAGATTATTCATGAAGTGGTGGAGAAGAAAATCCCTTTTCTTGGAATTTGTCTTGGCTTGCAGTTGATATTTGAGAGCAGCGAAGAAAGTGATGGCGTAGAAGGGCTTGGTATTCTTCCGGGTAAAATTGTTCGAATTCCGGACAAGGAAGATTTAAAAATTCCACATATCGGATGGAATTCATTAAAATTCCCGAATAAAGGAAGATTGTTTGAAGGATTACCGGAAAACTCTTATGTATATTTTGTGCACTCCTATTATTTGCAGGCACAAGAACCGGAGATTGTTATGGCAACAACTGAATACAGTACATTAATTCATGCTTCTGTAGAAAAGGATAATGTATTTGCCTGTCAGTTTCATCCTGAGAAAAGTTCAGAAGTGGGTATGACTATTTTGAAAAACTTTTTGAATACTTCCAGAGAAGATTTTATAAAAGTAAGTGGAAAAGATGGGGAGGAAAACTAATGCATACAAAGAGAATTATTCCCTGTCTTGATGTAAAAAACGGCAGAGTTGTAAAAGGTGTTAATTTTGTAAATTTCAGAGATGCGGGTGATCCGGCGGAAGTAGGAGCAGCATATGATAAATCCGGTGCGGATGAACTGGTATTTCTTGACATCACAGCTTCTTCGGATGCCAGAGCAACAGCGGTTGAGATGGTTCGAAAAGTTGCGGAGAAGGTCTTCATTCCGTTTACCGTAGGCGGCGGTATCCGCAGCGTAGATGATTTTAAGGCAATCTTGAGAGAGGGTGCTGATAAAGTATCGGTAAATTCTGCAGCGATTATGAATCCACGACTGATCTCTGATGCGGCAGACAAATTCGGCAGTCAGTGTGTTGTTGTTGCGATTGATGCAAAACGTCGTGCAGATGGTTCGGGTTGGAACATCTATAAAAACGGCGGAAGAGTAGACATGGGCATTGATGCAATTGAATGGGCAATGCAGGCAGATAAACTTGGAGCCGGAGAAATTCTTTTGACAAGTATGGACGGAGATGGTACGAAAGCCGGATATGATTTGGAACTTACCAGATTGATTTCTGAAAATGTGTCGATTCCGGTTATTGCATCCGGTGGAGCAGGAACGATGGAGCACTTTGAGGAAGCTTTTACGATTGGTAAAGCAGATGCAGCGTTGGCCGCATCTTTATTCCATTTCAAAGAGATGGAAATCCGTGATTTGAAGCAGTATCTGCATGAAAAAGGAATCTCTGTCAGAATATAAGGTAGACATCAACAACGTGTAAAAGTTTGTTTTCTAGAGAGAACATATAAGATAAGCATTGAAAAATTTTTTCAGTGCTTATTGTCTTGTTAAGATGTTTGCAGAATGTATAGGCAACTGTGTATTAGAACGAAGGAGGAAGTATTATGGCAATGCTGAGCAATGATTGGGCGCAGGCTCTGAAAGAAGAATTTCATAAGCCATATTATAAGGAACTGTATCAATTCGTAAAGGATGAATATAGCACAAGAATCATTTACCCACCGGCAGATGACATTTTTAATGCATTTCATTTTACACCATTAAATGAGGTAAAAGTTCTTTTGCTGGGACAGGACCCATATCATAATGAGCATCAGGCACATGGTATGAGTTTTTCAGTATTGCCGGATCAGAAGGAAATTCCCCCTTCTTTGCAGAATATCTATAAAGAATTGGAAGATGATTTGGGCTGTTATATTCCTAATAATGGTTATTTGCAGAAGTGGGCAGATCAGGGTGTGCTTTTGCTGAATACTGTTTTGACGGTGCGTGCACATCAGGCAAACTCCCATCAGGGACGAGGTTGGGAACAATTTACCGATGCAGTTATTCATGCGGTGAATGCACAGGATAGACCAATTGTTTACTTTCTGTGGGGGAGACCGGCACAGAGCAAAATTCCGATGTTAACCAATCCAAAGCATTTGATTTTGAAGGCACCGCACCCAAGTCCGTTGTCAGCATACAGGGGCTTTTTCGGCTGTAAACATTTCAGTCAGGCAAATGAGTTTCTGAAAAAAAATGGTGTGGAGCCGATTGACTGGCAGATTGAAAATATTTAGATACCTTGAAAGATGCTATTTGATAGGGGTTAATCAATAACAGATGATAAATTGATTTATCAATAAAATGAATTACTGATATTTGTATAATCATATTTACAGATTGAATATTTTGATGATAATATGACTATGTTGATAGAAGTTACAGGAGGAGAAAAGAAATGAAAAAAGTACCATTTGTGACAAAGGAAATGATTGAGGAAATCGTAAAAACATATCCAACACCTTTTCATATCTATGACGAAAAAGGAATCAGAGAGAATGCGAAAGCTGTAAAAGAGGCTTTTTCCTGGAATAAAGGTTTTAAAGAATATTTTGCAGTAAAAGCAACACCAAACCCATTTTTGATCAATATTCTTCATGAGTATGGCTGTGGCTGTGACTGCTCTTCTTTAACAGAATTGATGCTTAGTAATGCACTTGGTATCAACGGACATGATATTATGTTTTCTTCCAATGATACTCCGGCAGAAGATTATGCATATGCTGCAAAAGTAGGTGCTATTATCAATCTGGATGATATTACTCATATTGATTTTGTGGAAGGAATTCTTGGTAAATTACCGGAAACAATGAGCTGCCGTTACAATCCGGGCGGTGTTTTCCAGATGAGTAATGGAATTATGGATAATCCGGGGGATGCAAAATACGGTTTTACAACAGAGCAGTTGTTTGAAGGATTCCGTATTATGAAAGAAAAAGGGGTAAAACATTTCGGTATCCATGCATTTTTAGCAAGTAATACCGTTACAAATGAATATTATCCACAGCTTGCAAAACAGCTCTTCGAAGTAGCAGTTCAGTTGAAAGAAAAAACTGGTGCAAATATTGAGTTCATCAATCTTTCCGGTGGTGTTGGTATTCCATATACACCGGATCAGGAGCCAAATGATATTCGCGTGATTGGTGAAGGCGTTCGTAAAGTATATGAAGAGGTACTTGTTCCGGCTGGAATGGGTGATGTTGCTATTTATACAGAAATGGGACGTTTCATGATGGGACCTTATGGTGAGGTTATCACAAAAGCAATTCATGAGAAGCATACACATAAAGAGTACATTGGTGTAGATGCCTGTGCTGTTAATTTAATGCGTCCGGCGATGTATGGCGCATATCATCATATTACTGTACTTGGTAAAGAAGATGCACCTTGCGATCATAAATATGATGTTACCGGTTCTTTGTGTGAAAACAATGATAAATTTGCCGTAGACAGAATGCTTCCAGAAATTGAAATGGGAGATTATCTGGCAATTCACGATACCGGAGCACACGGTTATGCAATGGGTTATAATTACAATGGTAAATTAAAATCTGCAGAGCTTTTATTAAAAGAGGATGGAAGCGTACAGTTAATCAGACGTGCAGAAACACCAAAGGATTATTTTGCAACCTTAGATTGCTTTGATGTTTTCAATAAAATTGAGTTTTAAGAGCATAAAAAAAGAGAATCACGAAAGTGCTTCTCTTTTTTTATAATGCCGGCGATGGGACTTGAACCCATACGTGGTTGCCCACAACAGATTTTGAGTCTGCCTCGTCTGCCATTCCGACACGCCGGCGTTTCCAACAACCGAGTTATATAATATCATAACTGGATTCGGTTGGCAAGTAATTTTGCAAGAAAATTTATGCAAATTTTTCCCAGCTATTTCCAATGCAAATTTTTGTCGGATTATATACAAAATATTAAAAATATGATATATTTGTTAAAAATTGCAATAATTTTGTAATAATTACAGACTGAAACTAGGGGAGAAAAACAAATGATGAAATTTTGGAAAAAGGCTTTAGCCTTGGCTCTTGCCGGTATTATGGCTATGGCTCCGGTAAACTATGCGCAGGCGGCAAACGCAGGCAACGCAATAGCGAAAGGAATAGATGTTTCGAAACACAATGGTGCGATTGATTGGAACAGTGTTGCATCTTCAGGAATATCATTTGCTTTTATTAAAGCAGGCAGTACGAAATCCGGTGTGGACCCATATTTTGATGCAAATATGCGTGGAGCGCAGAATGCAGGATTAAAAGTTGGTGTTTATATTTATTCTTATGCAACAAATGTTGAACAGGCACAGAACGAAGCAAATCTGATGTTAGAATGGCTTTCTAATTATACCGTATCTTATCCGGTAGTTTATGATATAGAAGATTCCTGTCAGAGAGGCTTGTCACAGGAACAGCTTCAGGCAATGATTAATACTTTCTGCTCGACAATTGCATCTGCCGGCTATTATCCGATGGTATATTCCAACAAAAACTGGTTTAATCAGAGAATCGGAAATGTTGGTTATGACAAATGGGTAGCACAGTATGCAGATAATCTGGAATATGAAGGTGCTTCCTTCTGGCAAAGTTCTTCTCATGGAAGTGTTTCCGGTGTTGGTACAAGAGTTGATATTAACTATCAGTTCAAGGATTATTCTTCTTTGATTGTTTCAGATGGTTTTGTGGACAGAAACGGTCAGACCATGTTTTTTGCGGGCTATAAAATGCAGCGTGGCTGGGTAGCCTATAATGACACAAGATATTATCTGGATGCCAACGGATATTTACAGAGAAATTGTTGGTTTGCAGATGAAAGCGGTACATATTATTTAACCGCAGATGGCAGCGTAGCAAGAGGACAGGTTGCATTAGACGGTCAGAACTATTACTTCGACGGCAATGGTGTAAGAACAGGTGGATGGGTAACCGTAGAGGATAAAAAATATTATTATGCACCGGACACCGGAGCAATGGTACATGGTTGGTTTGAGGATGAAACAGGTAAGTATTTCCTGGCAACCAAAGATGGTCATATGTTAGTCAGTGATGTTACGATTGAAGGTCAGGATTACTATTTTGCAGACAACGGAGTAATGCAGACCGGATTGGTAACGAAACCGGATGGTAAACAGTACTATTATGATGCGACAGGTGCGCTTATAAGAAGCAGTGAAGTAACGATTGACGGTGTGCTTTATACAACGGACAAGCAGGGTGTTGCAACACCGGTTCCGGTTGAAACCCCACAGCAGGCAGCCGAAACGGCAGAAGGAACAGCAACCGGAAGCGCAGAAGTAGTTGCAGAATAGTTAGCAGCATGGCGCAAATATAGAGTATAAAAGATGGAATGGCATTTCGGAAACGGAGTGCCATTTTTTGAATCGCATTTTGAGAGATAGACTTTGCAATGGATAGCATTATAGTATATAATAAACACTGTATGGGTTTCATTTGAAAAGGCAGATTTATGCCGGAGGATAAATATGAATTGCAAAGAAACGGAGAAAATGATTCCCTTATTTTTGCAGGATGCGCTGGAAGGGAAAAAATTAGAAGAGTTTGTTGAGCACATCGAACAGTGTCCGGAATGTAAAGAAGAACTTTCTATTCAATTTCTGGTGGCAGAAGGTATGGAGCGTCTGGAAGAGGGAAATAATTTTAACTTGCAGAGTGCTTTATCAGAAAAACTGAGTAATGCGAACTCTCGGATAAAAGTGCACAGGGGATTACAACACACACTGATTTGTCTGGAAGTGGCAGTAGCAGTTATGATATTGGTTGCAATTCTGATTGTGTTTAAATTATAAAAAATTGTTGTAGAAAGGGTATTTGATACCATGAGTCAGAAACTGGTTTTAATTGATGGACACAGTATTTTGAATAGAGCTTTTTATGGTGTGCCGGATTTGACGAATAGTCAGGGACTTCATACAAATGCGGTATATGGTTTTTTGAATATTATGTTTAAAATTCTGGAAGAAGAGAAACCGGATTTTCTGACCGTAGCATTTGATGTACATGCGCCAACGTTCCGACATGAAATATACAAAGAATACAAAGGTACAAGAAAACCTATGCCGGAGGAATTGCGGCAACAGGTGCCTGTGATGAAGCAGATGTTACAGGCAATGGGTATCTGCATTATGGAAAAGCCGGGTTTAGAGGCAGACGATATTCTGGGAACCATAGCAAAACGTGGTGAGAAAGAAGGAATGGAAGTCGCACTGGTTTCCGGTGACAGGGATTTATTGCAGATTGCATCAGAGCATATTAAAATCCGTATTCCGAAAACGAAAGGCGGCAAAACAGAAATCGAAGATTATTATGCAGCCGATGTGGAAGCGAAGTATCAGGTCAATCCGGTACAGTTTATTGATTTAAAAGCTTTGATGGGAGATACTGCCGACAACATTCCGGGTGTGCCAAAGGTAGGAGAGAAAACAGCAACCGAATTGATGGTCAATTTTGGTTCGTTGGAAAATATATATGCAAGAATTGATGAAGTCACCAAGAAAGCGGTAAAAGAATCGTTAATCAACAATAAAGAACTGGCTGATTTAAGTAAAGTTTTGGCGACAATCAATGTAGAGAGTGATATTGATTTTTCTTTTGAACAGGCTAAAGTAGGAAACTTCTATACGGAAGAAGCCTATGTTTTATGCAAGCAGTTGGAATTTAAGAATTTTATGTCACGTTTCGAAAAAGATGCGGTTGTTTCAAACAGTCAGACGGAATACTTTAAGACGATAGAGGATTTTTCACAGGTAGAGGAAATTTTTGCGAAGGCAGAAGAAATCTGTAACAACAGCAGTGAAGGCTATTTGCTTGGACTTTCTATTCTGCGGGATGGAAAAGAAGAAGAGAATTTTGTGGGAATTTCCCTTGCGCTGGAAGAAAAGGAAATATATTTTATTCCATGTCAGGGATTTGTAACCAAAGCTTATTTGAAAGATAAATTGGTTGCTTTAATACAAAATGAGTTATGTAAACTTGCTGTTTGTGATATTAAGCAGATTTATGATATGATAGAAGCCGATATGGAACCGGAAACGGGCACAGAAGAGGGCATTGCGAATGAAGATGCCTGCGTGGATGTGATGAAGCCATACCGGGAGAAAAAGTATTTTGATATTTTATTGGCAGCTTATTTATTGAATCCACTGAAAAATGATTATGATGTAGAGGCGATTGCCGGTGAGCATTTAGGGCTTATGTTGCCAGACAAAGGACAGGTTTGTGGCAAAGCAGCACTTGCGAAGGTGTTAGAAGAAAAACCACAGGAATTTATGGAATATGCCTGTTTTCAAGCGTATGTCTGTAAAATGGCACAGGAAGTATTAGAGAAGAAATTAGAAGAACAGGGAATGCTTTCTCTGTTATATGAAATTGAAATGCCTTTAACTAAGGTATTATATGAAATGGAACAGTATGGTGTGATGGTGCGCCCGGACGAACTGAAGGCGTATGGAGAAGCACTGACTGGGCGAATTGCTGAGCTTGAGCAGTCTATTTACGAGCAGGCTGGTGTACAGTTTAACATTAATTCACCGAAACAATTAGGGGAAATCCTTTTTGAAAAAATGGGTATCTCCGGTGGTAAGAAGACCAAAACAGGTTATTCCACAGCGGCAGATGTGTTAGAAAAGCTTGCACCGGATTATCCGATTGTATCTGATATTCTGGAATACCGAGGACTTGCGAAATTAAAATCAACCTATGCGGATGGATTGGCGGCTTATATTGATGGAGGAAACCGAATTCATTCCACTTTTAACCAGACAATTACGGCAACCGGAAGAATCAGTTCCACAGAGCCGAATTTACAGAACATTCCGATGCGTATGGAACTTGGAAGAAGGATTCGTAAGGTATTTGTTCCGGCAGATGGTTACCTTTTCATGGATGCGGATTATTCCCAGATTGAACTGAGAGTTCTGGCGCATATGTCCGAGGATAAGCAGTTGATTGAGGCCTATCAGATGGATGAGGACATTCACCGGATTACAGCATCCAAAGTATTCCATACGCCATTTGAAGAGGTTACGGATTTACAGAGAAGAAATGCGAAAGCAGTTAATTTTGGTATTGTATATGGTATCAGTTCTTTTGGACTGAGTCAGGACTTGAGTATTTCCAGAAAAGAAGCGGCACAATATATTGAACAGTATTTTGCAACTTACCCGGGGATTAAGACTTTTCTGGATAAATTAGTAGCAGATGCCAAAGAGCAGGGCTATGTAACGACTATGTTTGGCAGAAGAAGACCGATTCCGGAGTTGTCTTCCAGTAATTTTATGCAGCGTTCTTTTGGTGAACGTGTAGCCATGAACTCTCCGATACAGGGAACAGCGGCAGATATTATTAAGATTGCCATGATTCATGTATGGGAGCGATTGAAGAAAGAAGGCTTGCGTTCCAGACTGATTTTACAGGTGCATGATGAACTACTGATTGAAACATATGCAGCGGAGGAAGCAATCGTCCGACAGATTTTATCCGAAGAGATGCAGGAAGCAGCAAAATTATCAGTAGCACTGGAAATTGATTTGCACACCGGAATGACTTGGTACGATGCCAAATAATATATGATGTAAAGCAGATAGGATAATGATATGAGAGTCATTGGAATTACTGGTGGTGTAGGTGCCGGAAAATCAGAGATTTTAGCATATATAAAGGAGCATTATAATTGTCAGATAATTCTGGCAGATAAGGTTGCACATCAGGTTGAAGAACCGGGACAGAAGTGCCATGATGAGTTGGTTGCATTGTTAGGGGAAGATATTTTAAATCCTGACAGAACCATTCAGAAAGCAAAGATGGCAGAGAAAATTTTTGCGGATAAAGATGTGCTTGAGAAGGTCAATGCCATTGTGCATCCGGCGGTAAAAGAATTTATCGTACAGGAAATTGCAGATCGGAAGGCAGAAGGAAAGTTGGATTTTCTTTTTATTGAGGCTGCACTTCTGATTGAAGATGGATATGGACAGATTGTAGATGAACTTTGGTATATTTATACCAAAACAGAAATCAGACGGGAACGGCTGAAAGCATCCAGAGCATATTCGGATGAAAAAATAGATCAGATTTTGCAAAAACAGCTGACAGAAGAAGTGTTCAGACAGCATTGCAAGGTTGTGATTGATAACAGTGGCAGGTTAGAGGATGCCCATAAACAAATTGATGAGAAATTGGGGGACTATTTGTGTCAGAGATGATGAAATTACCGGGACAATTAGTATTTGGTTTGGATATCGGAACGAGAAGCATCGTTGGTACGGTTGGTTATCGTATCGGCGAACGTTTTCATGTTGTTGCACAGTGTATCAAGGAACATGAAACAAGAGCCATGCTGGATGGTCAAATTCATGACATTCATAAGGTTGGTAATACCATTAATGAAGTGAAGAATACACTGGAAACCCAAATAGGCAGACCATTAAAAGATGTCTGTATTGCAGCGGCGGGACGTGTGCTTCGTACCGTAACTACCAGCGTGGAATATGAATTTGGCAGTGAAAAAGAAGTAACAGGAGAAGATATCTATGCACTGGATTCTATGGGTGTAGAGAAAGCGTATCAGGAATTTTTGGAAACGAATGATACCGAGATAAAATTCTACTGTGTAGGTTATTCTGTGGTACGTTACTATATGAATCATTATCCGATGGGGAATCTGGAAGGCCATAAGGCAAAAGTTATCGGGGCAGATATTATTGCAACCTTCCTGCCGGATGATGTAGTAGATGGCTTACATAAGGCAGTTGAGATTGCTGGACTGGAAGTGGCAAATCTGACATTGGAGCCAATTGCGGCAATTCAGGTGGCAATTCCGGAAATGTACCGCATGTTGAATATTGCGCTTGTGGATGTAGGTGCAGGAACATCGGATATTTCCATTACAAAAGACGGCAGTATTGTTGCTTACGGCATGATTCCGGTTGCAGGTGATTCGCTTACCGAAGTCATTGCGAGACACTGTCTGGTTGATTTTGGAACAGCAGAAAACATTAAGCGTGAAGCCGGTGTGAAAGAAACCGTAGAATATAAAGATATTATGGGATTATCACAGACGATTTCCAGTGAAGAAATCAGTAATGTGGTAGAGCCGATTATCAAAGATATGACAAAGCAGGTTGCCGATAAAATCAAAGAACTAAACGGTGATAAATCAGTCAGTGCGGTCTTTGTTGTTGGTGGTGGCGGCAAAATGCCGGGATATACAGATGCTTTGGCAGAAGAACTTGGCATTCAGAAAGAAAGAGTTGCTGTGCGTGGCGAAGAAGTAATGCAAAAGATAGAATTTTTGCAGGAAGATGCGAAGAAAGATTCATTGATGGTAACGCCGATAGGTATCTGTCTGACGTTTTATGAACAGAGCAACAACTTTATTTTTGTATATTTTAACGAACAGAGAATTAAGCTTTATGATAACAATAAACTGGCAGTTGTTGATGCAGCCATGCAGGCAGAATTTTCCAATGAAGGTCTTTTCCCGAAACGAGGTAAGGAACTGAATTATTTGGTGAATGGCAAGCAGCGTATCACAAGAGGCGCGCTGGGTGAGTCAGCCGTTATTACCGTCAACGGTCAGGAAGCAGATATTTATACGGCAGTACATGCGAATGATAATATCAAAGTAGTAGAATCGACAGCGGGTGCTCCGGCAACGATGGATATTAATCAGCTTCCGGAGTATGGCGCAACCATGAGCGTTGAAGTAAATGAGAAAAAAGTGGAACTGCCGCAGTTTGCAATGGTAAACGGACAATTACAATCCGGTTATTATAGCATTCAGGAAAATGACAATATTGAATTCCTGAATTACTATACCGTCAGACAGATTGCAGAGTTTATGGACGTAATTATCAAGGAAGACATGAATATCTACGTCAATAATAAACTGGCAGATATGAATACGAAAGTGTATGAGAATTTCTCTGTTGTATGGACGATGGAAGAGTTACAGTTGTCCGACCGTGCGATTTACGGAGATGGTACACCGGATACTTTTGAGAACCTGCCGGAAGATGATGGAGCAGAAGAACGGAATCTGGACACGGAAGGTACACAGTCGGAAGAAAATGCGATAATGAAAGAAAATGCATTGACGGAAGAAGATGAAGTAACGGAAGAAAATGCAACCGAAGAAAAAACAGAGGCTGCAAGTGGCATTCCGTTGACGATACAGGTTACCGTTAATGGTAGTCCGATTCGCTTAGAGGGCAAAACGGAATATGTTTATGTAGATGTATTCCAGTACATCGATTTCGATTTGTCGAAGCCGCAGGGAAGTGGTATTGTGACGAATTTGAATGGCAGACCGGCACAGTACATGGAACCGATTCGAAGCGGTGATGTAATACAAATTTATTGGAAAGATTGATTATACTTATGAGATTATGTAGCATAGCCAGTGGCAGCAGCGGAAACTGTGTGTATGTGGGTTCGGATGCGACTCATCTGCTGATTGATGTAGGTATCAGCGGCAAAAGAACAGAAGAAGGTGTTGCTTCACTGGGATTAAAACTATCAGAAATAGACGGTATTTTTATTACGCATGAACATGCGGACCACATCAGTGGTCTTGGTGTTTTGTCCAGAAAATACGGGATTCCCATTTATGGAACGGCCGGAACAATACAGGCAATTAAACAGACATCTTCTTTGGGAAAAATAGATGAATCTCTTTTTCATTGTATCAAAGCAGATGAGAAAATTATGATAAAGGATATGACGTTGTATCCGATGAGGACATCCCATGATGCGGCAGAGCCGGTGGCATACCGGGTCAGCCATGATAAAAAGAAGATAGGGATAGTAACAGACTTAGGATGTTATAATGATTATACAGTTGCATGTATGCAGGATTTGGATGTATTATATTTGGAGGCAAATCATGATATTAACATGCTTCAGGTCGGTCCATACCCTTATTATCTGAAGCAACGTATTCTGGGTGAACGAGGGCACCTGTCGAATGAGGCTTCCGGTAAGCTTCTTAGTCAGTTATTAAATGACCATATGCAGGCAGTTGTACTTGGACATCTGAGTAAGGAAAATAATCTGCCGGAGCTGGCATATGAAGCGGTAAGGGTAGAAATTACCATGTCTGATACCGGATATAAGGGAGATGATTTCCCTATTTATGTTGCTAAGCGGAGTGAAACATCACAGCTGATAGCAATATAGGTATTTTACAAAGAATAAAAAAGAATCATATATGAGGAGAGGAACCATGAAGAAAACAATTATTACAGTCGTAGGAAAAGATACAGTAGGTATTATCGCAAAAGTATGTACATATCTGGCAGATAACCAGATTAATATTCTGGATA
Source organism: Lachnospiraceae bacterium (assembly GCA_017623295.1). Taxonomy (GTDB): domain Bacteria; phylum Bacillota; class Clostridia; order Lachnospirales; family Lachnospiraceae; genus UBA3282. The sequence continues at coordinate 22,403 of JAGAPK010000037.1, read as the reverse complement.
TTTCACAGACTATTGTACAGGGATATTTCAATATGATGATGATTGTTGATACAAACCATACATCGAAAGATTTTGGTCTGATTGTAGAAGAACTGAATCAGCTTGGTGAAAGCATCGGCGTTATTATTAAATGTCAGAAAGAAGAAATTTTTAACCAGATGCACAGAATCTAGGGAGTATATAAAAGCATACGCAGAAATGAGGATAACATGATTAACATATTTGAAGTAGCAGAAACAAATGAAATGATAGAAAAAGAAAATCTGGATGTGAGAACTATCACATTAGGGATTAGTCTTTTAGATTGTATTGATTCTGATTTAGCAAAAGTAAATGAGAAGATTTATAACAAAATTCATGAGGCGGCTAAAGACCTTGTATCAACCGGCGAGGAAATTTCCAGAGAATATGGTATTCCGATTGTAAACAAGAGAATTTCGGTAACACCGATTGCTTTAGTTGGTGGTGCAGCTTGTAAGACTTCTGAGGATTTTGTGACGATTGCACAGACTCTTGATAAAGTAGCACACGAAGTAGGTGTGAACTTTATCGGTGGTTATTCTGCACTGGTATCCAAAGGTATGACACCGGCAGATGAACTTCTGATTCGCTCTATTCCGCAGGCACTTGCTACAACAGAGAGAGTATGTAGCTCCATTAACGTTGGTTCTACCAAGACCGGTATCAATATGGATGCGGTGAAATTAATGGGTGAAATGATTAAGAAAACTGCAGAAGCAACCAAAGAACAGGATTCTCTTGGCTGTGCCAAATTAGTAGTATTCTGTAATGCACCGGATGACAATCCATTTATGGCAGGTGCATTTCACGGTGTAACAGAAGCTGATAAGATTATTAACGTAGGTGTCAGTGGCCCTGGTGTTGTGAAAACAGCATTGAGCAAAGTAAGAGGAGAGAATTTCGAGGTACTTTGCGAAACCATTAAGAAAACAGCATTCAAAGTAACACGTGTTGGACAGTTGGTAGCAAAAGAAGCTTCCAAACGTCTGAATGTACCATTTGGTATTGTTGATTTATCCTTGGCACCAACTCCGGCAATCGGGGATAGTGTTGCTGATATTCTTTGTGAAATCGGTCTGGAATATGCCGGAGCACCGGGTACAACAGCAGCACTTGCATTATTAAATGATCAGGTAAAAAAAGGTGGTGTTATGGCATCCTCTTATGTAGGAGGTTTAAGTGGTGCATTTATTCCGGTCAGCGAAGATCAGGGCATGATAGATGCAGTTGTTGCCGGAGCACTTTCTTTAGAGAAATTAGAAGCAATGACTTGCGTTTGTTCCGTAGGTCTTGATATGATTGCAATTCCGGGAGATACGAAAGATACAACTATTTCCGGTATCATTGCCGATGAAATGGCAATTGGTATGATTAACCAGAAAACAACGGCTGTTCGTTTGATTCCGGTTATCGGTAAAGGAGTAGGGGAAACGGTAGAGTTTGGTGGATTACTTGGTTATGCACCGATTATGCCGGTAAATCAGTTCTCTTGTGATGCCTTTGTCAATCGTGGTGGTAGAATTCCGGCACCAATACATAGCTTTAAGAACTAATTTTAAAGCTTATCATAAGAATATAATAAGAAAACAGAGGCGGTAAAAAATGTCAGAAACAAAGACGGAAACAAAAATACGTAAGATGACAGAAGGAAATCCTTTAACAACGGTGCTTCTTTTTGCGATACCAATGATTCTTTCCAATTTGTTTCAACAGTTTTATAACGTAATTGATACGATTATCGTAGGAAATCAGCTTGGAACAGATGCACTTGCAGCGGTAGGAAGCGCAAGTAGTATTACGGCTGTTTTTGTACAATTGGCAACCGGGCTTGCACTTGGTGGCTCCATTGTTATTGCACAGTTTTTTGGTGCGGGCAAGTATGAGAAAATCTGGCAGTGTGCAACAACGTCCACGATTTTTTCAGCCGGTGTAGCTTTCGTTGCAACGATTCTAATCTGGATATTTGCCAGACCGCTTCTTTTGTTGGTGAACACACCGGAAGAAATTGTTTCAATGGGAGTCAGTTATTTGCGGCTTTATTTTCTTGGGTGTGTTCCTATTTTTATTTATAATGCTTTAAACGGAGTGTATGTGGCTTTAGGCGATTCCAAGACACCACTTCGTTTTCTGATTATTTCATCGATTATCAATGTCGTGTTAGACTTATTTTTCATTATTGTATTGCATAAGGGAGTGGGTGGTGCTGCTTTAGCAACTGCAATTTCACAAGCGGTTGCAGCAGCTATGGCAATGTATGATATGCCAAAGCTTTTGGCTACATTTAAACGGGATAAGCAAATGCCGCTTTTTGACCGGAAGCTGTTGGCTACCATGTTACGGTTTGCTTTGCCCTCTGCTTTACAGCAATCTATTGTTTCGGTTGGTTCTGTGGTGGTGCAGGCAACGATTAACAGTTTTGGCTCAGCAGTTATCGCTGGTAGTGCAGCAGCTGCCAAAGTAGTGAATCTGGCGACGGCAATTCCTATCAATTACAGCAATGCTTTTTCCAATTATGTAGGACAGAATATCGGAGCTGACAGACATGAGCGTATCTGGCCCGGACTGCGTGCAGCCATTTTAAGTTGTGGTGCACTGTCGCTGTTTATGACCCTTCTTTTTGAATTGTTTCCGGAACAGATTATCAGTCTGTTTGTGCAGAAAGAGGAAGCAGATATTGCACAGGTTATGGCAGTCGGAGCAGATTACATCAGAGTGGTAGGTGCTTTTCTGATTGTCTTTTCTACCTTTATGTTAGTAAAAGCTGTATTTAAAGGCAGTGGTGATATGGGCTGGTTTATTCTGGTTACTTTGTTGAGCTTTTTTATTCGCCTGGTATTAACTGTTGGTTTTGCGAATGTATTCGGTGTAGAGATTATCTGGTGGGCATTTTGTGCAGGATGGGTGATTGCAATGTTGGTGTCGATTGCCAGATATCTGCAAGGTGGCTGGCGTAGGAAGAGTATTGTGAAGAGAAATGAAAAGTAGTATATAAAGAGAAGTGTGTGAAAAGAAATGCATGATGAAATGCATGGTGAAATGCTATGAAAAGAGGAACAGGAAGATGAACGGTTTTGAAAGCGATAGTATTTGCAAAACTTGTGGCGGAAACTGCTGTAAAACAATGGGGTGTTCGCTGTCACCGGAAGATATGCACGTTGCATTGGAAGGAAAAGAAGCAACAACAGAAGTAATAGAAGCACTTTTACAGGATAGTATGTTTGCGATTGATTCTTTTCAGATGCGTGATGGCGCCTTTTACTATCTGCGCATGCGACATAAATGTTTTACTTTTATTGGAGTGGATGCGATGGGAGAATGTATTGCACTGACAGAAATCGGATGTAGTCTGCCTTTCGACAAAAGACCAAAGGGTGGAAGATTTTTAGAAGGAAAAGAAGGACACCAGTGTACGCAACATTATACGCAGGAAATGATGGTAAAAGACTGGGAGCCGTATCAGAATAGTTTGCGGGAAATCTGGAATAAATGGCATAATCAAATGCAACAGGATGGTACGTTTGATAAATGCGAAGAAGACTATATGCAATACCAGCGTACCAGAGCCCGAAATATCAGATAATCGTTGAAAAATAGTGTTTACGAACTTTTTTGTTCTGCATGTTTTTTAATCGCTTCAAAGCTTTCCGGGCTGATGACATGTTCCATTTTGCAGGCATCTTCAACGGCGATTTTCTCATCTACACCAAGATTGATGAGCCATTTAGAAAGAAGAAGATGTCTTTCATACATGGTTTCAGCAATTTGTCTGCCGGATTCAGTCAAAGTGATAAAACCGTTATCATCTACTTTGATATAGCCGTTTTCACGAAGATTCTTCATGGCAACGCTGACACTCGGCTTTTTAAATTCTAACTCATTGGCAATGTCGATAGAACGGACGTTGCCTTTTTTCTGTCCTAACATCAGAATTGTTTCTAAATAATTTTCTGCAGATTCCTGTATTTTCAAGATAAATTACCTCCAAAAGTCAAAATCAAAGATATCACAAAGATATTATTATAAGAATGAAATCATATATGTCAGTCTAACATAAATAAAGATTCTTTGCAAATAAAGTAGCGGAGAAAAATGCCCGAAATAACAATGTTTTGAGAAGATGGTTGACAAGTGTGGTTAGTTAGCGTAAACTAACAAATGATAATAATTATCAATAAGGAAGTGTTTTTATGACGTTAGATCAGGTAGCAGTTGGACAAGAATCTATTATTACAAAGGTCGGTGGCGAAGGCGAGCTTCGTTGTCGTTTGCTGGATATGGGATTGATTCCAAAGACAAAAGTGAAAGTACAAAAGATGGCTCCGATGGGAGACCCGATTGAGATACACCTTCGTGGATATGAACTGACAATTCGTAAAGAAGATGCGCAAAAGATTGAAGTACAAGATATATAGCAGAAAATATAACAGTAAATAGTACAGAAATTGATAGCGCGATTGAAAGCGGCAGAGGTTCATAAATTACTTAGGAGATGGAGAAAATGATATACGCATTAGTAGGAAATCAGAACTGTGGTAAGACAACATTGTTTAATCAGCTGACTGGTTCGAATCAGCATGTGGGAAATTTCCCGGGTGTTACGGTAGACCAGAAGGTCGGAGAAATTCGTGGTGAGAAAGGCGATGCAGTAGTTGACTTGCCGGGAATTTATTCGATTCGTCCTTACAGCAAGGAAGAAATAGTAACAAGAAATTTTATTCTGAATGAGAAGCCGGATGGTATTATCAATATTGTAGATGCAACCAATATTGAGCGAAATCTTTACCTGACGTTGCAGTTATTGGAAATGCATATTCCTATGGTACTTGCTCTGAATATGATGGATGAGGTACGTGGTAATGGTGGTACGATTGATATTGCCAAGATGGAGGAGCAGCTTGGAATCCCGGTTGTAGCAATCAGTGCTGTGAAAAATGAAGGTGTGGAAGATTTAATTCATGCCATTCAGAAGGTGTCGGGCAAAAGAACATATCCCAAAGTGACCGATTTTTGTGAAAAGGGTCCGGTACATAGATGTATTCATGCAGTCAGCCATCAGGTAGAAGACCATGCAGAGATGATAGGTATGTCACCGCGTTTTGCAGCTACCAAAATGGTAGAAGGGGATATGGATATTAAGGAACGTCTGAAATTATCCCAGAATGAGTTAGAACTGATTGAACACAGTATTGTGGAGATGGAACAGGACAGTGAAATGGACCGCAATGCAGCACTGGCTGATATGCGATATACTTTTATTGAAAAGGTCTGTGAATGTGCGGTTATTAAATGCAAGGAAAGCAAAGAGCATATCCGAAGTGTGAAAATGGATACGATTCTGACCGGTAAATATTTTGCAATTCCGGCATTTTTGCTCATTATGCTTTTGATTTTCTGGCTGACTTTCGGAGTGATTGGTACTTTCTTAAGTGATTTGCTTAGCATGGGCATTGATGCACTTTCCGCATGGGTGGAAACAGCACTTGTGAATTATGGTATCAATCCGGTTGTTAAGAGCCTGGTTATCGATGGTATTTTTGCAGGGGTAGGAAGTGTACTTAGTTTCTTGCCGATTATTGTAGTATTATTTTTCTTCTTATCGATTCTGGAAGATTCGGGCTATATGGCAAGAATTGCTTTTGTAATGGACAGACCGCTTCGTAAAATCGGTTTGTCCGGTAAAAGTTTCGTATCTATGCTGATTGGTTTCGGTTGTAGTGTTCCGGCGGTTATGTCCAGCAGAACGCTTTCTTCGGATCGGGATAAGAAGATGACTATTTTGCTGATTCCGTTTATCAGTTGTTCGGCTAAGATACCGATTTATGCCCTGTTTACTGCAGCATTTTTTCCAAAGCATCAGGCACTTGTTATGATGGGGCTCTATGTATTTGGTATTGTGGTAGGTCTTTTGGTAGCCATGATTTTAAATCGTTTTGTCTTCAAAGGAAATCCGATGCCGTTTGTTATGGAATTGCCCAATTATCGTTTCCCGTCTGCAAAGAGTGTGCTTTTGCTTATGTGGGATAAGGCCAAAGATTTCTTACAGAGAGCATTTACGATTATTTTCTTAGGAACACTTATTATCTGGTTTTTACAGACTTTTGACAGCCGTCTGAATGTTGTGGTGGACAGCAAAGACAGTCTGCTTGCCATGATTGGAAAATGCATTGCGCCGATTTTTGCACCGCTTGGCTTTAATGATTGGCGTGTAGCAACTTCCCTAATCAGTGGATTTACTGCAAAAGAAGCAGTTGTTAGTACCTTAAGTGTTCTGACCGGTACTTCCATGAGCAATCTAAGCGAATCTCTGGGCAGCATTTTTACACCAATCTCAGCGATTAGTTTCTTAGTATTTACATTACTTTATACACCATGTGTAGCAGCAGTAGCTACCATTAAAAGAGAGATGGGAACCATCTGGCATGCAATAGCAGTTGTTTTACTGCAGTGTGGTGTTGCATGGTTGGTATCTTGTCTGGTATATCAGATACTTTGTTTGTTTTAGAAGATAGGAACATAAGGATACAGATATCATAGAATGTTTATAGAGAGTAAGATTTCTCCTTGCATTTTTGTGATATCTGTATTATTATTTTCTTAGAAGGAAAACGTTTTCCGAATATGGGAGGTTACGAATATGGATTTTAATGCAGTATATCACAGAGCCAATGATAATTATTGTTATCCACTGGATGAGAACAAGTTAATAATCAACATCAAAACGGGGTATGATGTTAAATATGTAAATATTATTCAAGGCGATCCGTTTCAGGCAGGTATTCTGGGCGGAGGAGAGACATGGACAGGTGATGCCATTAATATTCCGTTTAAGAAAAGACTGAAAAATCAGTTGTGGTGGACAACAACGATAGAACCACCATACAAACGATTAAAATATTATTTTGAGTTACAGACAGAAAATGAAAGATGGTTTTATTTTGAAGATGGTTTTGTATCTGAAGCGCAGATGCAGTTAGAGGGACGAAGCAGACAGTGTTTCGTATTTCCTTGGATGAACCCGGCAGATATTCCGGTAACACCAGCATGGGTAAATGAAACAATCTGGTATCAGATTTTTCCGGAGAGATTTTGTAATGGGGATGCTTCCTTAAATCCGGAGGGTACATTGCCTTGGAGAAACAAAGGCTCCGTTAAAAATGAGGAATTTTTCGGTGGAGATTTACAAGGAATCATCAATAAATTGGAGTATCTGAAGGAACTTGGTGTATCTGGATTATATTTAACACCAATCAATGAATCACCGACTTCTCATAAATATGATACGACGGACTATCAGAAAATAGACCCTCATTTTGGAACGGAAGAAACCATGAAGACTCTGGTGCATGAAGCACACGCGAGGGGAATCCGTATTATGTTAGATGGTGTGTTTAATCATACCGGAGAAGGATTTGCACCCTGGCAGGATGTGAGAGCCAAAGGCCCTGAGTCAGAATATTGGGATTGGTTTATGGTAAATGAATGGCCTTTTAGAGAGGGTGTCAGTCGCGCCAGAGAGAAGCAATATTATACGTTTGCATTTTTTGATGAGATGCCGAAGTTAAATACAAACAATCCGAAAGTAAGGGAATATCTTCTTGGCGTATGCGAGAACTGGGTAAAAGTATATGATGTAGATGGTATTCGTCTGGATGTGGCGAATGAAATTTCTCATGTATTCTGTAAAGAACTTCGTATGCGTTTAAAAGCCATTAAACCGGATATCTATATTTTGGGTGAAATCTGGCATGATGCGATGCCTTGGCTGCGAGGCGATGAATTTGATGCCGTTATGAACTATCCGCTTGGTGAAAGTATCAAGGATTTCTGGATTGACAAGAGTCTGACAAACGAAGATTTTGAATATACAATCAATCGATGCTATACTGGTTATATGCAGCAGACAAATGATGTATTATTTAATTTGCTGGATTCCCATGATACAAAACGATTGCGTTCTGATGTTAGAAACCTGGATGAATATTTCCAGCAGTTAGCTGTTTTGTTTACAATGCCGGGTAGTCCGTGTATCTATTATGGAACGGAAATTGCGATGGAAGGTGGACACGATCCGGATTGCAGACGTTGTATGCCTTGGGAAGAGATTGAAGCAGGTGTATATGCAGAGCGTATGGAAATTATTCGGACATTACTTCGACTTCGTAAGGAAGAACCTCTTTTGCGTGACAGAAATTTCCATTTCCCGAATAAAATTAATAAACCAAGAGTCATTGAATTTAATAAAATCGGTTGGGTAGATAATTATGTAGAGGTTATTATTAACTGCGAGGAAGAAGATATAGAAATAGCAAGAGAAGGAGAAATTCTTTTCTCAAGACATTACATTGACAGTACACTGCTTCGAAACGGTATTTTAATCCGTAAAATTTGTAAATCATAAAAAAGAAGCATAAAAGGAGAAAGTAGTAGATGAATAGTGTTATGCTTGGAATTATGATTCCATTTCTTGGAACAGCAGCAGGAGCTTCCTGTGTGCTGTTTATGAAAAACAGCATGAATGCACTTCTGGAAAAGGTATTGCTGGGTTTTGCTTCCGGAGTCATGGTGGCAGCATCTGTGTGGTCACTGTTAATTCCATCAATTGAGATGGCAGAAGGATATGGAAAATTTGCTTTTGTCCCGGCTGCCGTCGGTTTCGCGGTGGGAATCCTTTTCTTATATGGACTGGATAAGTTGATTCCTCATCTGCATCTTGGCGAGGATAAACCGGAAGGTATGAAAAGCGGACTTGGTAAAAGTGCAATGCTTGCCCTTGCGGTAACACTTCACAACATTCCGGAAGGTATGGCAGTTGGTGTTGTATTTGCGGGACTTCTATCGGAAAGTCAGGAAATTACCGTTGCAGGTGCGTTCGCGCTGGCAATCGGTATTGCCATTCAGAACTTTCCTGAAGGGGCTATTATTTCCATGCCGATGAAAAGTAGCGGAGCAGGCAAGAAGAAAGCCTTTACTTATGGCATTATGTCTGGTATCGTGGAACCAATCGGAGCGTTTCTTACGATTTTAGTGACCGGTGCTATTGAGAAAGCATTGCCGTTTTTACTGGCATTTGCGGCCGGTGCCATGATGTTTGTAGTCGTAGAGGAATTAATTCCGGAGGCTTCCAGAGAAGGTGATTCCGATGGGGCAACCTTAGGATTTGCCGCAGGATTTTTGATTATGATGATTTTGGATGTAGCTTTGGGATAGCCGGAAAGGGGTACAAAGTAGATGAACCAGTTTAGTTTACCATATTGTCTGATTATTGAAGAAGGAATTTATGAGCATCTGGATGAGGTGCTTGTAGAGTGTATTCCGGGAATTGCAGAGCAGAAGGTAATGGTTGTGACTGAACCTGCTTTGCAGGATATTATGGGAAAATATCTGGAAGAAATAAAAAAAGATTTGCCTCAGAGTGAATTGTTTTTAATTGAAGAAAATTCCTTTGACCAGGCGATGGAACTTGCAAGAGTGATTTGTGCACAGGGTTTTCAGTCGATTATAGGATTTGGCGGCGGTAAGGTACTTGATGTAGCTAAATATGCCGGATTTGTTGGTAAAGTACCATATATCTGTCTGCCGACCACATTAAGCAATGACAGTCTGGCATCACCCGTAGCAGTTCTGGATATAGACAAAGTTACCCGTAAAACATTGGGGTGTAAAATCCCAACCGGAATTGTTGTGGATGTCAATGTTATTATGGGGGCGCCGATAATGCAGCTAAAATCCGGTATTGGTGATACAATTAGTAAATATACTGCGTTGTACGACTGGAAGCTGGATGCATCCCATCATGGAAAAAGGGTAGATGATTTTGCCTATATGATTTCTGATATGGCACTGACCTCTATTTTCTATAATGATGAGAAATCTTTAAAGAGTAAGGAATTTATTAAAATACTAACACAGGCACTTGTTATGGGCGGACTTGCAATGGAAATTGCAGGAAACTCCAGACCAAGCAGTGGTTCGGAGCATTTGTTTGCACATTCTTTGGAAGAGAATTATCCGGATATCAAAATACAACATGGTATGGCAGTTGCGCTTGGAAGTGTAGTCAGTTGCATTTTACAAGGAAGAAATGTGATTCGTCTGCGGGAAACGTTAGAAGCATATGAAATCAACGTAAATCCTATGAACTGGGGAATTACAAAAGAAATCTTTGTAGATGCATGGCAGAAAGCATCTGCGACCAGAAAAGAACGTTATACGATTTTGAACGAAGCATCTTTGGAGAGCAGCGTGTTAGAAAGGATTTATGAGCAATTAGTTTAATTTAGACTGTACAAAAAACTTTGTACAAAAAAACTGTACAAAGTTATAAAAATTTGTTAGCATGTAGAACGGAGTAAATAAGGGGATAAAATGAAACGAAGCCGTGTGTGGCAGAATGTGAGGGACTATGAAAAATTACACATTGAAGTTGGACTCGATTGAGAAAGTCAAAGGTTTTGTATCAGTTATCAACAGCATTGACGGATATTTTGATTTGGTATCTGGAAGATATGTGGTCGATGCAAAATCCATTATGGGGATCTTTTCTATGGATTTATCCAGAACGGTTGAATTCAGAATTTTAGAATCCAACGAAAAGATTTCAGAGATTGAGAAAGCGATTGCTCCGTATCTTGCGTAAAGCCAAAATACGTTAGTAAAAATAGTCGGTAAATTTTCATGGACATCCTCAGACAGAACGTTTGAGGATGTTTTTTAAAAGGAGAATTTGAAATATGAAATTGCTGCATTTGGCAGACCTTCATTTAGGGAAAAGAGTATATGAATTTTCCATGCTGGAAGATCAGAAATATATTTTGGGACAAATATTAGATATATTGGAAACGGAGCAGATTGACGGAGTCCTGCTTGCTGGTGATATCTATGACAAAACAGTACCATCTGCGGAAGCGGTACTGCTATTTGATGATTTTTTATCGAAGATAGCAGGAAAAGGTGTTTCTGTTTTTCTGGTAAGCGGAAATCATGATTCGGCAGAGCGTTTGTCCTTTGGTTCTAAACTTTTTTCAAGAAGTAACGTGCATTTCGCAGCCGGTTATCAGGGCGATGTAGAAAGGATTACCGTAGAAGATGTGCATGGACCGGTTCATATTTATCTGTTGCCATTTGTGAAGCCAATTCATGTAAGGCATGCTTTCCCGGAGATAGCAGAGGAAATCAGTTCCTATCAGGATGCCCTGAAAGTGGTTATGGAACATGTGAATTTAGAAGAAACAGAGCGGAATGTATTAGTAGCGCATCAGTTTGTGACGGGAGCATCACGCTGTGATTCGGAGGAAATATCGGTAGGCGGTATCGATAATGTAGATGCAGCTTTATTTGAAGGATTCGATTATGTAGCATTGGGTCACATTCATAGTCCGCAGTGGATTGGCAAAGAAACAATCCGCTATGCGGGTACTCCGCTTAAGTATTCCTTTTCTGAATGCAATCATGAAAAAACAGCGGTTTTGATTGAACTGGAAGAAAAAGGCAACGTAAAATGGAAGCTGCTGCCTCTAAAACCATTGCGCGATATGCGCAGGTTAAAAGGAACTTATGAGGAATTGACGGCCCGTAGTTTATATGAGAATACAAACACGCAGGATTATATACATATCACTCTGACGGATGAAGATGATATTTTTGATGCAATGGGAAAATTGCGCGTAATTTATCCGAATCTGATGAAGTTAGAATATGATAATTGCAGAACACGGAATAATCAAGAGATTGCTTGTATAGAAGCGATAGAAGAGAAAAGTCCGTTAGACTTAACAAAAGAGCTTTTTTGGCTGCAAAATAATAAACCGATGTCAGCGAAGCAGGAAAAGCTTTTGGCAGAATTTGTGAAACAGGTATGGGAGGATGAAGAATGAGACCAATGTATTTGACTCTATCCGCGTTTGGTCCCTATGCCGGAGAAGAATGTATCGATTTTACAAAATTAGGGAAAAAAGGGCTCTATCTGATTACCGGAGATACCGGGGCAGGGAAAACAACGATTTTTGATGCCATTGTTTTTGCTTTGTATGGAGAAGCCAGCGGGGATGATAGAGGGGCGGACATGTTTCGGTCAAAGTATGCGAAACCGGAAACCCCGACCTTTGTGAAAATGACTTTTTCTTACCGTGAAAAAGCGTATCAGATTACAAGAAGTCCTGAGTATATAAGACCACTGAAAAAGGGAGAGGGTTATACAACGAATAAGGCAGAGGCAGAGCTGATTTATCCGGATGGGCATATTGTAACCAAGAGTCGGGAAGTGACGAAGGCAGTGACCGAATTACTATGTCTGGATAAAAATCAGTTTACGCAGATTGCCATGATAGCACAGGGGGACTTCTTGAAGTTGCTGTTTGCAAAAACAGAAGAGCGGAGCAAGATCTTCAGGGAGATTTTTCATACAAAAGAGTACCAGGTTTTACAGGAGAAGCTGAAAATCGAAGCGAATTCTTTGAAATCAGAATATGAAGATTTGTATAAAAGTATTTCACAGTATATGGATGGAATTCTTTGTAAAGAAGAGTTTGCGGAGGAAATAGAACAGATACGGCAGAATCAGAAGATACTTTCCATATCGGAGATAGCAGATACCGTGAATCGGCAAATAGAATCTGAGAAAGAGCAGTTGTCCTGTTTGGAAGAACGGCAGACAATTTTGGAGAAGGAACTTGCTCAAATAAATGAAATTGTGGGAAAAATCAAAGAGCAGCAAAAAGTAAAAGAAGAATTGCAACTTGCGAAAAAGCAGTTTGGGATAAAAGAACCGCAGTTAAAAGCATTGCAGGAACAGTTCGAAAAAAGTCAGACTGTGCATCAGAAAGCAGAGGCAGAACAGAAAAAGATAGAACAACTCTATCAGGAAACGTTAGGAATACTGGAAAAACTGGAACTCAAAAAGAATCTGGAAGAACAACTTGTAAAGCTGCAAAAAGAGGTAGAACAAAAACAGGAAGCATATAAAGATGCATCGCTTATCAGTCGTCAGTATAAAGAAATGTATGACTGTATGGAGCAGTCTTATCTGGACGAACAGGCAGGAATATTGGCACAACACCTGCAGGAGGGAGAAAAGTGCCCGGTATGCGGTTCTATCAACCATCCTTTTTTGGCACAGCGAAAAGATGGTGCTCCTTCCAAAGATGAGGTGGAGAAAGCCAAAAGAACGTGGGAGACCGGAAATGAGAAAACAAGAATTGCAAGTGAGGCAGCAGGCGCTGTTATGGGTAAGCTTGAAAGTTTGCAGGAGCAATACAAAGCATTGTCTGAGGAACTGACCGAAGAACTGATATTGCCATTTGCCGATAAACAAGAGGCAGAAGAAAAGTGCCGTGCAGCAGAAGTGGCGACTGTATCAGCTAAGAGAGCAGTGATACAGGCAGAAACGACATGGAGAAACGCAGAGAAAGAATGTCAAAAATATCAGAACCAGATAGAAACACTCTCGAAACAGATACAGGAAGCAGCTTCCTGTAATGTGGAAGAACTATCGGAGAAAAAACAGACATTTGAGGAAGAAAGAAAAGAACTTCTGGGGCAGCAACAGCAGATTCAGTTGCGGGTAACAACGAATACACGTATGATACAGGCAATTATAAAACAGAATAAGCGGATGCAGGAAGTGGAAGAAAAATGGAGTCTTACGAAGGAACTGGCGGCTACCATGAATGGAACTGTTCCGGGAAAAGATAAAATTATGCTGGAAACCTATGTACAGATGACTTATTTTGACCGTATCATTAAACGTGCAAATACCAGATTTATGCAAATGTCCGGAGGCCAGTACGAATTGATACGCGCAAAGCAGGCACAGAATATGAAGAGTCAGAGTGGATTAGAGTTGGATGTAGTTGACCATTATAATGGCACGATGCGAAGCGTTAAAACATTATCCGGTGGAGAGGCTTTTCTGGCATCCTTGTCATTGGCACTTGGGCTTTCCGATGAAATTCAGGCAGCATCAGGTGGTATTTGTCTGGATACGATGTTTGTGGATGAAGGATTTGGTTCGTTAGATGAAGAAGCACTTGCACAGGCAGTAGCTGCCTTGCAGGGATTAGCAGAAGGAAACCGGCTTGTCGGTATTATTTCTCATGTAACAGAATTGCAGGAAAAAATTGAAAAACAGCTTGTGGTAACGAAGGATGTAAGCGGTGGCAGCAGGGTAAAGATAGAAGCTGTCTGAAGGTTTGATTTAGCAACTTTTTTGTGCTATATTATTTAACAGGGATAGGAATATATTATGAAAAAGATTTTGCATATTATTTTAAATCGAGTATTTATTACAGCGCTGATTGTTTTAATACAAGTCGGTTTTTTCCTGTTGGAACTTTTTAAATGGGGCAATCATTATGTTGAAATTGCTACGGTATTAAAGCTGTTAAGTGTATGTGTTGTTTTATACCTAATCTGGAAACCGGGGAATCCGGCAGTTAAGCTGGCTTGGATTGTACCGATTATGTTGTTTCCGTTATTTGGTGGTATTTTGTACCTTGCCTTTGGACATGTTATTATTTCAAAGAAACTGCGTGGTCGGATGCAGGAAACAGAAGAATTGATGAAAAAAAGTCTGCCGGTTAATGATACGGTCATGGACAAAGTAGAAATACAAAATCCTACGGTTGCCAATCAGATGAAGTATCTGAGAAAGTATGCATTTACGCCGGTATGGGAGAATACGGATACCATATATTATGCAGACGGACTGCCATTCTGGAAAAAACTATTAGAGGATATGGAGAAAGCGGAACATTTTATTTTTCTTGAATTTTTCATTCTGAGTGAAGGAACGATGTGGGATGAAATTTTACAGATTCTTGAAAGAAAAGTAAAACAGGGTGTAGAAGTCCGTTTGATTTATGATGATGTGGGTAGTGTCTGGGGGTTGCCGAAACACTATAATCAGATGATGGAGGCAAAAGGAATTAAGTGTGTTGCTTTTAATAAATTAATTCCGTTTATGACAATTATTCTGAATAACAGAGATCATAGAAAAATTGTTGTTATTGATGGTAAAGTTGGCTATACCGGAGGTATCAATCTGGCAGATGAGTATATCAACTATATAACCTTGCATGGGTATTGGAAGGATGCAGGTATCCGTCTGGAAGGTGAAGCAGTATGGAGCCTTACAGCCATGTTTTTACAAATGTGGAATATGTCTCGTGATACGGACAAGGATTATTTCGCATATCGATATGATTTTGCCGGTAAGGATGAGATAGTAGCGAAAAGTGGGTTTGTACAGCCTTATGGGGATACTCCTTTTGATGATGAAACAGTCGGCGAAAATGTTTATCTGAATATGATAGGATATGCTCAAAAATATATTTATGTATATACACCGTATCTGATTACGGATAATGAAATGAATACGGCATTGAAACTGGCAGCAAAGCGAGGGGTTGATGTGCGTATTGTGACACCGGGGATTCCGGACAAAAAGACAATTTACTGGTTGACACAGTCCAGTTATCAGAATTTGTTGGAAGCAGGTGTGAAAATATATCAGTACACACCGGGATTTATACATTCCAAGTGCGTTCTGTGTGATGATGAAATAGCGACAGTCGGAACCATCAATTTTGATTACAGAAGCTTCTATCATCATTTTGAGTGTGGTGTTTTTATGTATCAGACGGAGTCAATACCTGTTTTGAAACAGGATATGGAGGAAACTTTTGCGGTATCGGAGGAAATCACATTAGAATGGTGTAAGAAGAAATTTATGAAAACAAATGTAATCGGTCCGATTTTGAAGTTGTTTTCACCGTTGTTGTAATTGTTTTATGAGTGGTTAGAAAGTGAGATAGTTTTTTATGTTACGTTTTGTACAGGTAATTGTTTGTAACCTGCCAAGAATTTATATGATTCCGGTTATGGCGTATCGTGCCAGACATCCGGAGAAATATTCAGAAGAAGAGTGTTATGCTTATGCGAATCTGGCCGTTACCAGAATGATGAAAGCGGGTCATATTACGACGAAAGCGTATGGAACAAAGAATTTGCCCAAAGAAGGTGGATACATTATGTTTCCAAATCATCAGGGGAAATTTGATGCGCTTGGTATTATTCATACACATGAGAAGCCGTGTTCGGTTGTAATTGATGATGCAAAATCACATACGCTTTTAGTAAAGCAGTTTGTTGATTTGCTGCATGGCAAGAGAATGGTAAAGAATGATTTGCGCCAGTCTGTGAAAATTATTAAAGAACTGGCAGAGGATACGGAAGCAGGAAAAAGATATATTATTTTCCCGGAAGGCGGTTATTTTCACAATCACAACGAGGTTTGTGAATTCAAACCGGGATGCTTTAAAAGTGCAATGAAAGCCAAAGTACCGATTGTGCCGGTTGTTTTGGTGGATTCTTATAAGGTATTTGAAGAATGGTCGCTTAGAAAAGTGACAACACAAGTGCATTATCTGCCTTATATTCCTTATGAGGAGTATAAAGGAATGACTGCTATTGAAGTATCGGATATGGTGCATGATAGAATTACAAGTCATATTGAACAAATAACAAATCGCAGAAAATAGGAGATTTTCATATGCAGATGGTATGGCTAAGCATCCATTTAGTGGGTGTCTTTATCAGTTTTATACTTTTGTTATCTGTTTGGGATAAAAGAGATTCGGAGTATAAGAGCAGATTACTGATAACAATAATTTGTTGCATTATTTTGCTTGTGGCAAGATGTCTTTATATTGTTGCTGATACGCAACCGGAGTTATTGGCACTGGGAAAAATAGAATATATGGGCAAGATTTTTGCTAATTTCAGTGTGCTTTTATTTATTCTCCGTTATTATCGGGTAAAATGGCCTAAAAAGTTTTTGTGGGGATTATTTATAGTTAATTTTATCATGTGCATTATTATTATGACATGTGATTATCATACGTTGTATTATTCATCTATTGATATGATAACTTCGGGAGATGGCTATGTTTTAAAACTTGGAAAAGCACCATTGTATTATTTTAATATGGGCTTTACGCTTTTTCAGTTAGTACTGTATCTGTATGTATGTTTAAATCCTGCTTATAAATACTTGCGTGTGAAGGAGAAAGGGGTACAGACCCTTTTAATCGGGGCCGGATTAGCACCATTTGTTATGCTGTTTGTTTATCTGGTTGGATGGACTGGTGGATTTGATACGGCACCTATCGGCGTATTATTAGCGGTTATATGTTTGGCAATTGCAGTAAAGAGATATGGTTTGTTTGACTTAGTAAAGAATGCCAGAGAAGTTGTTGTTGAAAGTATGGATGAAGGAATCATTGTAGCTAATAATCGTATGCAGTTCCTTTATGCAAATCCGGCAGCTTGCAAGATTTTCCCGGATATGAAGCGTGGAGAAGGTACTGTCGATGAATCAGAAATCCGGGCAATTTATGAACAATCGGGAACGGTTATTGATTTTAATAATAAAAGTTATGAGATTCGTACATCGGAACTGATGGAAGACGGTCAGGTCAGAGGTTATATGATATCGATTGTAGATGTGACTGATGTAGTAAGCCAGACCAAGACTATGCGTGACCTGAAAGAAAAAGCAGAACATGCGGCACTTGTTAAGTCGGCATTTCTTGCAAATATGAGTCATGAAATCCGAACACCGATGAATGCGATACTTGGAATGGCAGAAATGGCATTACAGGGAAATCTGGGAGAAGAAGAACAGGAATATATTGAGCAGATTAAAATGGCAAGTATGAGTTTGCTTACGATTATCAACGATATTCTGGATTTCTCGAAAGTGGAATCCGGCAAAATGGAAATTGTGGAAGCAGACTATGATTTACATACATTAATCAAAGACTTGCGCCATATTGTGTCCGGTAAAGTTAATGATAAAAAACTTGATTTCATTATAGATGTGAATCCGTTGACACCAAGAGGACTTCGTGGTGATGAAATTCGTCTGAAACAGGTGCTTATTAATCTGGTAAACAATGCCGTTAAATTTACGGAGAAGGGCAATGTGTGTCTGACTGTTGATTATGAAGATATAGAAGGCGGTATATTACTTAAAGTTTCTGTTACAGATACCGGAATTGGTATTAAAGAAGAGGATTTGGCAAGAATCTTTAATGCATTTGAACAATCGGATACCTTCCGCAACAGAAAGAAAGAAGGAAGCGGACTTGGTCTTGCTATTTCGAAGCAGTTACTTACTTTGATGGGTGGAAGTATTCAGGTAGAAAGTGTTTATCAGGAGGGCAGCCGTTTTTACTTCGAAGTACCACAACAGGTAGTTGATGATGTACCTTGTGGTCAAATGCTTGAAGAACGGAAGAAAACAGGCAAAAAAGAGGAATATGCTAATTTCAGAGCACCGAATGCGAAAGTTTTAATTGTAGATGATAATCTGGTAAACAGAAAGGTTGCTGCCGGTCTGATGAAACCGTTTGATATGCAGCTTACTCTGGCAAAGAGTGGACAGGAAGCGATTGATTTGCTGCAGACAGAACGTTATCATATTATTTTCATGGATCATATGATGCCGGAAATGGATGGTGTAGAAGCAACACACATTATCCGTGCAATGGATGGAGAATATTATAGAAACGTTCCGATTATTGCGTTGACGGCAAATGCGATAAATGGTGCCAAGGAAATGTTTATAGAAGAAGGTATGAATGATTTTATAGCAAAACCAATCAGTATCAGAGAATTGGGAGAAAAAATATTAGACTGGCTACCATTTGAATTACTGGAAGAAACGTAGAATGGTAATGATAAAGGCCCGGGTGATTATTCAATAATCACCTGGGTTTTATATTCGTTTTGAAGTTCTTGTTTAAATTTCTGTTGCACAAGCAAAGCGTAAATATGGTTTGCCTGGATATCTTTTTGCAACATCTTTTTTCCATTTTCAGAAGTAATATATTGTTCGGAATCGGCCAGCTTGGAAAAAAGAGGAATGGAAGAGTTTTCTTTGATAGCCGATAAAAGCGGTGTGGCATCTTTGCGAAAACCTAGCATTCTTGCATAATATACATAATCGTCAACGCAGAAGGTTTCCATGTCTGTTTGATAGATATTAAGTAAAATATGCAGAAGATTTCTGGCAACTCTTGTATAGGTCATATTTTTTGATTTTAATTGTTCGCAGAAGGAAGTATAGTCTGTGTATGAGGCGATAAATTTATTGATACGATCGGAAAAATCATTGTCAATATCAAGATATTCTACAAAGCCTTTTTCCTGCTCTAACATGAGTTTATAAGGAAGAAGGGTAGAAATATCTTCCGGTAAAATCGGAAAAGTTTTCTGGTATGCCTGTTTCATTAAATCAAAAACGCAGTCAGGAACCTGTTCTTTAATAAAATCCAGATTCTGTTTTAAGGTAATAGACTGGCGAATGGCAAGAGCAGAACTATACTCGGTATGCAGAGCTTCGGTATGATAGCCGGCTCCGGCACGAGTGATTGTATAGGGTACAATGGAACTGTTTCGTTTTTTCAATGCTTTCAAATATTCAATACCAAGAATATTGTTTGGTGCCTGCAAAACATTTATATGCTCTGTAAGGTGCGGAGAAGTAATAGCAAGTGCGTTATTCCTTGCCTGTGGATAAGAATGACCGATTTTCAATTGTTTTCTCAGGGTATCTTTAAATTCGTCACTTTCGTTTAAAAGTGCAGAGGCAAGATCGGATAATACCTGAACATTGCCACATTCACTGCCAAAACAGATAGTATCAGTTACTCCAAGTTTATCCAGTAAGGCAACGGCACCAGAAGCAAAATATTCGGCACTTCCTGTTGCATAGTAAACAGGTAATTCGATGACTAAATCAGCACCGTTTTGCAAGGCGGCTCTGGTACGAATTGATTTGTCCATCATAGCCGGAATGCCGCGTTGTACAAAGTTTCCGCTCATAATAACAATGCAATAGTCGGCACCGGTGATTTCTTTTGCTTTCGCAAGCTGATATGCGTGTCCATTATGGAATGGATTATATTCCGCGATAATTCCCACTGTTTTCATAATCATAAATCCCCTTTTGTCTGTAAGTATTCACAATGTTTTGTACAATAGGATAAGTGTAACATATTACAGGCAGTATGAAAAACAAATTTTGTACTCAATTTTAGACAATGTTTCTAAGGAATTTAACTTGTATACATAAATTTATTTTTGTATAATTTTCTTAATGGAATTTTTGGGTAATCGAAAGGAGAATGGGGTTATGTCATATATCGATCTTATGAAAGAGAAGGCAAGAAGCGATAAGAAAACAATTGTGTTACCGGAAACAAATGATAAAAGAACATTGATTGCGGCATCCAAGATTATTCAGGAGGATATTGCCAATATTATTATGGTTGGTAATGAAGAAAAAATTCTCGATGGTGCCGGATGGCTGGAAGTTGATTTGGATGGGGTTACTATTATTGATCCGGAGAAAACAGAGAAATTAGATGGTTATGTCAATTTGTTATATGAAACCAGAAAAAATAAAGGAATGACACTGGAGAAAGCAAGAGAAATTCTTCTGAGTGATTACCTGACTTTTGGTGTTATTATGGTAAAAGCAAATGATGCAGACGGTATGGTTGCAGGTGCTTGTCATGCAACAGCAGATACCCTTCGTCCGGCATTGCAGATTTTGAAAACAGCACCGGGTGTTAAACTGGTATCCGGTTTCTTCATCTTAGATGTGCCGGATTGCGAATTTGGCGAAGGTGGTACTTTCCTGTTTGCGGATTGTGGTCTGAATCAGGACCCGACAGCAGAAGAACTGGCAGCGATTGCTGATTCCTCTGCAAGAAGTTTCAAGAGCCTTGTGGGTGCAAAACCGATTATTGCCATGTTATCTCATTCGACCAAAGGAAGTGCGAAACATCCACTGGTAGATAAAGTGGTAGAGGCAACCAGAATTGCCCATGAACAGTATCCGGGTCTGTGTATTGATGGAGAATTACAGACAGATGCTGCACTGGTTCCGCAGGTAGCGAAATCCAAAGCACCGGGAAGTGAAGTTGCAGGTAAAGCAAATGTTCTTATTTTCCCGAACCTTGATTGTGGTAATATTGGTTACAAATTAGTACAGCGTCTTGCCAAAGCAGAAGCTTACGGACCGATGTTACAGGGTATTGCGAAACCGGTAAATGACTTGTCTCGTGGTTGTTCATGGGAAGATATTGTGGGTGTTGTGGCACTGACAGCTGTTCAGGCACAGCTTGCATAATATTATTTTGACAGTGGGAAAAATAAAAAGTGAGGTTTAGAAGTATGAATATTTTAGTCATTAACTGTGGTAGTTCTTCTTTGAAATTTCAGTTAATTGATGCTGTTACAGAGAAACTGATTGCAAAAGGACTTTGTGAACGTATCGGAATCGAAGGCAGTCAGCTCGTTTATCAGCCGGCAGGCAAAGAGAAAATGAAGACTGTGACACCGATGGCTGATCATACCCAGGCAATTAAACTTGTTCTGGATGCATTGACAGATAAAGAAAATGGTGTGGTAAAAGAATTATCCGAGATTGGAGCAGTAGGACACCGTATTGTACATGGTGGAGAAAAATTTGCAGCATCCACTTTGATTACCGAAGAAGTGATTGCGGCAATTACTGAGTGCAATGAACTGGCACCATTACACAATCCGGCAAACCTGATTGGTATTGCAGCTTGCAAGGAATTGATGCCAAATACTCCTATGGTAGCAGTTTTTGACACAGCATTTCACCAGACTATGCCACAGGAAGCGTATTTATACGGTATTCCTTACGAATATTACAAAAAATACAAAGTGAGAAGATATGGTTTTCATGGAACAAGCCATTCTTACGTATCCAGGAAAGCGGCTGAGGTTTTAAATCAGAAATATGAAGATTTAAAATTGATTGTTTGTCACCTCGGAAACGGAGCAAGTGTATCGGCAGTAGAAAATGGTAAATGTGTAGATACTTCTATGGGACTTACTCCATTAGAAGGTCTTATTATGGGAACACGCTCCGGTGATATTGACCCGGCAATTATTGAATTTCTGGCACATAAGGAAAATAAATCAATTGATGAAATCATGTCAATTTTAAATAAAAAGTCTGGTGTGCTTGGCTTGTCTGATAACTTTTCTTCCGATTTCAGAGATTTGGAAGATGCTTATTTAGAAGGTCAGGAAGCAAGTGTTCGTACAATGGAAGCATTTGCATATCGTGTGGCAAAATATATCGGAGCCTATGTGGCAGCCATGAATGGCGTAGACGGTATCTGTTTTACGGCAGGACTTGGCGAGAATAGTCCGCTTATCCGAAATCTGGTATGTAAGCGACTTGGTTATCTGGGAATTGCCATTGACGAAGAACAGAATAATAAGCGTGGCGAAGATTTGGTAGTGTCTACACCGGATTCCAAGACAAAAGTGCTTGTTAT
>JAGAPK010000004.1 GCA_017623295.1 Lachnospiraceae bacterium | reverse complement strand
CTTACTTCCCTGCAGCGAATTGATAGCTTCCATAACTGCTGTTTCCGTTTCTGTATCCAGTGCCGAAGTTGCTTCATCCAGAATCAAAATCGGTGGATTATAATATAATGCTCTGGCGATTGCTACACGCTGCCGCTGTCCACCCGAAAATCTGACACCTCTGTCACCAACAACAGTATCAAGTTTATCCGGTAAACCAAGAACAAAATCCTTTAACTGTGCCTGTTCCAATGCCTGCCAAATCATTTCATCATCTGGTTCATCAATACCAAATGCCACATTGTTACGAATCGTATCATCTGTCAGATAAACTGACTGCGGAATGTATCCCACACAACTACACCATTTATCAGGCATTGTTCGAATATCAATTCCTTCCAATTTAATACAGCCTTGCTGTGGCTTGTACAATCCCAGAATTATATCTGCCAAAGTTGTTTTACCTGAACCGGAATGACCTATAAATGCAACTGCCGTTCCTTTTCTAATCTGAAGATTCACACCGTTTAATACTTTCTTTTCCGATGTCGGATATTTCCAATGTATATTTTCTATTGTCAAATAAGAATCTTCTAATTTCTTTGTTTGTTGTTCTTTCTGTTCTAGCAATCCTGCAACTTCTTCCTCTGTCTTCTCTTCAGAAGCCTTTACTTCTTTCAGGTTCTGATATGTTTTATTCAAAGAAGGTGTAAAATAAACAATCTGATTAAAACTACTGGTAATCCTTCCCAAAGAAGGAAGAATGCGGAAAGCTGCTATCGCAAAGGATGCTAATTGAGGAATAAAAGCAGCCGCATCCATTCCATTATAGGCGCGCATGCTTACTGCAAGAATCAATCCGGCAACGCATACTGCCTCGATGACATATGCCGGACTTTCTGATGCAACAGTCTGTCCAATCAATGCTTTCTGCTGTCTTCCATAGGCTTCCTCATAGCGCTCTACAAAAAACTTTTGTCTATGCATTACAATAACTTCTTTGATACCCTGAAAAGCCTGCAAAGCATGTTTCTGTACCGCTCCGTTACTTTCCCGATATTCCATTCCATATCTGCGCATCGGTTTACGGAATCCCAAAATAACAAGAATAACGCAAACTGCTGCCAGAACTACCACAACCATTGCCATAGAGAAATCAGTAATCATAATATATACAACAATCGCAATGGCAGTAAACAACTCTGCAATCACTCGGAATGCATGATACATCATCTGGTATACTGCATTGACATCACCAATAACGCCTCTGAGTAAATCACTTGTATTGACCTGTGCAAAAAAGAGGTATCCTCTTTTCATATAAGAATTCATCATGAGAACACTTAACTCTCTCTGCACTTTTGTTGCATACTTAATCCTGCAATATGATAATAATGTAAGATATAAATTTTTCAGAATATAAACCAATGCAATTCCAATTCCCAACAACATTATCAATTGAGAAGTTGAATCTATATGAAAAATATTTACAAAAAAAGCAATATAATTATTTTTCATCAATTCTTCTGCGTTCATCATAGCCTGAATAAACGGAATAATAACAGAAACTCCCAACGTTTCCACAATAGCTCCAATTAATGTCATAAACAAAATAACTATTCCAAATTTTTTCTGTTGTTTGGTCAGAATAAACTGAAATTTACTCCAAATATCGTTTATTTTTCTTAATTCTTGTAACATAGTTTACTCCTTCCAATATTATATCCAAAAACATACTATTATTTTATTGTCCCTTGTAAATACACAAATTTTTACTCTTATTATACAACACATCATCCCGCATCAAATCATATGCTTTATCCAATTCCAAAACCCGTATTTCTACTTCATTGATAAAATATTTTTGAACTGCATGGTTTGCGGTAAAAATTCCTTCCATAGGGTCAATCGTAACAAATACATCCATATCCAAATCTCTCACAAACATAGAATATGTACGAGTTTCCTCTATTCCCTGCTCATCGATATATCCTGCCGTAAAATTTTTGACATATCGGTAAGGAACTTTTCCTTCCCATTCTTCTACATAATGTGCAAAAGTAAAACTGTTTTGATAGCTTACATCAATAAAAATATTTTTCGCTTTTGTTTCTTTCAAATAGGCAAATGGTGAATCCTGCCCGAAAGAATCTTTATTTTCCATTTTGGAAAGCTTCTTTGCATCTTTTCCCCATACTGCAAAGGAATAAATAGGGTGTTTGGTTCTGATAAAATCTTTTCGTTTCAACGCAGCCTTACCTAAACTTCCTGTCTTGCAAGGGGTTTTCTCATAATCAAAAGTAACACCTTTGCAAAAATCCCAGTTATAAGTCGGTATTAAAATAGTTCCCTCTTTGCCTACTACTTCCATCAGACTCTCCAGAAACACATTTAAGTCTGTTTCATCTCCATGAGAAAGGCTCTGAAACAGAAGTTTTTTCATATCCGATGATATTAAAACAGTGTCACCATGTTTTATATTTAATTGCTTTACTATTTCTGCTAATTTTGTATAATTGCTATCATTCATTATGGGATTTTCCTTCAAATGATTTAAATTTAATACTCTTTCACTAATTTTTGGATTAATGCTGGAAAAACAGTTGCTCGTTCCGTCACATGGTAAGACAGATTATGCGCTGCTTTTGTATAAAGTTTCAATTCTTTTAATGTTGTTTTCTTTTTTCCATCTTCAATATCCCGAAGTGCCTGCTTACATTCTTCTAAGGTACGCACATGATATGCCAGTGGAGAAGCATTCTTGTAGGAATAACCAAATAAGATGGCCGGCACATTATAAAACTGTGATTCCCAACAGGCTGTTCCAGTCAAGGATGCCACAGCATATGCATTCTTAATCAAATCATAAGTGGAACACTTCATTTTAATCAGTCTGACCTGTGGTATTTTTAACATATTCTGATAATATGAAATACCACAGAAAAAAGCCAGCTGTGCGGGATGTGCTTTTACGTATACATGCACATCTTCCGGAAGGCTTCGACACAATATCTGCAATGGAACAATCTGATCCGTATACGCTCTTCCCCCCAGTGGGTTTGAAGTTGCTTCCGGTTGATAATGAAGGGCAAAGTAAATGTACTTTTCTCCATTTCTAGGCATTTCCGATACTTTTTCATAAAAAGCATTTACTTTTTTCGTTTCTTTCCAATAAGGTCTTGCGTAGCACCACTGCCGAAAAGTATCCGGAATCACTGCAAACAACTTTGGTATCTTACCTAAAGATGCTCCTAAAAACAAAAAGCCCGTACCATATTTTTCATATTCTTTCCCTAAAATTCCTCGCCACACACGAATCAGATTGGTTTCTCCATATCTGGCACGGAATGTTCTACGCAATTTATTGCCTTTCATATAGGTTGGCTTCATTTTAACCGGATCAAGAGATGACCATTTTTCAAATTCCAATTTAGTATTTTCTTCCAATTCAATTTCGTCTACTGTTGCATCCTGATATTGAATTTTCAATTTTTCAAATTCATCTCTAATTTCTTCGTCCGATCGCATGTAGTCTGTTAATGCATAATCTCTGTTTGGAATCAAAGATGCAAACGCCATCATAATCGGAATATTTTTCATTTTACACAAATGATAAATTATCTCGTCATAACCCTCATGCGGAAGTCTTGTAAAAAATACATGTGTAATCTGCTTACGTTCTAACAGATTATTCAAAAAGAACAAATTATGCATATAGGTGTCATAATGGTTTTCCCATGTATTGCTTACCTGATAATCAAATCGTTGTTCAAATCGTCTCTGCTGATTCAGAATTTCTATCACATAAGGACTCATATAGTCAAAAACAGCATCCTCTAATGGAACACAGTCTGCTAAATCTAATTGTTCATCCGTGTAAATACCTTTGACAATATCTTCTCTCAAATAACAGGTTCCCAAGTCTTGATAGTAATACAGTTCACTTTTTTCGTTTACAATCATATAAACATGGTCTGTTTCGATTCCAGATAATGCTTTCTGAATCATTTCTCTATTGAGGGATTTTTCCATCACTCCCACTAAGAACAGGTTAGTCATTCATCTTCCTCCTAAACCATTTCCCAGGTAAGTATCGTATCTTCTGCTGCATCACAAAGAATCGTTCTTCCGATTACAATTTTAATATCTTTTGGAGAAATACCGGTTCCCGGACGTTTTGCTATCAAATCTTTTTCCGTTATCACTTCTCCCTTTTTCATGTCTCTTGTCAAAACAAGTGAACGTCTTGCTTCTCTTCTTGGAATCATTTCGCAAGGAAGAACTTCTTTTTTCTCCTGTCCACTGATTTTGGTAATCAAATCGAAATTACGTATTGCTCTCGCAAAGTCTTCCGGGTCACCTGCGTGATAATGATCATTTCCCTGTAATGTCTTGTCCAAAGTAAAATGCTTTTCAATTACTTCGGCACCATATAAATATGCTGTTGTTAAGATTGTCATTGTTTCGTCCGGTAATGTGTGGTCGCTGTATCCGATCTTGAACTCAGGGAACACCTTTTTCAGTGTTTTAATCATATTCAAATTAGCATCTTCATTTTTACAAGGATAAGAAAGTACACAGTGTAATAAACAAATTTCCTTGCAATCGGCAGATTCCAGTACACGAACTGCTTCTTCTACCTCAGAAAGATAAGATGCTCCGACAGATAAATAAATCGGTTTGCCCTTAGCCGCAATATAGCGCAAAAAAGGATGATTTGTCAGATCGGAAGAAGAAATCTTAAAAATGTCCACCATATCTGCAAGGTAATCTGCAGAAGCATAGTCAAATGGTGTGGACATAAAATCGATTCCAAGTTCTTTGCTGTACTTGCAAAGCTGACCATATTCTGCTGCATTGAAATGGTCAAATTTCAAAAATAATTCATGCTGGGTCTTAGTTGGTTCTTTCGTTGTATCCCAGTAAGCCGGTGAATTTTTAGAAACAATTGTATCTGCCTTATAAGACTGGAATTTAACTGCATCAATGCCCGCCTGCTTTGCCTCATAAATATACTTCTTAGCTGCTTCTAACGGAGTAATATTCAATTCTCTTGCTGTATCGTAAAAATTAACACCAATTTCAGCGATAATATATGGTTTATTCATCTTGCTTTTTTTCCTTTCTCAGTAACCGGTTCTCTGTCAATGTCTTTACCATATCAATCAGTTTGATTGCCGGATAATGAATGATATTACTGATATCAATTAAATCATTTTTACCATCTGCATACAAGATAAAATCCTGTAATTTACGCACTTCATCGTAGACACCCTTTTTGCTGACAGTAGGATATAGACCTCTTTTACCAAGCTGAGGTTCACACAGACAATCAATGTGATAGTAATCATTATATTCCAATATTTGAATACATTCTGTTATAACATCAAAAGCACCCTGCAACCCTTCGGCTGAAATCAGGTTCAAGTCATCACCTGATGTATGATATTCGGGATAATCATAAAACTTTGTTCTGCTGAATGTGCAAAGCGGAATATCGACACCTGGGAAGCAATACTGTCTTTCGTCGGAACCTCTCTCCAAATAAGAACATTCCTTAAATCCATTTTCTCTATATTGCAAAACATTCAACAACACTTTATCTGCCAATGTATCCGCATATCGGGAATGAACAATCGTATATTGCATATCATCTCCGACACAGGTTAAGTTGAACCCTGCAATGACACGTTTTTTCATCTGTTCAAGATTTCTACTCAGATAGGTAATTGCACCTATTGTTTCCGGAATCAATATCAGTCGATAACTATATCGCCTATTCGGTATTTTCTGAATATAATCTGCCAATGCCGTTAATACACATGGACCGGAACATTCGTTGTTTGCCATAGACGGATGACAGACATAAGAAGAAAGGAAAATTTCTTTCTCCGGTTCTATCGTACCAGGAATCAAAATTTCCCCATAAGTCAAACTTCCTTGCGGATTCAGGTTGCTTCTGATAACAGCATGATATTTTCCCGGTTTCATACTATCCAACATTTCCTGTGACATACAAAAACCTGAACGCGGTCTGTAATAGGATGTCACATAAGGTATCAGTTTCGGCTGTTCCGGCAAGGTATGAATATATTGCTTCAATTCTTCCAATTCCATCCATTCATCCATTGAAAGCGAATAACCTACCACATGAAGATTGTTCTGAGCAAAGTCAATGACTCTCTCTCCAGTTTCTGTCTCAATATACGCTTCTGTAATATTCCACTCATCCGGAATTGTCCAGTCAAATACCTGTGTACCACATGGTACTTCCTGTATTTTCAATTCACTGCAATATTCCTGTAAAATCTTCAGTGTTTCTCTGACACCGTTTCCGGTAATACTTCTACATATCGGAAAAATTCTGGTCGCAAGTGCCATCATATCATGACCGTTCATCCTGTTCCTCATTTCCGCGCTATCATTTGCGCCGCATTCCCACACTATCCGCTATTTATCAATACTTAAAATGACATTCTTTACTCGTTCAACACCATTTGTCAAAGACAATCTTCCCATACTGTTATGCATCTGCTCTCTGACCTGTGGCGTATGTATCAGCCAAAGTAAAGTCTCCCGTAAGGTTTCTTCTTCCACATCGCTTCCGTTACCCAGATTGATAAAGCCATTCTTCAAATAACCGAATTCATGTGTCTTTTCTCTCTCATTCTGCGCCATAATAATGGTTGGTACTTTCATAGTTGCCAATTCATAGATAGTTCTTCCTTGAGAAGAAATTGCAATATCGGCTTCTGCCATATATTTGGACATCATCTGCACATCTTTAATAACACGAATGTCCTGCTCGCATTCGCTTACCATTTTCATAAATTCTTCATCCCGGTCAAAGCCAAGTCCCAGCACAAACTGATATACAATATCTTCTTCTACCGGTATGGACTTAATAACGTTCAGTACCTTCTCTGTATATCCGGACTGATCCGTTCCACCAAATACAATTAATACATTTTTTACTTTTGAAGAAAATTCCTTCGGTTTTACAAGCAGAAATTCTTCTCTCAGGCAATAATATTTATATCCCCAATAATAGTTTTCACCGGAAAGACTTTTCTCGTAAAGAGCATTGATGACAGCATCTGCATGTGCACTTCCTTCTCCCATATCTTCAAAGTTTACCACTCTGCCCACATGAGGTTTTACCTTGTTAATATATTCTTCTGTTGTATCCAGAATATCATTGATTAAAATATCCGGTTTTAATTCTTCTAATAGTTTTATAAAATCATCCTCATCCTTCACAACTTTATGCTTCAGAAAACGTTCTTTAACTTTCTGAATACCAAGCTGTGATTTCTCAGACAGCACAATAAGTACATCATGCTCCATTAGGTTTGCATTCAAAAGAATACTCCGGTAAACATGTCCAAGACCAATCTTAGGATAACCTTCCGTACGAATCACAATTTTCTTTCTGCGAAGCTGCATTTCACAAATAGTCCAATCGGAAAAATCATCAATATCCACCGATTCAGATTCCGGCACTTCAAACAAATCGATTATCTGTCCAAAACGGGATTTTTCCGTTACAAACTCCCGTTTTGTAATCACAAATGCACCTGTCTCCATCATATGTTTTGGAAGATATTGCCTATTCAATCGTTCTTCGTATAACGGTACAAATTTTCCATCTGCCTGTCCCCATGCAAGATGTGGTTTGTTTACTGCACTGAGCATGGTATCTACTTTCGTATTGATAAAACGTTCAATAGCCGCATCTAAAGTTTCTGTTTTCATAAGTGGGGAAGTAGGCTGCATGGTAATCACAAGTTCTACTTTACCATTTTCTTCTTCATATACCTGTACGGCATGATAAATAACCGGATCTAAGGTAACAGCATCTGCTCCCAAGCTTTCCGGTCTTTTGATAACTTTTGCCCCATATAAAGCTGAAATATCCGCAATTTCCTCATCATCTGTACTGACAAGAACATCTGTAATATATTTTGATTCCAACGCATTAAAAATAGCGTATGCAATTAATGGCTTTCCATTTAAAAATCTTACATTCTTTCTCGGAATACCCTTAGACCCACCACGAGCTGGTATTATTGCTATTATTTTCATTGGTTTTCCTCTCCATATTATACGTTATAACAGTCTACTTTATATTGATCCAGATTATTTCTAATCCATGCAATCGTTTCTGCAATACCTTCTTCGAACGTATACTGCATTTTCCAATCCGTAAGCTGCATAATCTTTGTATTATCACCAAGCAATCTGTTTACTTCACTCTTCTCAGGACGAAGTCTCACATCGTCGCAGACAATCTTGGCATTTGGATTAATCTGAGAAATAATCTCGTTGGCTAAATCTCCAATGGATATTTCCCTTTTCGTCGCAATGTTAATTTCCTGTCCGATTGTTTTATCCGACTGGGCAATCGCAATAAAGCCATTTGCTGTATCTTTTACATAATTAAAATCTCTTGTTGGCGTTAATGAACCAAGTTTAATTTCCTCTTTACCGGCAAGAAGCTGCGTAATAATCGTTGGAATAACTGCTCTTGCAGACTGTCTCGGGCCATAAGTATTAAAT
The DNA here is from genome assembly GCA_017623295.1 of Lachnospiraceae bacterium. Taxonomy (GTDB): domain Bacteria; phylum Bacillota; class Clostridia; order Lachnospirales; family Lachnospiraceae; genus UBA3282. Next base: position 20,031 of record JAGAPK010000004.1, on the reverse strand, counting down.
GGTCGAACAATAGAAATCGGCAAATCAAAGCTTCTATAAAAACTTTCTGCCAGCCTGTCCGCACCAATTTTGGTCGCCGAATAAGGTGACTGCCCCTGGTAAGGATGCTTCTCATCAATTGGCACATATTGTGCGGTACCATAAACCTCAGAAGTAGAGGTAATCAGAATTCTGGAAGTTTCCAAATCCCTTGCTGCCTGTAAAACATTCAAAGTTCCTTTAATGTTTGTATCAACATAAGAATCCGGAGAATGATAACTGAAAGGAATCGCAATCAAAGCCGCCAGATGAAATACTTCATCCACACCTTTCATCGCTGTACGCACACCATTTGGGTCTCTGATATCACCGCTGAAAATTTCAACATGCTTCATAATATCTTCCGGTAAGGTGTCCAGCCATCCCCAGTTGTTAAAAGAATTGTAATAAGTAAAAGCCTTTACTTCATACCCTTTTTTTACTAATTCTTCTGTCAAATGGCTTCCGATAAAACCATCAGAACCAGTCACTAACACTTTTTTCCCCATTTTATTCTCCTAACATCTTTATATAATGCCCATTTTTTCTTTCATTTTCTCTAACTCGTCCAACTGCCCCATATCCATCCATGCATCATCTTCAATTATATAGCTACCGATTCTGTTTCCATCGGCGATGGATTTTTCAATTACATCCGTAATATGAACAAACGTATCCTTCGGAATACATTCGATAAATTCCGGTTCTATCACATAAAAACCAGTATTTATCAGGTAGTCAAATCCCGGTTTTTCTTTTAAACCAACAATCTGATTTTCTTCATTCAATTGAACCGTTCCATATGGTATCTCAATTCTCTTCTTCACACAAATCATTGTTAGAATATTTCCACTCTTCTTATGGTACTCCAAAATATCTGCATAATCTGCTTCTATCAAAATATCACAATTTGACATGAAAAAAGTACCTTCCACCAAACCGGATAACAGTCTTAGACCTCCACCTGTTCCTAGATAATCCTGTTCTTCCAAAAAGGTAATATTTCGTTTTATTTCATTTTCTGCAAAATAGGCTTTTATAAAATCTTTTTTATAATTTACAATCATTGTAACATGATTACATTGATATTCAGCAAAACGATCCATAATATGTTCGGTGATTGTTTTGTCCCCTACCGGAATCAGTGGTTTTGGGAGAATATCCGTATATGGCTTTAATCTTGTTCCTTTTCCGCCTGCCATAATTACCAGCGGAATATCAAGACATTTTTTCTCCTCTTTTTTACTCTGAATTACTTCTCTCCAAAATCTAATATCTACGATTTCTTTCTTGGAGTTCACAATCGGCACTGCAGTAATTGACTTCTGTTGCATTAAATCTGCAGCCTGTAGTTCATTCTCGCTTGTCAGATATACAGGATTTAAAGATGCAATCTTGATAACAGGTTGTGATAAATCACCTCCCTGAAGAATATATCTTCTAATATCTCCATCTGTTACCACTGCACACAACTTCATCCCACGACATACAAATACAATTCCTCTTGCACCGGAATCAATATGTTTCATTGCCTCAAACGCAGTTACATTTTCCTGTACAATATAATTCTGAATTTCTATCATTTTCTGCTCCATATCAACCTACTATCATTTGAATTTCCCGCATAATGTTCTGTAATGCACCTCGAGTCCAAAAATTTTCATTTTGTTTCTCTTTTTTCGGATTCTCCTGTATTAATTTATACAACTCTTCTACATTCTGAAATGGCAGTGCTATTCCTTTTCTACACAGCGATTGCAGATACTCCACCGCTCCTTTTTCATAAATACAAGTTATCAATCCAAAATATAATCCTTCAAAAATAGCCGTTGAACCATATCCACCAACCTGAAAATTACTAATTGCAAACAATTCGTATAAATCAACTTTATTACTATCCACAACCTCTATGTCCGAATTTGCTAGATTCATATATCGTTCTCTCCAACCTGTATATTCACCCGGATGAAGCTTATAGATTATTTTATACTCTTCTCTATTTATGCGTTTATTTAACTCTACTGCAAGATTGGAAAGTACTTCTCCTATTGGACCTTGCGAAATGAAAAGTATTACTTTATTTTTTTCTTGTGAAATCCCCACTTTTTCATCCATTTTTTTCTCAATATGTGGAAAGCCTACATTTTTTCTTTGTTCCAATGGTATTGGATATCTTGCTTCCTCACACCAAAACTGCGAAAAAGAAAAATAATATTGCGGAAATTGTCTAATAAAAACTCCATCCGGATAATTATAAGCGAGGTGTTCTCTTCCTGTTGCCCCATGCTGTAACTCAATTGTTGGAATTTTAAAATTCTCTGCCAATTCATTCACAATCATACAATCCATATTATATGAAACTACTTCTAATATCACTTTAGGTTGATAACGTTCTATAAGCTTTGCAAACATTTTTTTCTTTTTGTGATATAAAAAATACCCGTCTGCTATAAGTCCCGCGAATGAATCCAAATCATAAGACACATGCATCATTTCACTCAATTCATCGCATGCTACCTGTATTTTAGTTTTCACCTGTTCTTTTATCTGTATATATTTTTTTTTAGCAATAAATTTATTGAAATACAGTTTTGCCGTTGCCATTACTTCTATCCAATCAGTATATACAAGATTTTTTGTATCAACTGGCCTAAAATGACTCTGCTGATAGGGGCGTTCCAGTACAACTGCCCTATCAAACTGTTTTGCTATATCATCAGTATATATACACTCATAATGATCTTCATTCCAAACTCTTCGCTCATGATTCAAAATAAGGGCATCAACATTTCTAATATTGACATGGTGATAAAAAAGTGCATATTTTATCATTTTCATGCGCAATTTTATTTTCTTAGCTCTTGAAACATTTCTCAGATTGTGTGCTTCCCCATAGGCATTTTTTCTTTTCAGCAACCTCCACATGATATCATGTCTGAAAAACACCCAATAAGAAAAATCATCTATTTTGTCATAAAGCAATCCGTACTTATTTTCAATCTGCAATAAATAATCAATGTCATTCATACTGCCGCTTTTATAGCCTCTCAATTCTATAAAAAATATACAGATTTAGTATAGCAAACTTACTTTGAAAAGACAAGATTCGCCCGTCTTTCTCCCAACGATTCAGAATAAACTTCATTAAAAAACTTATTTTTTGGTTTTTATGTCTTTCAAAAATAAAAACACTTTTCATCCCTATCAGATTTTTTATCATTTTTCTGCGAATCTCTGCCAGACATTCCAGTGAAAGTCCCTCAAAATAATTATTAAGGCTGTCACAGTGAAGAATGGGGCAAATATTTAAAGAAAAGATTCACTATAAATATAAAACCTACAATTCCTTTATTATTGCGAAAAGTTTTTATTCTTATTTACTGATCTTCCTAAAATAAGCTCCGTCATCATGAAATCATATTCTGTATCAATATCAATAGAAGATTCTCTCGGCATAACATAGGCATAACATTTACGCTGATATAAATTATCCATCTTTCTCAAATAACTCTCTTTGACAATATACAACGCTCCGTTAATCCGGTAATAAACCGGAAGTGACTGTCTCGGTGTTGCGAAATATTCTTGTGAAATAAACTGATCCATACAACAATCTTCCGGCAAGGTATTGGAAAATAGCGGAGAATGTTCCATCTCACAAACTGCAACAACGGCATTCGCCTTTTTTTGATGAAACAATTCATACCCTGATACAATATCCTTCGCTGTCCGAAGTGGTGAAGTCGGTTGTAATACACACACAGAATCAAATTTCTCTCCTATTAATGCATAATTATCCAGTACTTCCTTCACCGTATCCCATGTACTAGCCGTATCAGAAGATGTTGCTTCGCTTCTCAAAAAAGGAACTTCTGCTCCCCATTTCTGAGCAATAGAAGCATATACTTCTGAATCAGTTGATACCATAATATGTTCAAATACACCGCTTTCTTTGGCAGTTGCAATGGAATACGCCAAAAGAGGTTTACCACATAATTCCTTTATATTTTTATCTTTTAACCCTTTTGAACCACTTCTTGCCGGTATAATCGCTATATTTCTCATATCAAAACTCCACATCGTAAAATTTCTTTTTTAACACAACATTATGTGTCAATAATATGTCCTTTATTGTTTTCACTATCTGCGCAGAAGTATCTCCATTTCCATAAGGTATACTCTGAGTTTGGATTGCATCTAAAAACGTATTATCTTCCGCTTTTTTCATTGTGGCTTTAATAGCATCACATTGTGGCTCACAATTTAAAACACTGTCTGCCTGTATTCTTCCTCTTTGTCTGTCCCCTATATTGATAGTCGGCACTCTCATCACAGGAGCTTCCAAAATACCACTGGAAGAGTTTCCAATAACCATAGAGCAATGCTTCATAGCCGATAAATAACGGAGCCTTCCCAGTGATTCTGTTAAATAAACTCTATCGCCTCGCACCCTGGCATATTCTTCCAAATGCTCATTTATCAATCTTCCGCCCGCATCTGCATTTGCTTTAGTAATAATATAATGATATTCTGACATCTCATCAATTGCTTGCAAAAGTTCCCCAATCTGTTCTAATTCTGTACTATTTTCCAGCGTAACCGGATGGAATGTAACGAGACAATATTTTTCTCCCAGTGAAAAATGTAAGGATTCTTCCAATTCCTTTTTCTCCATCAATTTCTGATTCAGAATATTTTCAACACTCAGGGCTCCCACACAAAATACTCTCTCCGGTTCTTCCCCCAACTGTATAACCCTTTGACGATAGGATTCTGTACTTGTGAAATGAAGATAACTCATTTTGGTAATACTGTGTCGTATTGCATCATCAATAGCACCCTCTGTTACCTCGCCACCATGAATATGCGCAATCGGTATTTGTGCATTCATGGCTGCTATGCACACTGCCATTGTTTCATAACGATCGCCTAGAACAATCAGCAAGTCCTGTTTTTTTTCTGCAAAAAAATGTCCGAATTTCACAATCGCATTTGCCATTGTTTCGGACACTCCAACTGCCCCATCCTGTTCAGACAAAATCGGTATCTTGGCATAAATAGGAATATTATCCTGTTCTATTTCTCTATATGTCTCGCCAAATGCTTTATCTAAATGCATACCGGTAACAACCACATTGACACAGAATTCCAGCTCCTGTTGCAGTTTCTCTATTAAATTTTTCAGAAGTCCATATTCGGCTCTTGTTGCGGTTAACACACATATCTGCTTCATGTCATCTTACTTCTTCCTTCTTAATCTAAATTAATATCAATCAATTCATCCTGTTTATAGTCACGATTTGCATTTCTACCAAGAACATCCTTCCAACACATCGGAGAAATCCCATTACCCGGTCTTTTCACAGTTAAATTATTCTCAGAAAAAATTTCACCTTTCGTAATGTTTCTCTTTGCCACAATACTCTTCCTTGCAACATCACGATTCTTACATTCCGAATCTGTTGGTTTCTTTACTCCGTTTCCCAAAGCTTTCTCAATATTGCGAATTGCGCACACCATATCTTTTAGTTCTTCCGGTTCCAGACTTGCCTTGTGATCCGGGCCTTCCATCGTTTTATCCAAAGTAAAATGTTTTTCAATCACTGTTGCTCCCATAGCAACTGCTGCTATCGGTACCTCGATTCCAAGCGTATGATCTGAATAACCAATTGGCAAATTCATTTCTTCTTTTAAAGTATACATTGCCTTCAAATTCACATCCTGCATTGGAGTCGGATATTCTGTATTACAATGCAGCAAAGAAATATCCGTTGTTCCATGTTCTTCTAGAACAGCAACTGCCTGTTTTACCTCATCCAACTCACACATACCTGTTGATAAAATTACCTTTTTATGCAAACTTCCTATCTTGCACAAATACGGATAATTCGTAATCTCTCCAGAAGGAATTTTATATGTCTGCATTCCTATCTGCTCTAAAAGCGAAATACTGTCCATATCAAACGGTGTAGAAAGAAATTGAATGTTTTTCTCTTGACAATATTTCATCAACAGCACATGCATTTCTTCCGTCAATTCCAATTTTTTCAACATATCAAACTGAGATTCATCCCGTTTTGTATTATTCAACTGATATTCAGCCTTTTGAGCATTCTGGCATACAATGTTCTCTGCCTTAAATGTCTGAAACTTTACCGCATCTGCTCCCGCTTCGACAGCTACATCTATCATTTTTCTTGCAATATCAATATTTCCGTTATGGTTTACCCCTGCTTCTGCAATAATAAATACTTTATCCATATGACTCCTTACTATCTATATCGTTTTTCACACACAATTCTTCCATCTTCCAAATTTTTTCTAACAGTGGTTCCCGCAGCAACAATGCATTTATTACCTATCGTAATTCCCTGAATCACTGTTGCACCTGCACCGATTAGCGTATTACTGCCAACTTTCACATTACCACATAAAACCGCTTTTACTGCTACATGTGTGAAATCTTCTACGCAACATTCATGCTCCACCAGTGCTCCACTATTAATAATACACATATTTCCAAGCTTTGCATCGGCATTCACCATTGCAAGTTTTCCAATAAAATTTCCTTCTCCAAGCACCACATCCTCTGCTATTACAGCAGAGGGATCCACAATATTGGGTAGTTGATATCCAATTCTCTTCAATTCATCATAAATAGAATTTCTAACTGTAGACCCTCCCAAAAATCCTATTGTTACAAAGGCATGTCGTAGTCCCTGTTGATATAATTTCTCTAGGTCATCATCTTCGCCAATAACGTGATACCCTTTATAGGAAACATCACTCCTACTCTCTTTATCAAGGAACCCGACAATATGATATTTCCCTTGCCGTTCAATACAATCTATAACGCTCTTCGCATGTCCACCAAATCCTAATAATATGATATCTTCCATTTTAAGACTCCATAATCAATTCTTTGTAAATTGCCATTATTTCCTGTGCATTCCGTTTTCTGGTAAACTTACTGTTGCTGTCTGTATATGCAACATTCCCCATAAATCTTATCTTTTCTGGATTTTTCAAGAAAATCTCCATCTTCTGTGCCAATTCTTCTACATTGCCCTTCTCATACAGATAACCATTTTCTCCATCTCTGATCAATTCCGGGGTACCGCCTGTGTTAGAACCAATGACCGGATTGGAACTCATCATAGCTTCCGCGGTCACTCTGCCAAACCCTTCACATACGGAACAAACCAGTTCCACATCCATATTTTTTCGCAGATAAGGCATATTTTCAATAAATCCAAGCATAGAAACATATTCCTGCAAGTTTTCTTCTGCAATCAATTTCTCAAGTACCGCACTTTCTCCCGGTCCGGCAACGGAAAGATGCAGATTCCGATACCCTTTTTTTACCAGAAGCGCAACTGCACGAATGGCTTCTTCCTGACCTTTCTCTACACTGATTCTTCCGCTCATCAGAAACTCAATTCGGCTTCGGCTATCCTTCACTTCCGTTTTATACAATATATTGGCTTCGCTTACACCATTGTAAACTACCTGCAGCTTCTCCTTGGTTACAAGCTTCTCAAATTTTTCCGCTATCGCCTGTGAAATGGCTATAATCTTCGTGCTATGACTATCGATAAAGTGACACAACTTATCATAATTGCATACCGAAAAAAATCCAAAATCTTCCTGCCCAAATTCCCGCAGATGCCAAACATGTGACACACCTGTCATTTCTGATAAAATTCCTCCTGTATTAATAACACCGGAATTGGTATGAATCACATCAATCTTCCATTTCTCTACATACTTCTTCAAGCTACGGGCACAACGATAATTGTTAAGGCAAAGTAGCTTATATAGCATTTTCTTGATTGATGTTTTAAACGCTGAACTTTCCGGTGCAAGCATCCACCAGAAAGAATGACGGTAAAGTACGGGAATTTCTCTTTTTTTCAACTCGTCTACAAGAAAACCTTTTTTAATCGGAACTACTACATAAATATTATGCTTCTGATGCAGTTCATCTATCATCCCAAGCAGGGAAAGATTTGCTCCTCCCATCCGGCTTTCATGCGCAAAAAATAAAATATTCATCCATAATACTCCGTTTTGCCAAATTTACGGTGACAATAATCTCCGATGCCTCTGATTGCTGCTTTGGCAAGCTGTGGCTTGCCCTGCAAAATCCAAAGCAGGCAGCAGGATGTTCGATTTACTATATAATATAACAAAAAAAGTGAATATCTTTTTCCTAAATGCTCTCTGTTACATAGCAGCCAATTTCTGGAAATATAGTAGGCGCAAAGCGGACTATCCGCTCCCTTGGAACTGGCTCCTACTTTATGGTACATATAGGCTTTCGGACAATAATAAATTGTAACACCCTGCTTGCGTAAACGGAAGCTATATTCCGTGTCCTCATAGTACAGGAAAAAACGTTCATCCAATACACCAGCCTTCTCAATCACTGACATGGGAAGCAAGAGACAACATCCTGTTGCAAACTGCGTTTCTTTCTCCTCCTCAAACTGTCCGTTATCGATTTGGTCCAACCCATCATGACTGACTTTGCTCACAATACCAGAAACACTGCCTCCGGCTGACCAGATACGTTTTCTGTCATCACTATAATAAATTTTCGGAATAATCATACTACCCGAATGTTTGTCTGCACATGCTACCAACTGTTGTATCATATCCGGTGCTATTTCTGTATCATTATTTAACAGCAAAACATAATCTGTCTGTAACTGTTTCGCCCGGTCAATTCCCCGATTATTCGCAACGGCAAAACCATAATTGCCGTCTAGCTTCAGAATCTCTAACCATGTATAATCTCCAATCGCTTTCGCCTGACCGTTTAAACCATATTTTTTCTCCAATATGGCAACGGAATCATCTGCTGAAGCATTATCCACGAATAGGATATATTTATCGTAAGTATCCTGACTCTGTAGAATAGAATCAATACAGGCTTCATTATATTTTTTTCCATTGTAATTTACTAAAATAATTGCTATTTTCATTTTACATCAAATCTCGATCAACACTTAATCCAAATAATTTTCCAACAGCTGATAATATTTCCTTGTCAACTGCATCTGATCGTACACCTGAAAATCAAATTCTCCGATACGATCTACCGGATTCTTCATTACTTCAATCCACGCATATGGATCATATGGATCAGACACATAATTCGCCTTATTCTGTGTCACCTCCGGAATACAGGTTCTATCGGTTGTTATTACAACACTGCCAAATAACATTGCCTCAATGGGCGGCATTCCGAAGCCTTCAAACACACTAGGAAACAGAAATGCTCTGCAATGCTTATAAAGGGCATTTCTTTCTTCATTTTCCACAAATCCGGTCAAAATAACTTCTTTTTCCAGTCCTTTGTCACGGATAATCTGCTCTACCTTCTGTCTTGCAGCACTATTAACACCGGAAATCAAAAGTTTCCTTGGCAAATCTATCTGCTCCTTTTTTATACACTCCATCACATTAATCAGCGTATCCAGATTCTTATGAGGAATCATCTGTGCAAGTGTATAATAAAAGTTCTTGTCTTCGATATTATATTTCTTTTGTAACTCTTCGAAAGAAACAACATCATCCTTCTTCACTACGATAGGATTATAGATGGTTGTAATCTTATCCTCGCTTATATGACAGTGCTTGATGATGTCCTCCCGCACCCAGTCAGAAATTGCTACAATATGTTTGGAAAAATGCACATCCAGCCACCAGCAGAGCTTCGAATAAGCGATTTCGTGAAATGGATGATACTCAGGGTAATGTGCCGCTTGTAAATCATGAATCGTGTTAATATAAGTAATCCCACCGTTAAAAAGCGGTCTGCAATATACCGGAATGAAACACTTCTTAATACCATGTTTGCGAAGGAATCTATTCTGACAGAAAAACTGCCACAAAATTCTTTTTGCAATATTCGCAGAAACAACATTTGCTTCTAACAACGTGATTCTCTCGTCCTTGGTATAATGCTCGAAAGTCTCCCGATTATCTTTCGAAACAAGCAACGTAAAATGAAACGGTTTTTCCAACTGCAAAAAACCATCCAATAAATTTCTGATATAAAATTCCGTTCCGCCTACTTGTCTTGGACGAAGCCACAACAAATCAATTGCTATTTCCATTTAGACGTTTTCCTTTGCCTACATAAATTTTTCAGCTTTCTTCAGCGCTTCATAATGCTGTATATCACGATATTTGAAAGAGACCGCAGGATGTCCGCCTGCGATAGCGTATTTTGGAATATCCTTTGTAACAACGCTGCCTGCCTGAATAATCGCACCTTCTCCGATGGTTACCTTACCATTTCCTGTAATATACATCCCATTGAAATGCACATTGTTGCCAAGACTGGTATTCGGAGTCAGTATAGACTTTCCGTTCACTCGCAGAATTTCTCCACAGGATTTCACTGTCCTGCGTGCCTGCATAGTATATAATTTGGTAAAAAAATTCTTTTTCCACTTATATAAATTTGCAAAAACTGACATTTTTTATTCCTTCTATTCTTGTTTTTCCTCTGGATGTGCTTCTAATTCCCGGATTCTTTTATCCAGAATTCCTATTTCCTGTACCAACGCTCTGATTTTCATATTCTGTCTGGAAGCAATTGATGTAAGCGCCATCAAAATCATAAGCATGAAAGCGATACACATGATAAAAAGACCATTCATATTATCCTGAATGCCAAAAATATGAATGACACGCACCAACAAGTCCGGGAAAATAACCAGAATTCCCATGACGCCGCCTGCTAACAGCCACAATAATGTGTATTTCAGATTCAATGCTCTTTTTTTCAAAAGATATAAGATGATAATAAAATAGCATATCACCGCAACAATCAATGTAATTCGTAACGTAGAAGGAATCATCCTTTTGCCCTCCTGACTCCATAGCTTAAACGGCAAACTAGAATCGCCAGTGTAACTTTAATCATATAGTAAATGGATTTACGAAATGTAATTGAACTTTCCCCACCTTCTCTGGCTTTCATCTTAACCGGAACTTCTACTACCTTGCCTCTATGCATAATAGCTGTAACAATTGCCTCAGGCTCCGGATAATCGGCAGGATAATCTTTCGCATATATTTCGATGAATTTCCTGTTTACTGCACGATAACCACTTGTGACATCCACAACTTTTTTTCCTGTTGTCAATTTAATAAGCATACTCAATATTTTGATGCCAATTCTGCGTGTTTGGGAAGACTGAAATCCTTCCTTCTTCAAAAATCTGGAACCAATTACAATGTCTGCTTCTTCTGACAGAATCGGTTTCAATACTTCATCCAGATATGCAATATCATGCTGCCCATCGCCATCCATCTGTACAGCGATATCGTAATCATTTTTCAAAGCATAAACATACCCTGCCTGCACCGCACCACCAATTCCCAGGTTGATTGGCAAATCCAAATAGTGATAATGCTGCTCTTCACATATTTTCAAAGTATTATCCGTAGAACCGTCGTTGACAATAATGTAATCAACTTCCGGTGCCTGTGAAACCAGATAATTTATAACCTGTTCAATATTCGCCGACTCATTGTAAGCCGGAATAATAATCAGAACTTTTGCATTTTCCTTATTTTTCATGACTTCGTCCCTTTAATTTTTCTTTCAGCCTCTGCTCCCAAAGCTGTCGCAAAAGCAGAAAATAAGCAATGTAAAAAATACCGAAATTGTATACCAGATATCTTTGCTGTCCGAAGAAAATCAGTGATATCACTACAACCAGAACCACATTCGTTCCAAGTACCGCACACATCGTTTCTCCATACGCATTCTTCACTTTTTTATCTTTATACGCCCATATCGTCAGCAATATAGCCGACAAATATAGGAATAGCGTAATCAAATGACATAACAGATAGATTTTTTCAACCTGAAAAAATACAGTCGAAATAAAAGCTTGCGGCAGTAACATCAGCGTATGATATAAAAATCTGCCAAAATGCTCTTTTAATAAGGTCAAACCGATTTCTACCTGTCTCTGGTTTCGGATAGCCGAATAATCCTTTTCATAAATAATTCCCGTTGGCTCTTCATTATAATAATTATTCTGTTCGTAGAAGCAAACCTTTCCTACCGAACCAATACCTCCGACAATGTCCTTCCACATCCAGAGTCCCGGTGTCGCATAAGTGTAGTTGCATTGATTTTCATTTGCCACCTTATATAAACGCAAATACAGTTCCTGCATCTGTTCATCTTCAAATAGCTTATAATCTCCATAATCCGCTTCATACATTCCGCGAGAAAAAATTAAGGTCACATACTGACTTGTGGTAAGCTTCTGTTTTTTTCTGCCATCCACTGAATCTGCTTCCACTTCTTTTTGTGCAATTTCTTCCACAACTTCTTCTGATTGCTCTACTATCGTTTCCGCTTCCTGTACTTCTTGTAACGCTTCCTGCTGCTCTCGCATCTCTCTGATAATCGCCTGATATCCATTACTGATGCGTGAGGTTAATAAAATGCCCACAAGGCCAACTACCACACAGCCTGCCAGCCCAAGGCACAATCGAAGAAAAAGCTTATTTTTCTTTCCATCGTTTTGACCGGAAGTTGCTACAAGATAAATGCAAATAACACCGCAAACTCCAAACAAAATCTGAAGCTGGGATCTTGTCAAGGATAATATAAGTGTTATCCCACATAAAGCGCCAAACCATTTCCAACTCTTATTCCACACTGCCTGCAAAAGAGCTGCCATAAACAAATAAAATACTGCATACGCAATACCTTCTGTCAGAATTGTTTGCGTTGTCATTGCCAATGGCATATCTGTCGTAAAAGGTAACAACGCCAGGAAAAAGCAAACATAAGCCTCCCAGTATTTCAACACAAAATGCTTCCTTAACATCCTGACAAACAGGATAATACAAACTGCTGCTAACAATGCCTGTTCTATCACTACCGCATACAAATAACAGGCTTCACCAAACAACAACTTATTACCATGCAAAAAAAGGGGATATATCGGCATAACTCCTTCCATGTTGGCAGTAAGATTTACATATGTGCCGCTATCATCAAACATAACATATCCGTTTGCCCCCAGAAAAAGAAACGCAAACACTGACAGCATCAGCAACGAAAGATAAAACAATCCATCGCCTTGCTTTCTATTCAATTTAGGCATTTTTTCAGATATTTTCATCATGTAATATCTCTATTCTCCAAACACTTCGTCTTTGTTCTTCTCTACAACCTTGCCTTCGCCTACTTCGTAAATAATATCTACATTGCGAATCGTTGTCAGACGATGTGCAATAATAATCATAGTCTTAGTTCCCTGTAAATTTTCAATTGCTTCCATAACTGCTGCTTCTGTATCATTATCCAAAGCAGAAGTTGCTTCATCCAACACCAGAATCTCCGGATCGTGATAAAGTGCTCTGGCAATACCAATACGTTGTCTTTGTCCGCCGGATAATCTGACACCCCTGTCACCTACAACCGTATCCAGTCCATTCGGAAGGCTATCAATAAATTCTGTCAGCTGCGCTTTCTTCACCGCTTCTACTACTGATGCTTCATCAATATCCTTTTCTTCGATACCAAAGGCAATATTATTGCGAATTGTATCATCAGAAAGATAAATAACCTGTGGAATATATCCCACCTGAGAATGAAATGTCTTGGGTTTCTCATGAACATTCAGGGCATCAGCCATAATCTTACCGGACTGCGGCTGCAATAAGCCCAGAATAATATCTACCATAGTTGTCTTACCTGCACCGGAAGCACCGATAAAGGCTACTGTTTTTCCTTTTGGCACAATAAAATCAGCATCTTTGATAACCGGTTCTTCTACGCCCGGATAAGCATATGTTACTTTCTGTACATGAATTTCTTCTTCCAGATTCCATGCTTCTTTTACTTCTTTATCCTGCTGCTCCACATAAGATGCAATTTCATCCAAATCGTGATAAACCAGATCTACGGATGGAAGCGCATATAAAATGCTTGTTAAGTACTCGTTGATTTTACCAACACTAGGCATCAGTCGAAGAGCTGCCACTGCAAAAACGGCAAGCTGCGGGATATAATAAATAATATCTGCATCGCCAAAAAACATTTTAATAATAATTGCAAGGAGCAGACCTGTCATACAGACAGCTTCCACAATATACTTTGGCAAGATGGAAATAACACGACTTACGCGCAATCCTTTGGCGTATTTCGTATAATAATCCTGATATTCATCAATGAAATATTTCTCTCTGTCCAGAATCTTGATTTCTTTTATTCCACCAAGCGACTGATTCATCCACTGGAAAATTTTGCCACGATATTCCTGATTCTCCACGCCAAGTCTTCTCGCATATTTCTTTGTAATATAATAAAACAATCCAATGCATAATACTAAGAGTCCCAGTATTACAATCGTAATGGATTTGCTGACAACCAGCAAAAATGTACCAAGCACAAGGCACGTTGCAATTTCTGCCACCAACTCAAAAGTATACAAAATAACCTGCATGAAAAGGCTCGTATCCTCTTGTAAGCTTCTCTGCAAAGTTGCTGTATTCTTATTTAAATGAAAGGTATATGGCTCCTTCATATAAGTCCGAAGCAATCTCGTAGACAAACGCATCTGTGTATTATAAGAAAATTTGAACATATAACTTCTTTCAATAATTAAGTACACATTTTTTACAATATAAACCACAATAATACAGCCTGCCAGAAATGCCAGGAAACTCATATTATTTTGAAATCCAAATGCATCATATATCATCTTCAGATACCATGTAGTTTGAATGGAATCCTGATTCATAATAATATTAACAAATGGTGTAAATGCAGAAACGCCCAAAAGTTCCAAAAAACTTCCGATGACGACTGCTACCAGCAATAACGCTATCTTCTTTTTATCTTTTTTACTAAAAATATAGCCTAATTTTTTTAACAAGCTGATATTTTCTTCTTTTGCCATATTTTTCATTCTCCTCTATTAAAACGATTACCAAAATTCTCAAATCTCACCAAAAACCTTAATGAAATAAGTCTGCACACATGCTGCTATGGGAGTCATTATCGCTTATTTTCTTTGCCGGTACTCCTGCCCAGGTTGTTCCCGGTTCGGTAATATCTTTGGTTACTACCGCACCGGCACCAACTGCCACGTCACTTGCAATCTTTACTGCTCCCACAACTTTGGCTCCACTTCCAAAGAAACAGTTATCTCCTATCGTAGCTGCATCATGGCTGCCGCTGGTTGCACCAATATTGACACCCTCTTGCAGTCTGCAATTTTTGCCAATCTTCGCATTTGCATGCACTACTATCGTGCCATAATGCGGAATTGCAAGTCCTTCCTCGAATACATTTGGCGGAATGGAAAATCCCAGTTTCACACTCAGATTATGGAAACGGAACTTATAATACTTCCGCACAATGGATGCCGGGAATCCTGACTTGCAGTTGATATAATATTCCACCTTCCGAAGCAAAATCTCGAATTTCCAGATTTCATCTCCATAGAAACGTGGTTTCTTATCTTTTTGTCTGCCAAGTGCTAACTTGTCCTGTTCCAGATATCGTTTTAAAGTTTCTTTACTATCTATCATAAAATCCTTTTCCTACAAGCAATTTCTTACAACTGACTTCTACAACCAACATTTTATCTGCTTCAGATATTCATTATAGCCTGCTGCCTGATTTGCTTCTATACCAACCACATCATGCTTTTCCAGCGGAATCTTCTTCTCTACGCCCCGGACAAACCACTCATATTCCAAATCCATATTTCCGATATCGAGTACGCGATATCCTTGCTGGAAAAGTTCCAGAGCAATAAACTTCGCCGCAACGCCAACGGATAATAAAAATAATTTGTCCTTGTCATACTGCTTACATGCATCCAGAATTTTATCAATGGAGCCGTAAGCATCCTTCGGCGGGCAAATAATACGTTCTACACTTTTTGCCCCATCTAATAAATCATTTCCGACACCGTTATGGGTTTTGGTTCCTTCTACTACTACGACATCTTTATTCTCCCATAACTTCTTTACTTTTTCAAACCATCTGTCGCAATTACTTCTATCCTCCGCATAATAATAGCATCTGGATACAAAAGTCGTGCCATAAATACGATTTGGATTGCAATACGTTTCATATGTTTTTCGACAGAAAAGCAAATGGTCCATCCAGAACTGTTTGCTTTCTTTACGGTGGTCCGATAAGGTATCAAAAATTCCCGGAATGGTTACTAATAAATCATCATACTGATATCCCAAAATAGATGCCAGTCCTGTTGCAATCTCAGGAGATGCCTGCTGCAACATCAGATTTTTCCCTTTTATCATGACGATTTCACCGTCACCAAAACGTACCATGCTTTTTTCGGTACGAAGAAGTTCGTCCAGTGTTTCATCGATAGAATGAACTTTTATGGAATTATGCAGAATCTTCTTTTCATAAAGAAAATATGTGACTGCTGCTAATATGTCCTTAATTTTTCGCTTCATAAATTACTTTCTAACCTCAAAATTTCTACAAATCTCTGATATAATTTTTTCTCAATCGGCATCAATATTTTGATGATAACAAAAACCATAACAATTGCATATAAAATTGCCGATAATGCACTTGCTATCTTTATCTGAACCCCTAAAATATCTGCCAGTGCATTCAAAATCTTCTTTACAATAAATTCGTTACCGCATAACCACAATGTCTGGGAACCGATTTCTCCCAATTTGCCGATTCCTACTAACATTTTAGCTAATATAATATTGAATAGTATCAGCAAAAGAACTCTTATAACCGGATAGACATATTCCATGCCCGGAATCGACTGATACAAGAACTTTCCAATTACATCTTTATGCAAATAAACAAGTACCACATATCCTGCCAGAAGAATGATACCCACCAATAAAAGAAGTCTTTCCTTCTTAGATGCCTCTGTTTTTTCCTCTGTCAACTTCTCATAAAACATATGACCAATTGCATAGTAAATAAGATAATGACAAGCAGAATCTATGTTGAATATCCATGACGGCTGCTGATCCGGTCTGTTTGGAAATACAAATATTGTGATAAAATATATAACAATCGAAGCGATTAAAAGCAAACTGCGTTTTTTCAAAATTCTTCTTAACAGGTCAAACAAAATACTCATACAAAACAGACAGGAAAAGAACCACAAAGAAGATGCATACATCTGATTGCGAATTCCTGCAATAAATTGTTTGCCATAACGTAAGTAAGTATAAAAATCTTCTTCTGTTGTCAGAATAATCATTATCATCGTAAGAACGACAATAAATGAATAGGGCAAAACAATCTGCGTAAATTTTTTCTTAACTGCCTGTCCAAGACTTAGTTTTTCCAATTGATATGCAAAAATGCCCGAAGCAAAAAAGAATAACGGAACATGGTACATAAATACAAAATCATGCAGTCCTCCCGTTTCCGTTCCCAGGTGTCCACAAAAAATCGCAACAATTCCTAATAATTTGAAAATATCAATCCACTCTACTCTTTGCTTCTCCATCTTTCATCTTCCCCAGTATTTCCATAATCCCCTCAAAATACCGTTTGAATCCGTACTTCTCTACCACTGCCTGATAACCGGCGGCTCCCATAGTAAGAAGTTTTTCTTTATCCTCTAACAGCTTGTCTAATTTCTTCTCAAGGTCTTCTTTGTCACAGTCTTTAAACTGATAGCCGGTTATACCATCTTCCACATAACATGCAGTTCCATTACTATCACTGCAAATAACCGGAAGGGCAAAGCTCATCGCCTCCAACTGGGAAACCGATGCCATTTCTTTCGTACTTGGAATCACATAAACATCCGCTTTCGCATATTCGTTATCCATTTCTTTTCTAGGCACATTTCTTTTTACATCCACATATGCTTCCATGTGATGTTCTTTCACATATGCTTCTACCTGTGCGCAGTAATCCTTTTGAAAATGATTCGTCGCTTCTCCGATTAACGTCAGATGTAACGGATATTTTTCTTTTAAATTTTTTACTACTTCCAATAACATCAGATGATGCTTCCGTATTTCATATTTGCCGATACAGAGAATATGAATTTTTCCATCTGCAAAATAAGTTCTTTCTTCCGGTGCTTTCTGTGGCTCTGCTACAAAAGGAATAAAAAAGTCTGTTTCCTTCATCGATGTGCCGGACCTCTGCACTCCCATAACCGGAGTCATGCGCATCTTCGGCGACATTTTACTTACCATTCTGTGTGCAAAATCCGTTTTCTCCGGTTCTGACCACATCGGACTTTGATTATACAAAATGCATGGATAACCTGCTTTCTTACAAATATGATAAGCCGCCATAGAATACATGGATTTTTCCCGTAAAATAACAACGTCCGGTTTAAAACTTTTCACCAGTTTCTTAAGCTTATGCATCGGTGGAAAACCATGCTGTATTTTAAATACAATCGCCGTCGGGTCTTTGCGGTGTATTACCTTCACATACAAAAAATCAATCAACTGATACAAAGGTGAATAACCAAGTACAATCGGCTTCACATAGGAATAATCTTCAATTGCTGCCTGATAGTGACTGATAAAACAAACTTCATGTCCCTGCTCTATCAGCCCTTTCATAATACTCATCTGATTGGTATGATAGCGGGGTGCTACATACAAGAATCTCATATAAATTTATTCTCCTTCAGGCTGTATTTTCCACCCTTTAAGAATTTATGCTTGATAACCCACCAGCCGGGTACCCAGATATATTTGTGCATTGCCGGAGAAGCACTACCAATCATCCAGCAATTTCTGTCACAGTTCTTTGTGCACTTACGCACTTCTTCTGCCTGTTTGGAATTCCATAATTCTTCCCAGGACTGTTCTCTCAAATTACCCATAACAGCTTTTTTCGCCATACCGTTGCATGGAATAACATCACAGAATGGGTCGATGAAAAAGGCATTCTTAGACATATCACAAGGCAATAATCTCTTGTTGCCATAGATATAGTTAATTAATCCATGATTGAAGTAGGCACGGAACCATTTTTTCGGAGAATTACTCTTCAGCAACTCGTTAATCAGCTTCTCAAAGTTCTGTGCTACCTTGTATTTATCATCAATTTTGTTATCTGTCTTACGGAAATAGAAAGAGTTGTGCAAGGTTGCTGTCGCAAATTCCATTCCCATATCATTCGCAATATTATAAAGCGGAACTAAGTCCTCGCAATTCATATCCTGAACTGTCATACCAAATCCCACATCCGGGTGTCCCATCTCTACTAAAGTTTTCAACGTATTATAACCTCTGTTGAAACCATCCGGGATACCGCGAATTTTATCATTTGTCTCCTGCAAACCTTCGATGCTGATACGAATACCAACCTTTGGAAACTCTTTACAGAGTGCAATGATTCTGTCTGTAAAATAGCCGTTCGTGGAAATAACGATACGGTCAGATTTCTTATACAGTTCACGGACAATCTCAGGGATGTCCTGTCTGATAAAAGGTTCCCCACCGGTAATGTTGGTAAAAGCCATCTCCGGCAGCTTCTTGATATCTTCTAACGTAATTTCTTCTTCCGGTCTGGTTGGATCACGGAAGCAATCACACATATTACAACGGGCATTGCACCGATAGGTTACGATGACAGTGCCGTACAAAGTTCTTCTTGCCATTTGTTTTCACCTTTCTTATTGATAAAATCAGATGCTTCGCATTGTATAAACTTTCCTCACTATTTTATCACAATATTCCTCAATTGTATCGAATTTTATATCTTTACAGTTTTCCTGATATTTCCGGCATAATTCTGGCTGCATCCAAAGCTTTGTAATTTTCTCCTGCAAAAGTTTCGCGTTGCCTGCTTCAAAAAGCTCTCCGGCAACACCATCCTGCAAAAGTTCCGGTGTACCACCGAGATTGGATGCAATCATCGGCGTTCCATACAACTGTGTTTCCATAACGGAGAACGGACAATTTTCATACCATTCGGATGGATATAAGCTAAATGCTGCACCCGCAATCAGATTCTGCAAAGCTTTTCCT
>JAGAPK010000036.1 GCA_017623295.1 Lachnospiraceae bacterium | reverse complement strand
TCATAATCGTAATCATAATCATAATCGTAATCATAATCAAAATCGAAGTCATCATAATCGAAATCATCGTTCTCCCTCTCATCGTCATATGAATAGTGTGTAGCTTTTTTCTCATCGGAATATGAATCAACTGCATGATATACCAATGCAAAAAGCGCAATAAAGAAAAGTACTACTACACCAATGATAATACCAATAATCAAGCCTGTATGCTTCTTCTGCTGTGGTGCGGCATATGGGCTATAAGGATTGGGATTTGCACCATACTGATTATATCCATTCATATTGCCATAAGCATTATTATTTCCATATTGACCATTGCCGTATGCGTTATTTCCGGTATACTGTGCGCCATTATACTGATTATTTCCTGTATATTGGTTATTTCCATTATACTGACTGTTTCCTGTATATTGGTTATTTCCATCATACTGACTATTGCCTGTATATGGATTATTTCCATATGGATTGGTATAAGAACTATTATTCGCCTGATTATTAACAGACTGTCCATTACCATATGCATTATTAGACGGATTTGCATTGCTATATGGGTTTGCATTATTCTGATTTCCCACATAGGAATTTCCTACATAAGAACTTCCATAATATGCATTATTAGCATTCTCTGTCTGCTGTTCACCAGAGAAAAGACCTCCCATGATGCTTGGTTCTGCACTTGTGGAAACTTCTGCATTTGCTGCGCCATCAACATTTATTTCACTGTTCGTATCAGGTGTCTGATAAATATCCTGACTACTCTGTGACTGATAGACATCACTTGAAGAATATACCGCATTATCGCTCACTTCATCCTGTGGTGTTAACTGTTGCTCATTTGTTTCAACCTGCTGTTCAGCCTGCATCTCGTTCTGCTGTGTCAATGTTTCTTTTACCCCTGGGATTTCATATCCACAACTCTGGCACACACCATCCCTGGCAATAGCACCGCACTTAGGGCATAAATCAAATTGTCCCTGCTCACTCATTTTTTCATTCTCCTCTTACGTTTTATTATTTTTATCATTATACATTATTTATGACTTTTTGGAACCAAAAGTTACTTCACTATAATATGCAAGAATCGATTCTCTCATTAATGATAAGGCCGCTGCCACACTGCTCTCACGTACTTTTGCACGATTGCCGCTGAAATGACACTCTTTTACGCTGACACGTCCACATACGCTGCACGCAATATAAACAAGTCCTACCGGTTTCTCATCAGAGCCTCCATCCGGTCCTGCAATTCCGGTAATACCAACTGCAACATCTGATTTCGCAAAAAGAGCACCGCCTTTTGCCATTTCCTTGGCGACTTCCGGGCTGACTGCTCCGTATTTTTGCAGCATTGCCTTTTTCACTCCAATAATTTTTCGTTTGGATTTATTGGAATAAGTAATGTATCCTGTTTTGAAAACCTCCGAAACACCTGATACATTAATCAGTCTGGCGGCTAGCATACCACCGGTACAGGATTCTACCGTACTTACCGTTAAATCATTCGCAAGCAGCAAATCAACCACTGCTTTTTCTAAGGTAACGTCTTCCTGTGTTGTATATATATGATTGCCAAATCGGCTTTTTAACTCTTTTATAACCGGTTTTAACAATTTCTTTGCTTCTTTTTCATCCTCTGCTTTGGCTGTTACACGCAGATGTACTTCTCCGGTTTTGGCATAAGTCGCAATGGTTGGATTCGTCTGAGCATCAATCAAATCCTCAATCATAGATTCCGCTTTGCTTTCGCCAATACCACAGATTTTAATGGTCTGAGAATAAATAATTCCGGGCTCTAACGTATTTAAGTACGGCATAACCGCATTTTCAAACATCGGAATCATTTCGTTTGGTGGTCCCGGCATCAACACAACATGTTTGCCATTTTCTTCTATTATAATACCAGGTGCTGTTCCGTTTGGATTATCAATCACAATACAGCCTTCCGGCACCATTGCCTGTTTCCAGTTATTATCGGTAATTTCCATTCGTTTTTTCTGAAAATAAGCAGCAATCGCTTCTTTGCTTGGCTCATGGAGATACATATTTTTCCCAAGTACCTTCGCTGTTACTTCTTTCGTCAAATCATCCTGTGTTGGTCCAAGTCCTCCGGATAAAAGAAGGATATCAGCTCTGGACAATGCTGTTTTTAAAACATCTGTCAAACGTTCCTCATTATCACCAACCACATCCTGATAATAACAGGATAAACCTAAACCCGCACATTTTTCAGCAAGATAAGCGGCATTTGTATTTACAATATTACCTAATAAGATTTCAGTACCAACAGAAATAATTTCTACAATCATGTTTTCTCCTTTGATGCCTGACCCGATTTTCTGTTATTTTGTATCTTTCATGACATCCTTGTTTTTCACAAGATAATCAATAAGAGAAATTACGGTCAAGGCTAAAGCAACCCACATAACAATTGTTGTTAAAATACTGATTGCTGCAATATCTGCAATCAACAAACATATCATAATCATCTGGAATGTTGTTTTGAATTTGCCCCAATAGCTTGCAGCAATAACAACACCATTATCGGAAGCAATTAAACGGAATCCGCTGATAATAAATTCTCTGGCAATAATAACAATAACCATCCATGCCGGCATTTTACCAAGCTCTACCAGACAAATCAGCGCAGAACAAACCAACAGTTTATCTGCTAATGGGTCCATAAATTTTCCAAAATTGGTAACCAGATTATATTTTCTTGCAATCTTTCCATCCAATAAGTCGGTCAGACTGGCAATAATAAAGATAGCTAACGCAATCCACTTATCTACTGTTGTAATCTCACATAACATGAAAACAACAAAAAATGGAATCAAAATAACTCGAAACATAGTCAGCTTATTGGGTAAATTCATCTTCTAATTCTCCAATCAAATCATATTCATAAGAACCGGTAATTCTGACCTTTACAAAATCTCCGGTCATCAGTTCTTTGCCTGTATTAACAAATAGGAAACCATCTACATTCGGTGCATCTTTATAAGTTCTTGCTACATAAGCATTTTCATCTGCAACCTTACCTTCAATCATGGCATAGATAACTTTACCTGTCATAGACTGTGCTGCATCAAATGCAATTTCCTGCTGCAATTCCATAAGCTGCGCCTGACGATCTGCTTTCACTTCTTCTGGAATCTGATTCGGCATAGCAGCTGCCGGTGTATCTTCTTCCTGTGAATAAGTAAAAACGCCAAGACGGTCAAATTCCATTTCGTCTACAAAAGACATCAGTTCTTCATGATCTTCTTCTGTTTCTCCCGGGAAACCAGTAATTAAGGTTGTTCGGATACAGATATCCGGTATTTCCTTACGAAGTTTTCCAATAATTTCTTCCAACTCCTGACGACTTGTTCTGCGCCCCATTCTTTTTAAAATAGTATCGCATCCGTGCTGTATCGGCAAATCCAGATAATGACAGATTTTCTTTTCTTCCTTCATTACCTGAATTAACTCATCATCGATTTCTTCCGGGTAACAATATAAAATCCGAATCCAGTAAATTCCTGCTATTTTGCACAATCTACGAAGCAACTCCGGAAGCATTTTCTTTCCATATAAATCGGTTCCGTAAATCGTTGTTTCCTGTGCAACCAGAATCAGTTCTTTTACGCCATTTTCTGCTAAAACTTCTGCTTCTTTTACCAGACTTTCCATCGGTACACTTCGATAATTGCCTCGTATCTTAGGGATAATACAATAAGTACAATGCTTATTACAGCCTTCAGCAATTTTCAAATAAGCATAATGTCCACCGGTTGTAACAATTCTCTTTGTGTCTGTTAACGGTTTTGCATCCAGATTTCTATAATGATTCTCTTTTTCTCCCCGGAAAAATTCATCCAACGTGTCTACAATCGCATCAATTGCAGTTGTACCGATAATTGCATCTACTTCCGGGATTTCTTCCTGTATTTCTTCTTTATAACGCTGTGCAAGACAGCCGGCTACGATAAGTGCCTTGATATCTCCGCTTTTACGAAGCTCTGCCATTTCCAGAATTGTGTTAATACTTTCCTCTTTGGCATCATTGATAAAACAGCAGGTATTTACCACAACAATATCTGCTTCTGCTTCATCATCGGTAAAGCCATAGCCCTTTTCAGACAAAAGACCAAGCATCATCTCCGAATCTACCAGATTCTTATCGCATCCCAATGAAATAAATAAAATTTTATCGTTCATTATTCCTCTTCATCTGACAGGATTTTAATTTTACCCTGATTCAATTCGTCAACTGCAACAGATAAAGGTTTTTTATCTTTATCATTTACCAGCACTTCATCACCTGCAATAATCTGTCTTGCTCTTTTGGAAGTTGCCATAACGATAGAATAACGGCTACTTACTACTGGTTCTTCACCTTCCTCAACCTCGCTATTTACTACTTTCATTAAATCTGTGTAAGATGGATGTAACATTATTTTTCTCCTTTCGAAAGAACTGCTAATTCAGTTCTAATATTTTCTATAAACTCCTCATTTCTTAATGGGGTATTATGAGCTGCTTTAATGATTTCATGAAGTTGTTTTACACATTCATCCAAATCATCATTTACTACGATATAATCATAGTTTTCAATTCCCTGTGCTTCTTCAATCGCACGGTTCATACGTTTTTTGACTACATCCGGGGTTTCTGTACCTCTGCCAATTAGTCTGCGTTCTAATTCCTGCGCACTTGGTGGCATAACAAACAATAACAATGCCATCGGATACTGCTCTTTGATTTTCAAAGCCCCTTGTATTTCTATTTCCAGAATAACATCTTTGCCTGCCTCTAACTGTTTCTCCACATAATCTCGCGGAGTTCCGTAATAATTATCACAGTAGCATGCATATTCAATCAAACCATTTTCTGCAATTTTCTCTTCAAAAGCACTCCGGTTTAAGAAAAAGTATTCTCTGCCATCTTCCTCTCCCGGTCTCGGAGTTCTTGTTGTCGCAGAAATAGACAACGCATAATTGTCATATTCCTGTATCAGTTTCTTCATTAAAGTTCCCTTGCCGGCTCCGGAAAAACCGGATACCACGATTAATATACCTTTATGTTTCATCTGTATCCCCACCTTCCGTCTGTGCTCTGTTTGAAATGGTTTCCGGAAGAAGTGCCGACAAAACTACCTGATTATTTTCCATAATCAGAACTGCCTTGGTCTTTCTCCCCTGTGTCGCATCAATCGCTCTGCCCTCTTCTTTTGCCTTCTGCACCATACGCTTAATCGGTGCTGAATCCGGACTTACAATTGCTACAATTTTACCAGTATTCACAACATTGCCGAATCCGATATGAATCAGTTTACCCAATGGTCGTTCCTGCTTTCTATTTATTCAATATTCTGAATCTGCTCACGAACTTTCTCAATTTCTGTTTTCAGTTCAATAGCACGATTGGAAATTTCCAAATCATTTGCTTTGGACAAAATAGTATTTGCCTCACGGTTCATTTCCTGTGCAATAAAATCCAGTTTACGCCCAATGCTGCCACCCTGAATCAGATTTTCTCTCGTTGTTTCGATATGGCTTCTCAAACGCACCAGTTCTTCATCTACACATACTTTATCCGCAAAAATTGTTACTTCCATAAGAAGTCTGTTTTCATCAACCTTTGTATCATCCAACAGTTCTTTTACTTTATCTTCTAATTTCTGTTTGTATTCTGCAATAATTTCCGGCGAACGGGATGTAATATATTCTACATGTTCTAACATACCATCCAGTTTTGCAACCAAGTCGTTGCGTAAATTCTCGCCTTCTTTAATTCTTGTTTCTACGAAACCTTCTGCGGCTCCTTTGATGGCTTTGTCAAGTAACTGCCAAAGTTCTTCTTCATCAATTGTCTGTTCTTCCATACTTAATACTTCCGGATATCTGGACAAGCTGGATACTCTGATATCGTTATCCAGCGAAAAGTCCTCAGCCATCTGTCCTAAATATTTCATATATTCAGCAGCCAGTTCCTTATTGTACTTCACGCAGATATTGGATTCAGTAAAATCTTCATAAGTAATGAAAATATCTACTTTACCTCTCTGGATGTAATTTTTCAATTCGTTACGAATTGCTGCTTCAAAGAAATTCAGTTTCTTTGGCATCTTAATATTTACGTCCAGATATCTGTGGTTAACGGATTTCATTTCTACTGTAATCTTACGGTCTCCCTCGGCAACTTCACATCTGCCGAAGCCAGTCATGCTCTTAATCATACTATACCTTCTTCTCTTAATGTATTACGTCGCAGCAAACCCTTCATCCCACTGTGCGCATTCGTACTTTATTATAGAATAATCCCACATTCTAGTCAAGATTCATTGAAAACAGCTTCAAGTTATTGTAAAATCTATCTCGTAGTGCAAAATAAATTGAATAAATCGATTCAATAAAAATGCAGCATGCAAAAAGCATGCCAAGAAAGGTTGACATAATTATGGCTTTTGATGGTATTACCATTGCAAATATTGTAAAAGAATTAAATGATAACATCCTCGGCGGACGAATTTATAAAATCGCCCAGCCGGAGTCTGACGAACTACTCCTTACAATCAAAAATAACAGTTCCCAGTACAGGCTGTTGCTTTCTGCAGATGCTTCTCTGCCGCTTGTCTATCTGACCGACAAAAATAAGCAAAGTCCCATGACAGCACCCGGCTTCTGTATGTTGCTTCGAAAACATTTACAGAATGCACGCATTACAAAAATTACACAGCCCGGTCTGGAAAGAATTATCCGTATTCATATGGAACATCTGAACGAAATGGGTGACTTGTGCGAAAAATCCCTGATTATTGAGATTATGGGAAAACACAGCAATATTATTTTCTGCAACGAAGAAAACACGATTATTGACAGTATCAAACACATTTCCGGTCTGGTAAGTTCCGTTCGAGAGGTTCTGCCGGGCAGAGAATATTTTATTCCGCAGACACAGGATAAATTGAATCCTCTTGCGCTATTGAATAACCAAACTTCTGCAGAGGATGATGCCGTTACAAAAGAATCTGTTTCCACAAAAGAGTCATTTTTTGCAAAAATGGCAGAAAAACCGATGCCTGTTTTTAAGGCAATATATAGCTCTTACACTGGACTTTCTCCGATTATAGCCCAGGAAATATGCTATCTTGCAAAAGTGGATGGCGATATTCCTGCCAATGCACTTGATAAATCTTCTTTAGAAAATATTTATGTAAACCTATATGATATGATGCAGAAAATCCAGAACGGAACTTTTGCACCAAATATCATTTATGACCAGAAAAATCCGATTGAATTTGCGGCCCTGCCGCTGACATTATATTCTAATAAGGAAACCGTTGTTTTTGACACCATCAGCGAAGTTCTGGAACATTATTATGAAGAAAAAAATATCATTACCAGAATCCGCCAGAAATCCGTCGATTTGCGCAAAATTGTACAGACGGCTCTGGAACGTAATATAAAAAAATATGACTTACAGGTAAAACAGATGCAGGATACGGAAAAGCGGGAAAAATATCGTATTTATGGCGAACTTCTGAATACTTACGGTTATAATGTAGAACCCGGTGCCAAATCAATGGAAGCATTAAATTACTATACAAATGAAATGATTACGATTCCGCTGGACGAAACGCTTACTCCATCCGAAAATGCCAAGAAATATTTTGACAAGTATGGTAAATTAAAACGTACTTATGAGGCCCTGTCTGAACTGACTATTGCTGTAAAAGAAGAAATTGAGCATCTGGAATCCATTTCCGCTGCTCTCGATATCGCTTTACAGGAAGAAGACCTTGTCCAGATTAAGGAAGAACTGATTGAAAGCGGTTATATCCGCAGAAAAGGCGGTACAAAAAAAGTAAAAATCACAAGCAAACCGTTTCACTATATCAGTTCCGATGGTTTTCATATGTATGTCGGTAAAAACAACTATCAGAATGATGAACTGACTTTCAAGTTCGCTACCGGCAATGACTGGTGGTTCCACGCAAAAGGAACTCCCGGTTCCCACGTTGTTGTAAAATCGGAAGGCAAGGAACTTCCTGACCGCACTTTTGAAGAAGCAGCAAAGCTGGCTGCTTACTACTCTAAAGGGCGTGAGCAGGAGAAAGTTGAAATTGACTATCTGCAAAAAAAGAATGTAAAAAAACCAAACGGCTCAAAACCCGGATTTGTTGTCTATTATACAAATTATTCCATGATGATAGATTCCGATATTTCCGGGTTAGAACAATTATCGTAATTTAAATCATTTTAGTAAAAAAAGAGGAACTCACATGCCATTATTAAAACAGACTCTTGTGATTTCCTCTTGTTTTATTTTTATTCCATTATCAAATTTATTTTACCATCAGAACTAAATTGTTTTGCTGGTAAACAAAGATTTTACATGATCAATTTCCTGCTGTGTTGCTTTAGCCGCTGGCACATAATAGGATTTTTCTCTTGCAAGCTGATACAGTTCTTCCTGAGACTGTTCACAAGCGTTACGGAACTGTTTCAAAGTCTGCTTTAACTCTTTGTTTTCTGTCTGCGGAATCATTTCCCCAAAACGAACTAATTCACCATTGATTCCGTTTAAGGTATCTGCTACCATTGTCTTTTCTTCCATATGCATCTCACATAACCTCCATTTTCATCGTTTCCATCTTTAACGTTCAAACTTAAACGCCCATATTCACTACTGCGATTACTGCAAAAAGTCCATTAACTGCTGCTTGTTCTGCATTGCGGATTTTGCTCCTTTTTCAAAGAACTGTTTTACCTGTGTGTCGGTTGCGCATTCCGCATATTCTTTCATTTTGCAGTGTGTCACATCATAGCCGCCCATGAGATGACGAAGGTTCTGTAATTCTAATTCTGATAAGTTTGCCACTTTCACTACCTCCTGATTATCACTTTGATTATCATTTAAAAAAGATTCTCAAAGGTAGTATGGCCTCGTGGCAAATTCTTTATGCACGGAAAAATATTATTATTTGATCTTTTTCACTACTTTCTTTTTTCTTCTCTTTTTACGTTTCTTTTTCTTCTTAACTACTTTGGTTTCTCCTGTTTTATTCTCATTCAACAAGTGCATTTTATGAGCAATCTGCACCAGCATAGTTCCTTTCGGAAATGCCTTTAATTGTGCTTCATTGACAGCTCCTAATTTTAAAATCAATACAAAATAAACAACCACTGCAAATCCGATAGCAATAATCAAAGAAATCTGACTGATTTTAATAAGAAAATTCACTCCTTGAAATACACCCAATGCCACAACGCCCATACCTATTGCCGCAATACCCGGCTTTACAAAGGTCTGCATTACATCTTCCCGGTAACCAAGATAACGCCGTACTGCTATCTGATTCAGAACACACATTAAAAAAGAATATCCGATATTTGCAAAG
Organism: Lachnospiraceae bacterium; assembly: GCA_017623295.1. Taxonomy (GTDB): domain Bacteria; phylum Bacillota; class Clostridia; order Lachnospirales; family Lachnospiraceae; genus UBA3282. The sequence goes on along the minus strand of JAGAPK010000036.1, from coordinate 4,445 downwards.
GCAAGTGCATAAAGACCTAAATCTGTATACATAAGCAAGCCGATTAACAATCCAATTTGAACCACCAATGCAATCACTGCATTAATAACCGGCACATTCACCTTGCCGATTCCTTGTAAAACCGCATTGGTCAATGTTGACAAACAAAACAGAACAACGGTAATGGATAACACACAAAGTAATCTGGATGCTGTTTCCAGTGCTTCCTTTTGAGGGAAAATAAACTGCATAATTGGTTTTGACAATACAGCTAATCCAACAGTAGCCGGAATAGCAATTAACATTGTCATACGGATTGCCTGTCCTACCTTGCGCCTCGTTTCTTCTTCATTATGCACAGCATAAGAAGATGCAACACCCGGTATGGATGCAGATGACATTGCAGAAGAAATCGCAATCGGAATATTAACTACCGAAATCGCCTGCGTTGCAAAAATTCCGTACTGAATAGCAACCGTTGCTTCATCCAGTCCTGCTACATTCATCATAATATTATAATAAATTTTCATATTGACCGTTGTAGAACAATTGTAAACAAATGTGCTCAAAATAAACGGTGTAACAATCGTTATAATGACCTTAAAAATCTCGCCGTAACTTTCTATTTTCTCTGTCCGGTCACGCTCTACTCTTTTGCGAATAACTCCGCTATTCAAACGGTACATACCAAACATAAACAGCAATGCTGTCAGCACACCGATTCCTGTACCAAGAGCACTACCGGAAGCACCATAAATGGCCTGTTTCGTCTCAGACCCTCCTACTGCCATTTTCATAAGCAAATAAGCAGTCAGAATACTAACCACTGCATTCAGAATCTGTTCCAGTATCTGTGAAAGAGATGTATGCATCATCGTTCCGTGTGCCTGGAAATAACCACGTAGCACGCCTAACAATCCCGAGAAAAAGATAGTAGGTGCAAACACCCTAAGAACCATAACCGCATTATCTTCTACTAAAATCGGTGCTGCGAAAAAAGTAAACAACGAAGCAATTCCACCTACTACCACCACGTAAATCAGAGCGCACTGAAATACCCTCTGAGCATTTCGGTATTCCTTGTAAGCCAATCGCTGTGCGATAACTTTAGAAATGGCAGAGGGTATACTATACGATGATACCAATAAAATAATAGTATAAATATTGATGGCGCTGCTGTAATAGCCATTACCTTCCAGTCCAATAATGCTGGTTAACGGACTTCGATACAGCAGCCCAATGATTTTAACGATGATACCGGCAACCGCAAGAATGCCGGCCTGAAGCACAAAACTGTCCTTTTTCTTTTGTTGTGCCATATTACGCTTCCATCCTTTGCTGTTCCACTATCCAATCAGCCAATCATACATCTCCTGATATTTCTTTGCAGATACATGCCATGAGAAATCTGCTGCCATAGCACGGTCTACAATCTTGTTCCACTCTCTCTTCTTATCATAATAAATATGTTCTGCATAACGGATTGTATTCAACATTTCATGTGCATTGTAATTTACAAAGCTGAAACCTGTACCACTATTCTCATATTCATTGTATGGGGCTACGGTATCTTTTAAGCCGCCTGTCTCACGAACAATCGGCACAGTTCCGTAACGCAGAGACATTAACTGACTCAGTCCACATGGCTCAAACAGAGATGGCATCAAAAATGCATCACTTGCTGCATAAATTTTGTGTGATAAAGCATCTGAATAATAAATATTCGCTGCTACCTTACCATGATATTTCCAATCGAAGTGACGGAACATATTCTCGTACTGTTCCTCACCGGTTCCCAATACTACAATCTGTACATTATCCTGACAGAGTTCATCCATAATATAAGCAATCAGGTCAAAACCTTTCTGACCGGTAAGACGTGATACAATACCAATCAGCATTGTCTTATCATTTTGTTCTAAGCCAAGTTCTGCCTGCAAAGCACGTTTATTTTTAACTTTCTCTTTACGGAAATTAACTGCATTATAATTGAATTCGATATTCTTATCTGTCTCCGGATTGAATTCATCATAATCAATACCGTTTACAATACCACGCAAGTCATTACTTCTTGCACAAAGAAGTCCATTAAGACCTTCTCCATAAAAAGATGTTTTAATCTCTTCCGCATAGGTATCACTAACGGTTGTGATTGCATCTGCGTATACAAGACCGCCTTTTAATAAGTTGGCATCTTTGTATGCTTCCAATTTATCAGATGTAAAGAAGAAGTCCGGTAATCCGGTAATTTCCTTAACTTCTTTCACACTCCATTTACCCTGGAATTTCAGGTTATGAATTGTCATAACTGTTTTGATGCCACGATAGAACTCTCCACCCTGGAATCTTTCTTTCAAATAAACCGGAATTAAACCTGTCTGCCAGTCATGACAATGAATTAAATCAGGTCTAAAATCAATTACCGGTAAAATAGATAAAGCTGCTTTACAGAAGAAAGCATATTTCTCAATCTCAAATAAGGCATTATCACTGTATGGTCTAAATCCATTGAAAAAGTATTCGTTATCTACAAAATAATATTTAACGCCGTCTACTTCTGCCTCAAAAATACCTACATATTCATTTTTCCAATGAAAGTCCATGTAAAAATGTGTCTTGTAATGTAACAGATCTTTCATTTTCTGTGACATACAGGTATATTTAGGAAGAATTACTCTTACATCAAAATATTCTTTATCAATACATTTCGGCAAAGAACCAACAACATCTGCCAATCCACCTGTCTTAATAAAAGGTACACCCTCTGATGCAACAAATAAAATCTTCTTCATGAAATAATCCTCCAATATGCTCACGTTATTTTGCATATACTCCCAGTCAGAATTGTTTCCCCAATCCACAACTTATATATGATTATACCTTATTTTATCTGGTAATAAAAGGATTATTTTGATTTAATTGCGATATTGTAACCGGATTTTATCCGCAATAAGCGCAATGAATTCAGAATTTGTCGGTTTTCCTTTTCCTGTGTTAATTGTATAACCAAAAAGAGCATCCAATGTTTCCATCTTTCCTCTGGACCATGCAACCTCGATAGCATGTCTGATTGCACGCTCAACACGGCTTGGTGTTGTCTGATATTTTCCGGCAATTGTCGGGTATAAAACCTTCGTAATAGAACCCAACATTTCCACATCCTCCACCGACATCATAATCGCTTCTCTTAAATACTGATATCCTTTAATATGCGCCGGTACTCCAATTTCATGTATGATATTCGTTACATCTTTTTCTAAATCATGCGAAACACTATTCTGTCCTGCTTCCATAAACGCTTCTTTTGCTTCTGCGCTTTTACCGGACGGCACGGTAATCATAATCTGAAATTCTTTATCTCCACTCATCAGATTATTTAAAATCTGGTATACTTTCTCATTATCTCTTGTTACGGTCAAATTTAGTTGTTCCATAAAATTCCTCCATTTTACTGCATATTTCTTGTATCTTTCCTCAGAAATAACAGGTTTCCCGACTATCTCCAATTCTTTGATAACAATATTATAAACAATGCCGGAGTTCTATGGAATATTTAGGCATCGCACGCGGTTTTTGACAGTTTTGTATAATATTTATCTGCTTAACGTTGTTACTTCTTCTATTACTTTTTCTTCCATAGCTTTTTCTTCTGATGTATTTTCTTCTACTGCTGATTCTTCTGCTGTTTGTGAACTTTCATCAACTTCTTTCGGCTGGTCTGCTAATGAATCTTTTACTATTTTTCCCGCTGCCTTAAAACCTTCTACCAAAGCTCCAACTGCAGCTCCACTTGCCACAACAGAACCTAATGCAACAACTCCTGTCGCTGTCATTAACGCACCGAACACATTTAACGCTTTTCCACCTTTTGTCTCTTTATTCATATGCCTTCCACTCCTATCTTCTAAGCTTCTTCCTGCTTTTTTTCTTCTGTCTTTTCATCTTCTACTTTCTCAAGAAAAGTATCCACAAATGCATCTTCAACCTTTTTGTAAGCTCCTACCACACCATCTTCGATTTTCTGATAAGCTCCTACTACTTTTTCTCCGATTTTTCCTGTTTTAAACGATATTCTGACATTTTTTAATCTCCTTTCACAATTGACTGTTTTTATTCGAAACATCTTTGTTCCTCACATTTGATACCGTGAGTATATCCGGTTTTCTTTTGTGAAATGTTTGGGTTTTGTTAATGTTTTATTAAATATGGAAAATTTTTCTTTTAAAATATACCCATAGATGTGCACACACAGTAATGTTAAAATCCCCTTTCCTCACTATTAAAAGAAAAAGACGAACAGTAATTTTCATTATTACTGCTCGTCTCAGACTGTAGACAAAGCGCTTCTGGCATGCACTAAGCCAGAAGCGTTTTTCTTGTTTGGGAAGCAAAAAATGTATACTTTAACGTGTTTATAGCAGAACTGACCTTTATCAGTCCCTTTTTGACTTTCATCTTTGCCAGTT
>JAGAPK010000035.1 GCA_017623295.1 Lachnospiraceae bacterium | reverse complement strand
TTTGCTTCAATGTTTTTGGGGTTTTATATGAATTCTGAAAGTTTTCATAAACAATTAATTCCTCTCATAACAGGTATCAAAGTTTCTTCAATTAGTAAAACTTCAATAGCCACAACGACTATATCTGTACCACTATTTGAAGAACAAGAAAAGATTTCTAAGTTTATGATCGCAATAAATAATATGATAAAAGAACAGGAGTCAAGCATCTCGATCCTAGAGACATATAATAAAGGACTAATTTCTCAAATTTTTAAACAGGAAATTAGGTTTAAAGATGATAACGGAAATGAGTTCCCTGATTGGATTGAGTGTAAATTAAAAGATTTATATATTTTTGAATACGGAGAAGGGAATAACAATCCGAGTAACGGAGGACAATATCCCGTTTATGGAGCCAATGGAATAATAGGATCTTATACTAAGTATAACGCAGAACAATCAATTATTATTGGTCATATGGGAGCATATGCAGGCTCCGTTTTATGGGAAGATAGAAAACATTTTGTAACTTACAACGGAACAATAACCAAGCCAAAAGATAAAGCAGCTATCGTTCCCAAATATGGATATTATTTATTATTAAATAGAAAAATAGATAAAATTTGTGCTGGAAGTGGTATGCCATTTTTAGCATACAGCACGCTTAACAACATAAAGGTTATAACTACTTTATGTCTTAAAGAGCAAGAAAAAATCGCCAATTTTCTTACATCCTTAGACAATGTATTACAGGAAGAAAAGAACTATCTTAAATATCTAAAAACCATAAAAAAAGGACTTCTGCAACAGATGTTTGTATAGTAATAGAGTGCTACTGATAAATGGTAGCACTCATTTTTTATGTTCATAAAATTTTCTTCCTAAATTCTGAATGTTGGCAATCCCAATTCCTCTAAGAACTTGTTTGCTTCTACTTTTGCATCAGCAATTTTCGTCTGTGTTTCATCCAACTTTTTGAATGTTTCATAAAGATCAACTGCTTCCTCTTCTTCAAATGTATCTACATAACGAGGAATATTGAGGTTATAGTCATTTTCTATGATTTCATCCATTTTGGCAATATGACAATACTTTTCTACTTCTTTTCTTTCTTCATAAGTTTTTACAATCTTATCAATATGCTCATCTGTAATATAGTTCATAGCTTTTCCCGCCACAAACTCCTTGCTTGCATCTATAAAGCAAATATCATCAGAATTACCATTTCTCTCTTTCTTAAACACCAAACAGGCTACTGGAATAGATGTTCCCTGAAAGCAGTTTGCAGGAAGCCCAATAACAGCGTCAAGATAATTCAATTCCTTAACAATATATTTTCTAATTACCTCTTCTGAAGAACCCCTGAAAAGCACTCCATGCGGAAGCAAAACGGCAATCCTGCTGTCTCCATCTGCCATATGATAAATCATATGCTGCACAAACGCAAAGTCTGCTTTTGATGAAGGTGCCAATTTCCCATAAGCAGAAAATCTTTCGTCTTCCAAAAACTTAATATCAGCAGACCATTTTGTTGAGTATGGCGGATTCGCTACCTGTACTGTAAACCTTTCATCTTCAAAGTTACTGTCATCTTCCAATGTATCTACATTAACAATATTGAAATTTTGGTAACGAATGTCATGCAAAATCATGTTCATTCTTGCAAGGTTATAAGTGCTGCTTGTCATTTCCTGTCCATAATATTTTCTGACATTTGCATACTCTCCAACCTGTAACAATAAGGAACCTGAACCACAAGCAGGATCACATGCACTCAACACATCAGAGAGTCCAACTGTTGCTAATCTTGCCAACAACTTTGACATATTAGTGGGAGTATAGAACTCCCCGCCCTTCTTCCCTGCTGTTGAAGCAAAATTACCAATCAATGTAATGTAGGCAGAGCCAAGAATATCAACATCCGTATCACCCATCTGGAAATTGATTGTATCTATTGTCTGAATAATTTTTCCGATTAATTTTCCTCTTTGAGATACTTCCTTACCAAGTTTCGAGGATTTTAAATCCATATCTTCAAACAAACCATTAAAATCTGCTTCTGAATCCTGTCCAAGTGTAGATTCTGTAATGGAATTGATAATTTCTTCCATATAATCAATGGTAAATGTACCATTCTCTATCATTTTTACAACATTACCAAATAGGTATTTTGGTTCAAGAACATAGCCAAGTGTAGAAAGGGAGTCTTCCACCAAATCATCATGGTAGGCAACATCTTCCCATGCATCTACATAGGAAATATCGTCATCCTGTAATAGTTCATTCATAAAACTTTCTGTTCTATCAGATAGATGTTTATAGAAAATTAATCCCAAAATATAGTTCTTAAATTCATACGCTTCCATATTTCCACGAAGATCATTTGCCATAGCCCAAAGTTTTGTAGAAAGTTCTTGTGCTAATTGTTTTTGCTTATTTACATCTGCCATTCTCTATTTCTCCTTTATTCTTATAATTGATATTTATTGCAATTCTCGATAATGAATTCCATTATCTCTGTTACTAACAACTTTTTCTCTTTATACGAAAATGATCCCTTCAATTCGCTTCTGATAGCATCTTTATCCAAAATATGACTAAACTCAAACTCAGAAATCAAGCCTCTGAGGAAAGAAAACTCAATATTTTTATCCGTTGCAAATGCCTCAATTTCTGATGTTCTTGCCTTGTCTTCATATTCTGAATACTTTTCTAATACATCTTCATCTTCCTGTATTATCGGCATCATTTCATTTAAGAATGCTTTGATTAAATCAACCTTTTTCTTTAACTCAGGATTATCTGTTCTATCTAATTCATCAAAGATATGAGCCAAATCTTTCTCTTTTTGTTTCTTATCTTTCATATCTATATTTTTCAGTAGATTCATAATATAAGCAACATTTATCTTATCAGTTTGGATAATTTCAATGCTAAAATCTATATCATCTAAAATAGATACTTTTTCGCTCTCTCTTCCCTTTACAATACTATCATGAATCGTAAAATATCTGCCTTTGAAATCTTCATATTCCTGTTGCTCAATACTATCTTCAATATCTGCCCAAGTAAAATCTGTAAAAGTTTCAAGCGTCAAAAGCACTTTGGAAAGTTCCCTAAAAGCAATAACAAATTTTGCTTGTTCCTCTTCGCTCTGCATATGATCTATATCTGCTGGTGTTTTAGCTTCATTATGAAGAATTGCAGCCAATTCTTTAAATTGTTCAACATAGTACTCATAGGGTTTCAGAAGCACTCCTGTCACATCGCCGCCACCAGAGAATAATCTCAGAGCATCATCTGTCTGCTTCTTCAAGTTTCTGTAACAAATAATATTTCCAAATTGCTTTGTTTCTTTTTCTACTCTGTTTGTTCTTGAAAAAGCCTGTAACAAATTATGCCACTCTAAGTTTTTATCTACATATAAGGTGTTCAACGGTCTGCTGTCAAAACCTGTCAAATACATATTTACGACAATCAACAAATCAATTTCAGGAATTTTCTTCACTTTTAATCTTTTTGAAATGTCAGCATTGTATGCAGCAAAGGTATCTGTTGTATACTTTGTATCAAACATTTTATTGTAATCATCCATGATTCTCTGTAAGGAATCTCTGCTATGTTCCACCTTATCTTCCAAATCTTCATTTGTGCCAAAACTGAATACAGCAGCAATCTTTAAATTGTGGTCTATCTTCTTAAACTCATCATAATATTTCATAAGCATCGGAATGGATGATGTCGCAAAGATAGCTGTATATTTATTTCCACTAATCCTAGTTTTTGTGTTATGATGATCTACAATATGCTGTGCAACCAAAGAAACTCTTTCATCTGATTCTAAGACTTCCTTTTTATCAATCGCTTCTACCAAAGTGCCATCATTTTCATCATACTGCCCTTCATAGGTGCTAATATACTCGACATTGAATCCAAGAACATTTTTATCAAAAATAGCTTCTTTGATAAGATATTGATGCAAACACTCTCCAAATACGTCACTTGTTGTTCTTCCATCCTGGGATTTATTTTCAACAAATCTTGGAGTACCTGTAAAGCCAAAATATTGTGCTTTCGTAAAGAATTTCTTGACATCATTATGCATCTTTCCAAACTGGCTTCTATGGCATTCATCTATTATGAATATAACTTTTTCATCCCTATATGGAAGAATTTTTTTCTGATAATAAGGCTTTCTAATTGCAGTTGCCATTTTCTGAATTGTGCTGATAATCAATTTTTTATTGGGATCTTCAATCTGCTTTACTAATGTATCTGTTCTATCTGTATAATCCACACAACCATCTTCAAAACGATTGAATTCCTGCATAGTTTGGGTATCCAAATCACTTCTATCTACTAAGAAGAATACCTTTTTAATCTTATTTTCTTTCGTTAGTAGTTGAGCAGTTTTAAAAGAAGTAAGTGTTTTTCCTGAACCTGTTGTATGGAAAATATATCCACCTTTATCAGTAGTAAGTGCCTTCCGTAAGATCGATTCTGTTGCAAAAATCTGATAAGGTCGCATAACCATCAAATTTTTATCTGTTTCATTGATAACCATATATCTATGAATCAGCTTCGTTAAGCGATTTTGATTTAAAAATGCAGAAGAAAAATCATCTAAATTATTAATTCTCTCGTTTGCTTCATCAGTCCAATAAAAAGTTAATGATTTCATAATTCTTGTATCATCTGTATTAGAAAAATATCTTGTTTCTACAGAATTTGAAACTATAAAAACCTGAACAAAATGAAACAGTCCTTTGTAACTATGTATACGATACCTGTCAATCTGATTGATCGCTTCTTTAATGTCAATTCCACTTCTTTTCAATTCGATCTGAACAAGTGGAAGCCCATTACATAGAAGTGTCACATCATATCTATTTTTATATTTTCCAACAACGGTAACTTGGTTTGTTACCTGCCATATATTTTCTTCTGGATTTTGGCTCATAAACTGTAAATAAATTCTGCTATTATCATCCCTGTCCAACACAAATTTATCTCTTAATTGCTTTGCACACTGAAACACAGACTTTCCATGTGCAATCCCCTGAATTAAACGGTTAAATTCTATATCAGACAAAGGAACATCTCCTAAAGTATCTTTATTAAAAATACTTATTTGCTCTCTAAAATTTTTTTCTAAAGCATCATAATCATCCAATTTCACAAAAGTATAATTTAAAGTACTCAACTTTTTAATCAGTTTATCTTCAAGTTGTGCTTCACTTTGATATGCCATTTCTCTATCTCCTTGTATTTTTACATTCTAATCTTTTATCTGTCCAATTTTCAGGACTTTAATTTCTTCATTATCTTCTTTGCATCTTCTGTCAGGATATATCTGCCCTTTGTATTCTTGTATATTTGAACATAACCATTGTCAATCAACTCATTTAGAACCATATTTACCTTCGCCTTGCTGCATCCAAGACTATCTGCTATCTCCTGTTGGGTGATAGGGCATATCTCCGCATTGTTAATCTCTATCTGATGTTCATATAATGTTTTCAATACCAAATATCTATCATTTGTAAAAAATTCTATTTTGTTCATTACCATCACCTTTTATGTTCAAAATTTTTTCCTATGGTATCATTATAATGCTTCTTTATCAGATTGCAAGCAAATTTATGTATAATACCATTTAGCCCATCTTTGGGTATTCGCTTCAATTCAGAAAATCCAAATAAAGCCAGTACCCACAGCATACACTCTAATAAAGTATCACCTGCAAAGTACACGGGTCTCGCCAACCTAGCAAGTTCCTTGCTAAACAGGTTGTCTCGCCCTTGACGCTCCAAAAAGTATGGAGCTATCAGGTAAAATGTGCAGCTTGCTGCACATTTTAGCTTGGGGACCAGCAACCTGATGCGGGACATTCCAGAAAACAATAACCTCCACTGGAGCTTATTGTCTTCTTTCATTCGAGATGCGCTCGACCCGTTGGGCTATAAAATTTAATCTTTGGCTATATTTAAAGTTTTCTTTCCCTATACAATAGATTGATTTTTGAATCATTTTTGAGCATCTTATGACAGCTTATTTCATTGTTTGCTATATTGTTTCATTTATTGAAATATAGTTTCATAAATTATTATAATATTGCATTTTATGCTCAATTTTTCAAAAAGCGAATACCCACAATTTATGCTAAAAAAGCAAACAGAATTGCTCTGCTTGCTTATTATTTTCTATTTCATCAATGCTTCAAACATTTCATCATATCTTTTCAGACTTTCTGCATCAAGCTGAATGATATTATCTTTGATTCCTTCCTGCTCTCTTTTCTGTTTGGAAGCAGAGGACAGAATATATCTGTTAAGAATATCCTGCTGATTGTCCAACAGTTTTTTTAATTCATCCATTTCCATTTTCAAAGTATCTACTTCTTCTTTATGATCTTCATTCAGTATATCAATACTCTTATTTGCTTCTTTATACTGATACAGATTGTTTACCATATCTAAAAGTGTCTGCAGATAGTATTTCAGCATAGCGGGTTCACTCTCAATATTTATGAGCATATCTTCCACACTCGGCAAGTTGTAACCAATTCTTGCAGGAATATTTGCTCCTGCAATCTTCTTATTGATAGCTTCTATGGTATCTCTCATTTGGTATTTCCATATATGTGCCTTGATACCTGTACCCATAAAGTAGATGCATTGCAAAACAGTTTTACAAATGCAGTCGTAAATCTTGTCAAAGCGAGGGAAAAGTTTTATTACTATATCAATTATGATCTTGTGGGTTACGACACAGAAACCTTAAATAAAACCTTAAAGCAAAAGAAAACCAATAAAGAACGTTTTGATATGCTGAGAGGGATTACCGACAATATATTTACCACACTCCAAAATGATAGCACTGTAAATTTTAGGGATTTCTTCATCATCAAAGATAACAGAAGAGTTACATTTACCTCATACTTGGTAGCAAAAGGGCTGACAGGTAACTCATGGTTTGATTATAAGAAAGCAACTAAGAAGAAATTTGTAAAGGAAAGACATTTTTATTTACAGATGGCATTCTTTTTAGGCTTGCCAACCTCCAACGAAATAGAGAAGTTCCTGAATTTCAACGGATATACCATAAAAAGCCCATTTAAATTGTTTCCAAATACAGATATTTATGATTATGATGTGTGCAGATACATAGATGCAGTAATTGACTATAATCTGATCAATGTGATGCTTGGATATGAATTTATATAAAAGGGGATTTCTATATGTTCAATTGGATGAAAAACCATAAGAAACTGATTGCATTTATTACTTTTATGATAATATTTGGAATACCATTTATAATCCATGTTCTCTTTAAACTTCATTCAAATATTGATTTCTTTGTTGCAGAATGGACTGCTGGTGAATTATTGAGTTATTATGGCTCAATCCTTGCTTTTCTAGGAACAGTCATTTTAGGTGCTTTATCCTTATACCAAAACCAGATAATCAAACAGGAATCAGATAAGAGGACTGCACTGCTTGAACAGCGGGAACGTGAAAGCAATATGCCAAGATTCAAACTAAGGTATAATGGTAATCAAGGAAACCTACAAAAAATGCAATTGGAAATAGAAAATATTTCAGAAAACATCGCAAATGATATTGTACTATATGATGTAAAAATTTTCTCAGCAAAAAAGGAAATTTTATGGAACAAAAAATCAGCCATTCATCTCGATACAATTCAAGCAAATAATAAAATCAGTATATATTTAGGCAATCCAGCTTTAACTGAGAATAATTGCTGTTTTAACATGAAAATGAAATGTAATGATAAATATGGTGATATGCACTCATATAAAATATGGGCTTTCTGTGAGACAATTTCATGTACACCGCACTTTCAAATTGAAGAAATCAAAAATACTGAAACTCCCTGAACCTTGCCATTCAGGGAGTTTGCTATTTACTCTTTATTTATCATACCAAAATATTCCAGTGCTTCTCTAATCATCCTCTCTTTCTCTGGTGGACAGGTGGGAACTTTGTTTCCCTCTGTCTTGGGTTTATTGAAGTTTTCGCCTACTTCCAAGCCACACTTTTTCTTGATTTGTGCTATATACAAGTGAGAAATTTTCGCCTGATAATGCTCCCATACATAATCCTTAATTTCCTGATAGGTTGCTGTGCCTATACACTCCCGCCTATCTGCCTCATTTAGATCAATTTCTATCTCAATCTTAGTGGATTTGCCACTTGATTTTTTACGCGACAAAAGGACGCATGTTTCCACATTCGCAGTCCAAGGGAACTGATCCACCGCCACAGCCCTGTCCACCCGGTAACCACGCTCCAAAAACACCTCCAAATCCCTGACAAGACTCGTAGGCTTACAAGAAATATACAAAATATGATCCACCCCATATTGGATAATCTTATCCAATGCCTTAGGATGAATCCCATCCCGTGGCGGGTCTAAGATAATAATATCCGGCTTTTCCTCTATGGTATCCAACACTTTCAATACATCCCCTGCAATAAACTTACAGTTATGTAAACCGTTCAACTCCGTATTCTTCTTCGCAGCCTCTACCGCCTCTTCCACGATCTCCACGCCAATTACCTTCTTCGCCACAGGCGCCATCAACTGGGCAATCGTTCCGGTTCCGCTGTAAAGATCAAAAACCACCTTCCCCTGTACCTTCTCTCCCAGTGCCACACTGCCCGCCGTTGGCACGCATTCTTCCTCTGACATCCTATCTTCCGCCACTGTGCTTCCTGCCTCTGCGGACGTCTTGATGAAATCCATAATATACTCTCTGGCTGTCTGATACAGCACTTCAGCGCCTCGGCTATTCGTCTGGAAAAAGGAAAACTGGGAAATTTTAAATTTCAGTCCCAACAATTCCTCATAGAAATAATCCTGTCCATACAAAAGATCAGTCTCATCACTTCGTACCACATCTGCAACAGAATCATTTTTCGTGTGCAAAATTCCTACAATTTTACCGTCCAGAGACAAACTTAACAGTTCCCTCTTCATACCGTCTAAAATCTGTTCCTCCGATATCGGCTCTTTTGTGGTCTGTTCCGCAACATTTTCTACATCCTTCCCGCACTTCCCCGGAATCTGTGTTGTCGTCACAAGCGCAATCAATATTTCCCCCGTTTTCGCTGCTTTGCGCACCAAAAGATGCCGCAGATACCCCACATGACGCAGTCGGTGATAGAAACTGACCATAACACCCTGCTCCTGCAAAGAAGCAAAATACTCTCTGACGCAGCGCAGAATCTTACGGTAATCCTCATCCACAATCTGACAGTCCGTCACGGACACCACATCATAGAAACTGCCCCGTTTATGCATTCCCAGTGAAAGCGGCCCGTCCTTGACCTCATCACCAAAGGAAAATTCCATCTTATTACGGTAACCAAAGCAGACCGGGCTTGCCTTAATCCCTTCAAACTGATAGCTTTCCTGCCTGCACAGCACAGAATCCAACAGTCTCTTTACCTGCTCTTCCTTGATTCGAAGCTGTTCCTTGTAAGGTAAAGAAAGATAGGTACAGCCGCCGCAGATGCCGAAATGCGGACATGGGCTTTTGCACTCTAAAAGAGAAGGTTCTGTCACTTCCAGCAGCCTCCCTTCCGCTTTTCCCTTCCTTACTTTATTCACCGAACATTTCACTTTCTGCCCCGGCAGAGCATTCTTCACAACACAGGTTCCTTCCTCAGACACTACGATCCCTTTGTTTGGGAAATCCACCCGCTGTACGATTCCTTCTATCATCTGGCCTTTTTTCATAATCCCTCCATGCCCGGCATCTCTTGCCGCCGATAAATTCTTTTCTCAAAAAAAGCGGGATGCATCATACACATCCCGCTTCTGCTTTGTAAAACATTCTGTTCCCAATACTCATTTTGGCCGGAATCTTTCTTCCGTTATTCTGCACTGTCCTCGTCTTCTTCATCCTCAAAGAAATCATCATCAAAGTCATCGTCAAAATCATCTTCGAAATCTTCCAGATAATCCGGAGTCAGGTAACGGTATACTGCATAAGCGATAGCAGCTACTGCCGCAATAGCACCGATTACCGCAAATACCCACAACAGTTTATTGCACTTCTCTTCCTCTTTCTTTCTGCCGAGAAGTTCATTCACTCCCGCATTATCCATGATCTCATCCAATTTATTTAAAATCTCTGTTTTGCTCATCACAATACCCTCTCTTTCTTTTCATTTCCGTATCCAAGCATTTTCTGTTTCATTATTTATATAATATACCACTTCTCCGCTTTTTTTACTATATTTTCTGATAAATTTTCTATAAAATCTTACAGTCTGACCGCCATCCGGCTCCCTAATTCCATTCCCTCCGGCGTAACCAAGATCAGCTTTTGTTTCAAAAACGGATTAAGCGCTGATAAAGCCGCCTCTCTATCTTCTATGCGATGCTCTATTTTTGTATCCGGTGTCAGCAACAGGATCAGCTTACTTCTGGCATGAAATACTTTCAGATAGTTCAAGATCTTCTCCACAGGCTTTGCACTTGCTTCTTCTGCCTTATAAGTTTCAAAATAAGTTCCCATCTGCAGATAAGCTGACGCCACCGTTTCTGTCTGTACCTCCTCCGTCCGCCATGTCACCACATTGAGACGGATATTGCGGAAGACTTCGCTTTGTCTTTTACAGGAAGTAATGATATCCGCACACAAGGTCTGGATCTGCTCTTTCTCATATGCACAGTCTATCACCATCGCCATTTCCAGAATACCGCCCCGATAGTTTCCCTGTACGTGGAGCACATGCTCAATCAGATGATGCAACTGCAGATTCTGTACCGGAGTCAGTGCCATTGTCCTGCCCCTTTTCCTAACACTTTCAAACTAAGTAACTTCATATCTTTCACACTTTCCTAAGCTTCGCAAAACCGGCATACATAATCTTCTGCCCCATTTCGTCGAAAACCACTGTTACCTGCGAATCCCGCGGTCCCGGCTCAATCTTCATAACAGTGCCTTCGCCATAGCGCATATGCCGTACTCTGTCACCCACATCATATCCGAGACTTCTGTTCCCTGCCGGTTGGATAGATACCGCGCCGATTCCCTGTGCCGCCTTGGTGATATAGGGCTGATTCTCCAGTGCGGTACGCTTCGGTCTGACCACTGCCTTAGGCTTCGGTTTATCAAAAACCGTATCCGCATTCTTCCCGAATCTGCTCTGATAGGTGCCTGCTGCTCCTGCTCTGCTGTAACCCGGCTCCGGTTCTTTCAAATTTGCCGTCGCCGCATAGCTGTCCGCCTGTCTGCTGTAAGCGCTCTCCTGTATCGTGGCGGCATAATCGTCTTTGCTCCTGCGGAAACCGCCTGTCTGCACCTGACTATCGTCTGTGCCCTGATCCAAACCGTAACCGTTCCTGCCAGACATTCCGAACGGCTTCGCCTTGAAATGACTTCTCTCATAGGAATCATCGTCATAATCATCATAATCCCTGCGCTTTGGCTCCGGCAGCTTATGATCTAACAAAAGCGGCGGGATTTCTTTCACGAAACGGCTGACCGGATTGTACTGTGTCTCACCGCGTATCATGCGCGATCTGGCACATGTTATGGTCAGATCATCTTTGGCTCTGGTAATCCCCACATAGGCAAGCCTCCGCTCCTCTTCGATTTCCATCGGATCGTCTGATGTAATGGTCATATAGCTTGGGAAAACGCCATCCTCTAATCCGGCAAGATAGACATGGGGAAACTCTAATCCCTTTGCACTATGCAATGTCATCAGCAATACTTTGTTGTTGTCCCCGTCAACCTGATCAATATCCGCCACAAGAGCCACTTCTTCCAAAAATCCGCTTAAGGTCACTTCATCATGGGTCTCCTCATAGGATACTACTTTACTGATAAATTCATCGATATTTTCAATTCTGTCCTCGGCATCATCCTCATTGGAAGCTTCCAGTTCCTTCACATATCCTGTGGTCTCCAGAATATCCTTGACCAGTTCTTCCAGACTGAAAAATTCCATCTTGCTCCGAAATGCCTGCATCATATTCACAAAAGGCTGGAGTTTGGACGCGCTTCTTCCAATCGTCATAATCTGATCCGATTCCCGCAGCGCATCATAGAAACTGATACCTCTGGCATCCGCATATTCCTGTACCCGCACAATCGTGGTGGCACCGATCCCCCGTTTGGGTACGTTAATGATTCGTTTCACCGCCACATCGTCCCGGCCGTTATCAATTGTTTTCAAATAAGCGAGAATATCTTTAATTTCTTTTCTGGCATAAAAGTTTACACCCCCGACCACGTTATAGGGGATGCCTTTCATAATAAAACGCTCTTCCAGCATACGGGACTGGGCATTGGTACGGTAAAGCACCGCGCAGTTTCCGTATTCTGCAACACCCTCTCTGTTTTTACTGCGCACATCCTCTGCAATATATTCCGCCTCGTCATAAGCTGTATCAAACTGTTTGAAATGCAGCAGGCTGCCGTCCTTTTTCTCTGTCCAGAGAGCCTTGTCTTTCCGTCCTACGTTATGCTTGATCACCGCATTGGCGGCATCTAACACATTCTGGGTAGAGCGGTAATTCTGCTCTAACTTAATAACACAGGCTTCCGGATACACCTTTTCAAAATCCAGAATATTGCGGATATTCGCACCACGGAATTTGTAAATCGACTGGTCATCGTCACCTACCACACACAAATTCCTATACTTGGCGGCCAACAGCCGAATTAATTCAAACTGTGCCGTATTCGTGTCCTGATACTCATCCACCATAATATAACGGAACCGTTCCTGATAAGAATTAAGCACCTCAGGACAGTTTTTAAATAATTCCACCGTCTTGACAATCAAATCATCGAAATCCAGGGCATTATTTTTACGCAGTACCGCCTGATATTCCTTGTAGGCTTTGGCAATCCTGCTGCCGTTATAATCTCCCATATTCTGCATCTCGTACTCAAGCGGGGAGATCAGTTCATCTTTTGCGGAAGAAATAGCGCCGAGAATAGTCCGCTCCTTTAACATCTTCGTATCAATCTGCAGCTTCTTACAGACTTCCTTCATAATACCTTTAGAGTCATCCGTATCATAAATCGTGAAATTATTATCAAACCCAAGTCTGTCAATATACCTGCGCAAAATCCGCACACAGGTGGAGTGGAAGGTTGCTACCCATATCTGCTCAGAGCCGTAGCCGATCAACTGATTGACACGCTCCCGCATCTCCCCTGCTGCCTTGTTGGTAAAGGTGATCGCCATGATGTTATAAGGCGCCACTCCGTCTTCCATCAGATAAGCAATACGATGGGTCAGAGCACGAGTCTTACCACTTCCTGCACCTGCCAGTACCAGTACCGGCCCCTGGGTGGTAAAAACCGCTTTTTTCTGTTCTTCATTCAATGTATCATAAATACTCATCTGACTTTCCTCTGTATCCTGTAAATTAAATTTTTAACCATTCAGAAACATACAGAACTTTCATTTGCAATACTTCCCTATAGTTCTGAATCATTAAAATAATTGATTTCCGCAATTTCCGCAGAATTTCATACCGTTCGTGGGCGTACCGCAGTTCGGGCAGAACTTCGGTCCTGCACTGTTTGCCGGCTGTGTCGCACCCGTGCCGCTTCCATTCATCTGATTTACCATCTGCTGTCCTAATGCCATACCCATCTGCAGTCCTACCATATCGGAAGCAATACCGCTGCCTGTGCGTCCTTTGCTCATGCCGTCTGCCGCCGCCATCTGGGTGTATCTGTTCATATCACCCACCATAGACTGGGCCGCCGCCTTCTCCTGCATCCGCTTGATTTCTTCCGGATAGGAGAAGCTCTCAATGGTAAAATCAGTAATGCCGATGCCAATCTTGCGCATATCCATGTCCAAATCTGACTCAATGCCCTTGGCAATATTTCTGGCATCTGCCTGCAGATTGAACATATCCCTGCCTTCTTTGCTGATCCAGCTCATCAAAAGCTGGTCTAAGCTTGCGATAATACGCTCTTTTACATCCTCCACGGTATACATCTGACGAATACCCGCCAGTTTATCAATCACCACATCATGCTCTACAATCTTACAATTGAACGTACCGAATGCCCGGATCGGCATACCGCCCGGCAGCCCCGGCGCAGGTAAGTTAATGGCATTCTTGGTACCCCATTTGACAAGCATCTCCTTCGTATTAATAAAAAGCACTTCCGCACGCAGCGGCGTGTTAAATCCGAATTTAAAGCTCTTTAGGGTAGTTAAAAAAGGAATAATCTGCGACTCAATATCGTAGTTTCCCTCATCTTCGAAAATACCTTCTACCACACCGTTATATAAGAAAATGGCATCCTGTCCCGGTCTGATAATCAGCTTAGAGCCTTTCTTAATTTCCTGATTCTGCCACTTATAGAACAGAACTCCTTCCCTAGTCTCGTTCCATTCCACTACATTGGAAAACTGATTTGAAAAGAAACCCATTTATCCAACCATACCTTTCCGAATAAACCCCTGATTTTCTTATATGCGAACCAAATCTGCAGCATACCGGAAAATCTGTCCATCCTGTTATAATCCCATCTCTGCCTTCAATGCTGCCAATTCGTCATCTACCGCCGAGTTATCTTCCTGCGCGTCATATTTCTTGGCAAGTTCCTCAATGCTGTTTCCTTCTGCGGACGCATTTAACTCACCCATGGCATTGGCTTCATCCAGCATCTTATTCACTTTATCTTCCATTCTGTCAAAAGCCGCCATGTTATTGCCTGCATCTGCCAGACCGGAACCCATCTGATTAATCTTCTTCTGGGTCTCTGCCACCTTCACTTTAGCCTTTAACATATCCCTCTTACTCTTCAAAGAAGAAATATCTCCTGCCAGCTTGTCATGCATCTGGCGCATTTTAGCAGAATTATCACATGCTAATGTATAGTTCTGGGATAAGACTGCCCGTTTCTCGGTCAGCTCAGCTTTTCTTGTCAAAAACTGCTTTGCCTCTCCGTCATTGCCTGCCGCCACTGCCTTCTTAGCATACTCTGTCATTCTGTTCATTTCTTCATCGCACTCATCCAGCTTTCTTTTGGCACTCTTCTCTTCTGCCATAATAGAGGCTGTCTCAGCCTTTACCTTGGCAAAATCCTGCTCCAGATTCCGAAGATACTGATCAATCATTTTCTCCGGATCTTCTGCCCGGTCTAAAAGTGCATTAAAATTTGCTGCCATAATGTCTTTAAATCTTGTCATAATTCCCATGTTTTTTCCTCCCTTACATACCCATGTTTTCTATCTGCTACGCAGACGTTTGTCATTTATCTCAGAGCGGAAAAATCCACAGGACGCTTCCAACTCAGCAAATGCAATGAACTGATCCCATTATAGCATATGCGAATTACCCCACACAACATTTTTTCATACGGTATCTGTCACGGTATCTGTCACAGAACCCCCATCACGATCCCTGCTATCATAATCGCCGCACAGACAAGCTTATGTCCGGTATTTTTCTCATGGAAGAGAAAGCGTCCGGCCAGTATGGTAACAATACAGCCTGACTGCTTGATCAGCGTCATCACCGTAACTCTGCTGTCCGCCATACCGTTTGCCACAAAAAGCGCCCTGTCCGCAATCACAAACAGAATACTCAATATCCAGATCCAGTAGTTTTTCAACACGCTTCCCATACGCACCGGTGTTCTCGTTACAAGAATAAATGTTAGATATATAAGCACCAGAAACAACATGTACCAGAATTGTAACTGGGAACTGTTGATATCTTTCATCAAAAGCTTGTCAAGCAGACCGGAGACAGCATTGAGCAGGCAGGAGGCAAATGCCATTACCACCAACTTAATATCAACGGTTTCTTCCCCTTCTGTCCGCTTTCCGGTCAGCGCCCCGGGTTTATATTTCAGCAAAAGAAGTCCAAGAGATACGAGGGCAAGCCCGATTATCTGACATGTGCCTAACACCTCCTGCAGTACCGCTACACCAAGCAGTGTAGCAAAAAGTACTCTGGACAGATCCAGCACGCCGTACAAACTGATCGGCATTTTCTTAATCGCTTTAAAACTGAACATCCATGCCAGGAAAATAACAAAGGATTTCAGCGCAATATAAAAATAATATTTCAATTCCATTCCAAAGGCGTGTTTTGCATCCGGCACAACCATGAGAAAAGCAAGTAAAGTATACATAAACAATACCTCTATGGTAGAGTTTTTCTCTAGTGCCTTCTTTTTTACTATTTCTCTGAATCCTTTAAACACTCCGTAAAGGAGCACCAGCCACATCCACATCTTACTTCTCCTGTTTTGTATTTCTATCAGACCTCTTCTTTTATATCACACTGTCATCGTTTCCGAAAGTAATATTTTTTGCTTTTCTTTTTGGCATTCGGGTGGTATACTATGTTCATGCAGATATAGTTCATCGGTAGAATGCCAGCTTCCCAAGCTGGAGAGGCGGGTTCGATTCCCGTTATCTGCTTACAGTAAGCTATGAAGTGCCTGGTTTCGGCATTTCATAGCTTTTTTAATACACTTTCAGCCACCACCCTTTATCCTCTCAATCATGCACCAATCTGTCTCCTCTGCATACGCTATAGTAAATGCGTATTTCAAGAATTGTCTCAGGACAATTCAAGGAGGATTATGAAAAGAATATTAAGTTTACTTCTCACGATGACCATCATAATGGGCATCCTCTGTGGCTGCGGCGCCCAGTCCGGCGAAAAAGACGATACAGCTCTTGCTTCCGGTACTCCCGTCGTGCTCAATGAGGTTGCCCATTCTATTTTCTATGCACCTATGTATGTAGCGATCGAAGAAGGCTATTTTGCAGAAGAAGGCATTGACCTAACACTGGTCACGGGATTTGGCGCAGACAAGACAATGACCGCACTCCTGACGGATGAAGCCGATATCGGCTTTATGGGAAGTGAGAGTACCATCTATACTTATGCAGAGGGGGCTTCCGACTACGCGGTGAATTTCGCCCAGTTGACCCAGCGTGCCGGTAATTTCTTAGTATCCAGAGAGCCCATTGATGATTTTGACTGGGATATGTTAATCGGCAAGAACGTATTGGGCGGCCGTGCAGGCGGTATGCCGGAAATGGTATTTGAATACATCTTAAAGAAAAACGACATTAATCCCGCCACGGATGTAATGATTGACCAGAGCATCGACTTCGGTTCCACAGCCGCAGCCTTCTCCGGCGGGCAAGGAGATTTTTCCGTAGAATTCGAACCCCACGCCACCTCCTTGGAAGCCAAAGGTGACGGCTACGTAGTGGCTTCTCTCGGAGAAGACTCCGGTTATGTGCCTTACACCGCATTCTCAGCCAAGAAGAGCTACATGGAGAACAATCCCGAAGTCATTCAGGCCTTCACCAATGCCCTGCAGAAAGGCATGGATTATGTACAGACCCACTCTTCTGAGGAAATTGCCAAAGTGATCGCACCGCAGTTTGCGGAAACCGATCTGGAAACCATCACCACCATCGTAGACCGCTACGCCTCTCAGGACACCTGGAAATCTGATCTGATCTTTACAGAAGACAGTTTCACGCTCTTACAGAATATTTTGGAGGAAGCCGGAGAACTGGAGGAACGGGTGCCATATGCAGATTTGGTCAACACCGAGTTTGCAACAAAAGCAACTGAATAACAACATAAAAGCCTGACGCATCCCACGTCAGGCTTTTTGTTCCTATCGCTATTTCTCTGCTTCTTATGTACCGGCACTGCGGTTTACTGGTTCTCCATCAGTTCTTCCAAAGCATCCACCACATTCTGATACTCTGTTAAAAGTGCATCGATGCCTTCATCGACAAGATGAAGGTTATTTTCTTTTACCGCAAATTCCTGTACCCTGGCAGCCTCTGATAAGTGATTGGCGCCGATAGATTTCATCGCATTTTTAAGACCATGCACCTCGATGCAGTACCGCTCGTAAGACTTCTCCTCATAAAGCTGTCTGATCAGAGGGATCTTCTCCTGTCCCTCTTCCAATGCTGCTTCCAAAACTTCCAGATAAATATCTTCATCCCCGGCACACATAGCAATTCCTTCTTCTACATCAAATCCCCTATTCTCTAAATCGTCAATTGTACGAACCGGTTCCATTTACATCCTCCATTCCATTCATATAATAACTAAAATTCATACCCAAAACATTCTATCATACTATTTGTCTGTTTGGCTAGCATCATCTGGGGTTTTCGTTTTTTTTCTTTCCTTCTCGCTCTTTTTACCGACGAATCCGTCAATGATGTTCTCAATTAACAGTTTCTTGACATAAACATCGAAACTGAGCATACAGATAAAAGAAAAGATCTTCAAAAATTCCTGCTTGTCCTCCGGTGCATCTGCAAATGTCTGCTGGGCAATTTTGAACTTTTCCTCCACATCGGCTTTCAAGACATCCTTCTGTTCCCGCTCCAGCCCAAACACTTCCTCATAGACCCACTCTAAGTCAAACTCTCCCTTCGCATCAAAAAAATGCTCGGTAATCGGCTGCAATAACTCCTGAATATCACTAATTGATAAAATGCCTTTATAATAGTATATAAAAATCAATAGCAGGACATGCTCTTTGGAATACTTTTTCTTAACCGGCGGCGGAAGAAGATCATTCTTCGTATAGTTATTGATCATGGTCTTGGTCAGAATTTTATCCTCTTTCGGCTTCCTGGTCGAGCTTCTCAGATGCGACTCCATAAAAGTGGTGACCTGATCCATGTAAAGATCAATATTGGGAATATCTTCCGCTTTAATATATTCTATCCTGTCCAGACTCTCCGTGATACTGCCTAGCAAATCTTCAAGATTGATCGTCATTTTTTCTGCCTTTCTAATAATTATATATACTTGATTATATAGTTTTTATTACTACATGACAAGTGGTTTATATATTTTTACCCTAACATTTCCCCATCAAAGATTGACATTTACAAAGGCACAGTTTTATGATATATTCATACATAAAAGTAGTAAAGTATTAACGTGCGAAAGTGTCATCAAGACCGTTCAGGAGGAATATATCTTATGAATAAGAAGTTAAAAACAGACGCAGTAGATCATTTATTTGATGCGATCCTGAGTCTTGAAACCAAAGAAGAATGCTATGATTTTTTTGAAGATCTGTGTACTGTCAATGAATTGCTGTCCTTGTCTCAGCGCTTCGAAGTGGCATCTATGCTAAGAAGCCGTAAGACCTACTTGGAGATAGCCGAGAAGACCGGTGCTTCCACCGCTACGATCAGCCGTGTAAACCGCTCTCTCAGCTATGGAAACGATGGATATCAATTAGTATTTGAGCGCCTTAACAAGTAATGATAAGGCGCCCTTTTTATCTTATTTAACTAATCACTCTCTGTTTTATATCTTCTGTCCGGCCCTAATGCGAACCATCCCTAAATACTAACCATCTATATTGATCAGTTCCATCGGGTCCATATACCTTTCATCATATGTGATCTGATACCCTAACTCCGTATTTTCCTCTCCGATCACGTACAGAATAGCGCCCCTGACCACTTCGTCGCCCTCTTTGACCATAGCGTCTCCGTCATTGCGGTAAATACTTACATAACCGTTCTCATGATCAATCTTAATACAGTGAAGGTAAGTCGGATCTGAGGTAATGGAGATTACCGTGCCATCCGCAGAGGCAATAACACTATTCCCCTCTGCACCATTTAATTTAACCATCGGATCATCCGTATCTGCCTCTTCCAACGATGCAGAAGAAGACATCGGAAATCCTACCGGCATATGAGCCTGGGCCTGGGCCTCCTCAAGCGCTTCCTCTTCCTCAACCTTCTGGTTAATGGTATCACTTAAGATCGTCACCTTATCCGTCAATTCTTCACGAAGGGCTGTTAAATCCGCATTTTCCTCTTCCAACTCAACGATTCTGTCGGCCTGCCCGTCATTCAGATTATGCAGTGCCTCAATCTCATTCCCCCGCGTCACACACAGAACTGATAATACGATCACAACAACAAGCACGGCCACCGCCAGAGATTCTATCACAGTAGGACCGATCCCCAACTGTCTGATTCTGCCCTCCTTCGAATCGACGAAAAGCATCAATGTATAGTTATATTTTCTTTTTCGTTTCGCTTTTGCATTTTTGTCCATTGCAGTTTCATTATTTTCTGCACTCATAGTCTCCTTATTCTGCAAACAAAAATCACCTCCGGTATCTCTGCATTATTAGGTACAGTATACCATAGGTGACCCCTAAAAGACAATCTGTGTTTACATAAAATTGTAACAATATCGTAACAACTAAAAATGTCTATTCTGTCAAAAACCCCGCTTCTTTCCATTGCTTTACGATTTCGTCAAGCGTCTCTTCGTTCTCCGCCTCAATCGTATGGAAATGCACGCCTCCGGTCAGATCTGTCAGCGGCTTGGTCTGATATTCTTCCACCCTGCGCATAAAGTTCCGAACATCTGCCCTGTTGCGTACCATCAGATCCCCCGTCAAAGGACCATAAATCTCGTGCTCCACAATCACATTAATAACCTGTCCTCCGGCATCTACGACGATATCTAATTCCCGCACGATATCTTCCTTTTGATGTTTTACCTTCACCACTCTTCTGGCACATTCCGGCTTACTGTCTCTTTCATACAACAGATAACCTCTGTTGGTGGAAAAAATATTCTCATAAGAGGTGCGAAGCAGCGCGATATCCTGCACAATAACCTGACGGCTTACGCCAACACGCTTCGCGATCTCACTTCCTGAGATTGGCCGGCTTTCCTGCTGCAATATTTCAATAATTTTCTTTCTTCTTGTGTCGCCTTCCATCACTGATAAACACCTCATAATTCCTGGCTGCATTAATCCATCATCAGACAAATGATTCAGCTTTTACACTATAGCATAGGATTTTATGCGATACAAGCATCATCTTTTCAAAAACTTGGCATAAACCCCAAATTATCACAAAAACAATGCTTTACTTTTACAAAGACATGTGCTATTCTATGGGTGTTGGCAGAGTCAACGTATTTTTTAATATTTTTGGAGGTATCTACAATGAACAAAGGTACAGTAAAATGGTTTAACAACCAAAAAGGTTACGGCTTCATCTCTGATGAGCAGGGTAACGATGTTTTCGTTCATTACTCAGGACTTAACATGGAAGGC
>JAGAPK010000034.1 GCA_017623295.1 Lachnospiraceae bacterium | reverse complement strand
TTTAATATTTTTGGAGGTATCTACAATGAACAAAGGTACAGTAAAATGGTTTAACAACCAAAAAGGTTACGGCTTCATCTCTGATGAGCAGGGTAACGATGTTTTCGTTCATTACTCAGGACTTAACATGGAAGGCTTCAAATCTCTTGAAGAAGGCGCTGCAGTTGAGTACGAAGTAGTTAATGGCGAAAAAGGACCTCAGGCCGTAAACGTAACAAAGTTATAATTTATTTATAACCACTTAATCAGTATCACGATGTGCCTGTTCTTAATATAAATGATAAATTTTATTTAGAATTTGCAGTATTGTTATAACGGATTAGAAGAAGAACCTGCTTTCACAGGTTCTTTTTTTATTACCTGATATTTTATTGTCTGATATAAGAAAGCACTTCTTCAAATTTCATATTCCCACCAAATAAGTCAAGTGCACTTCCAATGGTTGCATGTATCTGATTATGCCCCAGTTCTTTTAACAAACGCAAATCTTCAAAAGTATGTATTCCACCGGCATAAGTAATCGTTTTTTTATTCCATTCTCCTAACATTCTTGCCAGTTCTGTTTCAATCCCATTTGCTTTTCCTTCCACATCCACAGCATGAATCAGAAATTCGTCACAATAGGAAGACAGTTCGTCCATTGTTTCCGCATTCAACTTAACATCCGTATACTTCTGCCATCTGTCGGTTACAATATAATAGCTTCCATTTTTCATACGGCAGCTTAAATCCAATACCAGTTTTTCTTTTCCTGTTTCTTTTACAAGCTTATGCAAATTTTCATAATTGATGCATCCATTCTGAAAAACGTAAGAAGTTACGATAACATGTGATGCTCCTGCATCAAGAAATTCCGCTGCATTCTCCGGTGAAATGCCGCCGCCTATCTGCAAACCACCCGGATAGGCACGAAGTGCCATCATTGCCTGCTCTTTTGTCGCCTGATAATAGTCACTGTCCACATGATTCAACAAAATAATATGACCATTTTTAATCTGATATTTTTGATATAACTTTGCAAAAAAAGCAGCATCCTGTTTCGAAACAAAATTTTCAACAGCCTTATCTCCTGCATCCTGCAAACTGCTTCCTACAATCTGTTTCACGCTTCCGTTATGTATATCAATACATGGTCGAAATTCCATTTTTTTCCTCCATTATTTCCAAAGTTTCCATTATTAACTCTGCGAATATTTTATTTCCTATCTGACATAATAACATAAGAACAGGAAGTTTCACAATTCTTGTTTTATTATATAGGTAAAGGAGTGTAATCATGAAAAAATTTAAAGCATTGTTATTTGCAACTCTCATGGTATTAACAATGTCCATGATGACTGCCTGTGGAAATAAAAATAATGACCGTGCTAACAATACCGGTACAAATAAAACAACAACAGGCACAGAAACAACGAATACGGACAACAAAACAAATGGTACTACAAATAACACAGCAAACAACACCACAAATGGCACTAACGGAACAGTAAATCATACCGATAATGTAGGTGAAATGGATGCAACTGTACCTGATACAAATGGTGTTTATGACAATGTCAATGATGCAACAACCGGTGAAAATGACTCTGTCATTAATGATAATCATGTCAATGATGCAGGTGATGTTATCGGAGATGCCGGTAATACCGTTGGCGATATGGTAGATGATGCAGGAAACGCTATTGGTAATGCTGTTGATGATGTAGCAGATGGTGTAGGAAATGTTGTTGATGATGTAACAGGAACTGATAATAATGATACAAACAATGACAGTGCCAAAACACATGTAACATCTACAAAGAGCACTCACACAACAACTGCAAACAACCACAAGACAACTGCGAAAAAATAAAACCGTTTCCGGGTATGATTCGGACAACAAGAAAAAGGTGTCGCGTTACGACACCTTTTTACATATCTTATCTTTATCGAACTTTTCTTCCAGCATCCCTGCCTTATTACACGCCTTTTTCAATAATTGTACCATCACGATATGCCTGCAAAAGTTCTTCTAATTGATGAATGCTTTCACGCAGTTCCGTACCAATATCGGTATCTGCAATTTTCTGTCTGGTCGTACTCGTTTCCAGAATAATGGAATCCGAGAAAATATCCGACTCATTGATAATCGCTGATTCTGTAGATTCAAATGGTTCATGTGCAACAAGGCGCATACCGTAAGAATTGGCAACCAGTGTATATCCGGCGATACCGGTTTTATCCTGATAAGCTCTGGAAAAACCACCATCGATAATAAGCAGCTTGCCGCCACATTTTATCGGTGACTCGCCCTTTTTCAGTTCAACCGGCACATGTCCGTTTACGATATGTGATTTAGTTACATCCAGACCAAATTCTGTCAGAATTTTATTGATAACGTTTTCATTATCCAATAACCGGTAATAACCATTCTTGGTTTCCACATGGGTTTCCTTTTCTTCTATAAAATAACGCTCAAAAGTCGCCATTTTATCTTTACCAAAAACCGGCGAATTCGGTCCTGCCCATATGTACCAGATAATGTCCTGACCTTTTAACTGCTCTTGTAAATTATTATGCGCATAATATCCTTTTCTCGCATAATGCTCTAATACATCATACAATTCCTTACCACTGTACTCTTCGCCATAAACATTGACCTTGTTGAAGTTACCTTCATCATCCATTGGTACGCAACCATGATAAAGCAGATTAGAATTATATACCTTGTATAAACTTCCTTTCGAAAAAAGAAATCTGACATGCTTCTGCAGCTTCTCACATTTCACAAATGCCTGGCGCAGACGTTCCATCAACTGTTCTTCTTCCTTCGTCAGTTCATAAGGACGTTCTCTGTTTACGGTTGGAAAATCGGTATCTTTCATGTGATACTCTTTTCCATCAATCGTAATCGTCTGCTTCTCGTAATTGATATGCTCTAACAGCATTCTATCCTGCATTTCAAATTCCGGCCGGCGCATAATAAGCTGACCTTCCAATTTAAACTGAATAATGGAGATTGCCTTATGCATCTTCATATCCAGACTTAAATCCTTCGTGTCATAATTCGTATTATATTTAATGGCAAACACATCGCAATTTACGTCTTTATAGACATCCATTGCAAAAGTAGCAAGCGGAATCAGGTTGATACCATAACCTTCCTCCAACGTATCCAGATTACCATATCTTGCCGCCATACGAATCACATTTGCAATACATGCCAGATGACCGCTTGCAGCTCCCATCCAGACAATGTCGTGATTTCCCCACTGTACATCCACAGAATGATACTGTCGCAAAGTATCCATAATCACATGCGGTCCCGGACCTCTGTCATAAATATCACCTACAATATGCAGATGGTCAATAACCAGTCTCTGTATCAGATTACTCAATGCCGTAATAAATTCAGGTGCTCTGCCAATGCGGATAATCGTATGGATAATTTCGTTGTAATATGCCTCTTTATCCTGAACCTCCGCTTTCTCTGTAATCAATTCTTCAATGATATAGGAAAAATCCGGTGGCAGTGCTTTTCTCACTTTAGAACGGGTATACTTGGAAGATACTCGCTTTGTAATCTGAACCAGACGATGCAATGTAATTTTATACCAGTCTTCAATGTTGCTCTCATCTTCTTCGCGCAATACAATATCCAATTTTTCTTCCGGATAATAAATGAGCGTGGCCAGACTTTTCTTATCCTTATTGCTTAATGTATTACCAAATTCCTCATCAATCTTACGTCTTACAGAACCGGAACCATTTTTTAATACATGATTAAACTGTTCGTACTCTCCATGAATATCTGTCAGAAAGTGCTCTGTACCTTTTGGAAGGTTCAGAATCGCCTGCAAGTTAATGATTTCTGTGGAAGCGGCTGCAATCGTTGGATACTGCTTCGCCAGACTTCTCAAGTACTTTAATTCTAATTCGTCCATTCCAAAACCTTCCTATCCGATGACGTCGCTCATATCATACATTCCTGCCGGTTTACCAGCTAAGAATTTTGCTGCCTGAATAGCACCTTTTCCAAATACAGCTTTAGAATATGCTCTGTGAGAGAATGTAATCACTTCATCTGCTCCGGCAAAAATAACATCATGGTCGCCTACAATCGTACCGCCTCTGACTGCGCTCATACCGATTTCCTTCTGTGTTCTCTTCTCTCTTACCTGACTTCTGTCATAAACATATTTATATTCGTTGTTCAGTTCTTCGTTAATGGAATCAGCCAGCGCCAAAGCAGTACCGCTTGGTGCATCTACTTTCTGATTATGATGTTTTTCCACGATTTCAATATCAAATCCAGCCGGCGCAAGGGTTGCCGTTGCTTCTTTTAACAATTTCAGAAGCATATTGATACCAAGTGACATATTCGCTGATTTCAAAATCGCTACTTTCTTAGATGCCTCCTGTACTTTTGCAAGTTGTTCTTCGGAAAGTCCAGTTGTACAAAGTACGCAAGGAATCTGCTTCTCCACACAGTAATCCAACAATCCGTCTACGGCTGCTGCCGCACTGAAATCAATAATCGCATCTGCTTCCACATCACATTTATCAATACTTGCAAAAACAGGATAACTGTTCTGACCATTATCAAATGCATCAACGCCTGCTACAATTTCTATTTCTTCATCAGATGCAACCAATCCGCTAATAGTCTGACCCATTTTGCCGTTGCAGCCATGCATAATTACTTTTACCATATTTTCCTCCGCTTAAAGTTCTATCACTTTTTCTGCTCTTATCTTAATTTTCCTGATTCAAAAAATGATTTATGCCAGAATACCATAATTTTTCATAGCAGTACGAAGTTTCTCAACGTTAGCTTCTTCCATTTCGCTAAGAGGCATTCTCATCGGTCCTACTTCTTTACCCATCAGATTCAAAGCAGCTTTTACCGGAATCGGATTCACTTCACAGAACAATGCATCACAAAGCTCGATTGCACGAAGCTGTTCTTTGCAGCTTCCTTCTACATCTCCGGCAAAGAATTTTGCACAGATGTCATGTGTCTGCTGTGGTGCCACATTAGAGAGTACAGAAATAACACCTTTTCCACCAAGAGAAAGAATCGGTACAATCTGGTCGTCATTACCGGAGTAAATATCAATTTTACCCTGTGCCAAAGATGCCAGTTTTGCTACCTGAGAAATATTTCCGCTTGCTTCTTTGATTGCTACGATATTAGAAACATCAGAGCAGAGTCTTACTGCTGTCTGTGGTAAAATGTTACAGCCTGTTCTTCCCGGTACATTATATAAAATAATAGGAAGTTTTACAGAATCTGCTACTTTTTTGAAATGGTTGTATAAGCCATTCTGTGTTGCTTTGTTATAATAAGGTGTTACAAGTAATAAACCATCTACACCATATTTTTCTGCTTCGGTAGACAGATAAATTGCTGTCTCGGTACAGTTGGAACCTGTTCCTGCAATAACCGGAATTCTGCCTTTTACGGTATCCACACAGAATTTAATGACAGATAAATGCTCCTCATGTGTCAAAGTAGATGCTTCACCTGTAGTACCACATACGATAATCGCATCGGTTCCGTTCTGAATCTGTTCCTCTACCAACTGTGCGAATTTCTCATAATTCACTCTTCCATCCTGATGAAATGGTGTAACAATTGCTACGCCAGCGCCTTCAAAAATTGCCATATCTTTTTCCTCCTAAATCTGTTTCGTTGATATTCTATCCCTCATGAATCACAAAAAGCTGACCGCATAGATATAGGGTCAGCTTAACTTTTCTTCTAAATACTTGGATAGCGCCCCATCTGATTCGATGACAGTCATACAGCTCTTAACTGCATGCCCAAGGAAAAACTAGCAGTTCATTCTTCCTTTCGGCATCTTTTCCTTTCTTAATGCTTCGTCTGCGCCTGCCGCATCCACATTCCTACTGATAAAAAATGCAACCTCTATCAACTTTTATTATTTTATTTTAGATAATCATAGCACTATGGCTAACATCTGTCAACGCATAGTGCTACTTCTATTTCAGGATTTTATTCCCAGATTTTGAAACGCATTGTTTCAACTTTGTTTACTTCATCGGCTATCATGCAAACTTCATCATTTAATGTAATTCCGGTCATTATGATATCCATCTCTTCCGGCTTACATGCCATCAGATTTTTCAGTTCTTCTACGGAAATAATATTATTGTCTACTAATCCTAGTACTTCATCCAGAATTAGCAAACCGCATTCTCCGGTGTTCATGACTTTTTTGGCAAAATTCAGTCCGTTTTTGATGTTAATGATTTCTTCTGCCTTACGTTCTTCTGAAAGATTACTAAAATCTTCATCGGACTTTTCAAACCGGAATATTTTAATCTCCGGCTCCAAGCGTTTCACAAACTCTGACTCTTCCAAGCCTTTCCCCTTCAAAAACTGGATAATTACTACATCTTTTCCACTACAGGCTGTCTGTACTGCCCTGCCAAGTGCTGCCGGAGATTTTCCATGTCCTTCTCCGCTATAGATATAAATCATGCCCTTTTCCATTTTGCACCTCATAATTCCAATATTCTGAAATCTGATGCTTATCATAGCATATGTACCGTAGAAACGCAACTTTTTTAGTTTGGTTCATCCTCTACAATTTCTAATTTGCTAACAGATACCTCATACGCCGTTCTACGTTCCAATTGATCTTCCGAGATTTTTTTCATGTATTCCCTGCTCTGAATTCTGCCCCAGATAGCACAACGGCTGCCTACTTCAAACGTACTTGCAAATCTTGCATTTCTGCCCCAGCAGATACATGGTATGTAGTCTGATTTTCCATATGGTCTGTTTACGGCAAGCAACAAATCTGCGATTTCTCTGCCAAGCGGTGTTTTACGATAAATCGGGGCTTTGCAAATATAACCATCTAAGAAAATCTGGTTTGTTTTAGCACTCTCCTCAATTTCATCCACAAAATCAATTTCTCTCGCAAACACGGAAAGAACCAGACGGTTTTTCTTTTCCTCGTGTCTGTTGTAGGAACGAAATTGTCCTGTAATACTGATTTTCATTCCCTTGTAATCTTCGTTTACATCCAACAACCTTTCTGACACCATAACCGGAATAATATCGGTGGAATCACTCAAACGATCCACACTGATATCTACCATATAGAATCCTTCTCCGAAAATTTCATGACTATATTCGAAATCGCTTACAATTTCCCCCATTATAGTCACCTGGTTGTTTTCAATTACCTTATCTGTCATGTTTTGTTCTCCCTTCTTGTTAAAGAAACTTACTCTTTAAGAATTTCTCTGCATTGCGATAAATGCGTATTTGCTCATCGCGCCGCTTATTGTATTAACAATATATGTTGCTATTCTTAAATTAGAACCGTTAACAATCGCGCAATTATCGCGTAATCTTTGGCACAACTCACAACCGATGCTTGCATCTTCCAAAGCGTAGTGCTATACTTAGTGAGTTTGAGAAACTTGTAGGATATTTATTTTTATTTATATTAGGAAAAGATTCGTTTTTCCTTTTGAAAGGTTTGGTGTAACAAAATATATGATGAAAGCAAGAGAAGATGTCAGAAACATTGCTATTATTGCCCATGTAGATCATGGTAAAACAACTCTGGTCGATGAACTTTTGAAACAAAGCGGTGTATTCCGTGAAAATCAGGAAGTGGCAGAACGTGTCATGGACTCCAATGATATCGAAAAAGAACGTGGTATCACCATTTTGTCAAAAAACACGGCTGTTATGTATAAAGGTGTAAAAATCAATATCATTGATACTCCAGGTCATGCCGATTTCGGTGGTGAAGTAGAACGTGTTCTGAAAATGGTAGATGGTGTTGTCCTTGTTGTTGATGCTTTTGAAGGTCCAATGCCTCAGACAAAATTCGTCCTAAAAAAAGCGTTGGAATTGGATTTGTCCGTTATCGTATGTATCAATAAATGTGACCGTCCGGAGGCAAGACCAATTCAGGTTGTTGATGAAGTTCTGGAATTATTCATGGATTTGGATGCGAATGATGAACAGCTCGACTGTCCTTTCGTCTATGCTTCTGCCAAAGCCGGTACTGCTACCACACAGCTTACCGTTAAAGGCAAAGACATGACTCCTTTATTTGATACCATTTTAGAGCATATCCCGGCACCACAGGGTGATCCGGATGCAGGAACTCAGGTTCTTATCAGTACCATTGACTATAACGAATATGTTGGTCGTATCGGTGTCGGTAAAGTAGACAACGGTTCCATCAAAGTCAATCAGGAAGTTGTCATCGTAAATCACCACGAGCCTGACAAAATGAAAAAAGTAAAAGTAAGCAAGTTATATGAATATGACGGTTTAAATAAGGTAGAAGTAAAGGAAGCCGGTATCGGTTCTATCGTAGCAATTTCCGGTATTGCTGATATTCACATCGGTGATACATTGTGCTCTGTCGATGCCCCAAACCCGATTCCTTTCCAGAAAATTTCCGAGCCAACCATTGCCATGCATTTCATTGTCAATGACTCTCCGCTTGCCGGACAGGAAGGAAAATATGTAACCAGCCGTCACCTTCGTGACCGTTTATTCCGTGAATTGAATACAGATGTTTCTCTTCGTGTAGAAGAAACCGAAACAACTGAATCCTTCAAGGTTTCCGGTCGTGGCGAATTACACTTATCCGTTCTTATTGAAAATATGCGCCGTGAAGGTTACGAATTTGCAGTCAGCAAAGCAGAAGTATTGTACAAAACAGATGAAAACGGCAAGAAAACAGAGCCAATGGAACTTACTTATGTAGATGTTCCGGAAGAATTTGCCGGAAACGTTATTGAGAAATTAAGTCAGAGAAAAGGCGAACTTCGTAATATGGGACAGGCATCCGGCGGTTATACCCGTCTGGAGTTCTCGATTCCATCCAGAGGTCTTATCGGATATCGAAGCGAATTTATGACCGATACCAAAGGTAATGGTATCATGAACAGTATTTTTGATGGCTATGGTCCTTATAAGGGAGATATCCAGTACCGTAAACAAGGTTCTTTAATTGCTTTTGAAGCAGGCGAAGCCATCACTTACGGCCTTTACAATGCACAGGAACGTGGTACACTCTTTATCGGTCCTGGTACCAAAGTATACTCCGGTATGATTGTCGGACAAAATGGTCGTGGCGAGGATATTGAACTGAATGTTTGTAAGAAAAAGCAGCTTACCAACACGCGTTCTTCCAGTGCAGACGAAGCCCTTCGTCTTACACCACCTAAGGTATTAAGTTTAGAGCAGGCTTTGGAATTTATTGATACGGACGAGCTGCTTGAAGTAACTCCGACAAGTCTTCGAATCCGTAAAAAAATTCTTGACCCGACTTTAAGAAAACGTGCTGCTATTTCAGCCGCTGCCAAATCGAACTAATAAAGAGTTGCAAAAATTAATGAAGATTTGCAATAAAAATAAATTAGAATCGAGTAGGAGAAAATTCCTCTTTATAGAGAAATTTTCGACCTCTCACACCACCGTGCGTACCGTTCGGTACACGGCGGTTCAATCAATTTAACAAGTGACACACTTTTCGGTGTAGTAGTCTGACATGGAGACTAATC
>JAGAPK010000033.1 GCA_017623295.1 Lachnospiraceae bacterium | reverse complement strand
TCCGGTCACAAGATAGCTTGGCTTCTTGTTTCCGTTACAGTTAAGTGTTTTTCAACTTTACTGCTTTTACTTGGTTTTTGTTCTCTGAATAATTCTGTTTGAATTTTCAGGGTTGCATTACTGTTTATTTGTCAAAGTTCATTTCGTACCAACAAGTGGTCCGAACGGAGAAGGAGGGATTTGAACCCTCGCGCCGCTATTAACGACCTGCACCCTTTCCAGGGGTGTCCCTTCAGCCATCTTGGGTACTTCTCCACATTAAAGCTGATTCATAATCTATATAAAGATTCGTCGGAGAAGGTATCTCCAGCGGAGAGGGTGGGATTCGAACCCAC
This sequence comes from Lachnospiraceae bacterium, assembly GCA_017623295.1. Classification (GTDB taxonomy): domain Bacteria; phylum Bacillota; class Clostridia; order Lachnospirales; family Lachnospiraceae; genus UBA3282. The sequence continues at coordinate 215,524 of JAGAPK010000033.1, read as the reverse complement.
GCGCCCTTGCGGACAAACGGTTTTCAAGACCGCCTCGTTATGACCACTTCGATACCTCTCCATGTTTCGCTTACGCATCCCTCTCGGTCAGCGCAAGGATTATTGTAGCAAAAAAGAATATTAGTGTCAACAACTTTTTTTAGAATTTTTTAAACATTTTTTCCTGTTCATTTTTCCGAATATATAGGAAGCATTTCATCCCACAAAATCTGCCTTATTTCAGAAAAGAAACCGCAACATCTATGTCTTCCGGTGTTGTAATCTTGATATTCTCATAAGAACCTTCCACCAATTTAACAGGATGCTGTAACAAAGTTTCCACCACCATAGCATCATCGGTAATTTTAATTCCCTGTTGTTTGAGGTTTTCTTCTTCTACTAACAACTTCTCATATGCTTCTTTGGCAAGCTGCACGGTAAAAACCTGTGGTGTCTGCACTTGCCATACTGTTTCTCTGTTTGGCGTTGTCTTGGCAAACTGATTTTCATCCACTATCTTAATTGTATCTTTGACCGGCATCCCAACCACACAGGCATGATGCTCCTGCACTGCCGTATAAGCACGGGTCAGAATTTCTTCGGTCACAAAAGGTCTGGCTCCATCATGTATAAAAACATAGCCGTCTCCTTCTATCGCTTTCAGTCCGTTTGCAACAGAATGATAACGTTCTTTTCCGCCTTCTACAATATTGCTCACTTTAGTAAACCGAAATTTATCTACAATTTCTTTTTTACAATAGTCTACTTCGCCCTGTCCGACTACCAGAATGATTTCATCAACAAAACTGTCCTGAAATGCTTTCAGCGCATAATAAATGACCGGCTTATCCTGCAGCAACAAGTATTGTTTCTGCACATTGCTGCGCATTCTTTTTCCCTGCCCCGCTGCAAGCACTACGGCCACCGATTTATTTTTCACTGCCATATATTTTTCCTATCCTCCATACCGCACTTTTGCGGCACTTATCAAACTCTTTCTCCCAGTCGCAAATTCGGTACAGCGTTCAAATCATAGCCATGACGCACGCCTTTACAGTATTCATAATATCCTGCCACACCAATCATTGCCGCATTGTCGGTACAGAAAATCGGTGACGGATGATAAAATTCAATTTTTCTGGCTTCACATTCTTTGGCTAACGCTTCCCGCAAAGAAGAATTGGATGCCACGCCACCTGCTATGGCAAATTTATTCAGTCCATATTCCTTCACTGCCTGCATGGAATGTTCTACCAAAACATCCACAACTGCTTTCTGGAATGACGCTGCCACATCTGCCTGGCAAATCGTGATTCCTTTCATTTCACAGGAATTTAAATAGTTTAAAACAGCTGACTTTAATCCGCTGAAACTGAAATCATAAACCGCATCTACTACTTTTGCACGTGGAAAATGAATGGCTTCCGGATTACCCTCTTTGGCCACCTTGTCAATTTTAGGTCCGCCCGGATATCCCAAACCAATTGCTCTTGCTACTTTGTCAAAAGCTTCTCCTGCCGCATCGTCTCTTGTCCGTCCAAGAATTTCATATTCGCCATAATCTTTTACAGCAACCAAATGAGAGTGTCCACCCGACACAACAAGACAGATGAACGGCGGCTCCAATTCCTTATTTTCAATGTAATTCGCGCTGATATGTCCTTCAATATGATGTACGCCAATTAAAGGTATTCCGGAAGCAAGGCTGATTGCCTTAGCTGTTGAAACACCAACTAACAGCGCACCAACAAGGCCAGGTCCGTAGGTTACCGCAATTGCAGTAATATCCTGTAACGTTACGCCTGCTTCTTTCAGTGCTTCTTCAATGACCTGATTTATTTTCTCAATATGTTTTCTGGAGGCAATTTCCGGTACAACGCCACCATACAGGGTATGTAATGCAATCTGTGAAGATATGATATTAGACAGCACCTCTCTGCCATTTTTTACAACAGCCGCTGCTGTTTCATCACAGGAGCTTTCGATTGCCAGTATCAGCACATCTTCTTTTTCCATTTCGCCTTACATTCCTTTCTCACATTCATTTCTTGTGTTTTCGCAATTACCTAATTATTCGTCTAAATCCCATCCCAGGATTTTCCAGTGTTCGTTTTCATCCTGTCGCAAAACAAACACAACCATACTGGAAACTCTTTCGGTTCCCTGGAGCATGCTGTATTCGCAATAAAGTCTTGCACACTTTCTGTCCTGTTCCGTAAAATAATATACATCTGTACTTGCGGATAACTGATAGGATGAGATTGTACATTTGTTGTTTTTCATCTCAGCAATATCACTTTTTAAATCTGTAATATACTGTTCTTCTGTTTTCTGGGCAATCAGTTCATCATCATAGAGTCCCTGAATCTGCATTGCCATATCATATAATTCTTCTTCTGTATAGCTTTCGTTATAGAAGCATTTTGAAATCTCATTAAAATATTTGACTACTTCCTTCGGAGTCGGTGGATAGCTTTTCTCCAAATCCTTCATCAGAACGGACTGCACCAGTGTGGATTCCACGACTTCTTCTTTGGTTGTACTCTTTTGGTTGGACAAATAAAAATAGTATCCAACGACTAATACTGCTAAAATAACACCTATTATCAATAGCTTGATTCCGTTTTTGTTCTTCATACGCTTCCTCCTTTACCCCTTATTCTTCAAACAATAAATCTACACTCATGCCGTCTTTTCCTGCTATTGCATTGGAAAATATCTTTCTTACATCTTTCATATAATCTTCTGCTCTCACAAGAGACGGACTGTAATGAGTCAGCCACATTTCCTTGACATTTGCTTCTTTCGCCAATGTCGCTGCCTCATAAAAGGTCATGTGCTTATATTCTTTGGCTTTTTTCTGCTTATCCGGTTCACCATACATACCCTCGCAGATAAATAAGTCAGCACTGTCAGCATTTCTGACAATACTGTCAGTTGGTCTGGTGTCGGTACAATACGTAAGCTTAATTCCTTTTCTCGGTGGACCAAGTACCATATCCGGTGTTAAGATTCCCTGCTCTGTCTCAATCGTTTCGCCTTTCTGCAGACGATTCCAGTAACGTTGCTCGATGCCCTGCTCTTTTGCTTTCTCAACATCAAATTTACCAACTCGGTCAATGACAATGTTATAGCCATAGCAAACTACATTATGATTGACCTTAAAAGCCTCTATACGGAATCCATCAAAAAATAACGTCTGTTCTGGTTCCGTCAGTTCCATACATTCAATTTCAAAAGGAAGCTCCGGTGCAATAACGCGCAATGCTGACACAACTTTCGTCAAGCCTTTGGGACCAATCAACAATAGCGGTTCTGTTCTCTCTGCATTTCCCATTGTCAGAAGCATTCCCGGCAATCCGCTGATATGGTCTGCATGAAAATGCGTAAAACAGATAATATCAATCGGCTTCGGACTCCATCCTTTTTCCTTCATGGCAATCTGTGTTCCTTCGCCACAATCAATCAATATACTTTTTCCATTATATCTTGCCATCAAGGACGTAAGCCATCTGTAAGGCAGTGGCATCATTCCTCCCGTTCCAAGCAAACAAACATCTAACATTGGCACTCCTGTTCATGTCAGGCTACAATAATTCTTTGCGTTCCTGTTTCTCTACCGGAATCTGAAACTTCGCAATCATTTTGTTATAACACTCTTCACACAAATCAAAACGGTGTGTTTCTCCGTCTCTTTGTCCGAAAAAGCCGAAATCATGGGTAACATGGATACATTCTTCTTTTAAAATTCCATTTTCTACCAATAATTCCTTCTTGCACTGATTGCAAATCACTGTAACCAATTCTTTTTCTTTCTCATCCAGATATACTCTCATCATACCCTCCTGTACCTACATTTCGTCTTGTGTCTGTTCTTATTATAACAATCTGAAATATGTAAAAACAGTGGTAAATATTCTATCTGTTTCCTATCTCTTCCACATTATCATAGCATCTTCTGTCGGTTTTTCATAGAAGTTTGGGCGAATTCCCTCGGAAAAAAATCCCAATTTTTCATAAACATGTATCGCACTTTCGTTGCTGACACGCACTTCCAACGTAAAAGCCGTCAGGCCATTCTGATAGCCATCCTCTATAAGATATTGCAGCATTTTCGTTCCAATACCTTGATTTCTGTAATTTTTATCAATGACTACATTGGTGATATCGCCTTCTCCGGCTATCATCAGCACACCACAGCCGCCTACTACTTCACCGTCTGCTTCTGCTACATAATATCTTGCATCTTCTTTTTCTATCATTTCTAAAAAAGCATCTCTTGACCAGGGCATGGAAAAAGTTTCTTCTTCCAACTGGCTGATTCTCTCTACATCGCCCCGTTCCATCCGTCGAATCTGCAGCATCTCGATGTGATTTCTCATACTGTTGCTTCCTGCTCTTTCCGTTCGCGTTCTGCCTGTGACAACCGCAGATATTCCGGTGCATGTTCTTCTGCTTTCTGTATTTTTCCCTGTTTATAATAAATACTGCCAAGCACACCTATACTGCCTGCGCGCTGTCTGTTCATATGAGCCGGTGCAAAAGTATACGGAACGGACATCACTTCTTTCATTCTTTCTGCAAAAACAGGAACTCCGTCACCTAAAAAGATAACTTCTTTTCCAAGCTCATTCAGTGCCTGCGCAATCTCATCAAATGCAACAGCGCATTGTTCTTTAATAATATGAAGTGTGTATACATTATCTTCTTTTATAAATTCATAAATTCCGGTATAGACCTGACTTCTTCTGGCATCCATAATGGGACAGACAATTTTGTCCGTTCCGTATAAATTATAAGCAAGACCATCTAATGTGGGCACGCCTACAATTGGTTTTTCCATTGCAAACGCAAGTCCTTTCGCAGTTGCGCTGCCGATTCGAAGTCCGGTAAAGGTTCCCGGTCCTGCTGCCACTGCAATCGCATCAATCTGTCCAAAATCCAAATCAATCATTTTTTTCACTTCATCTAACATCGGCAGTAATGTCTGAGAATGTGTTTTCTTATATTGAATTGTATATTCTGCAATCAATAAATCATCTTCGACTACTGCCACAGAAGCCACTAAACCAGAACTGTCCAATGCTATCAGTCTCATATTCATCCTCCATGCTGCCTTTTGCTGCTATCATGTAGCTTATCTGCCACACTCTTCTATCGTAATTTTCCGGTAGTCAAAACCTTTCTCCGGATTTTTTTCAATCGTTATCTGCGTATAATTTTCCGGCAGAATCTCTTCAATCAGGTTTGCCCATTCAATCAGACATACGCCTTCTCCATAGAAACAGTCTTCATAACCGATTTCTTCCATTTCTTCCACATCGCCAATGCGATATACATCAAAATGATAAAAAGGCATTCTGCCTTCTTCATAAATCTGTACAATAGTAAAAGTCGGACTGTTTACCGGCTCTGTTATGCCAAGTCCCTCGGCAAGTCCCTGCGTAAAAACAGTTTTGCCCACACCCAGATCACCTATTAAAGTATAGACTTGTCCGGGTTGCACCGATTCGCCTATTTTTTTTCCAAAATCAAATGTTTCCTGTGCGCTGTATGTTTCTATTATTTGTTCCATAACTTATTTATTTCTCTTCATCCTAATCTTTATTTCGCATCACTGTTTAATTTTTACTTTTTTCGGCGGCATATGCGTTGAAATCATTTCAATGACCTTATATCTGGTTTCTCCCAAATCCTTTTTCGGGAAAATACAGGCATTCACCTGTGTTGTATAAACAACAATGCTGCTGTTGGTAGAAACCGCTTTGTACATATCTTCCCACTTCTGAGTCTGTACTTCACCATCCTGGGATACTTCAATACCTTCTTCGGTCAATTTATAATGTAATGGTTTCTTAAATGCCGGATTATTCACCATCTGCTGTTTGGATTTCAGAAAAAGCGTCCAGGGCTGATAAAGCAATATAATCAGACCAAAAATCAAAAAAATAATCTGTCTGTCCGCATAATAAGCAACCAGTAATAAAGCACCTGCTACTGCCCCTAACAAACCCGAGAAACTGCTAAAAGTGTGGTGCATCATATAATCATACAAAATACCAGATTCCATTTTTACATCAAATTCTACTTCCATACAATACCATGCCTTTCTTATCTCCACACCCTCTTAAAAAAGCACCTACAATGTAGGTGCTTTCTCTACTTACTCTATTATACTGAAAATTCCCCAAAGTGCAAGTGTGGACATGAATTTATATTTCGAGAAAAAGATTCCCAGCCGCCGGGGCGTAAAAAACGTGCCCAAGCGGGAAATTTTTCTCGGAATACTACTCGTGTCTTAGTGCTTCTATCGGACTCAGCTTCGCCGCTTTCTTCGCCGGATAAATTCCGAAGAAAATACCAACTGCTGAAGAAAATAGTGTCGCAATGATAACCGTAGATGCCTTTATCTGTGTCGCAAAGCCCATAGCACTGCAAATTCCGGCAGCTCCAAGCCCACCGAGGACAATACCAATGATACCACCCAGCAGGGTAATGATGCCCGCCTCTGCCAGGAACTGTAACAAAATAGAACCTGTTCTTGCTCCAAGCGATTTACGAATACCAATTTCTCTTGTACGCTCTGTTACCGATACCAGCATGATATTCATAACACCGATACCGCCTACCAGTAAGGAAATCGCGGCAACAAAAGAAATGAATACGGTAATGACACCTAAAATACTGTCGTACTGCTCGGTATAGTCTGCAAAACTTTCTACCAGAATCTTATTTTCTCCTCGTACTCCGTGTCGATTCTCCATCAGGCGAATACTGTCTTCTGCAATCTGAGCAGAATCTTCAGAAGCTTCTGCAACAATATAAAACTGTGTGAAATCTTCTACATAAAAATCATAACTTGCTCCCAGTGTTGTCATTGGCAGTTCTACCTGCAAATAATCACCACTCAGCATAGAAAGCATAACTGCACTGCTGTCCTCTCGGATACCTACAATAGTTAGCTCCTGTGTAACATTATAAATGGTAACGTCAAAACTCATACCGACAACATCTGTTGTACCAAAAAGCTTAATTGCACTGCCTTCTGTTATGACGCATACTTTGTTTCCGCTGTAATAGTCACTTGCGGTGAAGTATCTGCCTTTTACAATCGGTTCTGTTGCTGCACAATACTCCAAAGCTTCATTTCCCGCATATACAATTGCTTCAAAATTACCTTTGCGGCCTTCACCGGCTGCATACATAGAATATTTCGGTGTAACGCCTTTTACATTCGGTACTTTTTCCATAATTGCTTCGAAATCTTCATCATTAAAAGTAACGGTATTATCTTTACTGGAGTCATTTGTATAAATTGCAATCTGACCACCCGCCATAGAATCCAGATCACTGTTAATCTGATTCCGTACTCCGTTACCAATGGAAATAATCATGATAACAGAAGCAATACCGATAATGATACCGAGCATGGTAAGAACAGAACGTCCTTTATTGCTTTTGATATTCATCAAAGCAATTTTAATATATTCCCATATCTGTGCCATTTATCTGCTCCTTTATCTTCTATTCCTGTGGAATGGCAGTCACTTCCATGCCTTCTTCCAGACCTGTTGTTACATCTGCTACAATCTGCTCTCCTTCTGTTAAACCTTCTTTGATTTCACAATAGTCATCAGAGGAAATACCTGTAACAATACGTTTTTTCGCCAGAACACCATTTTCTACTACATAAACGAAATCTCCGTCTTTGTCACTGTTAATCACTTCAATCGGTACGACAAGTGCCTGTTCTACTTTCGCTGTATCAATTGCTACTTTTGCTTCTACTCCCAGGAAAATATTTTCATCCGGATTATCAATCTGAATATCTGCTCCAACAACAGCTGTACCACTTGCATTTGTGGTTGCCATACCATTGATTTTGGAAACAGTACCTTCATAAGTATTTCCTGCAATGGTAACAGTTGCTTTCTGTCCTACTGCAATTTTCTCTAAATCATATTTGGAGACGGAAATCTCAACCTTAACTTTCTCTGTACTTTCTAAAGTAATCATAGAGGTTCCGGTTACCGGTGTACTTCCTTCCACAACGGAAAGTGCTGTAACAACACCGTTGAAATCTGCTTTCACACCGCCTTCTGCTGCTTCAATAGCAGATAATGTACCGGTTGCATTGATTTTTTCAATTTCTGTATTGGCTTCTAACTGACTTTTGCTGCCACTGTTCATAGAAGCACCTTCTGCGGTACTCTTCTGAGATTTCATTTCTGCTTTGTATTCTTTATAAGCGGCAATTTTCTCCTGATATTCGGTTACTTCCTTCTGCCATGCTTCAATTTCTGAATTGTGCTGCTGCTCATAAGCATTTAACTGAATCAGCTTCTGAAGATTTTCGTATTCCTCAGAATTTGGTTGGTCAGACCAGTCTACCAATGAAATCTGTAATAATGCTCCTTCATATGCTAAAGCATCTTTTTTATCCTGAATTTTCTGCTCTAATTCTTTCACATAATTCTCGCAGTCTGAAATCTGCTGCTCCAATACTTCCAGATTGATGTTCGCTTCACCAAGATCACTTATGTACTGATTATCTTTGTATAAAGAACTTTCGTAACCGCCTTCACTGGACTGTAACTTTAACTCTACCAGTTTTTTCTCTTCTGCAAGCGCATCCGCATCATACGAAAAAAGCACATCATCTTTTTTCACGCTGTCGCCGAGTGCAACATCGATTGTTCCTACTTCTACTGCAATATCTGCAAAATAAGTTTTGGATTCCTGTGTTTTAACGATACCACTTGTGCTGAGCACCTGTTCAACATCCTCTTTGGTAACAGCTGTTGTATAAACCATCATTGACATATTACTGGCTGCAATGGAATTGCTTACCATAAAAAAGACAATCAGGACCGCTACGCCGCCCAGAATGCTTCTTTTAATAATCTTTTTCTTTTTGGCTTTATCCATTGGCTCTTTCTTTACTTTTTCTTTTTTCTCTTTTGCCTTTTTTTCTTTCTTTTTCTTCTTGCCTTTTTCCTCAGTTATTTCTGTCACTGTTGTTTCCTGTGCGCTCACTTCCGTTGTATTCTCTGTTGTATTTAATTCTTCCTGATTCATGTTTTCTCTCTTTTCTGCCGTATCCTCTCTACGGCTCTCCCCTCTTATTTTTCTGCTATTTGCTCATTGATGGAATCCTGTACAATTTTTCCATCAATAATTTTGATAACACGCTTTGCCTGATTGGCTATATCATTATCATGAGTAATTAAGATAACCGTTCTTCCCTCTTCGTGAAGTGTTTTCAATATACCCATAATTTCTTTACTGGAACCAGAATCCAGGTTACCGGTTGGTTCGTCTGCCAGAATAATCGGTGGTGCCTGTGCTATGGCTCTTGCAATCGCCACACGCTGTTGCTGTCCACCTGACATTTCTGCCGGCTTATGTGTTTTTCTTTTCTCAAGTCCAACTTTGTTTAATGCCGTGTCTGCAAGTCTCGTTCTTTCTCTTTTTCCTACGCCTCTATAAATAAGAGGTAATTCCACATTTTCCAATGCAGTCAGACTGGCAATCAGATTAAATCCCTGAAAAATAAATCCGATTTCTTTGTTTCGCACGTCAGACAACTCATCATCACTCATATGTGATACGTCCTGCCCGTGCAGAAAATAGTTTCCGCTTGTCGGCACATCCAGACAACCTAACATATTCATCAATGTGGATTTACCGGAACCGGACTGGCCGATAATCGCAACAAACTCATTTTCATGAATTGTCAAGCTGACATGATCTAATGCCTTAACTTCATTTTCTCCGGGATTATAAACCTTGCAAATATCCCGAATTTCCACTAATGCACTCATGAATTTCCCTTTCTTTTCACATAATAATGGTTTTTTCTTCCATTTAACTTTTATCAGTATACTATATATAACGGACGAAACCCATTAATTATTTCAAAAACTTTCTTATGAATTTATGAATATTTACCTTTCTTTTTACAAAAATCAGAATAACAGCAGAATCTTAATGGAAAATACTGCAAACCTTAACATAACCTTAAATCGGAAAAGGAATTTCCCTGCTCATGTGATTCAAATCACGGGAAATCCCTCTTCTCATGGATTTACTTTATGAAAGATTTAGTGTGTTTTCTTCAAAATTGGGCTGATACGCTTATAAATAAGCAGTGTAATTACCGAAACAGAAGTACCTTTTATCAAATTAAGCGGCGCTACACAGTAGCATACAAAACTTGTAACATCGGTAATGGAAGCATTGATTTCAGTTCCCATTCCAACCAATGCCTCTAACGGCATACCATAAAGTTCTGAAAATTTCGGCAACAGATAAATAGCATTAAATGCTGTTCCAAATAAAGTAAGACAAATCGTACCAACTACACAGCCAACAATTGCATTCTTCTTGTTTTTGCGGAACAGGTAAATAATAGATGCCGGTAAAATAAAGCTGCATCCTACTGTAAAGTTTGCCAGTTCTCCTACAAATGCCGTACTGGTTGATTTGAAAAATAATTTCAAAATAATCTTGCAGAACTCAATCATCACACCCGCTACCGGTCCGAATGCAAACGTTCCAATCAGTGCCGGAAGTTCGCTAAAATCCAGTTTGTAGAAATCCGGTGCAAAAGGTAATGGAAATTCAAACAGCATTAAAATTGCTGAAATTGCTGAAAACATACCAATCATGGCTATTTTTCGGGTGCTTAAAATACGCTCTTTGGTTCCACTCTTTTTGGCTGCAATTTTCTCTGCGATATAGGCAATCAGAAAAATCACCACTACAACCGCCAGAAATTCCAGCAAAAATACTACATTTTCCTTTACTCTGTCAATCAATCCGTTCATTTTTTCATTCTCCTTTTTTCAAATAATTAAAAAGGACGTTCTCCTCATGTGCATAGTGCACGTAAATTGTGCTGCTTTTCATAAACAAAGTGTGCTTCCTCGCGGAGCGTTTTATTTGATAGGAAATCCAGAGGAATTTCCTATCAAATAAAAAAGCCCCGAATAATATAAATTACTCGGGGCACACAAAAAGCAATATCAGAATTCGCATGAATTCATAATACTCAGCCACTCTTCTTTCATCCAGACTTTACTGTTGGTTCCGGATTCTAACCGAATCGGCCGATTACAGCTACTTCTGTCTGTAACCGGGTCGCGGACTTGTCTGTTTCATCAGCTTCACCGCCAGTAGGGAATTTCACCCAACCCCGAAGAACATTTCCTATTTGTTCGCTATTATAATCCTTTATTGCTATATATGCAAGTATTATTTTTCCTTGTTGATTTTCATGGTCAGTGCAATTCTTTTCTTTGCCATCTCAACCGAAATAACCTGAACATCTACTACATCACCAACACTGACTGCTTCTAACGGGTGTTTGATGAAGCGGTCTGTAATCTGGGAAATGTGTACCAGACCATCCTGATGCACGCCGATATCAACAAAAACACCAAAATCGATAACGTTACGAACGGTTCCTTTCAAAATCATGCCCGGCTTCAAATCTTTCATATCCAGGACATCACTTCTAAGGATTGGTGCCGGCATATCATCACGTGGGTCTCTTGCCGGTTTCTCTAACTCTTTCAGAATATCGGTTAAAGTGATTTCACCAATACCAAGTTCTTCTGCCATCTTCTTTTTATCTTTGATTTTTTTCTCCAGACTGCTTACTGTTACTTCCGGTTTCTCAGCCGTCGCCGTTGTCTGACTGGATGTATCTTCTGCCTGTGCATTTTCCAGCGTAACACCGCCCATAGCTGCTGCCAGTGCTTTACCCATTGCTGTATTTGTATTTCGAATCACAACCTTCGGCTGTTTCTTTGCCGGTTTCTCTTTAGCCGGAGTAGCTTTCTTGCCTGCTGCCTTCTGCGCCGCTGCCTTTTTCTGTGCTTCCTTCACATCTGCCATTGTAAGTCCCATTTTATCCAGAAGTTTCTCAGCTGCTTCGTAGGATTCCGGGTGTACACTGGTTGCATCTAACGGATTATCACCATCTGTAATACGCATAAATCCGGCACACTGCTCGTATGCTTTTGGTCCTAATTTTGCTACCTTGAGTAACTGCTTTCTATTGGTAAAACGACCATTTGCTTCACGATAATCTACTATATTTCTGGCAATCACTTTGGTTACACCGGAAACATATTCCAACAAGGAAGCAGATGCGGTGTTCAAATCTACACCAACCTTATTTACGCTGTCTTCTACAACACCATTTAAGGCATCACTTAATTTTTTCTGGTTCATATCATGCTGATATTGACCTACACCGATAGATTTCGGGTCAATCTTAACCAGTTCTGCAAGCGGGTCCTGTAATCTTCTTGCAATAGATGCCGCACTTCGCTGTCCTACGTCGAAATTAGGAAATTCTTCCGTTGCCAGCTTACTTGCTGAATAAACAGATGCTCCTGCTTCGTTTACAATCACATACTGTACCGGAGTATCCAGTTCCTTTAACAGTTCTACGATTACCTGCTCGGACTCTCTGGATGCTGTACCGTTTCCTACGGAAATTAAAGATACATTATATTTTTTAATCAATTTCTTTAATTCTGCTTTGGCTTCTTCCACTTTATTCTGAGGCGCAGTCGGATAAATAACTTTGGTATCCAGTACCTTACCCGTTTCGTCAACAACAGCCAGCTTACATCCTGTTCGGAATGCCGGATCCCATCCAAGTACCACTTTACCGGCGATTGGCGGCTGTAACAAAAGCTGCTCCAGATTTTTACCAAATACTGCGATTGCACCATCTTCTGCTTTTTCTGTTAAATCATTACGAATTTCTCTTTCAATTGCAGGCGCAATCAAACGGGTATAACTGTCTGCTATTACATCCTCCAGAATCGGAGTTGTGACAGCATTGTCATTTTTTATAGTTTTTGTGCGAAGGTACTGCAAAATGCGTTCCTGTGGTGCCTCAATCTTAACAACTAAGAATTTTTCACTTTCACCACGATTCAGCGCAAGAACACGATGTCCCGCTACTTTTTTCAAAGGCTCCTCATAGGCATAATACATTTCATATACGCTTTCAGCCTTTTCATCCTTCGCTGTACTTACCAGTTTTCCTTCTTCCATCGTAATATTTCTGATATAAATACGGTAGTCCGCTTCGTCAGAAATCATTTCTGCAATAATATCTTTGGCACCCTGGATTGCCTCGTCCACATTTTTCACTGATTTTGCCGCATCTTCATCTTCATGAACATATTTGGCTGCTTCCTCTTCAATCGGTGCAGTAGCATCCTGTGCCAGAATATAATCTGCCAGACCTTCCAGTCCTTTTTCTTTCGCCACGCTGGCTCTTGTTTTTCTCTTCGGTCGGTATGGACGATATAAGTCTTCTACAACTACCATTGTTTCTGCCGCAATGATTCTTTCCTTAAGTTCATCCGTTAACTTGCCCTGTTCTTCAATGCTTTTTAAAACCTGTTCTTTTTTCTCTTCCAGATTGCGAAGATACACCAGTCTTTCATGCAGATTACGCAATACCTCATCATTTAAAGAACCAGTTGCCTCTTTACGATATCTGGAAATAAAAGGAATCGTATTTCCTTCATCTATCAGTTTGACGGCGGCTTCCACCTGCCATTTTTCTACTTTCAGTTCTTCTTTCAGTTTTAATATAATGTCCATTTCTTCCTCCATCCTGAAACGTCAAAAAAGTTCTCTCTACATACGAGCAATTTCCTATCACGTCAAAATTCTTGCCGGAACAGTATCTCCTCATTTCATCCGGCACTTTTACTATTATACTTTATTTTTGTTACGGTTGCTACCTTAAAATTGTTCTGGTTTGTATCAAGTAATCGTTGCTTATTCTCCCTCTGGTTTTTCTGTTCCACATGTGCTATAATATCTTTTACACTAACAGGAGGAAAACCTATGGACTTTCAACAGAACAATCAACCGGAAGTACAGAATAATCAGCCAGGCAACCAGATTTCGAATCAAAATCAGAACTCGAATATGAATCAGAATACGAATCAGGAACCTGCACTCGGCGCACAGCCTTCCGGTAATTCTTCATATAATAATGTAAATCAGAACATTAACAACAATATGAATAATAACCAAATAAATAATAATAACCAAGTAAACAACAACCCTTATAACCACAACCCATATCAGAACCAGGGGCAGAATCCAAACCAGAATAATGGATATGGCTATCCGAACAATAACGGTTATAACAATAATTATAATAACAGCTATAATAACTATAATAATGGCTACAACAATAATACGCCATATTATAACCGCAATGTTTATCAGATGCCTCAACCAGAACCGGGACACAGTTTATTTACCGCTGCATTTATTCTTGGTATCGTGGCCCTTGTTTTCTGCTTTACTTTTACGGTTTATCCTGCCTATATTTTCGGAAGTATCGCAATTGTACTGGCACTTTTATCTAAAGGAAGAAATGCCAAAATGCACAGCAAAGCAAGCGTAGGTGTCATTTGCGCAATTGCCGCTTTGGTGCTCAATACTTGTATCGTAACATATTCTGTGACAACCATTTTTACAAATCCGGAAGTATACGAGGAGTTTAACGAAACCTGCGAAGAAATGTATGGTATGTCTTTTGATGAAATGATTGATGAAATTATGGAAGAAAGTGGCTCATCCTATTAGTCCCACATTTCTTCAGAAAGGAGCTTTCTATGATGAACGGAATCAATGTATCACAAACTGGTTACTGGAACTCTCCGCAACAGACCACAGTGGATGAAAATGCTAAAACAATCATTCGCAATCCCGGAGAATCTACCGAAAAGAAAACAGGACGTGAATCCTCTCCTGCTGAATGTGAAACCTGCAAAAACCGCAAATATCAGGATGGTTCCGACGAGAATGTATCCTACAAAGCTGCTGCTCACATTTCTCCCGATGCCGCCGCATCCAGAGTCAGAAGCCATGAGCAGGAGCACGTATCAAATGCCTATAAAAAGGCCGCACAGAACAATGGTAAAGTAGTTGCCTGTAATGTCGCACTCCGCACATCGGTATGTCCGGAATGCGGACGCACTTATGTATCGGGCGGAACTACTTCAACCCAGATTAAATATTTTAATGAAGAAAATCCTTATCAGAAAGAGTTGAAATCTTCCGATGCTGCTAACAAGTATCTCGGAATGAATATCGACCTTGCCTGTTAAGCATTGATTGGAGCAAAATATTATGAACAAATTTAAATCTTCTGCAGAATTAAAAGCACTTGCTAAGGAACATATGCTTGGCAAATATGGTGTCACCATTGGCGCAACCCTTGTAATGTCACTGATAATCGGTTTTGTCAGTATGTTTTCTACCATATTTTTAGATACTACAACAATCATAGGATTGGTATTAAACTTTCTGATTTCCTTTGTGATTTCCGTTTTAACCGGTCTGTTTACTTCCGGCGAAACATATTTCTTTTTAAAAATCGCATGTGGAAAACAGGTAACTTTCAGCGATATTTTTTATGGATTTAAACTTTTTCCAAACAAAGCTGTTTTAATTCAGCTTTACATCACTTCATGGCTCTATATAGCCATGCTGCCAATGACGATTTTTTCCTATCTGGTTCAAAAAAATCCGACAAATGCAGTCCTGATGCTGTTTTATTCATTAGCCTTAATATTATATCTGGTAGTCGCTGTTATTATATCAGTTGTTTATTCACAGGCATTTTACCTGTTACACGACTTCCCGAATTATTCGGTAAAAGAATTGTTAGTCATGAGCCGTAAAATTATGAAAGGCAGTATGGGAAGATATTTCTACTTAACCGTAAGTTTTATTCCACTGACATTACTTGGAATTTTATCCTGCGGAATTGTACTCTTCTGGATTATTCCTTATATGAATGCAACCTATGCGGAATTTTTCCTGGATTTAATGAAAAAGAAACAATAACCTAAAAAAGTGTCGGATTAATTTCCGACACTTTTCCATTTCAAATATGAATTTATAAACGTATCTATTGCTCCGTCGAGCACCGCATCCACATTTCCGGATTCTTCATTAGTTCGATGATCTTTTACCATTGTATAAGGCTGCATAACGTAAGAACGTATCTGATTGCCCCAACCGATTTCTTTCACATCGCCACGAATATCGGAAAGCTTTTCTGCGTTTTCTTCCTGTTTCAGCATAAACAACTTGGCTTTCAACATCTGCATCGCCTTGTCCTTATTCATATGCTGACTTCTCTCATTCTGACAGGTAACTACAATGCCCGTTGGAAAATGCGTAATACGGATAGCAGATGAAGTTTTATTGATATGCTGTCCACCTGCACCACTGCTTCGGTAGGTATCAATTCGGATATCTTCATCTCTTACTTCTACATCCACATCTTCTTCAATCTCCGGCATAACATCCAAAGATACGAAAGATGTCTGTCTTTTGCCCTGTGCATTAAAAGGTGAAATACGCACTAACCGGTGTACACCTTTTTCAGATTTCAGATAGCCATAAGCATTTTCGCCGTTAATCTGAAAAGTAACGGATTTAATACCGGCTTCATCACCATCCAGATAATCCAACACTTCCAGCGAAAAACCTTTTCGCTCTGCCCATCTGGTGTACATTCGATATAACATACTGCACCAGTCACAGCTCTCTGTTCCGCCTGCTCCCGCATTCAGTCGCAAGATTGCATTGTTTCTGTCATACTCTCCTGATAACAGGGTACTGATTCTGATATTTTCAAAAGTAGTTTTAAAGTTCTCTAATTCCTCACTGATATCCGGAATAATAGCAGGGTCATTATCCTCATATCCCATTTCTATCAGTGCCATAATATCTTCATACTGGCTTTCCAAACCATTCATAGTATCTACGATATCCTTTAAACTCTTGGACTCCCGCATTTTCTGGTTGGATTTCTCCGGATCATTCCAAAAATCCGGTGCCTGCATTTCCATTTCCAATTCTTCGATTCGCTTCTCCTTATTCGCTAAGTCAAAGTGAATCCCTCACTTCCGCTAATGGACTTTCATAGGCTTGAAGCTCGAACTTCATATTATCTAATTCTACCAAATAACGTCACCTACTCTCTATTCTAATATTGGTCCCGGAAGAGTATCTCTATGATACCTTATCTTCCACAACACTGCTTATATTTTTTACCACTTCCGCATGGACATGGATCATTTGGATATACCTTCGCCTCAGCACGTTTTACCGGGGCTTTTGGTGCTGTGTCATCCTTATTGGTTCCGGTTACTTTCGCAACCTGTTCTCTTTCTACCTTCTGTTCAATACGTACATGGAACAGCAGACGAACGGTTTCTTCTTTGATATTCTGTGTCATTTCATCAAACATATCATAACCACTCATCTTATATTCAACCAATGGATTCTTCTGTCCATATGCCTGTAAACCGATACCCTGACGCAACTGGTCCATATCATCGATATGATCCATCCATTTTCTGTCGATTACCTTTAATAAGATAACACGCTCAATTTCACGGATTGCTTCTGGTTCCGGGAACTCAGCTTCTTTGCTTTCGTATAATTTAACAGCTTCTTCTTTTAACTGCTGTTTTAAGCTGTTTTTCTTTGGTTTCAAAACGCGCTGTGCTGTAACCGGCTGTAACGGAACGGTTGGAAGAAGCAGGGTATTCAGCTCTTTGAAATCCCACTCTTCAAAATCATTATCATCACCGATACAGATATCAATACAGTTTTCTGTAATATCTGTAATCATCTTATAGATGACATCACGCATGCTTTCGCCGTTTAATACACGTCTTCTCTCTTCGTAAATGATTTCTCTCTGCTCGTTCATAACCTGGTCATATTCAAGCAGATTCTTTCTGATACCAAAGTTATTGCTTTCTATCTTCTTCTGTGCGGATTCGATTGCTTTGGTTAACGCTTTGTGTTCAATTTCCTGTCCTTCCGGAATACCGAGTGCATTAAACATAGTAATCATTCTTTCAGAACCAAACAGTCTCATCAAATCGTCTTCCAGGGAAATATAGAACTTGGATTCACCCGGATCACCCTGACGACCGGAACGTCCACGCAACTGATTATCAATACGTCTGGATTCATGACGCTCTGTACCGATAATCTTCAAACCGCCTGCTGCTCTGGCCTCTTCATCTAACTTAATATCTGTACCACGACCAGCCATGTTTGTTGCAATCGTAACAGCACCATGAATACCGGCATCTGCTACGATTTCTGCTTCTAACTCATGGAATTTCGCATTCAATACCTTATGCTCAATGCCTCTTTTCTTCAAAAGGGCACTCAATTCTTCTGAAGCTTCAATAGTAATTGTACCAACAAGTACCGGCTGTCCTTTCGCATGTGCCTCTACCACTGCATCTACAATTGCATTCAGTTTCTCTCTTCTTGTTTTATAAACAGCATCCTGATGGTCGATTCTGGCAACCGGTCTATTGGTTGGAATCTCAACAACATCCATGCCGTAAATATCACGGAACTCTTTTTCTTCTGTTAATGCAGTACCAGTCATACCGGCAATTTTTTCAAATTTATTAAAGAAGTTCTGGAACGTAATATTCGCAAGTGTTTTGCTTTCTCTTTTTACCTTTACATGTTCTTTGGCTTCAATTGCCTGATGCAGACCGTCAGAATAACGACGTCCCGGCATAATACGTCCGGTAAATTCATCAACAATCAGAACCTGATCATCTTTTACTACATAATCCTGGTCACGGAACATTAAATTATGTGCACGAAGCGCAAGAATAATGTTGTGCTGGATTTCCAGATTTTCCGGGTCAGCAAGGTTTTCAATCTGGAAGAAACGTTCTACTTTGGCAACACCCTGTTCTGTCAGATTTACCACTTTATCTTTCTCATTAACAACGAAATCGCCTGTTTCTTCCTGCTGAATTCCCATAATGGCATCCATCTTGGAAAGCTGCTCTACATCTTCACCACGAGTCATCTGTCTGGCAAGAATATCACATGCCTCATATAACTTCGTAGATTTTCCACTCTGTCCGGAAATAATAAGCGGTGTTCTTGCTTCATCAATTAAAACAGAGTCAACCTCATCGATGATTGCAAAATGCAAATCACGAAGTACAAGCTGCTCTTTGTAAATAACCATATTATCACGCAGATAATCGAAACCAAGTTCATTGTTTGTAACATAAGTAATGTCACAACCATATGCTTCTCGACGTTCTTCCGGTTTCATGCTGTTTAAAACAACACCAACCTTCAGACCTAAGAATTCATGAACCTGTCCCATCCACTCAGCATCACGCTTTGCCAGATAATCATTGACAGTAACAACATGCACACCTTTGCCTTCCAGCGCATTCAGATACGCCGGTAAAAGACAGGTCTGTGTTTTACCTTCACCAGTTCTCATTTCTGCAATTCGCCCCTGATGTAAAATAATACCACCAATTAACTGCACACGATAATGCTCTGTATTGAGTACACGTCTTGCTGCTTCTCTTACTGTTGCATATGCTTCCGGAAGCAGATCATCCAGTGTTTCGCCTTCCTGTAATCTTTTCTTATATTCTTTGGTCTTATCCTTCAACTGTTCGTCTGAGAGTGCCATCATGGTATCTCTCAAAGACTCAATTTTATTAACCAGTCCTTCAATTCTTTTTAATTCTCTTTCGCTATGTGTTCCGAAAACTTTCTGTACTACGTTCATGATTTTCTCCTTAACATGCTTTTCCCTTTACGGAAAAGACCAAACTATATTTTAACAGATTTGCTATATAAATTCAACCTTTCCACCCCGATACAGATGCGAAAGATTTTATTAAAAAAATATAAAATAAAACGCCCACAAAATTTGCTTTTTGCTCCTAGAAGTGTTATTATTTTAACAAATGCGGAAATATTTCATACGCAGCAAAAACGTACGCAAGTTTTTCCACAATACTAAAAATAAAAATCATAAGTACGAGGTGCAGAAAATGAGTAAGAGTTTTAATGACTTATTATCTAAGGTATCTGAGTGCAGCGTAAAAAAAGTCGCTGTCGCAGTTGCTCAGGACAGTGCTGTATTAGAAGCTGTACAGGCTGCAAAAGAGCGTAACATCGCAGAAGCTATTCTGGTTGGTGATGCAGACAAAATCAAAGAAATCGCTGCTTCTATGAACATTGATGTCAACGGTTTTGAAATCATCGATGAAAAAGATGATTATACAGCTGCTTTAAAAGCAGTTGAATTAGTACATAACGGTAAAGCAGATATGTACATGAAAGGTTTAATTGATACAAAATCTTTCTTAAAGAGCGTTCTCGATAAAGAAGTTGGTTTAAGAACAGGTAAACCATTATCTCACGTTTGTGTATTTGAAATTGAAGGCGTAGACCATCTGTTGTTCTTATCCGATGTAGCTTTCATGACATATCCTACTTTGGAAGACAAAATGCACATCATTGAAAATACAGTTGAAATCTGCCACGCTTGCGGCATCCCAAATCCAAAGGTTGCTCCACTTGCAGCAGTTGAAGTTGTTAACCCAAAAATGCCTGTTACCGTAGAGGCTCAGGAATTAACTCAGATGTGTGAAGAAGGCAAAATCACAGGCTGTATCGTAGACGGTCCTCTTTCTTTAGACCTTGCTATCGATCCGGAAGCTGCAAAACACAAAGGAGCAGAAGGCAGAAAAATCGTTGGTGATGCAGATGTTCTTCTTTTCCCTGATATCCATGCAGGTAACCTTGTATACAAATGTCTTGTACACACAGCAAAAGTAAAGAACGGAAATATCTTAACAGGTACAAAAGCACCGGTTATCTTAACTTCCCGTTCCGATGATTTTGAAACAAAAGTAAACTCTATTGCGCTTGGTGCAGTTGTAGCAGAAAGTTTAAAGAACATCTAATACAGTACAAAACACTGTATAAGATGTTCTATGTTAAACTTAAAAGAATTGCTAAGTCAGTAAAATACACTGACTAATCAATTCTAAAGTTAGAGCCGGAAGAATTGTAAACAATTCTCCCCAGGTAATTAACACATAAAAACTATTTTGATAAATAAAATAAGAAAGGAAGAAAATTATGGCTGTTAAAAGTTTAATTATTAACCCAGGTTCTACTTCTACCAAAATCGGTGTTTTTGAGGATGAAACATTGTTATTTGAAGAAACCTTGAGACACTCCACAGAAGAAATCGCACAGTATGCTTCTATCGTAGACCAGAAGGATTTCCGTAAGAATATCATTATCAATCTGTTAAAAGAAAAAGATTTTGATATCAATTCTTTGAATATGGTAGTTGGTCGTGGTGGTATGTTAAAACCAATCCCGGGCGGTACTTATGCAGTAAGCGATGACTTATTAGAGGATTTAAAAATTGGTAAACAGGGACAGCACGCTTCTAACTTAGGCGGTATTCTGGCAAGAGAAATCGGCGATTCCATCGGTGTTCCTTCCTACATCGTTGACCCGGTTGTTGTAGACGAATTAGAACCTACTTCCAGATACTCCGGTGTACCGGAACTTCCAAGAACAAGCGTATTCCACGCATTAAACCAGAAAGCAGTTGCTAAACGCTATGCAAAAGAATCCGGCAAAGCATATGATTCTATGAATCTGGTTGTTGTTCATATGGGCGGCGGTGTTTCCGTTGGTGCTCACAAACTCGGTAAAGTTGTTGACGTATTCAACGCTTTAGACGGCGATGGCGCTTTCTCTCCGGAAAGAGCCGGTGCAGTTCCAAGTGGTGCACTTATCAAAATGTGCTTCTCCGGTAAATATACTGAGAAAGAAGTTTACAAAAAAATCGTTGGTAATGGCGGTTTCAATGCATACTGCGGAACAAATGATATGAGAGATGTAGCAAAGATGGTAGAAAACGGCGATACAAAAGCTGCTGAAATCCGCGAAGCTTTCATCACTCAGGTTGCAAAAGATATCGGTTCTATGGCTTGTGTATTGAACGGAAAAGTTGACCAGATTATCGTAACAGGCGGTATCGCTTATGATAAAGTTGTTGTAGCCGGTCTGAAAGAAAAAGCAGAATGGATTGCTCCAATGACTGTATATCCTGGTGAAGACGAGTTGCTTGCACTTGTTCAGGGTGGCCTTCGTGTATTAAACGGCGAAGAAGAAGCAATGAAATACTAATCAGAAACTCTTGTACTTAAAATGAACCAAATGCCAGAGATTAAGTTCTCTGGCATTTTCTAATACATCTAACCCCTTATCTGCCGCCCTTCATAATTCAAATGGTAATTATCCCTATAAATCAACTCCGAAACAGGGACAATCGTATAGCCTTGTCCTTCTAAATTGGTAAGCAAACTGTCAAGGGCCTGCGCTGTATATTCCGCGCCATTATGACAGAGAATGATGCTGCCACTCCCAAGATTTTTATGTGTTGTCACGGTTTTGAGAATTGCATCTACGCCTTCATTCTGCCAATCCAAGCTGTCCACATCCCATTGAATCGGATAATAACTACACTTCTTTGCGACATTTATGACATCATTGTCATAATCTCCATAAGGTGGGCGAAACAGAAACATTTCATACCCAGTCAGTTCTTTTACTTTTCTATGTACTGCCATCAGTTCTTCTTCGCATTCACCGTCCGAAAGCTGTGACATATTTTTATGATTTTCGCTATGGTTTCCCAAATCATGTCCTGCTGCCAGAATTGCTTTCACATCCTCCGGATAATTTTCTACCCATTCTCCAGTCATAAAGAAGGTAACATGCACATTATGCTTTTTCAATATAGAAAGAATATCCTGTGTATCCTCATTGCCCCATGCCGCATCAAAACTGAGTGCAATTTTCTTTTCTTCGGTATCTACGCAATAAATAGGAAGTTCTCTTCCATCAACGGAATTGTTCATGGTGCTCTTATCTACCGTCACGGCTCCGCTTTCAGACGTATTTTCTTCTGTATTTATGCTTATATTCACTTCTGCCAAGACCTGACTGTCCGCTCCTACGCATGAAACTTTTGCCATTTTAAATGCATCATTTCCTTGCTCGCTAACGTTCTCATTATTACCACACCCTGCTAATGCTGCTGATAACAAAATAACTAATGCAACCATTTTTTTCTTCATGTCCCTTACTCCTCTTTCGTAATCATATTTATTGGATACTAGGAGTATAGTACATTCTCATTGCATCAAACTTTCATCATTTTTGTATCATTTTTGCATCATATATCCATCTTTTCTGCAAATTCGTCATTTTTATTCTTTGATACGCAAAAAAAGGCGCAAACCATGCTGTCTGCGCCCAAATTTTCAAGTCACTTTCTGATTCGCTTTGACTTTTTCTTTTTCAATTAGTGGTGGAACAATCTGATTCCTGTGAAGCACATTGTCATACCATATTTATTACATGTTTCAATTACATTGTCGTCTCTGACAGAACCACCCGGCTGTGCAACATATTTTACACCGCTCTTGTGAGCACGCTCAATGTTATCACCAAATGGGAAGAACGCATCGGAACCAAGTGCTACATCACTCATCTGGTCTAACCATGCTCTCTTTTCTTCTCTTGTAAATACTTCCGGTTTTACTTTGAAAATTTTCTGCCATGCGCCTTCTGCAAGTACATCCATGTAATCATCACCAATATATAAGTCGATGGAGTTATCTCTGTCTGCACGGCCAATACCATCTACAAACTGAAGTCCCAATACCTTTGGAGACTGACGAAGGAACCAGTTATCTGCTTTGGAACCGGCAAGTCTTGTACAGTGAATTCTGGACTGCTGTCCTGCACCGATACCGATTGCCTGTCCGCCTTTGACATAGCATACAGAGTTAGACTGTGTATATTTCAATGTAATCATAGCGATTGCCAAGTCAATCTTAGCCTGTTCGGTAAGTTCTTTGCTATCTGTCACGATATTGTTGAAGAACTCATTGTCAATCTTTAATTCATTTCTTCCCTGTTCAAAGCTGATACCGTATACCTGTTTTACTTCTGTCGGAGCCGGAACATAGGATGGATCAATCTGAATAACATTGTAGTTACCTTTTTTCTTTGCTTTCAGTATTTCTAATGCTTCCGGTTCATATCCCGGTGCAATGACACCATCAGATACTTCTCTCTTAATGATAGTAGCGGTTGCCACATCACATACATCAGATAAAGAAATAAAATCGCCAAAGGAGGACATTCTATCTGCGCCACGAGCTCTTGCATAAGCATTTGCAAGCGGTGTAAACTCAATATCCAAATCGTCTACCCAGTAGATTTTCTTCTCTACATCAGTCAATGGAAGTCCTACTGCTGCTCCTGCCGGAGATACATGTTTAAAAGAAGTTGCTGCTGGAAGTCCGGTTGCCTGTTTTAACTCTTTTACAAGCTGCCAGCCATTAAAAGCATCTAAGAAGTTAATATATCCCGGTTTACCATTTAATACAGTAATCGGCAATTCGCTGCCATCTGCCATAAAAATTTTAGATGGCTTCTGATTCGGGTTACAGCCATATTTCAATTCTAATTCGTTCATTTCTATTCAACCTTTTCCTCTTTTTATTTGTTTTTATTGATAATACGTGTTTCATATTTTCCGGTTTCAATATCAATATATCTTACGAAAAGAGAAACTTTATTATCTTCATTCAGATTTTCCCATACCATGTTTGTGAAGCTGTCAATATCGCCTTCAATATCAACTAAAGTTGGTTCGCCTTCAAAGCTTGGTAATGGATTACCGTCACCCATGTATGTATGAATAAAACGACCTTCGCCTGCTTTTGGATTCTCATAAGCAAAAGTATAACGGTTGCAGGAAGATGGATCACCATTGTTGCTCTTCAAAATAGACATTGCATAGTTATAGGAACCATTTTCTACATGCATAATGCCGGAAATACGAGGTGTGTAATTCGGTGCATCCGGTTCAAATTCTCTTGTTCTAAGTGCCTGCTCAAAAGTCTGCTGTCTGTCCATAAGTTCATAAATAGTATCTGTCTGGTCACCGTTTGTCACGATTGTTTTATTGCCTAAAACTCTGACAGGAGCGTAGATAATCAAGCTTGGGTCTTCCAGTTTGGAAGGGTCATACGCCTGTGTTCTGATGCCTTCTCCCTCTGTTACGAAAACACGGTTTCTGCTGTTTTCACTTCTTCCCATGATAAAATAAGCAGTAACTGCATGCTTTCCATCTGCTGTTTTTCCGATTACAATTCCTCTGCCCGGATAGGTTGTAGCAGATAATTCTTTTGCTAATGATACTTTTTCCATTATATTATCCTCTCTTTTTCCTTTGTTGCCTAACATATTTTTCTTCAAACGCCTCTTGTGGCATCGGTCTATCAAAATAAAATCCCTGAATCAGTCTTACTTTCATGCCTTCCAGAATTTTATATTGTTCTTCTTTCTCAATTCCCTCTACACAGATTTTCACACCAATCGTATCTGCCAAGTCAGATACCATTCGGATAAAAGCCTGTGAATAGGAATCCGTATCCAAATCTTTGACAAAGCTCTGGTCTACCTTAATAACATCAAATGGTATCTCTCTGATATGATTCAAAGAAGAATAACCGGTTCCAAAATCATCTAAAGCAATTCTGACACCCAGTTTCTTAATGCTTCTCAGAATTTCTTTCATTCTTTCCATATCATTGATTGCCAGACTTTCCGTTACTTCCAATGTCAGATTACGAGGATTTATTTCTGTTTCTTCCAACGTTCTTGCCACAATCTCGACTATATCCGTCTGCAAAAGCTGTACTACGGATAGATTGACATTGACTTTATATTCCGGATGTCCGGATTCATTCCATTTTTTACAGGTCTTACATGCCTGTTTCAAAACATAATTACCAATCGGATTGATAAGTCCCAGATATTCCGCTAACGGAATAAAATCTGCCGGAGAAATAAATCCAAGTTCACTGCTGTTCCAGCGAATCAGTGCTTCCGCTCCGGTACAAGCATTGTCCGGTGTCTGAATATCAATAACCGGCTGATAATAAACTTCAAACTCTTTATAACCATCCAATGTCGCATCACGCATATTTTTTTCCATATCAAGACGCTTGTTGGAGGCAGAATCCGTACCGCTGGTATAAGCTGCAACCCTGTTTTTACCGGATTTCTTAGCTTCATACATAGCAATATCTGCTTTTTTAATTAAATCCTGTACTGCTTCTCCCTCTGTCGGGAAATGAACATAACCCATGCTCATCGTGCAGTAATAATCTGCATCTTTCAAAAACCAGGGTTTACTGAAAATTTCTTTGATTCCTTCAATAATAGACTCAAAGTCCACTGCTTTGCTCGGCGGAATAATGATAACAAATTCATCTCCACCCATACGATAGCAGGTATTCTCAATTCCATGAATTCTCTGCAAACTGTGCGAAATTGCTTTTAATAATACATCACCATACTGATGTCCCAAACCATCGTTAATATGCTTAAAATCATCCAAATCCAGATAAAGAAGTGTTCCTTCTTTACCAAGCTTCTTCGCTGTATCAATGTATTTTGCAAGGTCTCTCTCACAACACATTCTATTATACAGACCGGTCAGGAAATCCGTATAAGCCTGTTGCTCTATTCTACGCTGGTATAGCTTTTTCTCTGTTATCTCATGAATAGAACAAAGCAAAGCTTCCCTTCCATCTACCCACGTGATATTCGTATAATAAAGTTCATACCAGTGCTCTAAATCTTCATAATGTACTTCGATACTTCCTTTTGCTGCTTTATCCGGGATTTTACTTTCGAAAATCTCTTTTAACAAATCCCGTTCCAGTTCCATGCGCAGACTACTGCGCAGACTGCGATTTACAAAAAGAATTCTGCCGCTTTCCTTATCTCTGACATAAATAGAATTTCCTACATTATCAAGCACCGCCTCGAGTGCTGCATAGGAACTTGCCAGTGAATTTTTCTGGATACGCCGCTGCAAAATACTTTGTAAAACTTTTGAAGCATCATTTATAAATTTAATCTCTTCAATCGTCCAGACGTGAGGTCTTGTTTTTTCCTCAAAGCTGACATACATACTTATTTTATCTTTTAAAAAGATTGGCATGGCAACTAACGCTTGAATCTCCGCTTCGTCCATTTCTTTACGATAAGCTTCCGGCAGATTCCCGGAGGAAATCACAAGCGGTTTCTCCTGATAAAGATAGGATGCCCTCGGCTGATTTCTGGTCTGGTCATAAAAAGATACCATTCCCATATTATGCCACTGGGCAATCACATCTACCATCTGCTCATTCTGATGATTGATTCGATATACATAGGTACTGCTGATATTCAGATAGGAACCTATTACCTGTAAAATCTGGTCTAAAACGCTTTCTATCGCCTCGTCATGGTCAAAAAACTGAACCACTTCTGTCATAGCCTCTGTTCTTCGCAAAACAGCTTCTGTCTCGCCTTTGGAAAACTCACTTCTCCGGCTCTCTTCTCTGGCACTTACCATAGAAATTTTATTGCCGACAATTTCCTTCGTACCTTCACGCAGTAAATCCATTGCATTATTAAACTGCTCTGTAGAAAGCATATAAGAAAAGTCATTTGCTGCCGGTTCTAAGTAGTCCAGATTATCTGCATCTGTCAGCACACAGCACACAAGCCATGTAAGGATGGCGCGATTGCCATCCTTCATAGCGATTGCTGCATATTTTATGTTCGGCATTGCGGTATCTTCAACCGCCTGATCTTCCAGCGCACCATCTGTCACTCTATGAAACAATGCCTGAAACTGTCCTTCTGAAACAATTTCTTTGATACGCTTAATATCCTGCTCATTGCCAGACATCTGCGTAATGCTTGTCCCTGTGCTGTCTACACAATAAGCGTACAATCCGATTGCTGCACAGAATCTGTCCTGAAAAAGTTGTAATCTACTGTTATCAATGACTCGCTGATAGGAAATTTCGTTTTCTGTTCCCTCTTTTACCATGTTCCCTCTCCGACACAAAATTTATATTACGCTATCATTACCTTACTCATCTACACTGTAGTTTGGTGCTTCTTTTGTAATATGAATATCATGAGGATGACTTTCTTTCAAAGAAGCTGCAGAAATCTTCACAAATCTGCCATTCTCTTTCAGTTCTTCAATTGTCTGAGTTCCGCAGTAACCCATACCGGAGCGAAGTCCACCCATCAACTGGAATACCGTATCTTCTACGGTGCCTTTGTAAGCCACTCGACCTTCTACGCCTTCCGGTACTAACTTCTTCGCATCAGACTGGAAGTAGCGGTCTTTACTTCCATTTTCCATTGCTGCGATAGAACCCATACCACGATATACTTTATATTTTCTTCCCTGATATAATTCAAATGTTCCCGGACTTTCATCACAGCCTGCAAAGATGCTACCCATCATACAAACGTTACCGCCTGCTGCAATAGCTTTTGTCATATCGCCGGAGTATTTGATACCACCATCTGCGATAATCGGGATTCCATATTCTTTGGCTACTTCATAAGAATTCATAATTGCACTAATCTGTGGAACACCGATACCCGCAACAACACGTGTTGTACAAATAGAACCAGGTCCGATACCTACTTTAACAGCATCTGCACCTGCCTCAATCAATGCTCTGGTTCCTTCGCCTGTTGCTACGTTTCCGGCAATAATCTGAACATCCGGATAAGCTTCCTTAATCATGCGAACACAACGAAGTACATTCTCAGAATGTCCATGTGCGGAGTCAAGAACGATAACATCTACCTTGGCATCAACCAGTGCTGCAACTCTGTCTAACACATTTGCTGTAATACCTACTGCTGCACCACACAGAAGTCTTCCCTGTTCATCTTTGGCTGCTAATGGGTATTTGATTGTTTTCTCAATATCTTTGATGGTAATAAGACCAACCAGATTGTAATCATCATCCACGATTGGTAATTTTTCTTTTCTCGCTTTTGCAAGAACCTGTTTTGCTTCTTCTAACGTAATTCCTGCTTTTGCAGTAATTAAACCTTCGGAAGTCATAGATTCTTTAATTTTTTTGGTGAAATCTGTTTCAAATTTTAAATCACGATTTGTAATGATTCCGACTAATTTTCTGCCTTCTGTAATCGGCACACCGGAAATTCTGAATTTGGCCATAAGTGAATCTGCATCAGCCAATGTGTGATCTGGAGTTAAGGAAAACGGATCGGTAATAACACCGTTTTCAGAACGTTTTACTTTATCTACTTCTTCTGCCTGCGCCTCAATGGACATATTTTTATGGATAATACCAATACCGCCCTGTCTTGCCATTGCGATTGCCATCCTATGTTCAGTTACCGTATCCATACCAGCACTCATCATAGGAATGTTCAGTTTGATTTTTTTTGTAAGCCATGTTGTTAAGTCTACCTGATTCGGAATTACCTGTGAATAGCTCGGTACTAAGAGCACATCATCAAAAGTAATGCCTTCGCCAATAATCTGACCCATTTTCTCTCCTCCTGAATAAAATATTAGTATATATAAAAGTACTGCCAGCTATATAAAAACTGACAGTATACTTTTTCAAAAATAACTTTCACAAATTAGTCGTTAAATACTTTACGCGGTGCAATTGTCTGAATTGCTTTAATCATTTCTTCATTTGGCTCAAAAATAACCCTCACTTCACCATCTAAAACCATCATATATCTCTTGTCCGGCTGTTCAACAGTTCCTGAACTGTAGTCCGCAATTTTACCATTACGATTCTTATAAGAATCTAAACGATGAGAGTTTACAGGTGCAAGAATATCCATATGATTGATATCATACGTTGCTGCTTTCTTTCTCTTGCTCTTTGCCATAACTTTGTCTATGGTAATCTCTTTGTCCAGATACAGATACTCATATTCAATATCTGCATTCATATAAGCAAAATAAGCTCCAATTCCTGTCACAATAGCAATTAAGAATCCCGGTGCAAAAAGCATACCAATCAATACAAAACAAACAGTAAGCATAATGAGCAAAGTTTTTAATAACCGTGTTCCAAAATTCGGCTTCTTCGCAACAAGACATTCTACATAAGTTTCACTAACCATAATTTACTTCTTCCTCCATCTGCTCACATACTCCCCAAATACCCTTTCTGATATGTAGAAAGAGTATATGAAGATATCATATAACAATTTTGGAAAAGTTTCAAGCGAATGTAAAATTTATTCTTTTTTTACAAATATTACATTGTTACTTCATTGACATCATATGTCCAAAAAAGTATGATACTTCTTAGAAATTAAAATGCAACAGGCAGGAGGACAAGCATGTCAGCTCATTCATCAATTCACGAAGAAATCAAAGAACAAAAACAGAAAACCAAAGATATGTCTGCAAAAGGGAAGCTTGCTTATTTCTGGTATTATTATAAAGTACATACTATTGTAACGATTGCGGTTATTGCTGTCGTTATTATGTTTGTTCATCAATATGTTACAAGTAGAGATTATGCATTCTATGCTACCATGATTAATGCTGATTACAGTCTTCTGCAAGACAATCAATGGGGATCTGAGTTCGAGCAGTATGCCGGAATCGATACAGAAGAATATCAGGCATATATTGATACTTCTATGGTATTCACTGATGATGATACCAGCGAATATGCACTTGCTAATATGGACAAGCTGCTTGCTATGCTCCAATCCGGCACTATCGACGTTATTATTGCCGATACAGAAAATTTTGAAAGCTATGCACAATATGAATATTTGATGAATCTGGAAGAAGTTCTCCCGGAGGAAGTTCTCACAAAATACCAGGACTACTTCTATTATACAGATGCTGCAACCTTTACTGATATGGATGATGACAAAATTTATAATGCAGAAGAAATCGCAAATCCGGCTGACTATGTAATCGATCACAGCGACCCTTCTACTATGGAAAAACCGGTTGTTGTAGGCATCTATCTTCCTAAGGACAACAAAATCATGGCTACCGGATGCTATGATTATCTGGAAGAGAACGGTGTTACCTATCAAGGATATCAGTCAGAAGCAATTCTGGGAATACCGGTTTCTTCTACACGAGTTGAAACCGTATTATCCTTTTTAGAATTTATTGAAGAATAATTTTTATGCAAACAGGGACAGTCACAATGAACTGTCCCTGTTTTCTTATTATATGCTTCTTAATAATAATTCTTATTGTAATTCCTATAATAATTCTTTCAGAATTTGATTTATCATTCCAGGGTCAGCTTTACCTTTCATTGCTTTCATGGTCTGACCGACCAGGAAACCGATGGCTTTTTCTTTACCATTGCGATAATCCTCTACGGATTGTGGATTATTTGCAATTACTTCCTCAATTGTTTTACGAAGTGCGCCTTCATCATTTACCGTTTTAAGGCCCTTCTCTTCCACATATTTCTCCGGATCAACATCCTCTTCAAACATGACTTCAAACACTTCCTTGGCAACCGAACTGTTAATGGCTTTGCTATCCACTAACGCAATCAGTTTGGCAAGATTTTCCGGTGAAAAATGCAAATCTTCTACATCTACTTCTTTCTCTTTCATAAGACGCATGGTTTCACCCATCAACCAGTTAGAAACCTTCTTGGGCTGGTTGCAGATAGCTACCGTTGCTTCAAACAAATCTGCCATATGCTTAGAGTTTGTAATAATATCAATATCATAATCCGGAATATCATATTCTTCTTTGTAGCGGGCCATTTTTTCTGTACGGAATTCGGGCTGATTTGCCTTAATTTTCTCTAACATCTCATCGCTTACTACAATCGGAACAAGATCCGGGTCAGGGAAGTAACGATAATCCTGTGCATCCTCTTTGCTTCGCATAGGATAGGATTCGCCTTTTGCATCATCCCATCTTCTGGTTTCCTGCACAACCACTTTACCCGCTTCAATCAAATCAATCTGTCGTTCTCTTTCGCCCTCAATTGCTCTGGCAATCGCCTTGAAAGAGTTCAGATTCTTCATCTCAGTTCTGGTTCCAAATTCTGCTGCGCCAACTTCTCTGACAGAAAGATTGACATCGGCTCTCATAGAACCCTCTTGCAACTTACAGTCAGAAGCCCCAAGATACTGAATGATCAGCCGAAGCTTTTCAAGGTATGCAATAACTTCTTCTGCACTGCGCATATCCGGCTCCGAAACAATTTCAATTAATGGTACACCGGAACGGTTATAGTCAACTAAAGAACAATCTTCCCACTCATCATGAATCAGTTTTCCGGCATCTTCTTCCATATGAATTTCATGAATACCAACAACTTTCTTTCCACCGTCTTCGGTTTCAATCTCTACGCCGCCATTTCGGCATATTGGCAGATATAACTGGGAAATCTGATAGTTCTGTGGGTTATCCGGATAAAAATAATTTTTTCTGTCAAACTTGCTGTATCTGGTAATATCGCAGTTCGTTGCAAGACCAACTGCAATTGCATATTCCAATACCTGTTTGTTAAGTACCGGCAAAGAACCCGGCATACCGGTACATACCGGACAGGTCTGTGTATTCGGTGCTGCGCCGAAAGCAGTAGAACAACCACAGAAAATTTTTGTCTTAGTTGCAAGTTCTACATGAACTTCCAGCCCAATGACTGTTTCATATTCTTTTGCCATCTTAGCACACCTCCTTTGCTGCCATAGGAAACTCTCCACGAGCCTTTTCATAAGTATATGCTGTCTGAATCAATTTTTTCTCCTGGAAGCAGTCACCAATCAGTTGCAAACCAATCGGAAGACCTTTGCTGTCTTTTCCACATGGGAGACTGATGCCCGGAAGACCCGCTAAATTCACTGCAATGGTATAAATATCGCCTAAATACATCTGAATCGGGTCTGCAAGGCTCTCGCCAAGCTTCGGTGCTGTTGTCGGTGCTACCGGTCCCAAAATCACGTCATATTTCGCAAATGCTTCGTCAAAAGCTTTCTTAATCAAGGCTTTTACTCTTAAAGCTTTCAGGTAATAAGCATCATAGTATCCTGAGCTTAATACAAAAGAACCAAGCATAATACGGCGTTTTACTTCCTCGCCAAAGCCTTCGGAGCGGGATTTTTTATACATATTATGGAGTCCGGCATAATCTTCTGTGCGGTAGCCATATTTAATCCCATCAAAACGTTCCAGATTAGAGCTTGCTTCTGCTGCTGCAATTGTATAATAGGTAGGAATCGCATAATCCACCAGACTCAAATCGAAGTATTCAATAATCGCACCTTTTTCTCCCAATACTTTTGCTGCCTGTAATACAGCGCTTTTTACCTCTTCATCCAGACCTTCTCCAAAATAGTCATTTGGAATACCAATACGCATTCCTTTGACATCCTCCACCAAAGCTTTCGTAAAATCTGTATCCTGTCTTTCTACGGATGTGGAATCCTTGGTATCATGGGAAGCAATCACTTCCAGAATCGTTGCACAATCCGTTACATCTTTGGCAAGTGGCCCAATCTGATCCAAAGAAGAGCCATATGCAATCAAGCCGTAACGGGATACCGTTCCATAAGTTGGTTTCATGCCAACGACACCGCAGAAGGATGCCGGTTGTCTGATGGAACCACCTGTATCAGAACCAAGAGCATAAAAACATTCTTCTGCCGCCACCGCTGCTGCAGAACCGCCGGAAGAACCACCCGGTACATGCTCCGGGTTCCAAGGATTCTTTGTCTCCCCATAAGCAGAAGTTTCTGTGGTGGAACCCATCGCAAATTCATCCATGTTCGTTTTGCCAAGAATAATTGCTCCCGCTTTCTGCAAATTCAATACAGCTTCTGCCGAAAAAGTCGGAACAAAATTACCAAGTATCTTGGAAGAGCAAGTGGTCAACATGCCTTCTGTACACATATTATCCTTAATTGCCACCGGTACACCTGCAAGTGGTCCGGTCAGTTCCCCGGCTTCTATCTTTGCCTGCACCGCCTCTGCCTGTGCCAGTGCTGCTTCTTTATCCAATGTTACATAGCAGTGATAGAGTTGTTCTTTTGCCTCTATCTGTGCAAGCACTTCTTTGGTTGCTTCCACTGCCGTTGTTTTTCCTGCTTTAATTGCTGCGGCAAGCTCTACCGCAGTCATATCCAGTAGACTCATCTGTCTGCCTCCTTACTCAAAAGTACGTGGAACCATAAACATTCCATCTTTTTCTTCCGGTGCATTTACAAGCAACTCTTCCCTTGTGTCAGAGTTTGTTATAACATCCTCCCGGAAAACATTCTGTACCGGAAATACATGTGACATCGGTTCTACGCCTTCGGTGTCAAGTTCGCCTAATTTATCAATATAATCTAGCATTCTGCCCATATCTTTTTTCGCCTGTTCCTTCTGTTCATCCGAAAGTTCAAGCTTTGCAAGAATACCGACATATTCAATTGTTTCATCACTAATAATATTTGCCATATTCTCCTCCATATTTACAACCAGATGTGTGCTAAAGTGTCCCCACACATCCTATATTATCGTATTTTAATATGCACTTCTCTAAGCTGCTGCTCTGTGACATCATTTGGTGCGCCACACATCAAATCCTGTGCATTTCCGTTCATTGGGAAAGCAATAACTTCACGAATGTTATCTTCGTTACGGAGAAGCATAATCATACGGTCTACGCCCGGCGCCATTCCAGCATGTGGCGGTGCTCCGAACTGGAATGCATTGTAAAGTGCACCAAACTTGTTTTTCAGTGTTTCTTTGTCATAGCCTGCAATTTCAAAAGCCTTCTCCATAATTTCCATATCATGGTTTCTGACTGCACCAGAAGAAAGTTCTACACCGTTGCATACGATATCGTACTGATAAGCCAGAATATCTAACGGGTCTTTCGTCTGTAATGCTTCCAAACCGCCTTGTGGCATAGAGAACGGGTTATGGGTAAAGCCAATCTGTTTGCTATCCGGGTCTAACTCAAACATTGGAAAATCATTTACATAACAGAAACGATATGCATTCTTCTCAATTAAATCCAGTTTCTCACCAAGTTCAGTACGAATCTGACCTGCATAGTATGCAGCTCTTTCTTCTTTATCGGCAATGAAGAAAATTGTATCGCCGGAAGCAAGCCCTGCCAACTCAATCAATTCTTTTTTCAACTCATCCGGAATAAACTTATCAATCGGGCCTTTGTAAGACAAATCTTCTTCTACTTCCAGATAGCCAAGACCGCCCATTCCCATATCGGTTGCAAATTTCAGAAGCTTCTCGTGGAAACCTTTGGACATTTCTGCATGCACTTTAATTGCACGAACCGTTCTGTTATGGAAGGGTTTGAAGGAACATTTCTGGAAAAAGTCCGTCAAATCAATAATACGAAGCGGGTTTCTCAAATCCGGTTTATCGGAGCCAAACTCTAACATAGCCTGCTTGTAACTGATAATCGGATATGGAGCCTTCGTTACTTCGAAACCTTCTGGTGCAAATTTTTCAAAAGTTGCAGATAACACTTCTTCACCAACGCGGAAAACATCTTCCTGTGTTGCAAAACTCATTTCAAAATCCAACTGATAAAATTCGCCCGGTGAACGATCTGCACGAGCATCTTCATCACGGAAACATGGTGCAATCTGGAAATATTTATCGAAACCGGATACCATCAGAAGCTGTTTATACTGCTGAGGTGCCTGCGGTAGTGCATAAAATTTCCCTTTAAACTTTCTGGATGGAACAATATAATCTCTGGCCCCTTCCGGTGAGGAAGCACACAGAATCGGGGTCTGGATTTCCAGAAAACCCATCTCTGTCATTTTTTCGCGAAGATAAGCAATCACTTTGGAACGGAAAATAATGTTGTCTTTTACCTTCTGGTTTCTCAAATCCAGATAACGGTATTTTAATCTTACATCTTCTCTCGTTTCCTTAGAAGTCATAATTTCAAAAGGAAGCTGTTTGTATACTTTTCCCAGAACATCTACCTTATGGGCTTCTAACTCAATGGTCCCTGTCGGTATCTTCGGGTTGTAGGTTTCTTCATCTCTTTTTTCAATCAATCCTTCGATGGAAACACTCATTTCTTTGGTTAAACCATTCAAAAGAGTTGTGTCACGCATAACCACCTGTAAAACACCGTACATATCTCGTAAGTCTACGAAAGATACGCCGCCGTGATCACGAATATTTTCCACCCAGCCGGCAACTCGAAGTTCTTTTCCGATGTCCTGTTCACTAATCTGCTGTAATGTTACGTCTCTGTAGCTGTTTCCTGTTTTCATTTTTTTGGTCTCCTTTTCGCTTCCTTCCGGGACTTTTTTTCATAAAAAAAGTCCCGGAATACATTTTCTGTATTCCGGGACGGATAAATCAATTTATCCGCGGTACCACCCGCATTGACAAGCCGCCATCTCCATCAAGATGTTTTATCGCCCTGCCCACTCTAACACTTAACGCGTGTAAAACGTATTACCCTAGCATTTGTACAAATGATTCAGATAATCTGCTCCAGAGTGTTCCCAATCCTTACTTTCCACAAACAACGCTCTCAGTCGGTGACGTTGTATTCCTGTCGCTTCCCATAAGGCGAGTCTCTTTCAACGCATTTCTTTTTATAATTATTGTATACCATAATACAACAAAAAATGCAATCATTGTTTTTAAAAAAATTACAATGATTGCAAATTTTATTTTTTGATTACTCAAACTCTACTGTGGTCCGATATATTCTGCATCACCAAAGCCAAGAATCATCATAAAGATACAGTTCAGGAATAATAAACCAAATCCATATGCGATATCCTTGCCAAATGCTTTTGCCAGCTTAAAGTACATCATAATCTGTACAACAATGTTTACGCATGGCACAAGACACAACAGAAATAACCAGCCATTACCAAAGCTCATCTGGTATAAACAATAAGTATTGTAGAACGGAATAAAAATTGCCCAACCCGGTTTTCCTGCTTTTACGAAAACCTTCCACATTCCTATCAATGTAATCACACTGATTGCCAGACAAATAAGCCATGTTCCAATACCTACGGAAGCCAAAATAGCTTCTGCTACTGCATTTGTATTCATCTTTTTTCTCCCCTCTGGAAAATATTCTGAATATAGTATCTATATTCTCCATACATTCTATGAGAGATTTTGTCAAAAAGCAATGGCTAATTGGTATTATTGTCTAATCTTCTTACTAAATAACAGAATTCATCCTTATATTCATCCGATTTTGTATCAATGCTTTTCAACCGGTCAATCACACTCCGCATGTTTGCTTCGCCTTTATAATCACTATCATTCACTACCAATCCAAATTCCGCAACTGCCATAGCAAACTGCATATCCTGACTTGCTTCCTCTACATAATCTTTTTTATCTACCGGATAGGAATGTAACCCACTTTCCGCTTCTCCCGGCTCTTTGTAACGAATATTAACCGTAAACCACTCCTCATTCGGCAGCTTTCTGCCTTCTGCATATTTTAATTTTGTACCGGAATAAGTTGCTTCTGTATCAGCTGTAATAATTTCATAAAGTACAGTTACCGTATGCCCTGCACCCACTTCTCCGGCATCCTTCGTATCATCCACAAAATCCTGTTCTGCCAGCTGTCTGTTTTCATAACCAATCAAACGATAGCCGGTCACAACATCCGGGTTAAACTCTACTTGAAATTTCACATCCTCTGCTACGGTTATCAGAGTTGCTCCCATTTCTTCAACCAGCACTTTTTTGGCTTCTTTTACCGAATCAATATAAGCATAATTTCCATTGCCTTTGTCTGCCAGTGTTTCCATCTTATTATCTTTGATATTTTCTGTTCCAAATCCAAGAACAGACAAATAAACACCGGATTCCTTTTTCTCGGTAATCAATTCTTCCAGTTCTTCTTCCGTTGTCAATCCCACATTCAGATCCCCATCCGTTGCCAGAATCACCCGATTATTGCCACCTTCAATAAAATATTCCTCTGCAAGTTCATAGGCCGTAATAATCCCTTTGCTTCCCGCCGTAGAACCACCAGCTTCCAGACTATTGATGGCATCAAGAATCTCATCCTGTTCACTGCCATCTACTCCTTCCAGAATTACTCTGTCATCACCGGCATAGACAACAATAGATACCTTATCTTTCTTCGTCAGATTCTCTGTCAGCATAGAAAAAGACTGTTGTAACAACGGTAATTTATCCTCAGAATACATGGAACCTGATACATCCAATAAGAATACCAGATTAGAATCCGGGGCTTTGGCAAAATCAATATCCTTTGTATTTAGTCCAATCATGGCAATCTTGGTATTTTCGTTCCAAGGACAATCCGCGATTTCTGTTGTAACGCCAAAAGCTTCTCCTCGCTTTGGCTGTGCATAATCATAGTCAAAATAATTTAGTAACTCTTCAATTCTGACAGCACCGTCAGGTATATCATCAATTGCATAACCATCTTCTATCATTCGGCGAAGATTGCTGTAAGAAGCCGTGTCCACATCAGCCGAAAAAGTAGAAAGCGGATTTACAGAAGCCGCTACAAAACCCATTTCATCAATTGCATTATATTCTTCGCTACTTCCGATGATATCAACCGCAGGATTGGCACTCTCTTCCATGATGCAATCTGCTGTACTTCTCTCTTTGCAAGCTTCCGTCGGTGCTTCATCTGCGGCGTACTCTTCTGTGGCATACTCACTTACGCATGCTTCTTCAGTTGCTTCCTCCGCATAGATTTCTTCTATTCCGGTTTCTTCTATTCCGGTTTCTTCACTGGTTACATAACTGCTTTCATCAGACGTAGCATTTCCACATCCTGTTAATACATTTCCCATTACCATAGTTGTTAATAACAATAAAACTACTTTCTTTTTCATAAAAAATTCCTCCCTTGTATCCTATGTATCATGTTCTGATACAAAAGATACGAATGAGAGGAATCTTTTTTATGGTATTTTTTTACTTTTTTTAAAAAAATTTTTTAGTAACTCTTTCTTAGCCTGCAATCTGGTTCTGGAAAGCCCGAATCAAACCATCTTTGGTGATTTCAAAACTCATAATCGAAATATACGGATATTCTTCATTTGCATAATATTCGCTTAACAAGACATCACATATTTCTCCCTGATAATATCCGTTCAGAATACATTCTTTATCAAAGAATACCGAGCCTGCATATATTTCTTCTGAAACATAATCATCCGAACAGAAAAGTATGACGTAATGCTTACCATCTTTGGTCCTTTCAAATGCATAAATATCCGGATATACATATTGTTCTTCCTGTAACTCTGCATTCTCATCCATCTGTAAGGTAACACTATATCCGGTTGCGTTCGGGTCCATCATCTGAATCGTATAATCTATCCCCTGAATCGTAATAACATCCCCAACTTTGGCATGTTCAACAACTTCTGCATCTAAGTAATAATGCTTGGTCACATAGGCATTTGTTAGTTCAAAGGCATCTTCCCGTTCAATCAGTTCAGACTCCGCTGAATATGCATAAATACGAAGGTATTCCAGTTCATCTTCGTATTGCTCTAAAAATGTATTATATTCAAGCTTTCTGGAAAGCAAACTCTCTTTTGACGGTTTCGCAGCTTCCTCGATTTCTGCGGATGCTGATTCCATCGGAGCCTCATCACTTGCTGCATCTTCCGCAATAAACTCTTCTGTACTTATTTCCTCTTCTGCGTTTGTTTCCTCTGCTACACTTATTTTCTCTTCTGCACTTGTTTCCTCTTCTGCACTTGTTTCCTCTTCTGCACATTCCTCAGTTGTTTCATATACTTCAGATTCACTGGTACTCCTTGTCATCGTCAAGGAAATTGCAGGAATCGCTATGATACAACAAACAATAGCCGCAGCCAGCGTTGCCCATTTTCCCCATGCAATCTTTTTGGTGACTGGTTGTTTTACAGGAATTTCCTGTCTTGCTATCACACGTTCCCCTACTGTCTGAGCTGTGGTTTTCTGTTTCTCGGACAAACCAGCTTCAATCCGGTTCCACAAATCCGGTATTTCATCTTGTTTCAATTGTCTGAATTCCTGTTCAAAATCCCGTTCCATAACCACACCTCCTTAATTTTTTAACCGCGTTCTGATACCGCCACGTCACCGTTCCAATCGGAACCGATAACGACTGGGCAATCTCCTGAAAAGTCATATCACCCAGAATTTTCATATTCATAATCTGCCGTTCATTTTCTTTTAGTTTCGCCAATGCTTCTTTTACAGTTAAATCTGCGATAACTTCCTGTTCCACCGGACTGTCACTTTCGGCTTCCTGCCCGGCAAACACTTCTGGTTCTATTTCCTCAAGCAATTCACTGGCTTCTTCCCTGCGATATTTCCGCAAGTAGTCAATTGCCATATTTCTGGCTATCGTTGTCATCCATGTTTTATGTCCCATGCCGCTTTTATATAAATCTGCTTTATCCCACAACTTTATAAAAAAGTCACTGGTGATGTCTTCGGCACTTTCCTTATTATGCACAACATCTTTTACAATCGAATAAATCAAGCCAATATAAGCTTCATATATTTCTTGAAGCCCCTGCTTATCGCCTTGCCTGATTCGATGCATGGCTGCTTCAAATGCTACATCTGTCATTCGTATTCCTTTCCGTATCAAATAAAAAAGTATTCTCATCCATATTGTAGATAAGAATACTTTTTCTTTCAATCTTTATTTTTTAACAAGAAATACTATTACCTTGCTTTCTATAATTAGTAAGCTGAGAAACCACTCATAATTTCTTCACCGGCAGCTTCATCTGTATAAGTCAGAACCATATAAATCATTCTGTCATCCTGGCGAGTGAAGTAATAATCCTGTAACATGATATATCCGTTGTAGTCCATCTCTGTTGCATATTTCTCAAATTCTTTACCAGCAACTTCTACAATTTCTGCCTCT
Organism: Lachnospiraceae bacterium; assembly: GCA_017623295.1. Lineage (GTDB taxonomy): Bacteria > Bacillota > Clostridia > Lachnospirales > Lachnospiraceae > UBA3282. Next base: position 174,830 of record JAGAPK010000033.1, on the reverse strand, counting down.
TCATTCAACAAAGTAATAGACATACCATCTACATTCTGTGCCTGCGCTAAAGTTCCGTCTACAAATGTCTTAGAATCATAAGGCGTTTTTACTACTGTTAAGCTTACGTTAGGATCACCATACTCGCTTTCCTGTACGATCATTTCATAAACAGTAGTCAGTTTTGTATAATCTAAGATTTCTTCTGCATCGCCTTCAAACATAAGCTCGCCACCAGCTAAAAGTGCTTCTTCAATTTCCTCTTCTGTGGATAAAGAATATCCTTCTGGTGCTTCATAACGAATTCCAATCCATTCGCTTTCAAAAACGTTACCATCAAGAGTTCCTTTTGTGTAATCACCTGTTGATTCCTCTTCTGCTTCTTCAGACTCTTCTTCTGCTTCAGCATCTTCTGCATCAGTTTCTACCGCATCTACTTCTTCGGCTTCTGCTTTTTTCACTTCAAATTCTTCTTCTAATTCTGCTTCTGTTTCTTCTTCGGTTTCTGTTTCTACTTCAACATCTGTTTCTACTTCCACATCTGTCTCTGCTGCATCACTGCCACATGCTGTCATAGATAACATCATGCTTGCCAATAAGGCAAATACTAAACTTTTCTTTTTCATAATTTTCCTCTCCTCTTTTTCACATAAAATAAATATGAGCCTTTCCGAATTTTCGAAAAGACTCACATATGTTATCACGCGATTATAATTTTGTCAAACGGTCTACTGCTTCTACGGTATTTTCGTAGCTTCCGAATGCTGTCAAACGGAAATAAGTTTCGCCGCTTGGTCCAAATCCAGAGCCCGGAGTACCAACAACATTTGCATTCTCAAGCAGATAATCAAAGAACTCCCAACTTGTCATACCGTTTGGTGCTTTTAACCAGATGTAAGGTGCATTTACACCACCGGAAACAGTATATCCGGCAGATTTCAAACCATCTAAAATATATTTTGCATTTTTCATATAATATGCAACTAATTCTTTTGTTTCTTTCTTACCAGCTTCGCTATAAACAGCTTCACCGGCTCTCTGAATAATATAAGGTGCTCCGTTATATTTTGTACCATGTCTTCTTGCCCAAAGCGCATGAAGTGCAGTATCTCCAACCTTCAATTCTTTCGGAATTACAGTAAAGCCAAGACGTACACCGGTAAATCCTGCATTTTTGGAGAAGGAACGAAGTTCAATCGCACAAGTTCTTGCGCCTTCACATTCATAAATGGTATGTGGAACATCTTCTTCGGAAATATATGCTTCATAAGCGGCATCATAAATGATAACAGAACCGTTTTTATTCGCATAATCAACCCATTCCTGTAACTGTGCTTTGGTAATAGTAGAACCAGTCGGATTATTTGGGAAACACAGATAAATCAAATCCGGTACTTCCTTCGGTAATTCCGGTGCAAAATTATTGTCTGCTGTACATGGCATATAAATAACATCGCTCCAGTTACCTGTTGCTGCATCATAAGTACCTGTTCTGCCTGCCATAACGTTTGTATCTACATAAACAGGATATACCGGGTCACAAACTGCGATTTTATTATCAATGCTGAAAATTTCCTGAATGTTACCGGAATCACATTTTGCACCATCAGAAACAAAAATTTCATCGGCTTCAATCTGACATCCTCTTGCCTTATAATCATTGTCAGCAATCGCTTTACGAAGGAATTCATATCCTAAATCCGGTGCATAACCACGAAATGTTTTGGCATCTGCCATCTCATCCACTGCACCGTGAAGCGCACTGATAACAGCCGGAGATAAAGGCTGTGTAACATCACCGATACCAAGACGGATAATTTTCTTGTCCGGATTTGCTGCTGCATATGCATTTACTTTTTTACCAATTGTAGAAAAAAGGTAACTGCCAGGTAATTTCAAATAATTATCATTTACTTTAACCATTTCGTCCTCCACTAAATGTATTTAATACTCACCATCGAATACAGTCGTTGCCGGTCCGGTCATATAAACCAGATTCGCTTCTCTGTCCCATGTGATATCAATTTCGCCACCTAATAGTTTAACAGTAACTGTCTCATCCGTCAAACCATTTAATACACAAGCTACCACCGTTGCACAGCATCCGGTTCCACAGGCAAGTGTTTCACCGGTACCTCTTTCCCACACACGCATCTGTACTGTTTTTCTATCAATTATTTTCACAAATTCTGTATTGGTTCTTTTCGGAAAATATTTATGATTTTCAAAATATGGACCAATCTGTTCAATCGCCAGATTTTCTACATCATCCATAAAAATAACAGCATGAGGATTTCCCATTGACACACATGTCATTTTATATTCTTTATCCAAAACCGTAATTGGCTCATTTACTACTTTTTCTTTTTGGCTTTCTATTGTTACCGGAATTTCTTCAGGACAAAGTATCGGTGCACCCATATTTACCTTCACGGTATCTACTTTGCCATCTTTTAAGAAAAGCTCAAGATATTTTACCTTTCCGCAGCTGATAATACTGATATTGGTTTTATCCGTCAGCCCTTTGTCGTACACATATTTTGCTACACAGCGGATTCCGTTACCACACATCTCGGCTCTGCTACCGTCTGCATTGTACATTTCCATCTCGAAATCTGCTTCGGTTGAAGGATTGATGAAAATAGCGCCATCCCCACCGATTCCAAAATGTCTGTCACTGATTTTCTGTACCAGTTCAGGCTTTTTATCCTGTGCTATTTTTTCGGTAAAACCATTGATATAAATATAATCATTGCCACAACCATGCATTTTGGTAAACTTCATAGAAAAACCCCTTTCTACCTGTGATATGTTTTCCTGATTACAAAAAAATATTGGCAGAAGAAACATGACAACACAATCACGACCTTTCTTCTGCCAATATTATATAGAAAAAGTGGGTACTTTAAAAGCTTAGTAAATGCATATAACTATGCAAAAAATGCTCGAATAAAATTATGCAATGTTTTTCATCCATTTCCGTCTTCGGAATATTACCCATGAAATTCCCAAACGAATACATTCTTCCAGAGAAAGTATGAAATACACCTGATAAATCGGCAAGTGCAGCACAAATGCTGCCAGTAACCCAAGTGGAATGCCGAAGCACCATGTTCCGATAGTATCTACCATCAACACATATTTTGTCTGTCCGCCGCTTCGCAAAATACCGCCGCCCAGAATCATATTCTGTACTTTTACCGGAGAAATCAATGCATAAGCTACCAAAATATATACAGTCAGTGTCTTAACCTGTTCCTCCACCTGGAAAATCTGTACATAATACTGAGCACCAAGCAATACCAGCGCGGAAAGAGCTGCGGAACCAATCAGACCATATTTCATCAACGATTTGGAACGGGCATAGGCTTCTTCATAACTGCCTTCACCAAGCAGCTTACCAATAATGATGCCTGCTGCCGCAGAAATACCGCTGAGTGCACCAATTACAAGTGACTGTATCGGATTAATCAATGTCATGGCTGCGCAGTCTTCCGTTCCCATTCTGCCATAAATAACCGCATATATATTTTCACCAAGACTCCATAAGAATTCGCACAGTAAAATAGGTAACAAAATTGGAATCAATATCTGTCCGAATGATTTTTGTTCATTCTCTTTTGCTATCTCCTCTTTTGTGTCTTCTTCCTGTACCGTCTGCGCCGTAATTCCCCAGTTCCATTTACCCGATTTCAATGCAAAAATCAGACATCCTACTAACCACAATGCCTCTATTATTCTTGCAATGGTCGTTGCCCATGCTGCACCGGCAATTCCCATGACAGGGAATCCGGCTTTTCCGAATATCATAAGGTAATCCAAAACGACATTAATCACAATGGAAAGCACACTGCCATACATCGGTAATTTGGCAAGTCCGGTACTGCGAAGCAACGTTGATAGGAACAAGGAAACTACCATAGGAATAAATCCAAAAGCTAAAATCCATAAATACTGTGCTGCTGCCAGAATTGTCGCTTCATCCTCGGAATAAGCCGACATAATCAATTCCGGAACAACCAATGATAACAAGGTAAATACCACCGCTATCGCAAATGCAATTGCCGTATTGAAAAGAAAACTTTTCTGAATACCTTTCTTACTTTTGCTGCCCACATACTGCGCAATCATAATGCCCGCTGCGGTTGCCACTGCGCTGATTACCACGCTGAACAAAGAGGCAAATTTTGAACCAAGTCCGATTCCTGCTACACTCACACTTCCGAGCTGTCCAATCATAACCTGATCGACTACACTAAAGGATGCCTGAAAAATACTTTGCAACGTAACCGGCAACGCAATCTTTAGAACAGAATCTTTAAAAAAATTATCCTTTATACCATTTCCTTTTTTCATAACAGATATAATCTCCTTCTACCATATTACCAACCGGTTGGTAATATTTGTATTTCTAAGAAAATCATATCACAGAATCCCTATTTTACAATAGGTTAAACGCATAACCTCTAACAAAAAAACATTCCATTTTCAGGAATGTTTTTGTATATTTTTTACACTATCACGTTCTACAACATTTACCGGAAGCCGAATATTTTTTTCAAATGGAGTACCATCCCGCCATGCACTTAGTACCTCCATTGTCATCCGTGCACGCTGCTTCATATCCTGCCGCACCGTCGTAAGTCTTGGGCGTACAATCGTACTGTCCGGAATATCATCAAAACCGACGATTGAAATATCCTCCGGTATTTTCATACCAACATCAATTAAATAATTCATCAATTCAATCGCATAAGCATCCGAAGCACAAAACAATGCTGTGTGACTTTTTATCATGTCCATATGGTTTTGGTAAAAAAGCATTCTCTCTTCTTTCTGCATTGGAAGCAGCAAGAAATTTGCTTCTGCTCCGTCCGCACCACTTTCTTTTTCAATATGCTCTTTTACTGCCTGCTGCAAACCTAAATATCGCTCATGATCCATGCTTTCATCATTATCTGCCGCAAACAGAATTTTTTCATGTCCCATTTGCAAGAGATAGTTTCCCATCTGATAGCCTCCTGCAAAATCATCGATGCCGATAATCGCATAACGATCTACCTCTTTCGCAAAACCATCATATACAACAAACGGTATGTGCATCCTATCACGCAAATCTTCATAATCCTGCTCACAAAAGCCAATTAGCACAAGTCCTGCCATATTCCACATCGATGCATAACGCACAATGTCCTGAATATTATCCGTTTTCTTTAGCATCATGAAAAAGCCTGTCTGCTCAATCACTTCTGCCAGATAATCAATACTACCAACGACAAAAGCATCCTGTAAGACTCTTTTCTCGTATTTCTCATGGTCATTGATAACAACACAAATAATTTTGGAATCATTCTGTGCTAACAATATTCCCGCCATACTCGGAATGTATTGTCGTTCTTCCAGAAGCTGCTGTACTTTTCTCACAGTCCTATCCGATATTTTCTTTGTTTTTCCATGAATTACATTTGATACCGTTGCCGTACTGACACCAAGTTCCTCGGCAATATCCGCAATTCTGACTCGTTCTTTTTCTGATTTCATCGCTTTTCCTATTATTTTTCTATCACTTTTCCCATTGCTTGATTCTATTGCTTTATTCTGCCACCTGCTCCGGTCACCTTTATACATTGTAGCTTATGCTTTCATCATAGACAAGACCATTTGTGCTGTTTCCACCATATTGGTACAACTGTCCATGCTACACTTCTGGATATAGCGATGAGCCTCTTCTTCGGTCATATTGTTACGATTCATTAAAAGTTCTTTTGCCTCTTTAATCAAGGCACGTTCTTCATCGTTACGTTCTTTTGGTTTTAATTTCGCTTTTTTCCGCCGGCGCATAATCGCCTGTGTCATCATGGATACCGTATTTACCAGATCATGTACCTTAAGCGGCATAGAAAGACAGACAATGTTATTATCCAGACAATCGTTCATAACATTTTGCGAAGCCATCATCAACATATCAAAACCTTTCGGAAGGCATTCGTGTAATCCTGAGTACATCATATCTGTCAGCTTATAACCACATATAATAATCCCGTCATTCCATTCGTCAATCTGGCTTAAAACCTGTGCGCCCGTCGTACATACCGCTGTTACAGGAAAGCCGTTTTTCATCAAAACATTTCGAATGCCTTTGGCATCTTCCAGTTTGGGAAGGGCTATAATAATATTGACCACACGTCCACCTCCTTACTTTATCGTTTTTTATGCATATGCTGCTTTCGTAATTCTATACTGTTCTACTTTATTTTAGAATTTGTTAAGGTATTCATTGATTTCCCAATCTGTTACCTGCAAACGATAGCGATACCATTCATCCTTTTTGGCAGCAATATATTTCTGATAAGCATGTTCTCCAAGTACATCCCGGATAAAACTGTCTTTTTCCATATCGTAAATTGCTTCAATCAGAGTACCCGGAATTTCTTCTATACCACATGCCCTTTTCTCTTCATCACTCATTGCGAAAATATTGCAGTCTACACTTGCCGGCGGCATAATTTTATTTGCAATACCATCCAGACCTGCACGCAGACATACTGCCAATGCCAGATACGGATTCGCAGAAGGGTCCGGACAACGAAGTTCAATTCTGGTTCTTTCTCCTCGAGATGCCGGAATTCGAATTAAAGGACTTCTGTTTGTTGCACTCCATGCAATATAAACCGGTGCCTCATATCCCGGTACTAAACGTTTATAAGAATTTACAAGTGGATTCGTAATAGCAGTCATACCTTTCATATGCTTCATAATACCGCCAATAAAATAATATGCTTCTTTGCTTAATCCAAGCTTATCATTTTCATCGGCAAAAATATTTTTGCCATTTTTAGACAAAGACATATTAATATGCATACCGGAACCGTTTACACCGTATTTCGGTTTGGGCATAAAGGTCGCATGCAGACCATGTCTTTTGGCAATGGTTTTTACCGCAAGCTTAAATGTCATAATATTGTCAGCCGTTACCAGTGCCTCATCATAGCTAAAATCAATTTCATGCTGCGCCGGTGCCACTTCATGATGCGATGCTTCAATCACAAATCCCATCTCTTCTAATGTAAGTACCATATCTCTTCTTGCATTTTCCCCAAAATCTACCGGTCCTAAATCAAAATACCCCGCCTGTTCATGAGTAATCGTAGTCGGCATTGCATTTTCATCCGTATTAAACAGGAAAAACTCACACTCCGGTCCTACTTCGAAAACATATCCCATATCAGCCGCCTCTTTAATGGCACGCTTTAAAATATAACGGGGATCCCCCTCAAATGGTTCTCCATTCGGACGATATACGTCACAAATAAGTCTTGCCACTTTTCCCTGCTGTGGTCGCCAAGGAAGAATTTCAAGAGTACTAAAATCCGGATATAAATACATATCCGACTCTTCTATTCTTGCAAAACCTTCTATGGAAGAACCATCAAACATACATTCATTATCCAGCGCTTTTTCCAACTGGCTTGCTGTAATTGCCAGGTTTTTCAAATTTCCGAAGATATCAGTAAACTGCAAACGGATAAATTCTACATCTTCATCCTCAACTAACTGCATGATATCCTCTTTTGTGTAATTTTTTCTCATCTTATTCCTTCCTTTCTTTCTGAAATTTCCCTTATTGTTTCTTGTTTTTCTTCTATATTTTCCACTTTTTCTGCCTTATCAATTGTCATTTTAACTCTTAGAAATTATATCAAAAGCAAAACAAAAAGGCATTCTTATCCCCTCTGAAATAAGAACACCTTTGTCCTGTATCAGAATAACATCTGATTTGTGCGTTTGTCAATATATGGTTGCATCAAATTCACTCTCGTGGTCTTTAAAATGATTAGAATACATGTCATATTCTTATTATGAATTACATAAACTTTTAAAAAAGATTTTTTATGGGGATATTTTATGAGTTCCAAAACCAAAATTGTTGTGCTTCATGTAAAAGAATTGATATATACCGGAATCTTCGCTGTGCTCGGGATTCTCTTTATCATTCTGTTAATTATTATGTTTCTGCCAAAGAATGAAAAAGAATCTGCCGTTTCCACCATGACACAGACAGCTACAAATACTTATGTTCCCGGCGTATACACTACCTCTTTGATTCTGAATGACAATGTCGTAGAAATAGAGGTTACTGTTGACGAGAAAAATATCAACTCCATACGCCTTGTAAATCTGGATGAAGCGGTTACAACGATGTATCCTCTGATTCAGCCTTCTTTTGAAGACCTTGCTAACCAGATTATTGAGAATCAGAGTCTAGAAGGTATTACATACTCTGATGACAGCAAATACACATCCATGATTCTGCTCAATGCTATCACTGCTTCTTTGGAAAAGGCAATTGATGCAGAAGCTGATACCACATCAGAAATCAGTGAAGAAGCTGATACGGTAAGGGAATAAGTTCAAATTGTGATTGAAATCCCTCATTCCCTGTGTTATATTGGACATAGGAAAAGCACCCACTCCAAAGGTGGATGCTCCCAAGCGAAAAGGTTTGCTCTTACGAGCATTGCCTATCTTGTGTGCAGACAGGATAGGCTTTTTTATTTTTTCTTACACTTGTCTCGATAAGTTTTTCTCTTATCGAGAAAGGCCAGAAACGCAACAATCAGACTGCCAAAGGAAATCAGCAAGCTGATTATCCCAATAAATATCATAATAATATCCGCAACTGTCATATTACGCACCTCCCTTCCTATGTATTCCTAATAATTTAGATTCAAAGGCTCGGGAGGTTACCACCCTGTCATGGGTACTTTCCTAGTAGCTTAATGCTACATTCATAATAATACCATCTATATTCTATTTTATCAATTAATTTACAACGTTTTTTTGTTGTTTCACATATTATTTTCAATTTCTGAAAAATATGCTAAAATACATAGAGAAATCAACGGATGATAGTGTAACCAATCAAGATATTGCATCCATTCAGCGACTTGTTAACAAGGTAAAAAACAAGAGGGAGGTTGGCATAAATTATATGAAATCCTGGGAAGTGGAACAGATGGCACGTGAGGAAGGATATGATGAGGGAAAAATTGATGGGCAAGAAGATATGCAAGCGAGAATTAATCAATTGAATATCTTTCTAGCTGAAGCAGGGCGTACCGAAGATATTGTCAAATCTGCCCGTGATAAAGTATATCAAGAGAATTTATTTGAGGAATTTGGCTTAAAGTAAAAACAGCCATATGTTATTTCCACATAGCTGTTTCTACATACTGTCTGCTTATGGCATATGTTATAAAAAAATAGCAGAAATAAAAAAGCAAAAAACATAAACCAAACCAACCTGCTGCTTGTAAAAGAATATTATGCATGGTAATCGGTAATAACAAATTCATTTTCAGATTCAAAAGCGGTATGCTAAAGGCTAAGAGGAAGAATGTCACAAGCATCGGTAAAAATAGTCTGAATGCTATCTGTTTCTTTACTAAATCTTTCACTTGTTTATCACTTTTCCCAATGTAATGCATTATCCTAATGCTTTTTGTTTCTCGTTTTAGTTCTATCATCTGTTGCAAAGATAAGATGGAAAAATATATAACAATAAAAATAATGCAGATACTTATTTGCAAGAACCCGAACCATTGCATAGTATTTTTATCAAAAAGCTCAATATCCATTTGAATCATAATGATTCCAACAAAAAAAGCCATTGCTGAAAAAATCAGGCATATGCAAAAGACACTATTCATGATTGCACTTGTCTTTGTGTTAGATGTTATCTGTGCTAATATGTATAAACGATTGTCATGATATAAGAAATCTGATACCTTTTTCCTTATGGCATATAGATACTCAAAAAAACATTTATAAAATGCAAAAACAAAGCAGAGCAAAGGGATTGCAATAATAGATATAATTGGAAATCCCATATGTTCCGGTAAAAACACGATTCCGCATAAAAGCCCTATTAAACATACCAAATCAGCAATAAGAATAATTCCCCATTTTCTATGAGTAAGGTTATTTACCATTTTTTGATTACGCTCTTTTTCATGCATCAGCTCCTGTATTTCCAGTTTATCCATCCTGCGTTTTATCCGAAATGCACATACACCCTGTACGAAACAAAAATAAAGAAAAGTCTGCATCAGGCTCATTCCAGACAGCAATATGTTGCTTTCCTTTCCATCCGGCAATATACCTGCGGTAAGGATTTCACATATCCCCAAACCAATCATTCCACCTGCTACAAAACAAATAATTCCTATGAGAAAAAATTCCCCTAAAAACATACGAGACAATTTTCTTTTTTCCATTCCCAATAATAAGTAGTTGGCAAATTCTTTTGCACGCTGTTTCAGCATAAAAGTATCAATATACCCAACCAATATGATGAGAATTATTGTTATCAAAATCGGTAAAGATATGGTTTGAAAACCTGCCTTAACATTTCCCATAATAGCAATACCGTTAGACACTTCCATAATGGATAATAATATTATCATTGTCACAATATATAAAAGATAATCAACAACCGAACGCTTTGCGTTGCGAAATGATAATTTAAGATACATAACTGTTATCCCCCGCAATCCATGCCATTTTTTCTAAAATACTTGCAAAAAAGGATTGTTTACTTTCCTGCTCTCGATTAAGAACCGCCCTTATTCTTCCGTCCTGCATAAATAAAATTCTGTCACAATAGCTTGCTGATAGTACATCATGTGTAACCATCAAAATGGTTGCTCCATATTCATTACGAAGCATAGAAAAAGTGTCCAATAACTGCTTTGCAGCATGAGAGTCCAAAGCGCCTGTTGGCTCATCAGCAAGTATAATATCTGGATTTACCGCAACTGCTCGCGCACAAGCGCATCTTTGCCGTTGTCCTCCAGATACCTCATATGGAAATTTATCCAATATAGATTGTATCCCTAACTTTTCTGATAAATTAAAAATGGTTGTTCTGATTTTTTCCTTTGGCATTTCCTTTATCGTCAGTGCTAATGCAATATTTTCATAAATGGTCAACGTTTCCAACAAATTATATTCTTGAAAAACAAATCCTAAATGTTCCCGACGAAATTTGGCACTATCTGCTTCAGACATATCTGCAATACTTTGCCCATTGATTTCAATTATTCCATCTGTTGGCTTATCAATTGTTGCTATTAAATTCAGTAAAGTTGTTTTTCCAGAACCGGATGCTCCCATGATTCCTATAAAACTGCCATGCGGTACTTGAAAACTGACATCGTTCACAGCTACGGTAGAATTATCTGCCGTTTCATATATCTTCGAAACATTCTGCACTTTCAGCACGTTTTCCGATATTGTATCCGCCTTAGCTTCCCATTTATCCTGTCCTAACCAATTTGCAACAACTTCCATCAAAACCTTATCTGTTTTTTCCCTTAGTTCATTCTCTGGAATATGTTCACCCGCCAGCAATTCACTTAATGTAATCTCCAGCAAATTACATAACGGAGTGAATAAGGAATAGTCCGGCATAGACCTGCCTGTTTCCTATTTTGAAACTGCCTTATCTGTAATTCCTAATTTTTCTGCCAATTGACTTTGTGTCCATCCTTTTGCTTTACGACATTTAGAAATAAATGCACCGATTTTTATTTGATCCATTTGCACAATCTCCTTCCTGCGATATATTATATAAAACCAGTCCAAAATGAACACCTACCAATGGTAGAGTCCGTTAAAAATGAGAAAAGCAATTGTCTTTTTTACAGACAACTGCTTTTTTCTTACAACTCTTCTACCTGTTTCAACCACAATTCCCCGCAAGCATCCGACGGCATACGCAAATCACCTCTCGGAGAAACAGCAACACTTCCCACCTTAGGGCCATCCGGCAGGCAGGAGCGCTTAAACTGCTGTGTAAAGAATCTTCTATAAAAAGTCTTAAGCCACTTCAAAATCACTTCATCCGAATACTGCTCTGCAAAAGCAAGTCTTGCAATACGGTAAATTTTCGCCGGTTCGAAGCCACAACGCAACATATAATATAGGAAAAAGTCATGTAATTCATAAGGGCCAACTAAATCTTCTGTTTTCTGAGAAATCACACCGTCTACCGGTGGTAATAGCTCTGGACTGACAGGCGTGTCAAGTACATCCAACAAAATCGCAGTCAACTTTTCATCACCACAAGTATCTGCATAATACTGTACTAAATGGCGCACCAGAGTTTTCGGCACTCCCACGTTTACACCATACATAGACATATGGTCGCCATTATAAGTTGCCCAGCCAAGCGCAAGTTCAGACATATCGCCTGTTCCGATTACCATACCGCCTGTTTTATTCGCAATGTCCATCAGAATCTGGGTACGCTCTCTCGCCTGTCCGTTTTCATACGTCACATCATGCTTTTCCATATCCTGTTCAATATCACGGAAATGAATCGTTACTGCTTCCTTGATATCTACTTCTTTCAAAGTCGTTCCCAAAGTTTTGGCAAGTTCGCAAGCATTCGTATAAGTTCTGTCTGTCGTGCCAAAACACGGCATGGTTACGGATGTAATTTTGCTCCGCTCCAGACCAAGCATGTCAAAGGCACGCACTGTAACAAGCAATGCTAATGTTGAATCAAGGCCTCCTGAAATACCGATGACCGCCGACTGGCATCCGGTATGTTCATAACGTTTTTTCAAACCATAGGACTGAATGGATAAAATTTCATCACAACGTTTATCTCGTTCTTCTTTATTTGCCGGAACAAACGGTGCTGCATTGAAAGTTCGCTCCAGCTTTGTATTTTCTTCTTCCAAATGGAATGTAATTACCTGATAGTTTTCTTTGCCTTTCGGCAGATAGGTTGTCATTCTGCGTCTTTCATGGGTCAGTCTGTGAATGTCCATATCTGCATAGACTGTTTCACCCACAAAACGCTTTGCCTGCTTCAATATCGTACCATTTTCTGCAATGATATTGTGACCGCCAAATACTAAATCCTGTGTGGATTCTCCTTCACCAGCTGATGTATAAATATAACCTGCAATCAATTTTGCACTGGCGGATTTTACTAACATTTCCCGGTAAGTATCTTTTCCAACGGTTTCATTGGATGCTGACAGATTAACAAGCACAGTAGCACCCGCCAAAGCATGTGCCGTTCCCGGAGAATCCGGCGCCCAAAGGTCTTCACAGATTTCACAGCCTACCACAAGCCCTTCCATCGAATCTGCCTGCAATAAAATATTGGTACCAAAAGGAATTTCCTCTTTCCCAAAAGCATACCTCTCCGGTATCTGATTGCCCTGTGTGAAATGTCTTCCTTCGTAAAACTCTGCATAACTTGGAATATGCGTTTTGGGAATAAATGCCAGAATTTTACCGTCTTGAATAACTGCTGCCACATTATAGAGCTTATGCTCTTTTTCCATTGGCAGACCAACAAAAACAAGCGCATTATTTCCTTCTGATTCTTTGGCAATCACATTAAGCTGCTCTTTGGCTTCCCTTAAAAGCAGTTCCTGTAAAAACAAATCATGGCAAGTATAGCCTGTCAGACACAGTTCCGGGAACACAATAATTTTTGCCCCGTGCTCTACTGCATCCTTCATACAGGCACAAATCTGTTTTCCGTTATATACCGGGTCTGCTACTTTTATCTTCGGTGTAACTGCTGCCACTTTTACAAATCCATGCTTCATTTTCTGACTTTCCTTCCTCAAGCCTTCGCTTTATGCAGAATTTCTTTTAACTCTTCTACACTAAATGTATAATTTGAGTTACAGAAATGGCAATTTAATTCCACTTCTTTGCCTTCTTCAATTATATCTTTTAACTCTTTTTTGCCCAGACTGATAAGTACCTTTTCTACACGTTCTTTGCTGCAATTACAGTGAAATTGTACCGGCATCTTATCGGTAATTTCCAGTCCCATATCGCCAAGCACCAGTTCCAAAATCTGCTCCGGTGTATTTCCTTCATCCAACATAGCAGTAACGGATTGAATCGTAGAAATCTTATCTTCCAGCTTCTGAATCACTTCTTCCTGTGCAAAAGGCATAAGCTGAATGATAAATCCACCCGCCTGCTTCACTGTATTGTTCCGTTCCATCAAAACACCCAATGCAACACAGGACGGAACCTGTTCGGAAGCTGCAAAATAATAAGTTAAATCGTCACCAATTTCTCCGGTCTGTAACTCTATCTGGGAAGAATACGGATCTTTTAACCCCATATCCTTAATGACATTCAGATAACCATTTCCAATGATACCTCCTACATCCAGTTTTCCCTGTGCATTCGGTGGCAACATTGCCTGTGGCACCTGTGCATATCCCTTAACATTTCCTTTGGAATCTGCGGTCACGGTAAGACCTCTGACCGGACCATCACCGGATACCTGTAATGTCAGTATGTCTTTTTCTCCTTTTAACATACTTCCCATCATTACCGCTCCTGTCATTAATCTGCCAAGTCCTGCGGTAACAACCGGACTCAAATCATGACGGCTTCTTGCCATCTCTACTAATTCTTTTGATGTAACTGCAAATGCACGAATTTGCGCATCTGCTGCTGTCGCTCTCACTAAATAATCTGCCATGTTAAACCTCACTTTTTATCTTATATAATTGTGATTGTAAGCGCAAGCGTGTCTGCATTGGTTTGTTAATCTTGTACTTTCTCATAATTTATTTACACTGCTCTTTTGCGATCACATAAATTCGCTCACTCTGCGCTGTCACTTCGCCATGCGTATCCGCATCAATCGCCTTTATAAATGCAAGTCCTGCTTTTTCCAACAAACGTTTCATCTGTTCTAATCGATAGCCACGCTGATAATGATTTTCATAAAAACGGCGGAAATATTCCCCCATTTCCTCTTCCTCATTATCTTGATTACTCACACACGGTTCTTTTACAAAAATCGTTAAATCATATTCATTGATTTCTTCTTCGGAATGATAATAATTTTCCCATATAAAACTGCAGTCCTCACGATTCTCCGCAATCGTAGTATCGCCAATAATTTCTTTGTACTTGTAAACCGTATTAAAATCAAAAATAAATAATCCATCCGGATAAAGGTAATTGTTTACCAATCGGAAAGTCTGCAACAAATCTTCTTCTTCCAACAAATAGTTCAAAGAATCACATACACTGATAACAGCACCCACTGTACCATATAATTCAAATTCCCGCATATCCTGTAACAGATAGAGAATGTCTAGTCCGGATTTTTCTCTTTTCTCCATCGCAATCTGCAACATTTCCTGCGAATTATCAATACCTATCATGTCATAACCTTTGGTCGCCAGAAGTTCTGTCAAAGTTCCGGTTCCACAACCCAAATCCAGAATCGAATTCCGTTCCTGCTGCAAATTCTCATCTACATTCTCAACCGCTTTGCCATCATCGTTTCCATATTGTTTCAACAAACTTACCAGAAATTCGCACCATTCTTCATAAGGTGTTTCATCCATAAAGGTATCATAAACGCTGGCAAAATCTGTATACGCTTCCATATCCTGTGTCCCTTCTTTACTCTACGGTAATCTCAACTTCTTTTATCATACCACGAAAACTGTTTGTTTTGGAACCGATTCGCTCCAGCGGAAATACAAATGTTGCATATTCGCTAAAAGGCTCTGCATCTCCCAACGTATCTACCAATTCTCCGTTCACATACAGACTTGTTTGATTCTGTGTACCTTTTATCACCAAAGTTACCCATTCGTCCTCCGGCAACGTATAGTCAAAAGAATAATCTCTTCCCTCTCTGGAAAAACCAACTTGTCCGGTTTCTATCTGAACTGTCTTAAATGCGGTCTGTCCATAGGCACTGTCTGCTTCAAATAGAATTTCTTCATCGGTTGTAGCACCACTTACCGTCTCTTTATATACCTGCATACTGATACTGTAATTGCCACCAATTCCGACACAACCGTCATTTTTCTTTTCATAATCTGTTTCCACATAATCTGCCTGTCCTTGCAAAGAAAGTGTCTCGTTTTCACCAAGCAAATTCAAAGTCTTCGTTGCACTTGCATCCTCTGTCAGTGTATTTTCATTCAATTCACTATCATTCCATTCATTCTTTGCCCAGACAGCTTCGGAATAAGGATTACTTCCCGGTGCTGTGCCGAGTTCTTCGGCTAACTGCATCCAGTCTTCGTAAGATGTAGTTTCTGCATTGACTTCGCCCCAAAGTTTTCCACTTATCACGCCAAGCGGTTGACAAAAACGCACAAACAAATCGTATTCGCTGATGCCAACATCCAGATTATCACACATATCGTTCCAAATCATATAAGCAGCGCCAAGCATCTGTGGCGAATATGCCGGAATCACTTCCAATTGATTGTAATCATAAAATTTATTCGGCTCCCAATTTGCATACAAATCCTCTGTATCCAGATAATCATAGCCTCCACCCGGAATAATATACAAATGATTATTCTGCATATTGATAATGGAATATCCAGCCTGATACATTTCCATCGGGTCAGCCCAGATATCACTCCATAAATTCATCTGAACATTCTCCGTAGGCGGCATGGTTTCGCCATCCATATTGCTGAGACTTCCCCACAGGCGTACTGTCTTATCACTATCCTCTTCTTGCACTAATTCTATGATTTCATTCATATACCGGCGATAGGTTTCGCCATCACCATAATACTCGTCCATACCAATATTAACAACATCCGCCTCGGCAAAAGCCCCTTGTCCCTCGTTTAATACCTCATGCCAGATGTCTTTCACAAGTCCCACCGCATCCTGATTGCTTAAATCAATCTGGTCTACCGCTTCGTTACGCACCGTAAGCGCATATTCCGGGAAAAGCTTTGTGATGGAAAGAGAGTGGGCCGGAGTATCAAGTTCCGGTACAATCTGCACTCCATAAGTTTCTGCCGTTTCAATCAATTCTGTAAATTCATCAGCGGTATAAAAATAATCCTGTGAGGTAAGTTGTTCCCCACTTTCATTAGTGACACTTGTGTCAATTCGAAAAGCACTATAAGCTGTCATGGCTTCTTCTACCGAATCCGTCAAACCACTGGTACTGAGTATCGCATTATCATTCAAATGAATTCCCAAATCATTCATTTTGTACCATGACATCGTTTCCACAATGTCATACAGCATGTCCATAGAAACCGGTTTTCTGGCTACATCGATACCAAAGCCCCGTACCTCATATTTCGGATAATCCCGCATGGTTCCTTGTGGAATGGCACCTTCTTGTTTCAAAATCTGCAAAAGGGTAATCGTTCCCCAATAGATACCTTGCTTATCTGTTCCAATTATGACACACTTGTCGGAAACATCGCAGACATATCCTTCCTCGCCTACTCCCGTTACGGATTTGTGAAATCCCGCATTATCCGCCGTTGCGTAAGTCAGATAGAAATCTCCTGCAGCCACATCTGCTTCGGTTCCTTCTATCACGGCAATCTCATATCCCATGATTTTGGCATACCAGTCTGCAAATTTCTCGGCCGTTTGTTTCAAATCTTCTTGTTCCTGACCTTCATTTCCTTCTCTTTCTTCATTTTCCGCAACAATAATTCTGGAATTTTCATTTGGGATAAAAGTTCCTTCTCCACCATTCCATTCTGCAATCGCAGGGATTACCTGTGGTGCTGCGTTTGCCTTAGCAACACTAACACTGTCTGCTGCCGGTACTTGAATGATAAAAGAAGTGGTCTGCGCTTCCTCTTCTCCGACCATATCTTCCACCAAAAAACCAACCTCGACTTCTTTATCCTGAATGGTATGATAAACTTCCATATCATCACCAATAATCTGCTCATAATCCGCACCAAGATAGGCAATCTGATACCCTTCCGGTGCCTGTGGCATCTCCAGATAACGGCTTCCATCTTCCCGCTCTATAATTTTCGGTTCCTTTACTTGATAGGCTGCCGGCAAATCTGCATAGACCTCAAATTCATACAAAGACACATTCTGATATAGATTCGAATAATCTTCTTCCGAAGTAGAAACCGCACTTGTTGACAAGCGGAGGTATTTTACAACAGCAGATTCTTCTAACGGAATTTCCTGCCGTTTCGTTGCCGGTGCCTGCTCAAAAGCTTCTAACACCTGCCAGCTTTCTCCGTCCAGAGAACCTTCCAATTGATACGAAGTCACATTCGTTCTTTCCCATTTCAGCACAACAAAAGAAACTGAAATTTCTTCCGGAAATTCCAGTTCTATATAATGGGAAGCATCTTCCCAGTTATTCTCACTTGACCAACGGGAGGATAAATTCTCATCATCTCCGTCGATTGCTTTTTCTGCTCCCAGTTCCTCTTTTTCCATACTGTCACAGGTTGCCTTAACGCCTCTTTGCAAAGCAAGGTTATCAGATTTTCCCCCGAAAACACCCTTCTTCCATAGGAGTAAGGCCCCTATTATAACTACCATAAAAAAAATCAGAATACCGGCTATAAACCTCTTAGACTTTTTTTTCATTCTAAAACGCTTTCTTTAATATAAAAATCTATCTCTAAATTCTATATCAAAAATAATTAACCAATTAAAGCTCCCAATAATCCATAAGAAACTATGGCCATAATGATGGTTGCAATCGCAACGCCAAGCAATTCTGCTAAAACAGCTTTCTTAATATCAATATCCAGTAATGCTGCAATCAAGGATCCTGTCCATGCACCGGTTCCCGGAAGCGGAATACCAACAAACAGCGCAAGTCCCCAGAACTCACCTTTTTTAATAGAATCACTTTTGCTCATTGCTCTATTTTCCAGTTTCTCAATCAAACCTCTGAAAATTTTGAAATTTTTCATCCATTTAAAAATCTTCTTGATAAAAAGCAAGATAAACGGAATCGGAATGATATTACCGGCAATGCAAAGCGGAATCGCTTTAATAATAGATACATCTAATAAAGATGCTACCAACAATCCGCCACGAAGTTCCAAAATCGGAATCATTGAAATAATGAAAATAACAACTTCTCTTGATACATACTCTCCTAACGTGTTTGCAAACCATATTGCCAAACTTTCCATAAAATAATTCTCCTCTTCCTTTAACTATTATTTACCTAAAATTTCTTTTAATGCAGCAATCAACGCATCCATCTGTTCATCGGTTCCAATCGTAATACGAAGATAATTGCTGATTCTTTCTTTATTCCAGTGTCTGACATAGATGTCATGTTCTTTTAACTTTTCAAAAATTTCTTTTGCCGGAACACTTTCATGTGTTGCAAAAATAAAGTTACTATAAGATTTCGGGAACCGGAAACCAAGTGCTTTCAATTCTTCTCCCACGCGTTCTCTGGTCGCCATAATTTTGCCGCAAATCTCTTTAAAATACGCATCATCCTTAACCGATTCTGCTCCGATAGCAAGTGCCGGACGATTCATGGTATAGGAATTGACCGAATATTTTGCATCATTCAGATAACGAATCAACTTCTCATTACCAATCGCATAGCCGATTCGGCTTCCTGCCATAGCTCTGGACTTGGAAAAAGTCTGTACCACAAGCAAGTTATCATATTTTTCTATCAACGGCAGACAGCTCACACCACCAAAATCAATATAAGCCTCATCGATAATAACAACCACATCCTGATTTGCCTTTACAATTTCTTCAATGGTATTTACATCCATCAAAATGCCGGTTGGCGCATTCGGATTCGGGAAAATGACACCACCATTTTCTCCCATATAATCTTCCTTACGAATACAGAAATTCTCATCCAGTGGCTTGATTTCGTAAGGAATACGGTATAAATCTGCCCATACATCATAGAATGAATAAGTAATATCCGGGAAAACAATCGGTTTATCCGAATTAAAAAAGGTCAGAAATGCCATTGCCAGAACATCATCCGAACCAACACCGACAAAAATTTGATTTTCTTTCACATGATAGTATTTCGCAAGTTCTGCTGTAAGAGATGTCTGTTCCGGGAATTCCGGGTAAAGACGTAAGTCCTCATATGCAATCTCTTTCATTCTCTTTTCCACCATTGGAGCCGGTGGATAAGGACACTCGTTTGTATTTAGCTTGATAATTCCCTTTTTCTGTGGCTGCTCGCCCGGTACATAAGGAACTACCTTTCTGACATTATCTTCCCACTTCATCGAATCGTCCTCGCATCCGTTCTTTTCTCGGATGTCTTTCCTTTCTATGCTATACTTCTATGCTATGCTTCTCTCAAAAATATCTTATTCTGCTTTCCACTCCTTCGCAAGCTTCTCATATTCTCTTGCCTGCTCCTCGTGTCCGGCTATGCGATAACACTCTGATAACCCCTGTAATGGAATATCTCCACTACTATGTATATTAAGGATACACTCTGTTTCATACGCAGCATTATAAAACCAAACAATCGCTTCGTCAAAATCCTGATGTTCTAAATAATATTGTCCAAGTTCGCAGCAAATTTCAGCACAGCCCTCACATGCTACAACTTTTAACGCATATTTGAAAAACTTCACTGTATCTTTCGCAATTCTCGCTGCCCTTGCCACAACACAGGCAGCTTCTTTGATTTCCTCTACGGAACGCTCCGTATCCATGCAGGAACTTTCAAAAAATGCTGTTGCATTCAGAAAATCTTTATCTTCCCCGGATACAAACAACTCTTTTGCATAGATATTATGAAGTCTTTTGGATAATCGCTGTCCGGCTTCTGTCATCCTCACAAAAGAAGCTAAATCCCTGTCTTTGTGATTATTTTCCGGCATATGCAAAATTGCGACATCACTGTCATAAATAACCGGTTCTAAAATAATTTGCTCATGAATCGGCTCTGCCCATGTAAATGTCCTAAGTCTTTTAAAAAGCTTTGGGCGCAGTTCTTTATCATAATTATAAATCGTGCCAAAAGAAAGCTGATTCGCATAATACATCTGTACAATATCAATCTCCGGCAAAAGCGTTTCCTTCAACTGCCGGAACGCTTCGCGGTTCTCTTCATCTAATACTTCATCCGCATCGGCAGAATAGATGTATTCCTTTGTTGCTTTAGAAAAAGCAAAATTTCTTGCTGCCGAAAAATCCTGAATCCATTTAAAATCATAGATTTTATCTGTATAGCGCGCCGCAATCTCTTTGGTACTATCTGTGGAACCGGTATCGACGATAATAATTTCATCCATCAAATCAGCCACACTATCAAGACATCTGGCAAGCAGCTTCTCTTCATTTTTCACTATCATACAAAGACTTATTGTAATCATCGCTTCTCCCATCAGCCTTTATTTCTGACTCATTTTGCTGTCACTACGTTTCTAAGTATACCAAAAGTTTCTTTAAAATGGAATCTCTGTTTTCAAGGCTTCTTCATCTATGATTAAATAATTTCTGGCACCATCCGCATAAACAAACATATCTTTATAACGATTTTTCTTATAAAAGTTCTTACTAAGACCTATCTCATACCTTGTTGTATGCGACAAATCCACCATTTTCTCCCGGATATGAATGGCAAAATTTTTACCATCTTTTTGAATCGGCACATACCCAAGATAACAATATCTTTTTCCATTCCAATTATAAATGCGTGCCATACGATAAAATGCGGTATGTATCATTACCGCCAAAAGTATCATTATCATCAAAAACAACACTGTAATCATGCTGCGCAACATTTCTTCCCCCAAAACACATCCTCCTCATCATCATTTATCATTCTTAGATGTCTGCACCCATTTGTTAATTTTGTACATTATATTATCCTGTCCATATTGCAAAAGCAGCGGCAGAATCACCCCGGCAAGCAGATACACCAACTTAAACTGCTCTGCACCGCCAACCAGATAGTAATAGTCAATATTATTGTAAAACTGCTGCCAGTCAAAATCAGCCAAACCGGTTGTAATCGCTGCAATTCCTGCAACCACCATTTTTACTAACATAAATGCCATCACATGATGCATCATAATGGCATATGTGTTTTTTCCAAGATAAATCATATATTTGTTTCGTTCCAGAAGCGGTGTCAAAATTTTTGCAATGCGAAGCCAGAACGCAACACCTGACACCACTGTCACATACGGAATAATTGGTCCATTCGCAAAACCTGTGCACCACACACTACTATATGCCAGTCCATTGCAGGTTAACGTCAACAGCAGCTGTATTCCTATCACGATTGCGAAATACGGTAAATTTCCCATTGTATCGTGTTTTTCCAGCTTTTTCTTATAAAACTGTCCCATTTGAAAACAAGGATATAAGAACAAAATCTTACCCGGCATTTTATAATAGCCCCACACATGACCGCCAATTGCCAGCCATACCACTGCCATGCCGACTAAAAGACTTCCTGCCAGAATCAGCCATTCATTACATAATCGAATTTTTCGCAAAATAATCCGCATAAGAAGATTCAGCATCTCTATAACAAACAAAACCGGTACAAACCACGCCGCATAGTTATAAATAAATTGATATCCACTGATAAAAGGTTCCACAAACAAGGTCCAAAGGCTGATATTTTCCCCATTCCAAAACCGGCAAAGTGAAGTAACCACGCGATAACTCCGTACAAAACATTCCAGATAAAATATGGCACCAGAAGTCTTTTCACTTTTTTCTTGATATAGGCAAAAGGATGCTCTTCCTCGATATCCTTATAAAAATAACCGGAAATAAACATAAAAAGCGGCACATGAAAAGAATAATAAGGAAACAAATCCCCTACTGACAAAATATTATATCCAACATGCCCTGCCACAATCATGATGATTGCAATTCCAGACAAGATACAAAATGTCATATTATATTTTTCTTTTGTACATGCTACCGTTTGTGCCATTTATATAACCTTCCCATTTCATTTTGCTTTCAGAAATTCTTACAGGAGCTATTTATAAAAATCCCATTTCGGACATTATA
This sequence comes from Lachnospiraceae bacterium, assembly GCA_017623295.1. Taxonomy (GTDB): domain Bacteria; phylum Bacillota; class Clostridia; order Lachnospirales; family Lachnospiraceae; genus UBA3282. Next base: position 152,036 of record JAGAPK010000033.1, on the reverse strand, counting down.
GCATATTCTTTTGAATAATGTTATGATAAGAAACAGAAACTACTTAGTGAGCATATATTTTAACCAGAAAAAACAATCAGGAGTTATCCAGAAATGAAAAAACATCGGTTATACCTTATTCCTCTTACTATCTTTGCAATGATTATCATAGGATTCGCTTTCTATTTTCTGTTGTGCAAAAAACCTGTTGACACTTCCGATTCTCTTATCGAAAATACTGACACAAGTGTCACAAACTTTTCAAATGACACAAATGGCACAAACACTACACCGGAACCGGTTACTGACTATCTGGAAGCTTCTGAATTAGTGGACGAAGCTACTATTACTGCTGCCTTGCAGGCAGATGTAACCACGAATTCCTGTACAGATTTAAGTGTTCCGACTTATATTACCAAAGTCGACAACACCTATTTTCTGGTAGACTGCTATCACGACCAGGTTATCTACCATGACAATCTGACTTCACCTCTTACCGACTGGAAAGTTATGACGAACGATATGAACAAAGGCCACACCATTGCAAGTGACGGCATCGTATATTTAATTGACGATACCGAGAATCATCGAATCTTAGTTTTTGAGAAAAAAGACAATAAATTTATTCATACACAAACTTTTTCCAACATTGGAAACCGCCCTCATTATGTTATTTATGATGAGGCAACCGATACTTTTTACGCTTGGAGTTCCATGAGCGGCGAGATGTATCTTTTCCGACACAATCAAGACGATACTCGTATGTATCTGACCGAAATACGCAAAATCGATGCTTTAAACAACGTCTATGTGCGCTCTTTTACGATATTAGATGATGAAATTTATTTTGTATCCGGCAACTCTAGCATTATCCGTGCCGATTTGGAAACCTTTGAAATTCTGGAAACCTATGCAGTACCAGACTCTATGGCAGGCATGATTCAGTTAACCCAAATACAGGATTACTACTACATTACTGTTTCCACTGATATTACCGGGAATCAGGACTACGCTACCATTCTGCGCACCGAAGATTTATCCACGTTAATGGATGGGGAATATGAAGATATCTACCATCATTTCATCGGCGGCGGCACTCCTTACTACATCACCACCTTTGATGATGCTTATTACCTGACCGAGCATAGACTGCCCGGACATTCTGTATGGCGTTTTCAGGTAACAGACAATGAGATTGTAGATGTGGAAAGTGTGTATTAGATACTATAACAAAACATTATCTGATTAGCAAGAAAATATTAAAGGCTGTGAGATTTTATTCTCACAGCCCTCACTCTTTCTTATTCTGCTTCTTTAGCAACTTCTTTTTCACTTTCCTCTGCCACGTCTACTACCTCATCAGTTGGTGAATGAAACATATCTGCAACCGCTTTTTTCGCTGCTTTGAAGCCTTCTGCTATGGAACCGACTGCTGCCCCACTTGCAATAACCGCGCTGGCCGCTACAATGCCTGTTGCTACGCAGGCTGCTCCTGCTACTTTTAATGTTGTTTTTCCAATTGTCTTAACATCTGCACCCATAAATATGTATCTCCTTCCCTTTTTCATTTTATTTTGTTTTACTCTACTTTTTATTCCGTTTCTTTATTGATTCCTTTTTCCAGACGTTTCTTAGCATCCTCAACGGATTCGCCTTCTTTTGTAAAAAATTTGTCTACAAACTTATCAGATACCTTCTGGAAACCTTCTACTGCACCATTTTCAATTTTCTTGTAACCGGATACAACACCTTCTTCAATCTTTTTGTAGCCATCCACTACGCCTTCCTCGATTTTCTTGTATCCTTCTGTTACGCCTTCTTCAATTTTCTTGTTGAATTCTTCAAATTTTGCCATTGTTCTCTTCTCCTTTATCATTTATATTTTTTATTATTTATTAATATTTTCCATTTTCTATAACATTGGTGAAAAAACTCTTACCACTGCTCTGATGAATCGTTGTAATAGCGTATTCTTTATCAAATCATCCGACATTTCTATGGACTGTTTCATCGTTCCTTCCATATCTTCTTTAATCTGGCTCAGAACCTCATGCTTATACATCCAGACACCATTCTCAAAATGATGTACAAGACTTCTGTAATCAAGATTTATCGTTCCTACAATTGCATACTTATCATCGGATAGATATGCTTTCGCATGGACAAACCCCGGCTCAAACTCATAAATCTTTACTCCTGCATCCATAAGCCTTTTATAATAACTTCTGGTCATTACAAAAACAACCTTCTTATCCGGAATGTGTGGTGTAATGATTCTTACATCAATGCCTCGCATTGCGGCATTCTCAATCGCCTGACATAGTTCATTGTCGATAATAAGATACGGACTCATCATATAAACATAATCCTGTGCCTGATTCAACATATTCATAATCATAATCTTGGCAACTCGATGCTTATACATCGGATTCGGACCATCACCAAAAGGAATGACATAGCCTTCATCTGCTACGGAGGTGCCACTTTTGTAATACAGACTAAAGTCTGCCACCGGAGTTTTTACATTCAACTCATAATCCTCAAGAAATATGGAAGTTAACTGTGTCACCGCTTCACCTTCTAAGCGAATCCCCACATCTTTCCAGACTCCAAACAGGAGCTTTTCATTGATATATTCGTCTGCAATATTTACACCACCTGTATATCCCACTTTTCCATCAATGACCATAATTTTTCTATGACTGCGGTTATTAAATTCATTATTTGCCTGTCCTCTCAACCGTGAAAAACAAACTGCCTTGATGCCATAATCTCTTAGTGTTTTATAATAATTCCCCGGCAAAGTGCACATACATCCAATGTCATCATAAATTACCCGTACTTCAACACCGTTTGCTGCCTTTACTTTTAAGATATCCAATATGCTGTTCCAGAATCTGCCTTCTTCCACAATAAAATATTCCAAGAAAATAAATTTCTCAGCCTTTTGCAGATCCTCAAGCATACTTGCAAACAGCTTTTCTCCCATATCAAAATAAGTCATGTTTGTATTTTGATATACATGTGTCGTTGCCAACTTGCGCAAAAGATTGGCTTGTAAGTACGCCTGCTTATCTTCCTGCTCCAACTTTTTAAGAGTTGCTTCATCTTTTGTGTTTATTAACTGATTCTTGATCTTCTCTGTCCTTTTTATCTGTTTCCTAGAGAGTTTTCTATTATAAAACATAAAGTAAATCATAAATCCGGCAACCGGAACAACCAGGACGAAAAGGAGCCACGGAATTTTATAATCCGGATTTTCCTGGGAATTGATAATCTTCAGAACACAGAAAATCTCAGTTGCATACATCGCCAGATAAAAATATGGAATATAAATCGCACAAAGTATTGTCATTGCTAAAACTGCCAGTGTTTCCAGTACAATAAGTAAAATAGCGATTATAAAGCGAACCGGTATATAATTTACTTCCTGTTCTTTGGCACCATTTTGGTCATAAATAACGATTTTCTTCTTCATACACAATTACTTTCTTATCTTCTACCCGCATTGAGACTCGCTTCCAGATTTTTTTTAATCATGTCTTCGTGTTCTTTAGTTCTTTCACTTTGTTCTCTCGCAATTCTTTCTTTGGCTTCTTCTATGGATTCGCCATCCTTTGTCAGGTAGCTATCTACGAATTTGTCTGAAATTTTCTGAAATCCGCCAACTACGCCATTTTCGATTTTTTTGTATCCACCAACTACACTTTCTTCAATTTTCTTATTCATTGCTGCTAATTTTGATTTTGCCATTTTTTTATTCTCCTATTCTCTAAAAAATATATTATATGGTGAGTTCATTACTCAGTTTTAATATTTGTTCTGCAACTTTATCTCTTTGTTTCATGGTTACTTTCTTATACACCGGATAGGCAACAGATAATATTGCTATGCCCATAATTCCTACTATAATTCCCAATACAAAGACATAATCTTTCCATAGCATCGTACAACACATTCCTATTCCCAAAAGCATTGCTCCAACGATGCCAAATGTTAATGCTGCAATCATACCAGGTTTCTCAGCATCTTTATCAAGCTTTCTCAGCATTTCCATTTTATCTATTTCTTTTGGAAGATATTTTTTTCTTATCTCCTCAACCTCTTTCTGTTGACTTGCCGAATAAGTATATTCAAATCTTTTCTCTTCTTTTATTACCTTGTCTTCCATAATGCATTACATCTTTCCCAACAATTTATTGTTGTATTATTTGTTACTGTCTTTTAATCCTACACACATTGGAATCAAGCAAAGAAGTAATACAATGCCTACAATACCAACAACGATTCCAGGGATCATCATATTTTCAAATACCATTGTCATGCACATTCCCACACCGAATACCAATGCTGCGAAAATACCGTAAATAACTTTTCCAACCATTTTTAGATTTAATTTCACTGGCTGTTTGCCGGACATCTTGCGATATACAATCCATGTGATAAGAAGTTCAACTGCACCAATCACGCCCAACACAACACCCTGATTGAACGTTCCCCATTCCGGTATCAGGCACATACACATACCCAGTGAAAATAACATACCTCCGATTACGCTCATAATTAAAATAATAAAATTTTTCTTTTCCATTTTGATAAGCTCCTTTCGATTTGCTTTGTTTCATTTGTTGTATGTATAGTAACCCTTTATTGTTTGAGAAATGTTCGGGAAATGTTTACGAAATGTTAATTTTACTTTTTTCCATAATAAAATGAAACACCCTGATTTACATAAACCAGAGTGCCAAAATTATCTTCTATTTACTTAATTCCTCCGCAAGCGCCAGTATCTGCGGCGCCAGCTTTTCCTGCTGTTTCTTGGTTATTTTTATATAAATCGGATAAGCCACTCCCATAACAGCCATACCGATAATACCAATCACGATTCCTACTACAAAAAGAGAATTTGCCCAAACAAGCGTACAGCACATACCAACACCAAATAACAGACAACCTATAATTCCAATAACCAAAGACCATATAGTTCCCGGTTTCGCTACATCTTTATCCAGCTTCCGCAGCAACTCCATTTTATCTTCCTCTTTCGGCAGATATTTCTTTCTGATTTGTTCTATCTCGTCCTGCTGCCTTGCAGAATAGGTATATTCAAATGATTTATTATTATTTTCCATTTTTCCTCGCTTTCCGTCAGTTTTTGCTCTGACTGACTCATTCTTTCCCTTTTGTATTTTCCTGTTTCATGTATGCGTAGTCTGTTTTAACGCCTTTTAACATAAGCACCGCCATAACCGTGATAAACACGCATACTGCAATACCTGTCATAGCATTCGCCATCCGGTTATCATTACTGCCCGAATTTCCAAACTGTGTAAGCATAGCAACCTGCAATGTAAAAATGGACACCAGCGCTTTTGCCATGCCTATTCTTTTGACCGCTGAAAAAATCGGGTTCTCACGATGCCAATATTTTACCAGATTGATAATTGCCATTGTTAGACAGTAGAACGCATACGCCGCAATCGCATATATCATATATCCCGGATATGCAATCGTCTGATTACCAAATACTACTATCATCACAATAACTGAAATTGCACTATTGAGCAAAATCATTAACCAGCCACATACCTTATAGCTATGTAATCCCTGCATCTTTCTTTCATAATCGCTCTCGTTGTGTAAATTTATCTGATCCCGATATACCAGAACAAATCGCATTACACTTAGAATTGTATTATAACCCGCCATTGCAAAAAGCCATTTCGATTGATACAAAACCCCCATTATAACCTTAAATATTGCAAAAGCAATATTCAACAGCAGTCCACCATATAAAGAAATACGGATACGCAATTCTTTTTCGGTCAGATAACGATTGGCATATCTATTGCTATACAATCCTCTTTTTACTCTTTTAAAAATTCCCGGCATTCGTGCACAGACTACGGTAAGTGTATAAGCCGATACAAAATAAGAAATATAGGCTACTATTTCCGGACAAGTCCCGTCGCAAAAAGCATAGGCGAGTAAAACAACCGATATATTAACTAAAAAGAAAATCAGTATGACATGCGGAAACAGCAATATCTTACCAATTTTTTTCCACTTATCCATTGATGTTCCTCCGTAACTTGACTGTAAAAGTACTTCCTTCGCCAAGCTTACTGCTTACTGCTATCTCACCGCCGCATATATCTATCACTCTTTTTACCAAAGCAAGTCCAAGACCATTTCCCTTCGTGGCATGGGAAGTATCTCCCTGATAAAATTTCTTAAAAATATTATTTCCGGTTTCTGCGCTCATTCCGCATCCGGTATCTTTTACTTGAACATATGCAAAAGCATCATCTCCATGCAGCGAAAGTGATACCGTTCCGCCCGCATCCGTAAATTTCAGTGCATTCGACAACAGATTATTCCAAACAAGACTAAGCAGTTCTTTATCTGCTTCAACCTGAATTTCTTCTGCCATATCCACATCTATTTCGATCTCTTTTTCTTCCCATACTGACTCAAATTCCAACATACATTCACAAATTTGTTCACCCAGATCATATTTTTCCACATTCGGATAAATCTGCTGATTCTCCAGCTTATTCAATTTCAAAATGTTCATTACCAGATTGGACAATCGCTTTGTCTGCTCCTGTATTGCTTTTCCATACTCAATTCTCTTTTCCTCATTCAATTCCGGGTTTTGAAGCAACGTTCCATAGTTCTGCATCACTGCAAGCGGTGTCTTCAATTCATGGGAAACATTAGCAATAAAATCTGTTCGTAATGTTTCCACACCGGAAAGTTCCTCAATCATTTGATTGAGTCCGGTAATAATCATATCAAATTCATTTTCACTATTCTCACCATAGATATATTCAATTCTGGTAGAAAAATCACCCTTGATTACCCGGTCAATCCCACTTTGAATCCTTTTCACCGGCTTCGAAATCATCTGTTTCCTGCGAATCGCATCAAACACACCAAAAATCACCGTAAGCAACAAAATATTCACAAACGTAACCGGCGCTGCATCTCTGACTGCCGTTTCATTTAAATCCATGGAATTTAGAAACAAAAGAAAATTACAAGTAACCACAAATGCAATCAACAGAAAAAATACTACAAACTGCCAGATACCGTTTATTTTTGCTCTGCCTCTCATTTAATCACCGCCTTATATCCAAGTCCGTGCACTGTTACAATTTCAAAATCCTCACACTCTTTGAACTTATCTCTAAGCTTCGTCATATACACATCCACCACTCTCGGACCGGATGCAGACTCTACATCCCAGAATTCGTCCATCAATTGTGAACGGGTAAACGTTTTCTTCGGATAGGATAAAAGTTTATACAAAATATTGAACTCCCTTACGGTAAGCGGTATTTCTTCTTCGCCCACATAAGCAGAATGTTCTTCCATATCAAGCACCGTACTTCCGATGGTAAGTTTCCGATTTGTGGCAATCTTCGCCCTTCGAAGAAGCGCCTCAATTCTTAAAAGAAGTTCATCTAAATCAATCGGCTTTACCATATAATCATCAATTCCTACGCCGAAGCCTTTTCTCTTGGATTCAAAATCTTCTCTGGCAGTCATGAATAGAATCGGAATATCCTGATTCATTTCACGAACTGTCCTTGCAAATTCATATCCATCAATCTGTGGCATCATAATATCGGATATAATCATGTCAAAAAGACTTCCATACATCTCATTATAGGCATCATTCGCAGACAGACAGCCAATCGCTTCATAGCCTTTTCCCTTCAGATAGGTACACACAGTCTGATTCAAATCTTTATCATCTTCTACTACCAATATCTTAAACATAATCCAAACCTCCTGTTAAGTCATATGAAATTATACTCTCTCACTTTTGTGCTTATTATAGCATGGATATGTTAAGGTTTTGTTAAATGAGGGGGATTTTCCTTAGAAAAAACGGAACTTTCCGCGAAAGTTCCGCGGATTTTTTGATATTTGATTGATGGATTACACCACTTTGACACCAATTTGTTGATTGTCATTATTTGCTCCTGCTTCAAACTTGCTCATTTCAGATATGAGCATATCGTCTGTTACATGGCAATAGAGATTCATTGTGATTTGGATTGTAGAATGTCCCAGAATAATCTGCAATGTTTTGGGGTTCATGCCCCTCTCTATACACCTTGTTGCAAATGTGTGCCTAAGTGTATGCGGTGATAACGGCTTAAATTGTGGTTCTTTTAAAGCAATCCTTTTAAAGATATACTTCATTACTACTGTTGTGTCTCTTGGACTGATTGGTGTATTCTTCGTCGTAGTAAACACCAAGTCCTCAAAGCCCTCCGGTGCTTTGTAACCTTTTGCTTCAACGCCACGCTTCCAGAGTAGCTGTCTCTTTAATATCTGATACGCTTTCAAAGTCATCGGTATCTTTCGTCTGCCCTTGTCCGTCTTTGGCTCATGAAATTCAAATCCCCATTTGCCAAAGTTTGGACTATCCTTATCGTCTGACTTGATATATACCAAAGTTCGATTGACGTATATCGTCCGATTTGCGAAATCAATATCTGACCATTTGAGACCTATGATTTCTCCGATACGCATACCAGTTTCTAAGGCAAGGCTAAACTCGTTAAAATAGCGGTAATGTGAAGCAGCTTCTAAAAACCACTCTGTTTCTTCGATGGTCAGCACCCTTGGTTCCTCCGGTGTGCTATCCTTCGTTACAACCGTATTTATCTGCTTTGCTACGTTCTTATGTAGTAAGTCAGAATCAATTGCCTTGTTCAGCATATCAACTAAGAGTTTCTTGGTATCTTTTCGGGATGCATCCGTTTTCAGTTCATTGATTGCCTGTTGCATCACGATTAGATTAAGTCCACTCAGTTTACGCCAGCCAAGACTTTCTTTGATACGATTGTAGGAAACTCTATAAGTATGCCTTGATGTATCACGGCAGTTGTTCTTACAAGTGTTCATCCAGATTTCAAACCACTCATCCAGCGTCATATCGGAACTGACTACATTTATCTGCTTTTCATCCTCATACTGCTCTGTACGAAGTTTCTGACGGATTTCATTTATAGTTTTTCCGTAGATTGTCTGACGCTTCCCAAATCGATTTGTAAACCTCGCTTGAAACCTACCATCTTTTCTCTGCGTTATGCCTTGTCCTAATTCTTTTCCTGTTAACGATTTTCCCACGTTCCACTTCCTTTCTCACATGGAAAGCAAAGTTCTCTTGAAAAGAATTATCTGATACTGGTATTTTACCAAATCAGTCCATTGCCTTCAATTACGTTTTTAATAAATCTGATTTTCGAGCCATTTGTCCAAGTGTTTCTTATGTGCATATAAGCGATTGCCAATACGGACTGTAAATCCATTGGACGGATCGCTTAACAACTCCCTGCACTTGGTCTGTCCGATACTTAAGTAAATGCACATTTCTTTTACACTTAATAACGCTTTTTCTTCTAATGTATTTTTATCTATCAATCCTATCCATCTCCCTTCATTAAATTTCTTTCTACAATCCAATCTCCAAAGAACCAGAACCGGCATATGTGGTGTAATCCATTATTCAGTTATCAATGTTCCATATAAATGTAGGTTAGTTCTTCGTATCGTCTATAACGTCAGTTACAATGATTTCCTTTGCAAAATCGTCCTTCTCACAAAAAGCGTTTCTCTTTGTGTCTAACATATGGCACAATGTTTCAGTCGCCTCGTCATACTTGGCATCTAAAAGGTATTTACGAAACATCTCAAGTTCCTCCATAGGCACCATCTGGAAGTGACACTCTTTGCCATTGTATTTTGCAGTCACATACCAATCACCTGCAATTAATTCCACCGCCGCCTGTCGCTTCATTCTGATTTCACTGGTCTTACCCACCAACATGAGAAAGTTTTGGCAGTATGGTACGTCCAATCCAGATTTTTGTTTTCAAGCATCCAAATAACATGCTCTGCTTCCACTCCATAATCTCCGGCGAATCTCAATAAGTACTCCATATTCTCATCATGCGGATGGTAAAATAACGCATACATTGACAATTTTTGCTGATTCGTAATCGTGTCTTCCTTCAAAAGCCTGTTTATCGCTTCTAAACGTTTTTCATGCAACTCAATCTGCTTAATTGTCTTTCCTTCATACTGCTTTCTTTGACCGATTCGCTTTATACGATTTACTTGTTCTACATAAAACTTAAAGAACTTACTGCCTAATACTTCCCCTCTGATTTTGTCGGTATAATTTTTTAAGGCTTAGCGTTTTCTTGACATCTATCTGTATTTTTGTCTCCGGCTTTTCTGCATCCGCAATATATTTCCCAGCCACATACATTTTTGTGCTTTCCGGAATAATTGTTGTCTTATCCATCTGGGCAATAATTGCTTCTGCAACAGGTTTCTGACTTGCACGTTTCAATTCTCTCTTAAGAATCTGAATTTCCTGCCAAAGCTCTGCAATAGTATCCTTGGGATTTCTAACAGTTGATTTTGTGACCACATCTAAATCAAACCAATCACAAAGTTCTGCGACAATCTCATAAGCAGCATCTTTATCAAATGTCACTTTCTCGCCATCTGAGATAATCATTTGTAATTGTCCGTCAAACGCTTTTTTCACTTGTCCATCCGCCGTAGTTCGTGGTTTTCCACGTTCCTCCTGTAAGTAGTGAAAGAATTCTTCTTTTGTCCTTGTTCCCTTGGCTACATACTCGTATACCTCACTATACGTTCCTAAATTTGCTAATAATTCTCTGTCCATTCTTTTCTCTCCTTTCTGACCTTCTTAATTAGCTTGTGGATTTCAGTTCTTCCCTTTTCTTGTTCCACACTATTTATATGGAGTCAAAAAAAGCTGATGGCAAAAAACTGATTAAATTTCTTCACATAAAGTACTTAGGATCAAAAAATACTGATTGCAAAATTTTGAAAATTATTGCAAAAAAATAATGCCGGAGCCACCGACAACGACATTATTCTTATTCACTATATGAAATTATCACTTCCGTCCCGTCCGACACGGAAAACCCAGTAAAATCAAGGGTTCCAGAACACCAAATCCCCTTTCCGACACCTTCGGCAATTCAACACAAAAAGATAACAGGATACGCATAAACTTGCATGAACTTTACGCAGAAGACTTCACGTCCAGGGCGTTCACACTAGGAGGACCTAGGACCCGAATAGTGACATTTACAAATCTGCTCTCATATGTTGACAGCATGAACCCGCTGATGTGCTGATAGGCAAATAAGAAAGGCTCTGATTCCTACCTTTCAATAGAAACCAGAGCCTATCGCTCTTTTAACAGCCTAGCACATCAGCCCCTCGTATAATACAGTTATAGCCATTCTTTACCTTTTCTATAGGTTCGGCTATGCTTTACTTGATACTGTGGATTAGTTGGCAGCCCCTATCTCTTCGACGATTTACTGGCAGGCTCTAGATACAGTCTCTTTGTCAAAATGTTAATCAGTTAGGTATCGTATGACGATTTATTCAGCGCGAGGTTACGTATGCGAAGAGCTCTGTGGATTCAAACAGTATTAAAACCAATATAAGGAGGTCTTTATGATTTACATTGGAATCGACGTTGCCAAATACAAACATGACTGTTTTGTCACCAACCAAGATGGCGAAGTTCTTATGAGTCCTTTTACCATTCCTAACACATTGGATGGATTCAATGAACTAATCACACGAATCTATTCTATTACTTCTAATCCAATGCCAATTTTATAAATTGTTTAATATCAAAGCTACACCCGACACTATTAGCATTATGATTACTAACTTCTTGATAACTTTTTCATCTAAATATTTCCCACTGAACATACCAAGAAGTAAACCCATAAGCATCACCGGAACAAGAATAACCGCTTGCTTGAATATATCAAATGTAATAATTCCCCATAAACCATACAGAATTATTCGAAATGTATTTTCAACCAAGAAAACGACACAAATATTTGCTTTAAATGAACTGCTATCATCAGTAACTCTATTTACATAAGCTCCAAGCAATGCACCGACTCCGTACAAACCACAAAGCAACCCGGAAAGAACACCTATAACACCTAGAACAATTTTCGATTGCTTACTTTTCTTGGTTTGAAATTCTCTTAACAACATTTCCAAGCCAATAAGAATGATAACCGCACCAAAAACCATCTTAATAATTCTAGTATCAGCATTTTTTAAAAACATTACACCAGGAATACTACCTGCAATTACTAATAAAGCTAATGGTATGCAGATACTCCATTTAATTGATTTTCGTTCTTTCCATGCCAAAATAATATTAGTTGGATATCCCAAAATCAATTCTACTGGAGAAATATTTACATTACTATTTCCAAAACTCAATATTGTTGTAAATACTAATGTATTTGCAAAGCCACACAAACCCTTTATAAAAAAAGCACATACTGTTGCAACAAGCCACCAAAACATATTTTCTTAACACCTCATTAATATCAAAATTTTCTCTCTATTACTGATTTTTATTTAAGCCTTTTTTCTTCCAAACTCTTTAAAAACGGTTTCTTTAATTCCTGTGGCTTATAGAAGAATTTTTCTTCTGATTTACTAAGCCGTTTCTCTTCTCTCTTTATTTTTAAAAGTTCCATAGAACACACAAAATCAGCCACTTGTAGCAATCGATATTTTTGTGGCTCTGCCTTTCTGAATTCCACATCATTAAATAGTACTGACAATACCGCATTAAGAATAGCACTAAGTTCAACTTGTCCATTATCGTAATACACAATAACTTTGTCAAATTGTTCAAAATATGTAGAATGTCTTGCTATCATCTTTGCAATTTCTTTTGACAAGCGACCAGACAAGGCTATTTTATCCAAAGCCTCTTTCCTGTTTACAACAACCGTATCATGATGAATATCGCACTTGTTATAAAAATACAGCATTTTATATAACAGTTTTCGACATTCTTCTATAGAATAAATTGCAAAGATTTGTTCTCGACGTATTACCGGACCTGTATGAATGTACTCCAAATCAAATCCGGATATCCGCATGCTCTCTTCCAATTTTTCTATTTCCTTTGATATATCTACTGCTTGATTATGAAAAACCATTGTTACCAAATAATACGCAGGTCTTTCTTTCACCTCTCCGAAATCTCCCGATTCATCAATAAATATACTCAATTCACTCATGTAATTCCCCCAAAGTCTTAAGTATTTCAAGTAAAAAAAAATGGCGGGAAATTCTCCCGCCTACGGTGGTCCAAAGAGTTTTCACCCAGACCCAAACTGTAATGACATTACAGCTTATCTTTATGTAAACCTTATCAAAAATATTCATATTAATCAATACTTTATATATAAAATTTTCGAATATACTTTGCTTTTCCCTTTCCCAGCAATTTGTGCCACCAATCCATCCGAAAACTACACCAACTTACACCACGATACAATATTTCTTCATAAACCCATACATAGAGAAAGCCCTTGTAACAGCCTAGCACATCCGTCTTCACTCCGCTACAATCGTTGCTAAACATATTTAATACCGCTTTAATTCTATTTGCCACAAAACATTCTCTATTACAGCCTGAAAGTTTCCTTTTATTTCTTTTTGCGGTATTTGGGTTCAATACCTACTACATACACTACCATAGCTGCAATACTAATAAGCATAGCACCCATTATAGGTATAATAATCAAACCCGAATTCTGCCCATCTAATAAAGGTAATCCAATTAACGTAAACAAAACACCATACGCGCACCACAATATGCCCAAAGCACGATTATAATCTTTCACATCTTCTACGGGTGCCACCTCAGCATTTGCCCAAAAGCCGAAAGGTTTTGCTTTCTTGGAATTAAAATCATAAATGCCCATTACAATAAATAATACGCCCATTATTGCCCAAATAGTGAATGCTCCTAAACTTTCTCCCATAATATCAATCCTTTCTTTGTAGTTCTGTAAATTCAAATAAACACGTGCTTTTATATCTCGCCTCTCAAACGTTCTTCTATATCCGATGCCGTGTATAAAACATCTGTCACAATAACCTTATCACCTCGAATCGTATAGAACACCGAATAATTATCTACAAGCATTCTTCTTAATTCCATTCTCTTTTCTGGTTCGGATTCCATAATTCTAAAACGTTCCGGAAAAGTATCTAAAGTCAGAATTTCATCAGCGATTCGATTATATTGTCCCATTGCATTTTCTGGTGAAAGCAAGTCTGTAGCAATATAATTGTATATATCTTCCATATCTTGCAATGCTTCCCTTGTAACCTCTACCTTATAAATTTCCATTAGTGCCTCTCTCTAAATGCTGCAAACGCACTAGCTGCATCCTCAACATTCCCCTTCTCAATATCCGCATAACCTTTTTCCAATTTTTCATGTATTTGTGATACAGACATCATATCTGCATTCACAGAATTAGCATTTTTCGGTAATACAACAGAAAAAGGAATCCCTCCTACCAATGATATTTGTTTCAAATACATATCTATTGCTGTTGCCATCGGTATTCCTAATTGAGCAAGTACATTTTCCGCATTTTCTTTCACATCAGGATTTACTCTTAAATTCAATGTTGCTGTTTTTCCCATAACATACACCTCCACTTTTTCTTTAGTGTAACGCATTTTGCGTTACAAGTCAACCTGCTATTATGAAATATACTTTCTATGTGATAACTTCACATTATTTTGATTCACCATAGCATATCTAAGTGTCGTATCAATCTGTTCGTGTCCAAGTATCTTCTGCACCTGCTCTATCGGCATTCCTTTCTCTATTGCTCTGGTAGCCATAGTCCTCCTGAACTTGTGAGGATGTACTTTTTCTACTCCCAATTTCTTACCCATTTCTCTAAGACGTAGTTCAACTCCACTTTCAGTAAGCCTTTTATGTGGTCTATTTAACGATACAAACAACGCAATATTATTATCCGTCCTCGATTCAATATAATTCATTAAATGCAATTTAGTTTTTGCATCAAAATATGCTTTTCTTTCCTTATCTCCCTTGCCGTAAACAACACACTCACGTTCAGAAAAATCTATATCATCAATATTCAACCGAACTAATTCTCCTACACGTATCCCTGTTGAAAGCAGAAAATCGATCATTGCCCTATCACGCAAATTACTACAATTATCTCTTAGAATCTCAACTTTTTCATCAGGAATAGTTTCCTTTACAATTACTGCTGTTTTTACCTTGTGAATTCTTTTCATCGGACTTTTTATTATATAATCCTCTTCCTCCAGCCAAGAAAAGAATGTGGAAAGACTCCTACGAATGTTATCAATAGTTACCTTCCCACAATTATTTATCGTTTGATACTCTACAAGATATTTTCGTAGCATCTCAGTTGTTATCTTTATTACCGGAATATTTATTGTTTCGAGCATTTTTTCAATATTACACCTATAATAGCGTATCGTTTTGTCAGAACATCCTTCTAAATGCTTTGCTGTTAAAAACATATCCAGAAATTCTGCATTAGTTGTTTGCAAATAGTCAGATACGTTATTTTCAGACAACCATTTTACCAGCACCTCTTGTAGTTTCTGTATTTGCGATGCATTTAATACCTCTGCCATATCATTGATAATGTTATAAATTTCTTTACCCATAAGCGCACACTCCTTTTGAAGGAGTATATCGCAGAAAAATCGGTGTATCAACAGAGCGTATTACTGAAAGTTTGCGTTGCCTATAAATTAAATTTTCACAATTTCATCTTGTAATAATCATATTGCATGTTCCCCACAATTCATCTTTAAAGTGAAACGTATTCTCTGTTAATGCTCTTTCTTTAAATCCTACTTTTTCATAACATTTGTTTGCACCAGGATTTTCTAAAAAAACATTCAATTGTACGGCATCTGCATTTGCTATTTCAAAGACATATATAACAGGTGGTAGAAACAAATAGACTATCTCAACACAGTAAAAGACAACGGATTGGGTTGATAATCCCTTTACATATTTTTATGCCACTTCCTATCGGAAAGTATTATATCATAACTTCACAAGATTTATTTATCTTTTTCCTCTTTTTCCTCCTTTTCCAATGCAATAAAACCCGCCGTAATAGCAAGGGCAAGCATAACATCATGTTCACCAAACGGATTCTTTACGATGGAACAAACTAGAAATGCTGTAGAAATCAGCAATACCACCATTACAATTTTTCTTACAATTTTTTTCTTTTTCATCTGCATATTCAACTCCTTATAATTACTCATGATTAAATTATTAGAAAAGACTTGAAGCAAAAACTTCATCTGTCAACTCCTTCACAACACACTTTAATCAAAAAAGAGAGTTTTGGCTATCAAATCTGTTTGACATTACTTATTTTTATACATGTCAAAAGTGTTTGACATGTGCGTTAACTCTAGGTTTTTTCTGCAAATTGGTATTTCGCAGTTTTATCATTTCACATTCATACCCTTTATTACTTAAGACTGAAATTTACGCATTCTTAAGAGAATAATTTCATGACAGCAGTCATTATGAGTGCAATTATAACAACTAATACCGCTGAACCAACAGCTAAGAGAGCCTTTTGATATGGTCTCTTGCCTTCTTCTCTTGCTTTTTCAATTTCATCCAAACTTTTGCCGTCAGTAAATGCTACTATTTCTTTAAAAGTCTGAATATCATATTTCTTCTTGTACCTTTCAATTCTGACAGCAAAATACATTCCGATTCCGAATAAACATAAATACAATGCCATTCCAAACCACTTCCATAACATTACAAGTGGTACTGGTACTGTTAATAATGCAATAAATAATACACTAAAAATAGTACTATCTTTTTGAAACCTTGCATATTCCTGTGTGTCAATTTCTTTTTTCATTCTTTCTAAATCTCCTTTGATTAAAATATCAAGAGATACCTGAAAGACTTCACTCAAAAGCACTAAACTTTTAATATCAGGGTAATTTTTTTCATTTTCCCAATTTGATATAGTTTGTCTTGAAACGTAAATTTTATCTGCCAACTCCTCTTGAGATAAATTTGCTTCCGTTCGATATTTTTTTATCTGCCTGTTAAGTTCCATCTTTGCCGTCTCCTTCATAACCCACTTTAATCAAAAAAGAAATTTTGGTCTATCAAAATGCTTTGACATTGTTCATTTTAGCTGTGTCAAAAGTATTTTACAGTGCGTAAAATTCAAATTTATTTGTGTGTGCGTGTATATTCAGCTTTAACTTTGTCAATCGTTTTACCACCAATACCAAAATTTTTATCTGGTAATTCTTTTATTGTGGTTACAAAAAATGCTTGTGGTACATTCATAATTTCAGATGATACTTCTGTTAATCTTTTAATTAACTGTTCCTTTTGTTCATCTGATAATATTCCACTTTCAATTGTTATATATGGCATTATTTACTTCTCCCTTCAACTTCTTATTTTAAGGAAAAAATTTCAAATAAAAAACTTATTGCAAGTACTCGTAGGTGTTGTATTCGGTTACTTCACAACTTTTTGCAATTATTTAATGACTTTTGTGAATTTGCCGGACAAAATGCCTGTGCGTTTAACATTAATGATTTTAAGCACCTTTTTGATTGCATTTGGAATACATTTATATGTACCTACTAATCTTATACCTCTTGCCGGAGAAGGAGCAATGCTTGCTATATCAGAAAAATATAACAAAAAATTTTCATCTGTAAAATTGGTATTTGATGCCTCTATGGTAGTTGTATCACTTATCACTTGTCTAGTTCTACTTCATAATATCGGAAGTGTTGGAATAGGAACAATAATTGCTGCTTTTTGCGTAGGAATAGAATTGAAGTGGATTACAAAAATAGCTAGCAAACACAAAAAGTCTTTTCCTGAACAATCAACAAATTCATATGTAAATCAAACAATTTTCTTATCAGCAAAACATTCTTTTTACTATTGTTTTCTATATATACACCCTACAGATACTCATATAACATCAAATTAATTCGTATATTCTTCTCTCGTAAGATTGTTAAGCCATAAATATTTTTTGTATCTCGGATAAAGAAATGGTACTTTTACAATTTCGTCAATACACATCAAAATATAAACTACTATTACATTCCAGTGGAATACGAATGTTCCCAGAAGTGCTAAAGGTAATGCAACGCACCAAGTCGCAATAAATACACTTATGGCATCATATTTGGCATCACCGCCCGCCGGGAAAATACCGCAGACGATAACCGTATTGATGGAATATGCCAAAACATATATTCCTGTAAATAGCAACATTATAATCAAGTATTGCTTTGCCGTTTCTGTTAGCACAAAGAACATTATAGCAATAGGACCTATAATGCATAATAGCAACATATGAATAACACCCACCCAAATGGAAATATGGCATAGTTTTCTGCCATACACTTTGGCTTTATCAAACATACTTTTACCAAGAAGTTTACCAATTATTATTCCGGCACCTGCTGAGACTCCCTTACAAACACAAGTAATCAGTTCCTGTACTACAGAAGTAATAGAAGCTGCTGCGGTAGCATCCGAACCAAGATGTCCCATAATCAGTGAATGCATCGAAATACTGAGTCCCCAAGCCAAAGAACTACCTAACATCGGTAATACCATTTTCATCCAATCCTTTGTAGTGTCAGCAGAATACCATTTCAATCCTTGCACATCTGCACGAATACTGTCCTGTTTGAAAGATTCAATAATACACCAGATCAGTGCTATCAATTCAACAACAACTGTCGAATAAGCGGAACCATTCGCTCCCAACCTAGGTACTCCTGCAAGTCCATATATCAAGAAAAAATCAAGGACAACATCTGCAACAAGTGTAACAACCGATATAATCACACTTTTTGAAGCCTTACCCTCTACTTTCATTTTCAGATAATAGCATTGTGTAATACCTGAAAATAAATACGATACGCCTACCACACGAAGATAAGATGCACCAATCTCAATCAATGTCTTATCCGGCGTATAAATACGCATCAACTGCTCCGGAATAAGCATAGCTAAAGCAAAGAAAATAAACGAAATGATGAATGACCATTTCAAAATCATACAAAACAGATTTTTCACCATTATCTTATCTTCTTTTCCCCAATATTGAGCAATCAATGTTCCGCCGCCACCTACCACAGCTCCAATGAATAAATTCATCACAAATACAATCTGATTTGCGAGGGAAACTGCTGATACCGCATCTTGTGTCAGTCGTCCAAGCATAAGCGCATCTGTTGCACCAATCAAGGCTATAAGAAGATTTTGCAAACCTATTGGGATTGCAAGCGAAAATAGTTCTTTGTAAAACTCCTTTTTCTCCATCGCGTTCATTGTGCTATTTTTCCGCGAAAATGTATTTAACACTTGTCATTTCTCCTTATCCAAAAAACTTCATAAACTTAAAATTCATTTCTCAATTTTTGACACCATTCTACCTCAGATTACACCAATTTACATCATTCTACAATGTTTCTCCTGGAAAATCAAAAACCACTTGACCGGTAGTAACTACCGAGTGCTATCCTATAAGCATGACACAAACATAACAATATTTCAAGAATTCATAAAAATAATTAAGGAGAGATTTCTAATGAGCAAAAAAGTATTGATTTTATCCGGAAGTCCACGAAAAAATGGTAATTCAGACATCCTTTGTAATGAATTTATGAAAGGAGCATTGGAAAAAGGTGAAATCCACAATAAAAGCTGCTTCTGACACAGATAAATTACCTACACCAGAAACAGCTCTTTCTCTTTTTACTTTTCTTATTTTACTTCTCTATTTTCTTTTTCTCAATTCCCAATAACAAAAACCGAATTACCGGAATTCTCCGAATTACCTCATATACTAATGGTAATAATAAAAATACTAATACCAAATTCACCAGATAGCAGACTGCCATCGGCAACTGTATAATCTCCACTGTTACAAATGCGATTGCAGAAAGTAACGGATAATGCAGCACATAGAAACCAAAATTTGCTTTTGTTAAGTAACGGCTTAACTTGGTTTCAAAATTCAGCCAGTCTTTTCCGCAAGCTAAAATCGCCAGAATCATCAAATATGCATATACATTCGTAAAAGGATGCTTCAAAACAGCCATTGTTGTATAATTTTCTCCATAATAATAAGCCGCATAAGCCACACCACACACACAAGCTGCCACAAGCAACCACACTTTTATCTTGCTGAGTTTCTCTATTACTTCTTCATTTGAAAAAACATAGTATCCAAGTAAAAAACTGAAGAAATAGAAACCATTACGGAACACTTCAATTACCGGTGTGTTCAGTATCAGGGAACTACCCCAGAAAGGCAGTACCAGAAGCACTAATGCAAGCCAGCTTGTCTTCTGTCCCCATTTACCAAGCACATCTTTTCTATCGATTGCACGAATTAACAGAAGCACCATACAGGCAAGAAATAACTCCTGTGCAAACCACAATGGTCCAATACCACAGGCACAATAAATGAAATATTTCAAAAGCCCCGGAATCTGGTCGCCATTTCCCATAAACATATCCGAATAATAATTGGTAATACTTCCGGCAATCCACCCCAGAAGAAAAACACCTGCAATCGACGGAACGAGCAGACGTTTTGCTCTGTCTTTTGCAAATACCTTACCACTTCTTTTCTGCAGAGAATATTTTGCACTCATTCCGGCCACCACAAACAATAATGCCATAAACCAGGGATAGACAAAAGACAGAACAACATCTAACTGTGCAATCCCCTGCACTGCAAAATTGCTGATGACTCCTACGCTATTAAACATATAAATGACATGATACACAATTACAAGTAATACGGTTATCCACCGAATATTATCAATATAGTTTTTTCTTTCCATAGTAATGCTCCTATCTGTTCTCCTATTTGCTTTTCTTATCTTTCTTATCGCTCCACATCATATTAAACACTTCCAGTAATCCCTGCTTCGGCATAAGCCCCATTCCTCTTTCTTCATCTCCGAAAACAAGTATCTGATCTCCCGGTTCTATATGAAAAACCTTTCTCGCTTTCTGCGGAATGACTATCTGACCTCGTTCACCAACTGTAACCGAACCAAAAAAGTACTTTCCCTTCGGTGGTACTCCTATTTTAATTTCCTCATCCTCTTCTTTGAAATTAACCAAATCATCCAAAGATACCTGAAAAATCTCTGCCATCCGTTTACAACTGCTGATGTCCGGTTCTCCCTCACCTCTTTCCCATTTAGCCAGTGTTTGTCTGGAAACCAGCAACTGCTCTGCCAGTTCTTCCTGCGTCAGATTGTGTGCTTTTCGCAATGTCATTATATTCATTCCAATCATATTTTTCATACCCTCCTGTTAAAAGGATATAACATTTATGTAATGAGTTCCAGTTATAAAAGTTAACACAAATGTTTATTTTTATTAACATATTTCTTTTTCAAAAAAAATTGCTTGACATATATATCGTAGTGCGATATATTCTATTCAGATACATCGCACCTCGATATATCGAAGTTAAATATAGTATTAAAAAATGTCACAATTACATATATAATGTAAAAAAGTAATAGAAAAAGAACGGAAGTGATTACAATGGATGGACGAATCCAAAGAATTTACATTCCCATGACAGAAACCTGCTTCTACATTCTGTATTGCTTGCAGGAAGAAATGCACGGCTATAACATCGGGCTGAAAGTAAAGGAAATGACCGGCGGAGAGATTTCCATCAGTCCCGGAACCATGTACGGAAGCTTATCCAAAATGGAAAAAGATGGTTTAATCCGCTTTGTCAGAGAAGAAGAAAAAAGGAAATTTTACATTATCACCGATTTAGGAAATGAATTGTTAGAGTTAGAAATCCAAAGAATTGCACGACTCTACTTAAACAGCAAAGGAGGAATTTGGAATGGGACAGAAAACAACTAAAAGATTATTTCGTTTCTGGACAATTGCCGATTTTGAAGCAGAGGAGGAGTTTCTGCGTGAGCAGCACAAACAGGGCTGGAAATTCGTAAAATATACATTGCCTGGTTTCTATACTTTTGAAGCCAGCACACCGGAAGACGTTATTTATCAGTTGGATTTTACTGACACGAAATGTAAGGCTACCCCTGCTTATTTGCAAATGTTTGCAGACTATGGCTGGGAATATCTTCTGACAGTAAATGGCTTCAACTATTTTCGCAAGCCGGCAGTTGCACACGCTCCGGAGGATTTAACTATTTTTAGTGACCCGCAGTCCAAAATTGACATGATACAGAAAATTACATGTCGCAGACTGCTTCCGATATTGGTTATTTTACTGTGCTGTATTATACCGCAACTGTCTATCCAGTCACAATATGATGACTTAGCCAGCCGCATTTTATATGGCGTTTTCATCATTTTATTTATTGTATACATTGTGCTCATTATGCACATCAGTGTAACTCTTGCTAAATTACGAAAGAAATACCAGAAAGACTAGAAAAAAGCAAAAAATGCCAAAAACAAAAATACAAAAGTAAAAATATAAAAAGCAAAAATACAAAAAAATAGAAAGGATTTAAAAAATGAACAACGAAACAATGAAACAAGACAAAAAACACTTCTCCCGTATCGGCTTTGGATACCTGATTGGAACAATCATTATTACAGTCGTTCAGTCAGTTGCTATGATAATCATAGCTGCAATTGGGGAAAAATTTCCTGCCATTGCTGCCGATTACACCTATACGTTTCTGGCAATGATGCTGTCTGCCTATTTAATTGGTTTTCCAATTATGGGACTTTTCATCAAAAGAGTTCCTGCACAGGATATGGCCGACAAAAAGAAAATGTCCATCGGACAATGGATTCAAGCACTTTTTATAAGCCTTGCACTTTTATATTTCTTTAACATCATCGGTCAGGTAATAACCTCCATAATCGGTGCATTAAAACACGGTGCCGTAACAAATGTACTCGGAAACATTACCGGAAGCATTCACCCACTGGCAAACCTGTTTATCATTGCCATTTGTGCTCCTTTTGTGGAAGAAATTCTGTTCCGTAAATTGTTAATCGACAGAACCATCAAATATGGCGAATTTTTAAGCGTTGTATTTTCCGGAATTGTATTTGGACTTTATCACGGCAACTTAAACCAGTTTATTTATGCTGTACCACTCGGCTGCTTCTTTGCTTTTATTTATGTAAAAACCAAAGATATCCGATACACTATTTCTCTACATATGGTAGTAAACTTCTTCGGTTCCTTTTTAAGTCAGACATTTATGGATTACAGTGAAGTGTTACTGGCTGTTTATGGTTACATTTTAATTGCTGCCATGATTGTAGGACTCATATTGCTTCTGGTACACCGTAAGAAAATAACTCTCCAGAAAAACAACGAATCCGGTGAGCAGACACCAATCTTTAAAACAACCATTCTCAACTGGGGTATGGGACTTTATACCATATTATGGACAGTTGTAATTATTGTAATGTTGTTTGCATAATCTAACAGGCATGGAGTTTTGATAGCTCCATGCCTGTTTCTATTTTTTCAATTTTTCTTATTCGTACTTTCTACCTCGATTCTTCACTTATCTGTCGACCCTCATGATTCAAATGATACTTATCCTTATAAATCAACTGTGATATCGGTACAAACTCATAACCCTGATCCTGCAAGGTAATAATCAGTTCTTCCAATGCCTGCGCTGTAAACTTTGCCCCATTGTGGCATAGAATAATACTTCCGTTTCCAAGATGCTTGTGCTGCGTTACTGTCTGGATAATAGAATCTACGCCATAGTCTTTCCAGTCAAGAGAATCCACATCCCATTGAATCGGATAATAACCACACTTCTTTGCAACATTTATGACATCATTGTCATAATCTCCATAAGGCGGTCGGAACAGAAACATTTCATACCCGGTCAGTTCTTTTACTTTTCTATGTACTGCCATCAGTTCTTCTTCACATTCACTGTCCGAAAGCTGTGACATATTTTTATGATTCTCACTGTGGTTTCCCAAATCATGCCCATCTGCCAGAATCGCTTTTACATCATCCGGATAAGATTCTACCCATCCTCCTGTCATGAAAAAAGTTACTTTCACGTTGTGTTTTCGCAAAATCTCCAGAATGGTAGCGGTATCCTCATTACCCCACGCTGCATCAAAACTCAATGCAATCTGCTTCTTATCCGTTTCCACACAATAAATCGGAAGTTCTCTTCCATCTACTGAATTGCTGACCGTAATCGTATCCGGCACAAATCGGACAATTCCCTGAATGAGCGCTACGGTTGCCAGAAGAAATGCAGCCGACTTTACTGCCTGCATCAAAACATCCTGTCTAAAAAGCTTTTTCTTCCATTCACATTTTGAACGATATGCAGTCTTGTCATCCTCTTTCGTTTGATTGCTTTTCTCTTTATTTTCCGCAGCAATACGTTCTTCCAACTCTTCCAGAATCAGCTTAACCTTCTCATCCCATGTTTTTCTGTCTTTTTTCATGGAAATCACCTTTATTTAATCAATTAGTAAAGTATATGCCGATTCTTTTCAATCTTTAAAAAAACTTATCTTATCTACTTGTCTTTTCTCAATTTTTCTATCTCTGCTTCTATATCACGAAGTGCTTCTCTGCTTTCCCGTAATTCTTTTTCCACGAGGTCATCCATATCCGCTCCATCCATTTCACGGGTTCTTCTTTTTCCGGGAAGCAACCCTAAATTTCTGACTAGTAAACCTGCTCCTCCAAAAATTAACACCAGAATAAGAACCCACTCAAACAAAGTAATCCGTGAAAGCGAAATATTCGTGGATAAAATAATCGTAACAATAATAATTAATACTCCAACTGCGGTCGTTGCTTTTGATGCCAGACTACCGCCGGATGCAAACATCCACACAATTCCTGCAATAAAAGGTATCATAATCAGGCCGTTACTCACATGCAGACCACCAAGCATTAATCTTCCACTGAAAAAAGCAGAAGACACCATAACCTTCTGTGAAAAAATGTACAATCCAACTATCAGCATTACCAGCCCTGCCAAAAACTGCAGCACTTCATTCTTAGTCTTTTTCATATGTTCTCCATTCTAAGGTGTTTTTGTTTCATTATATCGAATCTTTTGCTAAAAGCAAACCTTTCTATCACCAAATTCTTCTTGACTTCTCTTATAATTGCTTTACAATATGTCTTGACAGCTGACAAGACACCTGCGTTGACAATTTCTTATGCAAGTTATCTTATCACTGATACAAAAAGAAATGAGGAACTCAAAATGAAAGAATTTTTGAAAAAGAAAAATATTGTTTTCTCTTTGAAACGATATGGTGTAGACTGTCTGGGCGCTATGGCACAGGGACTGTTCTGCTCTCTTTTAATCGGTACGATTATTAAAACACTAGGACAACAGATTGGAATAGAATATCTGGTTACTGTTGGTACTTATGCAACTGCTGTTGCCGGTCCGGCTATGGCGATTGCGATTGGTTATTCCTTACAGGCACCTCCACTTGTACTTTTTTCCTTGATTGCAGTCGGTGGTGCCGCTAACGAGCTGGGCGGTGCAGGTGGCCCTCTTGCTGTTTTAATCATTGCCATTCTTGCCGCCGAATGTGGTAAGCTGGTTTCCAAAGAAACCAAAATTGATATTCTAGTAACGCCTTTTGTAACTATTTTTGTCGGTGTTGCTCTCTCTTCCCTGTTAGCCCCTGCTATCGGCAGTGCTGCAAGTTCTGTAGGGCAGCTGATTATGTGGGCAACAGACTTACAACCATTTTTAATGGGGATTCTGGTTTCTGTTGTAGTAGGTATTGCTTTAACATTACCTATTTCTTCTGCCGCTATCTGTGCTGCCTTATCTTTAACCGGGCTTGCTGGTGGTGCAGCTGTTGCCGGATGTTGTGCGAATATGGTCGGCTTTGCCGTTATGAGTTTCAAGGAAAATAAATGGGGTGGTCTGGTATCTCAGGGACTTGGTACTTCTATGTTGCAAATGGGTAACATTGTAAAAAATCCAAGAATCTGGATTCCACCAATTGTAGCATCCGCTATTACCGGGCCGCTTGCTACCTGTGTTTTCAAATTACAGATGAACGGTACTCCGGTTTCTTCCGGTATGGGAACTTGTGGTCTGGTAGGCCAGATTGGTGTCTACTCCGGATGGGTAAATGATATTGCAACAGGCACAAAGACTGCTATTACTGCATTCGACTGGATTGGCCTTATTCTTATCAGCTTTGTACTTCCGGCTATCATCAGTCTTCTCTTAGGAAACCTACTTCGCAAAATCGGCTGGATTAAAGAAAATGATTTGAAACTGGATTAAAGGATTCACACAAAAAACATAAAAAATACATAATTATTTTCCGTTTTCCTCTTTACAAAACCAATAATAATCCGAGATAATATATATAGGAAATATTTACTAACAGACATGGATGTCAAGCAAGAAAAGTCAAAGGAGTGATTATTATGGCAATCAGCTTAACAGGATTAACTTCCGGTCAGGGAGATGTATATTCTAACTTATTAAGCTCCGCATCTTCAAGCAGTTCAGATGTTTTTGGTACTTCAACCCTCTTAACAGACTATGCTTCTATTAAGAACGGAAGCTATGGCAAGATGATGAAGGCTTATTATCAGAAACAGGAAGAAACGGAAGAAGCCTCTAGCAGCACAGACAAAGAGAAAAAAGATACTACTAGTGCAACTTCTGCCAGTGCTTCTTATAAGAGCGCTGAAAAATTAAGTACAGCAGAATTTAGTGAAGAAAATAAAGATACTTTATACGAAAATGTTTCTTCTTTTGTAGAAGATTATAATTCCATGATGAAAAATGCGACAAACAGTGATATCAGTAATGTCCGCAAGCAGGCAAACTGGTTGTATGATGCATCTTATGCAAATTATAAGTTATTATCATCCGTTGGCATTACCTTGAATTCTGATCGCACATTATCTTTGGATGAAGATACTTTCAAAAAAGCTGATATTTCCACCGTGAAAAGTCTTTTCTCAGGTGTTGGTTCTTTTGCAGATAAAGTAGCTTCCAAAGCAAGCCAGATTTACCGTTATGCAAATGGTGGCGCTTCAGTAACTACTAAAACATACACAAGCGCAGGAACCTACACTCAGACAAATACAGAAGATGCTACCATTAATAGTGTAACGTAAGTAATTGTAAAACCGGAGGCTTCAAACCTCCGGTTTTTATTGCATTATGCGAAAGGATTTTCTGTTGGATATGGAACACTCTTTGGCTGATTGTAGCCGATTTCACTTACATCTACGCCGATGTATTTGAATACTTCAAAGAGAGCTTTTCCATAGTGTCCAAAAGCAACTGCTCCGTGATGTGGATAATTCTTCTCAATCAATACATGACGGTAGAATCTTCCCATCTCCGGAATAGCGAATACACCGATACCACCAAAGGATTTTGTTGCTACCGGAAGAACTTCACCTTCTGCTACATACGCACGCAGAATATTGTCTGCTGTACTCTGTAAACGATAGAATGTGATATTTCCAGGAACAATATCGCCTTCCAATGTACCCTGTGTTACTTCTTCTGGCAGGCTTCTTGCCATAATCATCTGATATTCCATACTGCATTTGGATAGTTTCTTGGAGCATGTATTTCCGCAATGGAAGCCCATAAAAGTATCTGTAAACTTGTAATCGAATTTTCCTTCGATGGATTCTTTGTACATATCCTTTGGTACAGAATTGTTGATATCCAATAAAGTAACGATATCATCACTTACTGCCTGACCGATGAACTCACTTAAGCATCCGTAAATATCTACTTCACAAGATACCGGAATACCTTTTCCTGTTAAACGGCTGTTAACGTAGCAAGGAACAAATCCAAACTGGGTCTGGAATGCCGGCCAGCATTTTCCTGCGATTGCAACATATTCTCTGTAACCTTTGTGTTCTTCTACCCAGTCAAGTAATGTTAATTCATACTGTGCCAGTTTCGGAAGAATTTCTGGTTTGTTATTTCCATCACCAAGCTCTATTTCCATGTCTTTTACAACATCCGGAATACGAGGGTCATTCGCATGTTTGTTGAATGCTTCGAATAAGTCAAGTTCTGAGTTTTCTTCAATCTCAACACCTAAGTTGTAAAGCTGTTTGATTGGTGCATTACAAGCTAAGAAGTTTAACGGACGAGGACCGAAGGAAATAATCTTCAAGCTGGAAAGTGCAACGATAGCACGAGCAATCGGAACGAACTCATTAATCATTTTTGCACAATCTTCAGCATCACCTACCGGATATTCCGGAATATATGCTTTTACGTTACGAAGTTTTAAGTTATAGCTTGCATTTAACATACCACAATATGCATCGCCACGTCCCTGAATCAAATCGTTCTGAGATTCTTCTGCTGCAGCTACAAACATCTTAGGTCCATCAAAATGTTTTGCAAGTAATGTCTCAGAAATTTCAGGACCAAAGTTTCCAAGATATACGCAAAGTGCATTACATCCATTGTCTTTGATATCCTTCAATGCGTTTACCATATCGATTTCGCTCTCGATAATACAAACAGGACATTCATAGATGTCAGATGCATCATAGTTTTTCTTATAAGCTTCTACTAATGCTTTTCTTCTGTTTACCGCTAAAGATGCCGGGAAACAATCACGGCTAACTGCTACAATACCGACTTTAACTTTTGGTAAATTATTCATAGTTTTATATCCTCCTTTTTAACCGGGTCCACCGGTAATCAATTCATTATATTATCTAGAAAAATAACTTCTGTCATCACTATTCTCTGATGTCCAGATTCTTGCCAATCAGTCCGATGTGGGCACCAGCATCCAGTCCGCCTTCCGCATGACCAATCAGCCATTTGTTCTGTGCGGTAATCAGGGAATCTTCCCATCCACCATGTCCTTCCTTTAACGGATAATTTGTTCCTGCCGGTAAAACAATACCAACCTTGAATCCATCTTCATTTGCACTGCATGGCGCATAGTGAAGAGTTGTTGCATAGATTTCTACTGCTGTGCCAGCCGGTACTAAAAATGCTTCCATTAAAGAAGTATTATAAGTAAAATCATCGGTAATGTCCTGCTGCATACCAACGAGCAGAACTGCATCGGTAGCTGCTACATTGATTTCGGAATTTCTATGATATTCTACTGCATTCAATTTGTAATTATGCCCGTTACAGTAGCCTACCTGAATCGGCAGTTCACCATATGTTTTTTTCTGCAAATCCTTTGCTGTTTTAGTTGACTCTAATACAGCAATAGACGGTTCATATTCCACACCCTCCGGCAATGGAGTTTCCTTCTTAAGCGCTTCTACCAATTCGCTAAAATCGATATTCTGCACCACTCTTCCATATTTACGAAACGCCGGATCTGTAACTTTCTTAATTTCCATCGGTCTAATCTCCTTTCTATTGGATTTTGTCAAAAAGTTCTTTGCAAGCCGGATAGATTTCTTTGAACTGTTGATAACGTGCTTCGTATTTTGCAACCAGTTCCGCTTCCGGTTCCACCGTATCAACAACTTTAACAATCTTAGCTGCTGCTTCTTCTACGTTGGCATATTCGCCACAGGCAACTGCTGCCAGCATTGCGCCACCCATTGCCGGGCCTTCTTCACTTTCAATAACATCTACTTTGACATTTAAAATGTTTGCAATCATCTTTTTCCAAAGAGGACTCTTCGCACCACCACCACAGATTTTTGTTCTTTCAATCTTGATGCCAAGTGATTTCGCCACCTCAAAGGAATCGCGAAGGGCAAATGCTACACCTTCTAATACTGCCTGTGTCATATCTGCTCTTGTGGTATCCATTGTCATACCGATAAAAGTACCTCTGGCATTCGGATTATTGTGTGGAGAACGCTCACCCATCAGATACGGCAGGAAATATACATGGTTTTCACCCAACTTCTCAATCGCCTTCTGCTCTGTTGCATAATCTTTTGTTCCGATAATTTCGTCCATCCACCATTTATTACAAGATGCTGCGCTAAGCATACATCCCATCAGATGATAATGTCCGTCTGCATGTGCAAAAGCATGCAGTGCATTGTATTTATCAACTCCAAATTTATCTGAGGAAATAAAAATCGTTCCGCTGGTTCCCAGAGAAATGTTACACATTCCATCCCCTACGGTTCCGGTTCCCACTGCTGCCGCCGCATTGTCACCGGCTCCGGCTGCCACTTTCACATTTTCCGGAATACCAAGCTTCTGTGCAATCTCCGGAAGTACACAGCCTACGGTTTCATAGCTTTCATAAATCTTCGCCAGCTGTTCTTCTTTAATGCCACAGATGTCACACATTTCTTTGGACCAACAACGATTCTTAACATCAAATACCAACATACCGGAAGCATCGGATACATCGGTACAATGAACACCTGTCAGCTTGTATGCAATGTAATCCTTTGGAAGCATAATCTTCTTAATTCTTGCAAAATTTTCCGGTTCCTTATTTTTCACCCACAAAATCTTAGGGGCTGTAAATCCGGTAAAAGAGATGTTTGCCGTATACTCGGAGAGTTTCTCTTTACCGATAACATTATTCAAATAGTCACATTCTTCGTAAGTTCTTCCGTCATTCCACAGAATTGCCGGACGAATTACTTCATCATTTTCATCCAGAATAACCAGACCATGCATCTGTCCGCCGAAACTGATACCTGCAACCTGACTCTTGTCAGCATCTTTGAGTAACTCTTCGATACCTGCCATCGTCTGTTCATACCAGTCTTCCGGTTTCTGTTCTGACCAGCCCGGATGTGGGAAATATAACGGATATTCTTTGGAAACAATATTCTGAATTTTACCTTCTCCATCCATCAGAAGTAATTTCACTGCGGATGTTCCTAAATCTACACCTATATACAGCATCACAAACCTCCCATTTTTATTGCGTGCTCGTGCACGTTTATTTCATGATAATCCTTTTCAAAAAGAAAATCAACACTTCTTAAAAAATTCAGAGAAATGTACAAATAATAAGGTTTTTACCTCTCTATAACCATCTTGTTTTTGTTCATATTTACGATTCTGTTCTCGTTCACATTTTTTGTTTGACTTAGGTGTCTGCTTATGATACGTTAATAGAAATAGCAACTGACTGGATATACGCCAGATAGCAGGAGGAGTTCATGGCAACAATAAAAGAAATTGCAACACTTGCAGGAGTATCTCGTGGCACGGTAGACCGCGTTCTCAACCATCGTGGTTCCGTAAATCCTCAGACCGAAGAGAAAATATGGGAAATCGCACAGGCACTGGATTATAAACCTAATAAAGCCGGTATCGTTCTTGCTGCACAGAAACGCAAATTAAAAATCGGCGTTGTGCTGCTCGGTCTGAATAATCCTTTTTATGATGAGGTATTGCAAGGTATTTCAGAAAAAGCCTCCGAACTGGAAAGCTATAACTGCACCGTTATCATCAAGCAAACCGAATACAGTTTAGAAGATCAGCTCCATGCCATCGACGAGCTGCTTGCCGAAAACATCAATGGTCTTGCTCTCTCTCCTTATAATGATAAAGCTATCCGCCGCAAAATCGACGAACTTTACGAGAAAAATATCCCGGTAGTTACTTTAAACACCGATATTGAAAATTCAAAACGTCTCGCTTATGTAGGCAGTAATTATTATCGTTCCGGTCAGACCGCTGCCGGACTGGTACGTCTTATGACTTCCGGACAGATTTACATTGGTATTGTCTCCGGTTCCCCGGACATCCTCTGCCACACCGAGCGTATTGCCGGTTTCAAAAACATTATTGATAATTATGAAAATTTACATATCTCTGCCACTATCATGAATCAGGATGACGACTTTGAAAGTTATGAAATAACCACAAGACTGTTAAAAGAACATCCTGAAATTAATGCGCTTTATTTTACCGCCGGCGGTGTTTACGGTGGCTGTCGCGCTGTCATTGCCTCTGGCAGACAATACGATATTAAAATTTTCACCTATGATATGGTCGAAACCACCAAACATATGATAGAACAAGGGCTCATTGCAGCAACTATCTGTCAACAGCCCTTGTTACAGGGTTCCAAACCCCTTGATATTCTGTTCGAAAATCTGACTACTGGAGAATCTCCTCAATCAGAATATAATTATGTGGATATCGATATCCGCATCAGAGAAAATCTTTAAGCCTGAAAAGCTTGCTATAAAATCTATAAAAGCTTTTTACGATATAAGAAATTCTTTCAGGTATTTCTCTTCAAATTCTTCTACCGGACATGGCTTACCAAACAAATAACCCTGAATCATATCAGGTTTTGCCTTTTTCATTCTCTCAAGCTCATGTTCGTACTCGATACCTTCCATACATACGGTAGAACCAACACTATGTGCCATATCTATGATATGACTGATTACCGTATAGTTATACTCATTCTGCAATGCCTGCATAACAAAACTACGGTCAAATTTAATGGTTTTGGCTGCAATATCTTCCAGATAGCGCATATTCGAATAGCCCGTTCCAAAATCATCGATTGCCAGGCTGATATTCTTCGCCTTTAACTCCTCGAACAATTCCATAATTCGGCTATCTGTTTCAATATAACCACTTTCCGTCAACTCTAACACCAGACTGTTTGGCTCGATACCTACTTCTTCAATACATCTTTCCACATCCTGCATCAAATCACTCTTTCGAATCTGTACATAAGAGAGATTGACGTTTACGTGAAACTCCGGTATTGTCTGCTTCCATTTTTTACATGTTTTGGCGGCTTCCCAAAGTACATATCGTCCTACCGGAATAATCAATCCACTTTCTTCCATAATTGGAATAAAGACTGCCGGAGAAACATTACCATGCTTCTCATCCTTCCAACGTAAAAGTGCCTCCGCGCCAATCAGTTTATATGTATTGGCATCAACAATAGGCTGATAAAAAACCTGAAATCCCCGGAAATCATTGGCAATATCCAAACGAATCGCTTTGCGGATATCCAGACGTTTCAAATATTCATTATAAGAATCTCTGTCGAAAAGAGCCATCTGATTTCTGCCGTTACGTTTTGCTTCGTTGAGCGCATACTCTGTCAATCGTAAAATATCCTGACTGTTTTTGCCGACAAATTCCTCTTTCTGATTCAAAATTCCTGCAGAAATAGTATAAAATCCTGTATACTCTTTCTGGCGTGCTCTCTCAGCAACTTTCTCTTTTATCCGATAGTAAACTTCTTCGGCATTGCCTTCGGATTTCTCACTGGCATCCACCACCATAAATTCATCAGCTACGATACGATATATATCGACTTCCGCACAAATCGATTCTGCAATACAGATTGCCAGTTCATGTAAAATATCATCCCCGGCATCTGTACCATCTTTTTCGTTAATTTCTTTGAAATTATCAATACCGACACGCATACAGTATTTGATTGCTTTATGATTTTCATTTAAAATTTTATCGATATCTTTACGGAAACGAATTTCTTTGCGCAGTCCCGTAACATTATCTGCTTTCGCCTTCTTGCCAATTTCCGTAACACGCCCAACCATAAGGCGATGATTTTCCTCTGTATCCACTATATTGCCACGACATTCAACCCATACGACTTTATTATCCCTGCTATACCAGCGATATTCCATAGCGTGAGATGCCTTCTCACCTCTGGCACAACGCAGAATATCTTCTGTAACTTTATGATAATCGTCCTTATGAATAACCTGACTAAGCGCTTCAATACAATTTTCCAATCTGGTAGTTTCCAACGTAAAACGCTTCTTGGCTTCTTCGGAAATCATATACACACTATCCGTCAGATCCATAATATATAAGTACGAATCAGTTGATTTCTGCATAATCTCTATAACTGCTTTAATTTCTTCCAATGATACTTTTCTTCCAATATTCAACTCATCCATAGTTCCGTCCTCTTTATTTCCATACGCTGTCTCAAATGTTCTCATATATAATTTAATTTTACAAATTGCAACTACAACTGTCAATTAAATTTTTGTGAATTCTTACCCACTTGACATAAATTTTACAAAAAATTTTATTTAATTATACCAAAATTGTATACAAATTCATTCTATACAAAATCTGCCCTTTTTGGTATACTTTTGATATACTGTTTTAAGAACAAAAAATAAGAAGAAGGTATAAGCATATGAGCAAAAAGAAAGTTGTTGTATCTCTTGGACATGAAGCATTAGGTTACACCACAATGGAACAGTGGGATGCTGTTAAAGTAACAGCAAAAGCATTGGCTGACTTAATAGAGGCAGATTATCAGTTAACAATTACACACAGCAACGGACCTCAGGTCAGCATGATTCACAAAGCTATGACTGAACTCCGTCGTGTTTATATTGACTATACACCAGCTCCTATGTGTGTCTGCTCTGCCATGAGTCAGGGTTATGTGGGCTATGATATTCAGAACGCACTTCGTGCTGAGTTACTTAGTCGTGGTATTTCCAAAGCTGTCAGCACGATTCTGACACAGGTTACAGTCGATCCATACGATGAAGCGTTCTACGAACCAACCAAAGTAATCGGCAGATATATGTCCAAAGAAGATGCTGAAATAGAAATTAAAAAAGGCAATTACGTTGTTGAGGAGCCGGGCAAAGGTTTCCGCCGTGCAGTTGCTGCTCCAAAGCCAATCGATATCGTAGAAATCGATGCCATCCGTACGTTGGCAGATGCTGACCAGGTTGTGATTGCCTGCGGTGGCGGCGGTATTCCTGTTATTGAACAGAATCATGTTTTAAAAGGTGCTTCTGCCGTTATTGAAAAAGATTCTATCGCCGGCAAACTTGCAAGCGATTTAAAGGTTGACGAGTTAATCATCTTAACCGGCGTACCTTGCGTATACCAGAATTTTGGCAAAGAAAACCAGTCTCCAATTGAGCGAATGAATGTTTCCGAAGCAAAAGCACTTATCGAAAAAGGTGAATTTGAAGAAGGAACCATGCTTCCAAAAATCGAAGCTGCTATTACTTATCTGGAAAGCAATCCGGATGGAAGCGTTTTAATTACTTCTTTGGATGCGGTATCCGATGCAATTAAAGGCAAAAACGGAACCGTTATTACCATGAACTAACAATATTTCCATTAAGACAAATCATATATAACATATATAAAATAAACACAATAAAACTCGGATTGTACTATACAATCCGAGTTTTACTCTTTCAGACTTCCAATGACCATGCACAAAGCACCTATCATAATGCAAAAGTCCGATATATTGAAAATAATACGCCTGATTGCTTTGTTTTTTACCGGAAAGCTCACATAATCCACTACATATTTCCGACGTAATCTATCATAAGTATTGCTGTATGCACCGCCTAACAGGAAGGCAAGCCCGGTTTTCAGTATTCCATTTCCTTTCATGGAAAAGGTTACCAGAAACAATACCGTTACGCCCAATGTTAATACCACAGAAAGAAGTGCTACCAACTTACTTTTCCCTTCGCCGGTATTCAGAAACGCACCCTTGTTATGGTGCTTACGCAAAAGCAATCTGCCATTCCATATTTTCTTTTCTTCTCCTTCTGTTCCTTCTCTTTCTACCCAGTTTTTAATAACCAGATCCAGAAAGAAAATCGAAGCCGCTATCACTGCATATATCATATTCTGCTAACACCTTCTTTATCATGTCCGTGCCAGTGTTTCAAAGGTTCCGCTGATGTTTAATTTGCCATATCCCCACTGTCTATCCGGATAAATAATATTGTTCTCTCTTACTGCACCTTTAATAAAATAGCCTTTGATTGCCTGACTTTCTACCAGATAAGAATTACCTTCCACGATTGCCCATTCCATAAACTGTGCCACACAACCGGCCGAAAGTGCTGCTGCCATACTGGAACCGGTACGTTCTCCAAGTGCTGTTGAAACCTGTACTCCGGGTGCTGCCAAATCCGGTTTTATCATATCATTCTTAGCAAATCCTCTTCCCGATTCAGCAAACCAGCTCTCTGTAATTCCATTATAAGTGGAAATCGTAATGACTCCGGCAGCATTGGAAGGCTCTGTTAGTGTTACTTCAGGGTCCGGTTTCAGAAAGGAAACACTACCATCAATGAATGCCGTAATAGGAAGCCACATATGAAAGCTCCCATTACCACGCAGCCGTTCTCTTCCCGAAGGCGACACAATAATGCTCCATACGCCCGGTGAAGGGTCTTGGAAACGAAAGAAAATCAATTGTTCTCCCGATTTCTGCTCAACTACTAATATTCCTACATAAACCTTTGTCTTCTCAAAAACAAACGAAAAATTTCTATCAATTCCATTCTGAAAATCAATCGTCGAAGTCATCTCACCGACGGGTGTACGAATAACTACATTATAGGTATCTGAAGTACTGTTCCACAGTTCCATACAAAAACCTTTGGTATTTTCCTCCACCCGGATTTCTACCTGATCCGGTACATTGCCCATATAATGATGTTCTTTGTCGCCTTCGTTGCCACCACAAACAACAATCGCACGACTTCTTTTGGCAGCAATTTTATTCAAATAATCTCCAAGCGGTGAAGCTCCCGTGTGATTACCCATGTTAGTACCTATACCAAGCACAATCACTACCGGTCTTTCAAAAACAACTGCCATCTGCTCCAGATATTTTACCGCTTCCATGATATCATTTTCCTGATATGCCACAACATCTTCCGGTACAAGATAATACTCCCGTAAATAAGATTTGGCCTGCTTTACCTTTACCATAACAATATCTGCTTGCGGTGCCGCACCTCGAAATGTTAATCCCTGATTCAGGACACTTCCGGCTGCTGCCGATGCCATCGCCGTTCCATGTCCATTTTCATCAGTTGAAGGAACGACAGTAAGTGGTTGTTGTTCCTTCAATGCCCTGTTAATTTCTTCTCTGGCATACTCTGTTCCATACTGAAATCCTTCCGGTGGTTCTCCTTCCTGTATCGTCTGATCCCAGATAGCCAAAATCCGGCTGTTGCCCTCTTCATCCAAAAAAGCATCCAACTGATATCGGATTCCGGTATCAACGAATCCAAGAATGACTCCTTTTCCCTGCAGGGACAAGGGAGGAGCCTGTATACGGAGATTCCCCATATCAGTCAGGTTTTCTGCCCGAAAAGTCTGCATCAGACCATACAGCTTAGGAATAGATGCATAGCTGTAAACACCGATTGATAAAGGCGCCACCCCGCTCCTTTCTGCATGTACAATCCGGTACTTATCATCTAAGTCATAAATACAGTAATCCAAATCTGTCGGACTGCGAAAGCTTTCCGGTATATCATAATCAATTATGGCATCTGCATAAGCATCCGACAGTATTTTTTCCTGACAAGTCATATCATATCCACTCTGTCACATAGTTCGTTATGATATGATATGCAATCTTTCAAAAATTATTTCTCTTCAATTACCTTTAAATTATCCGGATTTTCCGCGTAATTACTGCGGATATCAATAATGGGTCCACCGGTTCCTTCAATATATTCTCTTGTAATCGTTACTCTTCCGATATTATCATCTTTTGGAATCTCATACATAATGTCTAACATAAACTCTTCGATAATAGCACGCAATGCTCTGGCTCCGGTATCTTTCTCCATTGCTTTCTCCGCAATCGCTTCCAGCGCTCCATCGTCAAATACAAGTTTCACTTCATCTAACTCAAGCAACTTCTGATACTGCTTCAAAATAGCATTTCGCGGCTCACTCAGAATTTGCATCATCATCTCTTTGTTCAGACCTTCCAGTGTGAAAATAATCGGCAAACGGCCAATAAACTCCGGAATCATGCCAAATTTCTTGATGTCTTCTACGGTCACATGGCTTAAAATATTCTTCTCTTTATCGTATTTGTCTTTTAATTCCGCATTATAACCGATTGATGTTTTCTTATTCAGACGTTGTTTGATAATATCTTCCAAATCCGGAAATGCACCGCCACAGATAAAAAGAATATTTCTGGTATTTACCGTAGCAAGCGGCACCATCGCATTCTTGGAATTAGCACCTACCGGCACTTCTACCTCTGCGCCCTCTAATAGTTTTAACATTCCCTGCTGCACAGATTCCCCACTGACATCTCTGGAATTTGTATTCTGTTTCTTGGCAATCTTATCGATTTCATCAATGAAAATAATACCACGCTCTGCACGCTCTACATCATTATCGGCAGCCGCAAGAAGTTTGGACACAACGCTCTCGATATCATCACCGATATAACCTGCCTCCGTTAAAGAAGTCGCATCCGTAATTGCAAGCGGAACATCCAACAAACGGGCTAAAGTTTTCACAAGATATGTTTTACCGCAACCCGTAGGTCCAATCATCAACATATTGGATTTCTCAATCTCTATCTCATCCATAGTGCCGGTCGCAACTCTCTTATAATGATTATATACTGCTACTGACATAACCTTTTTGGCATGTTCCTGTCCAACAACATATTCATCCAGCTTTGCCTTGATTTTATGCGGAGGCATAATATTCTTGATATCAATAACCGGTACATTCTCTTTTGCTTTTTTCTTTTTCTTGAGTTTCTGCTTATTTGGAATACCACCGTCTCCCTGCAAATCTGCCAGATTTACAAAGCTGATATTCGGAAATCCCTTTCCGTTATTGAAATCCGACATATTCCCATTCAGATTATTCGGATTGTTTAACATACCCTGATAATCAAACTGGCTGACGGTATCCATCGTTTTATGCATACAATCATTGCAGACACAGATATGATTCGGCAGCTTAAACATTTCCCCTGCTTTGCTTTCCGGTCTTCTACAAATAAAACAGACCTCTTCATAATCATTCGTGTTATCGTCATCTGTATCGCTAATTTCTTCTTCGTTATCTTCTTTCGCTGTTAATTCCTGTTTCAGAGTTTCCACATCATCCAGTTCTCTGAAATCCCATTCGTTTTCCTTATTTTTATCCTGATCGATTCTTTCATCATCGTTCATAAAACTCAACCATACCCTTCCATCATAATAAGGAGTTTATCTGCAAACTCTCTATAGTTATTATCATAGTATAAAACCCGTCTGGCTACAAGTTAACATTTTCTAAAGAATTCTAAACAAAATGAAACTCCGCAGCATGTATTTAGCATGTGCGGAGCTTTACTTGTCTAAAATAAGCACTATTTTACATTTTTCTATTGTTCTGCCTTGTTGCCCAATGTGATAGAAATTATCTTGCTGTGATAGCCACCATTTCCGATTGTCATGATTTTCATATCTACGGTATCACCTTTGGCATAATACTCCAGAAGCTTCTGCAATTCATCCATAGAAGAAACATCTTCTCCATCAAAGGAAATAATAATATCTCCCTTCTGCAATCCTGCTGCCGCAGCTGCTGTTCCTTCATATACCTGTGCTACATAAACACCTTCCGGCATGCCATAAGTAGATGAAACCTCTTCGGTAACACTGATGCCTGATATACCCAAAAATCCTCTTTCTTCCTCTGCTACCTTATTCTTTGTTTCTTTCAACATCAAGTCAGCAATAATTGGTTTTGCTGCTGAAATCGGGATAGCATATCCCATACCTTCAATAACGCTTCCACCTATTTTATTTGAGTTGATACCGATAACTTCACCTTTTAAATTCAAAAGTGCTCCGCCGGAGTTACCCGGATTAATCGCTGCATCCGTCTGAATAAATGTTCCGCTGTTACCTTCAGTAAGTTCAATTTCTCTGTCTAATGCACTAATAACACCGGTTGTTACAGACTGTCCATATCCTAATGAGTTTCCTATGGCAATCGCCGGTTCTCCAACCGTCAGACTATCGGAATCACCTAATGTTGCAATTGCAATTTCATTCAAGGTAGAATTCAGAATTTCTTCTAACGGCACTGCAATAACCGCTAAATCCATATCCGGGTCCATACCTTTTACAGATGCTTCTGCTTCAGAACCTTCCACAAATTGAACACTCAGTGTATCTGCATCAGCAATTACGTGATAATTTGTTACAATCAGAAGTTCGGAATCATTTTTTCCTACAATAATACCGGAACCACTGGATACTGCTTCGCTTGTCATTGCCTGCCCAAAATAGGACATTGTCTCTGTGTATGTGTTGCTGATAGAAACGACTGCCGGCATAACAGAAGAAACCACATCAGATACATCGGATACAACCGTAGTAACAGTTTCTGTTTTCTGAATTTCGCCTTCGCCATCTTCTTCCACAGCTGCATTTTCTTCTACATCATCCACTTCATCTGCTGCGTCTTTCATATCCTGGCTGATAACCGCCTCTGTTTCCGGGTTCTGTTCCAGCATTCCGGTTGATGCACTTACTGCATAAAAACCAAGTCCGGCACAAATACCAAAGAACAAGCCTAAAGAAACACTAACCAGAGCTTTTTTCAGATAACCGTTCCCCTGTCCTTCCTTTTTCTCCTTCTTTTCTTTCTTCTTTTTCTCCGGACCACCCTGTCCCATGCCATTAGAATAAGTATTACTATACTGATAATTTTCTGCATGATGTCCATATGGTGTATTCGGATAAGTATTGTTTCCGGAGTATCCCGTATTCTGATTCGGATACTGATTCGGGTTTTGGCTCAGGTTTTGATTCGGGTTTTGATTTTGATTCTGATTATATGAATTTGAATAATTATTATCGTACATAACGAAAACTCCTTTCTTCCTTTACTGTGAACACAGTATAGCTTTTAAATGTGTACAAATTGTGATAAATTGTTTTCCTTTTTGTGTTTTTTCTAAAGAAATTATGAACATAAAAAGTGCAGAGAACTCTTCCCTGCACTTTATCATCTATCAAAAACAAATACTGTTTACTCCACCGTAACGGATTTAGCCAGATTTCTCGGCTTATCTACATCACAGCCTTTTCCAACGGACACATAATATCCAAATAACTGCAACGGAATAATTGCCAGTGAATTGGCAAAATATGGATTCGTTTCCGGAATATAGATGACATAATCAGCTGCCTTCTCAATTTCCTTGTTCTCCTCACAGGTAACAGCTAATACAAAAGCTCCCCTTGCTTTTACTTCTACCATGTTACTGATTGTTTTCGCATATAAATCCGGTTGCGTAGAAACTGCCGCTACCAGCGTTCCGTCTTCAATCAATGAAATCGTTCCATGCTTCAATTCACCTGCTGCATATGCCTCTGAATGGATATAGGAAATTTCCTTTAATTTCAAAGAACCTTCCAACGAAATAGCATAATCAATTCCTCGTCCAATGAAAAATACATCTTTGGCACCCACATAACGATTGGCAAATTTCTGAATCTTCAACTTGTTATTCAGCAATAATTCAATCTGATCAGGTAAACAGCGCAAATCTCCTAATAAACCTGCAAATGTTTCATCATCTATTTTGTCTCTGACTTTTCCAAGCTTCATTGCCAATAAATACAAAGCAATCAACTGTGCACTGTATGCTTTGGTTGTTGCTACCGCAATTTCCGGTCCTGCCCAGGTATACATGACGTTATCAGCCTCTCTTGCTATTGAGCTTCCTACTACATTGACAATACCAAGTACCTTA
Organism: Lachnospiraceae bacterium; assembly: GCA_017623295.1. Classification (GTDB taxonomy): domain Bacteria; phylum Bacillota; class Clostridia; order Lachnospirales; family Lachnospiraceae; genus UBA3282. The sequence continues at coordinate 110,596 of JAGAPK010000033.1, read as the reverse complement.
AAGCCCCTCGCCTTGGATTCACGAAGTGCTGCCAAGGTATCAGCTGTTTCACCCGACTGACTGATAACAACTACCATTGCACCTTCTTCCAGAATCGGGTCACGATAACGGAATTCGGAGGCCAAATCAACCTCTACCGGTATTCTTGCAAGACCTTCAATGACATACTTGCCTGTTACACCCGCATGATAAGCAGAACCGCAGGCAACAATATGAATCTTCTTAATGGCTTTCAAATCGTCATCTGTCATATTTAATTCTTCGATAACAATGTCATTATCTTTAATTCTTGGATTTAATGTATCAGCAACCGTTTTCGGCTGTTCATACATTTCTTTCAGCATGAAATGCTCATAGCCGGCTTTTTCTGCTGCATTGGCATCCCAATCAATGGTAACTGCCTCTTTCTTGATTTCTTCTTCGTCTACTGTGTAGAAATGCATATGGTCTGCGCGCAGTCTTACGACTTCCTGATTATCTACATAGTATACTTTTCTGGTATATTTCAAAATTGCCGGAACGTCAGATGCAATGAAACATCCATCTTCATTCTGTCCAACAATTAACGGACTATCTTTTCTTGCTGCAAAAATCTGATCAGCACAGTCTGCAAACATAATACCAAGTGCATAAGACCCCTCTACTCGATGAAGTACCTTAGTTACTGCTTCAAGTGGATTTCCCTTATAATAATAATCCAACAAATGAGCAAGTACCTCTGTGTCTGTTTCAGAAACAAATTTATATCCTTTGTCAGTTAATTTTTTGCGTAACTGCAAATAATTTTCAATAATACCGTTATGTACAACTGTGATTGTACCGGATTCATTAAAATGTGGATGTGCATTGGTATCACTTGGCGCGCCATGTGTTGCCCATCTTGTATGACCAATACCGCTCATACCCGGCATCGTTTCGCCTCCGCGAGTCTGATTCTCCAATACTTTTAATCGTCCCACTGATTTCTGAATATTGATTTTCTCGCCGTCATAAATTGCCATTCCGGCTGAATCGTAACCTCTATACTCCAGTTTAGCCAATCCATCGAGAATAATTGGTGCCGCCTGTTTGGTTCCGATATATCCTACAATTCCACACATTTTACTTTACCATAACCTTTCTATATTCTATCTTACTACAAATATAATGGGTTTCTTGTTTTTATGACCAGTATTCCTTATTCATAGAACAATTTATTACTATCTTTTTGGGGAGCTTGCGATAATTCTTGCCCAATAAATAACCAATATATTTAAAACCGCTCTGTATAATCACACCCGGAATCATTGAAATTTTTTTCTTTTCACGCAAGTGTGCTATCGTCTGCTTCACCAGTTTAATGCCTTCTGATTCCGAAGGCACTCCTGCAAAAACTTCAGGATGGTCTGCTTGTGACACACCCAAATCAAAGTTTCTTCGTAATTGCTCCATATTCGTATAATGATGGGAATGATATACTTTCGCTTCCGGCACGTAAGCAATTCCATATCCGGCCTTCACAGCTCCGGCAGCAAATATCATATCTTCATTAAATATAGTATGTTTGATAAATCCGCCTAAAGAATCAAAAATTTCTCTCTTATAAGCGGCGCAGACATTCGAACAAAAATATGTTTTAATGCCTAATGTATCAATGTCTTTTTTAGTTTTTATCCTCGCCTGACTTGGATAGTTAAAATTTCTGGCAAACTTCTCTGTTTCACTGCTAGTTTCATAAGCAAGCTGTCTTCCATAAGCAACAGCTACATTATCTTGCTGCAAACCACAAATCAATTCTTCTATCATATGGTCATCTGCCGGCATTGCATCATCTGTCATCATCACGAAAACTTCTGCTTCTGAGTTTTTTACTCCCTGGTTTCTGGTACGTCCATGATCAAATTCTCTCTTAGACAAATGCTTTACCGTGATATTTTTATATTCTTCCGCAAAAGATTTACCGTAGAATAAACGGTCAAAATATTTCTGTTCCGTATTCATAATGATAATCTGATGAATCGGTACTGTCTGATGCTCTAGTTTGTCAATAAGCTCCAGAAATTTCTGATCCGGCTTATAGGTCGGGATGATAACATCAACTTTTTTCACAATTATCTTCTCCCAAATAGCATGAAAGGGCCTGCAAAAAGGCCCCTTTGCTTTTTTCGTAAATTTATTCTGTCTACTTCACATAGTTAGCTGTATCAGCTTCAATCTGTTCACTACACTCCTGTACCATAGTGGATGGTGTATAAGTTTCTGCCTCAAACAAGAACTCATGCAACCAGATTACGTTTTCTTCCAAATTCGTTGGTACAACGCAGGAACCTTTGGAACCGATTGTAGCAACCGCTCTGTGTTCCTCAGCCGGGAAACCTGCTGTATCGGAAATATAATATTTACTGATATCTCCAAGAAGCTCTACAATTTCAGACAAATCCAGAGAAGTATACACTTCTTCAAATACGGAATTTGCTGTATTAACAAGCTGTGTCGCTGATGCTTTCTTAGCCTGATCTGCAACAGCGGTCAAGACTTCTCTCTGACGTTCTGCACGTTTAAAGTCATCACCTGCTGTATAACGAATACGGCAGTAACCGGTTGCCTGTAAGCCATCCAATAACTGATATCCTGTTGAGGTTACCGGTGTATAAGAACGTTTCAAATCTTCTGCAATACACAACTGATAGTTGTTCAAGTGGCTGATTTCCGCATCATCTACATCAATATAAACGCCACCGAGTGCATCAATCGTATCGGTCAGACCGGCAAAACCTACTGTTACGAAATCTGTGATATTCATATCCAGATTCATATTTAACATACTGATTGCCATTTCCGGACCACCCTTTGCATAAGCAGAGTTACATTTGTTATAAGAATCATTACTTAAGTTCAAATAAGTATCTCGATAAACAGATACTAATTTACATTCTCCGGTATCCTGATTAATAGAAGCAATCATAATGGAGTCGCTTCGAGTATTCTTAGTCAGTGCACCTGTTGTAGAGTCTACACCAAAAAGCGCTATATTGCGATAGCCCTTCATGGTCGTTTCTTCTGCCTGTTTAACTGTATCGTTAATAATAATATCTTCTTCGTCCAGTTCTACTTTACCGGTTTTCTCGGCTGTCATAACACCATAGAGAACAACCACCATAATTAAAAGAATAATAATTTCTACAATAAAAAGAATAATTCTTCTTCTTTTCTTCTTTTCCTGTTCTTTCCGACTGTTTTTCTTACCGGAAGGTTTCTTCTTGCCGCTACTGCTCTTACCGCTACCGGAAGACTTCGCTCCGGATGACTTTGAACCAGCAGATTTTGTTCCTGATGATTTAGAAGAAGAACCGGATGATTTCTTCACAGGTCTTCTTTCTTCTTCATATGCATCTTCATTATATTTTGTCATACCATGTACTCCCTTGTTTCCTGTTCTAAATTTCCCTCTCGAAATTTTTCTCATGCTCTATTTTCTCTTAATTAACAAAATAAAGCAAGCACTATTTAAAATTATACTACATCTTGTAATAATTGCAAGATTCTTACGCAGTATTCAGCAAGTCTTTATGATTTCTTAATATTTTCTTCCGTTCTTTAGTAGTATAACTTTAATAAGCATTTTTATTTATAAATCCCTTAAATAACGTCAAAAACATGATTTTAATATCAAAAGACATAGTCCAGTTCTCAATGTAGAAAATATCACATTCAATTCTTCTTTTAATAGAAGTATCTCCACGATAACCATTAATCTGTGCCCATCCGGTAAGTCCCGGACGTACCTGATGTTTTACCATATATCTCGGAATTTCTTCTTTGAATTTTTCAACAAACTGCGGTCTTTCCGGTCTTGGTCCAACCACACTCATATCACCCTTTAAAATATTAAAAAGCTGCGGAAGCTCGTCCATACTTGTCCGACGAAGCAATTTACCGACTTTGGTAACTCGTGGATCGTCTTTCGTCGTCCATCCCTTTTTCTCTGCTCCCGGCTTCTGCACTTCCATCGTACGGAATTTATACATAAGGAAAGGTTTATTGTGTAATCCGATTCGTTCCTGTTTGAAAATAATCGGTCCTTTGCTGCTGCATTTAATCGCAATTGCTGCTGCAATCATAATTGGCGAAGAGATTATAATACCAATGATAGAAACTATAATATCCATAATTCTTTTCGCAATCCAGTTTAAAGTATTCGTAAGTGGCACATAACGAATATTTACTACTGCAAGTCCCATCAAATCTTCTGTATACGGTTTGCTTGGAAAAAGGCTGTTATAATCCGGGATAAACTTTGTATGAACGCCGGATTTCTCACATAGATCCACAATATATTCCAATCTGTCATAATCTTTCAGTGACAGCGTAATTGCAATTTCATCTAATTTATTCTCCGGCAGAATATAAAGAAGATTCTCGATACTACCGACTACTTTTACTCCTTTATATATGGTTCCGCTTGGCACAGAATCATCCAGAATGCCACGCACAACATATCCCCACTGCGGATTGGAGTTAATACGGTTAATATACTCTTCTGCTGCTCTGGAATATCCAACCAACAGAATATACTTCAGGTTGTATCCTTTTTTCCGGAAAAATTGAAGCAACATACGAATCAACGACCGGGAAATTGTTGTCAGAACAATATTAATACCATAGAACATGGCAATCATGCTTCGTGAGAAGTTAATCTGCTCTATCACATACAAAACAACCATCAAAAGAAGCATTCCTATGGTATTCGCCTGAATGATATTAAAAATTTCATATTTATGAATCGTTGCTCTCTTCGGGGTATATAAACTGAAATAATAGTAAAGAAGAACATAACCCGGTACAATAATGTAAAGTGCCTGAAAATAGGTCTGTCTGGACAACACACCTATGGAGGGGTCAATATTTGAAAACGGACTTGCAAATTTCAAGTACCATGCCAACATATAAGAAATGGCAACCACAATTGCATCTACCAGAAGATGTATTCTGTTAAAGTATTTCTGATTGTCTTTTATCATCTCTGCCTCACGATCCAGCTCTCATATTTCCATTCCGCTGATAAAATTCCTGTTTCATCTGATACATTCTGCCATCAGCAGCATCAAAAATCTCCTGATAACTACGTGTATCTTCTGTTTTATGAATTTCCATACCATAGGATACGGAAACAGGATTCGTATTGTGTTTATTCGCCTTATTGATGTTCTGTTCCAACTGATTCAGAGCTGTCAAAATTGCCTGCTCATCCTTATCTTCACACACAACACAAAATTCATCCCCGCCAATGCGATATACTTTTCCAACATTATAAAAACTCTTCGTAATCAGCTTGGCTGTCTTCATAATCAGAATATCGCCCTGTGTATGTCCATATTTATCATTGACCGGTTTCAGTCCGTTAATATCACAGATAACCAGTCCATAGTTCTTCTGCCGCGCCATGCTTTCTTTGACATTATCATACGCCATACGATTGCGCACAGTTGTTAAAACATCATATTTGCTGCTCAGTTCCAGAATAAACGTATAATATAGTAATAACGCAATAGCAGAAGTTGTCCACATAGAAGCAATTCCTGCAACAAATACCTGGACAAGCACACCAGTCACTGACATTGCAAAAATAGCAAACAAATATATTTTTTCTGAAAAATCTGCATCCCGATATTCCTGAGATGCCTCTATTGTCATCATTATAAAGTAGAACAGGGAAATAAGCAAACTAACCAAATAGAAAGGTCCTCTGCTATACTCATTCGCCTCGCTGACTGAGAAAAGCAATCCTGTCACCGGAGATGAAATTGCGATACATGCAATCGCCACTGCCGGAAGCATAAAAAGCTTCTCACGCTTCTTCCAATGCTTTCTGCTCATCAGCATAACACAATATGGTAAAAAAGGTGCCAGTGCATAGTTAATCACAAAAGAAAACACGGTCAAATCACGGTTACCGTATAGCAAACCGATTTCTTTGCCGATTTCCGTAAGCAGAATTGCACTGTTTACACCAACCGCTACCATATAATATTTGTTTTTATATTTGTTTACATATTTGCTTCTGCGAACCAGACTTGCCGCAAACAGCAATGATAACAATGTTAAAAAATAGCAATAAATAACTGCCATTGCAAGCCTTCCCTTCCGCGCATATACCCTTCTTTTTAAACATTTTGTTCTATTTTTTTAATAGCTATATAGTACAATACCGTTCAAATGCTTGTCAACTTTTTAAGAATAAAGCCTTTTTATCATGTTTATCCATAAAAAAAGCTGTATTTTACAGTAATTTCCAAGATGTTTCATTTGAAAACGCACTTTATGTTCTCTGCCCTGTGGTGATAAACTCAACCGGATACCCCGAAAAAGTCCTGCAACATATGCTCTGCCGAGTCCTTTCTTTATAAAAAAGAGCGTTTTGATTCCAAATCCAATCAGGAAAAATGGCAAATTCAGAAGTATCTGCACAAACGGCATGTTTTTATATATCAAATAAACGCTGTTTTTCGATGTTAAATCTACTTTAAATTTATTATATCTTGAACCGGAAGATGCACTTCCGGCATGAATCACTCTGGCCTCCGGTACAAAAATATTGCGATATCCATAGATTTGCGCCCGATAACCCAGGTCGATATCTTCCAGATAAGCAAAATGGTTTTCATCTAAAACGCCGATTTCATCCAGCATGTTCTTTCGAAAAATGGATGCTCCGCCACAGGCTGCAAAAACGGGATACTGCTTCTGATAAGCCTTCTCCGGTTTTCCCTTGCCAATCGCATATGCCCATCCAAGTGCGCAGTATAAATCACCGGCATCATCTATTTTATCCTGTTCCTGCATGGAAAGCATCTTCGCTGAACCGGAAAAAATCTTCTCATCTGCCTCCATTGCTTCTTCCAATACCTGTACGAAACCGGCTTCTACTATCGTGTCATTATTAAGAAAAATGACATATTTCGTCTTCGTCGCCGCAATTCCTGCATTTACTGCTTTACAGAAACCTGTATTTTCCGCAAAACGAATGGTTTCTACCCGGGGAAATTTTGTTGCCAACAGTTCATAACTGCCATCCGAGGAACCATTATCGACCACTATAATATGTGCCTGCTCTGTTTGCAAAGAAAGCAGACAGTTTTCCAAATACTTTATCCCATTATAATTTGGTATTACAATTGTGGATTTCATTTGCTAAATCTCCATTTAATTTTTGATTTTCAGAGTAATTTTCGGGTTCCACATAACCAGATATCCCATTTTACGAACCACTTTACCAAATTCCAGGCTCAGTTTACGGTATCCTTCTTCATCGCAGGAAATATTACTTACATCTGCCATTTTCTGTTCTCCGCTTTCTTTATAAGGAATCCCCATTATCTGTTCAAACACCGGCTGTAGTTCCTTGCAAACCCGCATACAGCGTATATCCACTGCCTCACAATCCTGTTTCAGAACAGCTCTGTGTGTACTGCCGCCACTGTACTCTCTGTGCACACCCCGGTACAGTTTGTTTCCCGTTTCATCATAAATACCGCTTGTTATTTTATTGTCTTTGTCCAAAATTCTTCCACCAACCACACCAACATCCTGCCTTACCGCAAAAACATCCGGCTGATATGTGATTTCATAAAATCCAAGATGCAGGGAGTGTGTTACTTCGACTTCCCATCCCTGTTTTCTGCAAAAGTCTTCTAATGCCGCTTTTCCGGCTTCGTAAGCATAGGTCTTGCTGGCTGTATTTTCCGCTGTGGATGCTTCATGACAGCGCCAGTGATATAAGACCTTCGGTATATGAAGAATTGTTCTGTCCAAATCAACTGCTTTTCTGTCTTTTAAAACATTGGCAATCACACGGAGAACAAGGTCGTAATCCTGTGCGCCATCATACTCTTTTCTCAGTTTCAATGATTTCATCATTTCTGCCCGGACAAACATCAGATGGCAAATATAGTTGTTTGACAAAATCAAATCAAGATTAAATTTATATTTCAAATTCGGTTGCATATAACAACACGTGTTATTTTCATGCTTATCTTCATCAGAATAGAGCAAATCCGGCTTATCTCCGGCTTTTTCTGCCTCTTGAATCTTTTTTGCTATCTCATACAAAGCATCCGGCGTAAGAAAATCATCATGGTCCAATAATCCAATATACTCTCCGGTAGCTGCTTCGATTCCTACGTTTGTGTTCTCTGAGATTCCTTTATTTTCCGGTAATTTTATATAACGGATTTTTCCATTTTGTTCTGGTTGTTGCTGCAGATAAACATCTACAACACACTTTACGGCATCACTGCTACTGGCATCTGCAATCACCAGTTCCCAGTTTTCATAGCTTTGCCTGCGAACCGATTCCAGTAATTCGCGCAAAAATTCTTCTTTCGTTTCATATGCCGGGACAACGAGACTTAACCGATAAGGAAATTTGTCCGCTTCTTTTCGCTGCATTGTCAGAACTTCCTGTGTCGGCTCTATATAATCATATTTTGTTTTCTTTTCTTCCTCAATACGTTCTTTTGCTGCATAATAGGCGTGTTTTACACCATTTTTCTGCAGATAGTTTATGGTTTTTCTGATATTACTGACCTTTAAAAGACGATTTCCCATTTTCCCTAATAGTATAGAATCGCCCTGTATCACCAGGACGATTCCTACTTTTCCTTAAATATGTTTTCGTTTCAATAGCAACATATTCGTAAGATTATCTTATAAATATGCTTTTAAATCTTCTGTTAACTGATTTAATTTAGCTTCTGCATCCTCTAAGCTTGTTCCTTTTACGCCCATGTAGAATTTAATCTTAGGTTCTGTTCCGGAAGGACGTGCACAACACCAGGAATCATTTGTTAAATCAAAATATAATACGTTAGACTGTGGTAAATCTGTCTTGCCTTCTGCACCTGTTTCCAGATTTAATGTCTTGCCTGTATCATAATCTCTGAATTCTTTTACAGTAAGCTCTCCGAAGTTTTTCGGTGGGTTGCTGCGAAGCTTGTTCATGATTTCTTCAATCTGTTTTGCTCCGTCAATACCTTTCATAGTGATAGAATACTGACTTTCTTTGAAGTAACCATATTTTTCATATAATTCTACCATCTGATCCCAGACAGTTTTGTTGTTCTTCTTGCACCATGCAGCCATTTCGCATAAGCACATAACAGCTACGATAGCATCTTTATCTCTTGCATGTGTACCGGCAAGACAACCATAGCTTTCTTCCAGACCGAATACATAATTGTTGGAACCGGACTGTTCAAAGAATTTAATCTGCTCACCGATGTATTTGAAGCCTGTTAATACTTCGATACATTTTACATTGTAATCTGCTGCAATAACGCCTGCCATATTAGTTGTAACGATAGTTGTTACAAGTGCAGGATTTACCGGCATAGTGTTAGTTGCTGTTCTTTCTCTTAAAATATATTCTGCAATTAACATACCGGACATATTTCCTGTAAATGGAACATATTCGCCACTCTTTGTATCCAGTGCATAAATACCAAGTCTGTCTGCATCCGGGTCAGTAGCAAGTACGATATCTGCATTTTTCTCTTTTGCCAGTTTTAATGCTAAAGTAAATGCTTTCGGGTCTTCCGGGTTAGGATATTCCAATGTTGTGAAGTTTGGATCCGGCATTTCCTGTTCCGGTACTACATACACATTCTTGAATCCAAGTTCTGATAAAATTCTTCTAACCGGTACGTTACCTGTTCCGTTGAAAGGAGAATAAACAATCTTAATATCATCTGCTACTTCTTTGATAATTTCAGGATGAATAATCTGTTTCTTTAATTCAGCCATGTATTTGTCATCGATTTCTTTACCGATAACCTGATATAAACCAGCTTTCATGGCTTCCTCTTTGTCCATTGTTTTCACAGTATGATAGTCTGTTACATTATTTACTTCTGTAATGATTTCTTTATCTCTTGGTGCGGTAACCTGTGCGCCGTCTTCCCAGTAACATTTATATCCGTTATATTCCGGCGGATTGTGGCTTGCTGTAATAACAATACCGGAAATGCAGCCTAACTCACGAAGTGCAAAGGATAATTCCGGTGTTGGTCTAAGAGCATCAAATACATATGCTTTGATACCATTAGCTGCAAGACAAAGTGCTGCTTCTTCTGCAAATTCCGGGGATTTTCTTCTGGAATCGTATGCAATAGCAACGCCCTTATCTTCTCCACCCTGTTTCTTAATGTAGTTAGCAAGACCCTGTGTTGCCTTACGAACAGTGTAAATATTCATGCGGTTTGTACCGGCACCAATAACACCTCTCAAACCACCTGTACCAAATGCAAGTTCTTTATAAAAGCGATCTTCGATTTCTTTCTCATCGCTTTTAATTGCCTGAAGTTCCTGTTTAGTATCTGCATCAAAATAGGAATCCTCCAGCCAGAAGTTATACTGCTCTTTGTAGCCCATTCTTTTTTCCTCCATTTATTCTCATTCTATATTTTCTCTCATAGCAATTCACTGTTCTATTCTATCATACTATCAATCAATTTTCAAAGCAAAGTCACTTCTGTCTAATGAGAAATTAGGATTATAGTATGGATCGCCATTTTTCAGCTCATTCTTCCATTTTTCACGGAAGCGTTCTGATTCTTCATTATATCTGGCCGCTTTCTCACCCTGGTCATCCAATCCTCTGGAAATGGATTCAAAATGATATAATTCCGCAAAAGGAGTAAATACATTCAAATAACCTGCTTTACGCACTTTCAAGCAAAAATCTACGTCATTCAAGGATACTGCAAAAGACTCATCTAATCCGCCTACTTCATCATAAATTGCCTTTTTCACCATAAGACATGCGCCGGTAACTGCCGTCATATTCTGTGCATAGCACAACCTACCCATATAGCCCAAATTGTTATAGCTGACACGATAATGTGTATGTCCGGCCGTTCTATGCGCTCCAAGTCCAATAACAACGCCCGCATGCTGAATGGTTTTGTCCTCATAATACAACTTAGCACCAACAGCACCTACATCCTCGCGTTGTGCATACATCAGAAGTTCTTCTATCCAATCTAACGTAATCACTTCGGTGTCATTATTTAATAAGAGAACATACTCACCGGTTGCCGCTGCAACACCCATATTATTAATACGGGAATAATTAAATTCACCTACATACTCAATTATATGAATCTGCGGATTTTGGCGAAGTTCATCATAATATTTAAAAATTTCATTGGTGGTACTGTTATTCTCTACAATAATAATTTCATAATTATCATAAGAACTTTTCTCTAATATAGAAGAAACGCATCGTTTCAAATCCTCAAAATGATCCTTGTTCGGTATGACAATTGATACCTTAGGATTTCCCTGTATCTCATATTTAATGCGGAAAATCGTTTCAAAAGCCTTCGTGGAAGAAATTTCGAAATTCTCAAAACCCTGACATCTCAAATGGTCTGCCACAGCACCTTTGGCTGCATCAATCGCATAACTCTTGGCATTGATATCAGAAGCCACGCTTCCTTTATGAGAGCGCCAATAATACAGAAGTTTCGGAATATGTACCACGTTTCTGGCTCTGGTTGTCAGACGAAGAATCATATCATGGTCCTGACTGCCGTCAAACTGGGAACGGAATAATTCTGTTCCTTCTAACAATTTTCTGTCAAAAACGCTGAAATGACAAATATAGTTATTTGCACGCAAATTATCAATTGCAAAATCCGGTTTAAAGTGCAAAGTAATCATATTATCAATGCTGTTTCCGTGAAAGGTTGTTTCATCACAATAAATATAATCTGCATCCTGTTCGCAAATTACTTTCATATATTCATATAAAACAGCCGGATGCAAAATATCGTCATGATCAAACAGACCAATGTATTCACCGGTTGCCATAGACAGACATTCGTTTGTATTGCCGGAAATACCGGTATTTTTCTCCAATTTCTTATAGACAATACGACTCTGTGTCTTCACAAGTCTTCCAATTTCCGGATGTTCCTGCAAATATTTGCTGTCGCGTTCCATGTATTCTTTACAAACCTGCTCCACATAAGAATGCTCAGCATCAGAACCATCCGCCAGACAAAGCTCCCAATTTTCATAAGTCTGTGCCATAACCGAATCGATTGCCTGTGTCAGGAATTCCTTTGGTGTATTATATAATGGTACTAAAATACTGATTTTAATTTTCTTAGAAAAAACAGTTTCTCGCTGTTTCTTCGCTTCCTCTGCATTTGGAAAGCTTTCTGTACCATGCTGTATTTGCGCCTTTTTCTCAATACGTTTTGCATCCAGCTTTCGCAGAACTCCTTTCACATTACCATAGCGACTGATACGTTCTTTGGTGCGAATTGTCCAATGCACAAAAGCACGCAGCGGTTTGGACATACGCCAAAAGGCACTTCCCTTAATTCGATTTAAGTTGTCCTCTAACTCTGCCACACGGACCTCTGCATCTGCCAGCTTACCCACCAGCATATTTCTTTTCTGTCGTTCTCTTTCATAAGCTTCCTTATAATATTGTAAGCTTTCTTCCTGATTCTGATTTGTTTCCATGTTACTCCTCATTTCTTTGTAAAAATACCTATATTAAAACATGATTTAATTTTATTTTCTGGAGCATCTATTTTACTTCCAACGTTTTTTCCGACCATGTAAGAAGCTGTTTTCCACTCTCCAAATCGGTTGCCATCATTCCGATGCGCCAAATTCCCTTTTGCAAGTTTTCCTTCCTGATACGAACAACAAATCCGGCTAACGAAATATTGTTTTCGTGTGGCAGGATTGCTTCCACATCTTTTCTGGACCAGGGGAACGGTGTTACTTTGCAAAAACTGCCTTCTTCCCGCTGTAATACAACATTTCTTTGAAACCTTGCATTATCCTCTCCCGGAATATAACTCCATCCCATGATGTGCATGAGATCCGGTTCTTCTCTATGAATTTTGTGCTGTTTTTCGGCTCTGTCCACCGTTAACTGCATCACATTCTGACACATTTCTGCAAGTTGTCCTGCATTTTCGACACAAAATTCCGTTTCTTTTAATTTGCTTTCATAGTCAAATTTAAAATTACAGGTGTAATTTGATGCATTGTCAATGAGGTTTTTATGATAAAAATTATCCTTGCTTTGCATCTGCGGATGCTTCTCATACAAGTTTTCTTTTTCACGCAAAAGTCTGTCCCACTTACCATCATCTTCTTCATCCAGTCCACGACTCAAGGATTCATGATGGTGTAAAACCGCATCATTTCGAAGTACGTTATAATAACCGGCTTCTATCATTTTGAAGCAGAAGTCCACATCATTGTACGCTACTTTCATGGATTCATCCAGTCCGCCCACTTCTTCGTATTTGCTTCTCTGTACTAGTAAGCAGGCCGCCGTTACCCCTATCATGTCATAAGTGACCTGATTATGACCGTAGTAGTAATTTCTATCATCCGGGAAAGTAATCAGCTTGTGAGATGGTCCAATATCCAGATTGGTAATTCCGGCATGTTGAATGGACTCACCGCCTGCATACCAAAGTTTCGCACCGACCGCACCCACATGTGGCTGCATTGCCTGTCCAACCATAACACGAAGCCAGTCCTTTTGAATAATCTCTATATCATCATTTAACAAAAGAATATATTCTCCTTTTGCCTGTGCCACACCCATATTGCACATTGCCGAAAAATTAAATTCCATCGGCTGATAAATATAGTGAAATCCGTATTTCTGTTGTAAATCTTCCAATTTCTTTCTATTTTCTGCATTACTTCCATTATCGACTACAATAAACTCATAATGCTTTGAATCATACTCTGTCTTCTTACAAAAAGAGGAAAGACATTGTTCCAGAACTTCAGGATGGTCTTTGGAAGGAATGACTACCGATACCATTGGTACATTTTGCAAATCATACACTACGGAATAAACATCCCGCCAAAGGCCTTGCTCCAAGTGAGCACTAATTCCTCTTCTCTTCAGTGCTGCTTCCTTGATTTCGATATATGAGGCACCACAGCCTTCCATGTCATATCCGTGCTCAAGCTCTTCTTGCAGCAGTTTCTCGACTGTTTCCAGCACATCACCACCGGCCACTCTCGCCCGTTCTACTTCCTCCTTGCCCTCTTCATCCGGCTCATAACAATTATGAAACAGAACCTCTTCGATATGACCGATTCGACCGATATGACCATTGTGACCGATTCGGCCCTCTTGTTCCAGCGCCAGTTCCTCCAACCGCAGGCACAAATCATAAAAATCCGTATAGCTACTATTTTCACTATTTTCAATGGTTTTTAGTTCCATCTGCTTCATTTGATTTACTTGATTCATCTGCTTCATTTGTTCCATCGCAGCAGCTATCAAAGGTTTTCGTCCAATTATCAGATGTCCCAGATAATTAAAAGAAAGCAATGTATCCGGAGAGTAATCCGGTTTAAACCAAGGATGCATACGGTTGCTTAAATCATTCCAGTAATAATCTTCATCTGCATAGGCAAGCAGACATCCCTTGTTCATGTTAAACCATGATTTAATTTTCTTTTCTGTATCAGAATCAAGGTAACCCTTGCCACATATCACAACACACAAATCACTGTCTGACAACTCTATAATTCGCCATCCATCAACAAAAACATCGCTTTGTTCCCATTGTTCTATCATTTGCAAATAAGGATGTTTCTGGCGGAATCGTTCCTGTTCATATTCGTGAATGCACTTCAAAGCGGCTTCATGCATTCTACCCTCTGCCATTCCATCCGCTACATCCACCGCATTTTTCTGCATCATTTCAGCATGCTGATTAACATGTGATTCTTCTTGCTGTTTCTTACCCAGATTTTTAATTCTTCTTCCTACCGCATGATACCCTCTGTTTGTAAAAGCATACAGCTTCCAGAAAGCATTGTTTTGAATTCGTTCTGTTCGAAACGTCAAATCCATTGCCTGAGCTTCTGCATCCGCCAGCTTACCTGCAAGCACACTATTCTGTTTTACTTCTTTTTTATAAGCTGCTTTATAATAAGCTGCCCAATCATATGGATGCTGTTCACCACTCATTCTCTAAAACAATCCTCTTTTCTGCATGTGGGTAATCGTTTCTAACGGCATTCGTGTTATCTGCATAGTAACCTTTAACACATTGTCTTCTTTCTGCTCAAGACCCGCTACCTGCAATGTAATATTCGGGTCCTGCGTTGCAAAAGCATATGTTCCGTCGCCCACTTTAAAGCCATTCATAGTAAGTAACTTACTCTTTAACGGAATCTTTGTTCCGTTCCATTCAAGTTCTTTCAATAAAACAATACAATAATCGCTACACGGGTCAATACGAAGTGCTTTTCTTCCTTCTGCAACTACAATCTCAAATTCCTTTTCTTCCAAAAAGAAAGAATTTTCTTCTGAAAAGCCCTGTCCACAGTCTTCATAAATCTGTATTTTATCCTTCTGCTTCTCTGCAGGAGATACCATTGAAAAATCTTCTATCGTATAAACCGGCTGCGCAATCGCTTCGCGAATTTCACCCATAGACAGCCTCTTTCCGGTCACATACTTCTGAAATTTCATTTCCTGCTGACGATACTGGCTTGCCTCTGCTTCTGTAATGCAAAGTTTCTCTAGTATTAAATCCAGATTTAATTTATTTCTTTTTTCATTTTCCAGCACATAACAATAGATGGCGCGGAATGCAATTTCTTTCGTGTCTACTTCTTTTTCAAAAGTCCATTCATAATCAATCACATGCCATTTTCCATCCGGTGTAATCAAAATATTCGCAAAAATCAAATCATAATCACATACCGGCATTTCAGCATGATATGATATACGTTCCAGATATTGATTAAATAACACACGAAATCCATCAATGTCATCTTTTTCCAGACATTCATCCAGAAGTTCTTCCAGCGTTCTTCCTTCCAAATATTCAAAGGATGCATATACTTCTGATTCATTTTCTTTATGCAAACTACATTTATTGATTGCTATATCACTATTTTCGAAACGCTCTGATAGCTTCTCATATGCACTATATATCTGTTCAACATGCGCTTTTGCCAAATTGGATAACGGATGTTTTTCTATTTGTCCCCGCAAAACTCCCGCATTTCTACTACCGACAAACGTTGTTTTGATTTTATAATCATCCGCACGGTCATTCGAATACTTCGCATACTTTACTTCCGGTTCCGGTCCGAGTATCATCATATAAGAATTGGAGAATAACGGGAATTGTTCTTCTTTAATAATCGTATCAAAAACCAGTTTCTCATCAAACAACTGCAATCTTTCTCTATCAAAGTTTCGCTGATTAGATGATAATTCTCCTTTTTTCGGCAAATACGCATCAGAATAAATGCTTGTCATGAATTTATAGTCCGGATATGGATAATACATATGCGCATCGTTAAATCCGCATTTTTCTACGATTTTCAAAAGCCCGTCTTTGGTAAAGGTACGGACTACACCGCCCTCCGGATAATCCTCAAGGCCACTAAACCATGTGCCCAGATGATCTTCCTTACAACCAGCCCAGTATTTAAGTCCAAATTTATTTTCTATGGCAATCGCAATACTACCGCCTTTTTTGCGGTGTTTCTCAATGATTTTCAAGAAATCTTCGTATGGTGTTTCTGAACCAATATAAGCCTGACCGTATTCGAAAACACCAATCAGACAGATGTAATCATAATCACATGGTAAATCAGGCTCTATATCTTGAAAATTACCGACATGAATGGTGACATTATCACATTCCATATGTCGGTAAGCGTTAATCATACTTCTTTTCTTAGATAAATCAATACAGGTAACTTCTTTCGCTTTGCGTGCCAGTGCTCCCGTAATAGCACCACAACCGGAGCCCACTTCCAATACCTTCATAGATTTATCAATCGGAAGCCACTCTACGATATTTTCACGCAAAGAAGATAAATGATAGAGAATCGGCCAACTCTTTCGTTCCTCAATAATGCGCTGATATTCTACCTGCGCACAATCTCTGGTAATCGCAAGCAGTTCATCCTCGATATCTCCATCACAATAATAGTCTTCTCCCGGATAATGCTTTAAATTCAATTTAATTTTTCCAATTTCTTCTATTCTGTCTTCTCTATCGAAATTATCTGCCATCTTATTTCTCTATCTTTCTTTTATTTAACCATCAATTACCTGAACGCTGGAGTTCATATCATAATACCCCACTGTATTTTTATCTGAAATAACTGTCAAATTCAAAACATCATATAATCGGTGGTATACAGTGAAATCATCCCCTTCATAACCTGTTACACCAAGGGAAAGCAAATATTCCCCGCCTTGCAGATTCATTTCCTGGGTAAAAATAATTTCTTTGATTTCGCCGGCCTTTACCGGTTCCAGAAAGGACTTTTCAAACATTGTGTTTGTACCGGTAATTTCTACACCTTTGATATTTTTAATGGTAAACGCAAAAATAGGTGCAGCAATGTCCTCTACCATTTCTACCTTCATATGAATGTTGAAACGGCTTCCTTTCAGAATTGCTGAGGTTCTGGTTCCCTTTTCATCAGTAATATAGTATTCCTGTATCAAAGCCTTTTTCGAACCATATTCCAGCAAATCCGGGTTAACATTAGCATCCTTATCCGCTACACCGTCAGACTGTCCGGCAGCAACCTCCTGCAACTGCTTGTCATCCAAGAGGCTTTCTTCGCCAGATTCCGGTACTGTGTACTGTCCCACAAGCACCTGCTTATAGGCATCTATCATTTCCTTCGGTGTTCCTTCGCCAAGTTTTACACCTTGATTCAACAATACAACTCTGTCACAATACTTGCTTATACTGCTCAAATCATGACTTACAAACAAAATGGTTTTACCCATTTCTTTAAATTCATCAAATTTATGGTAGCATTTCGCCTGAAAGAAAACATCACCAACGGATAATGCTTCGTCGACAATCAGAATTTCCGGTTCGATGTTAATTGCTACTGCAAATGCAAGTCGCACAAACATACCGCTGGAATATGTTTTAACCGGCTGATGTACATATTCTCCAATATCAGCGAATTCGAGAATGGCATCCATCTTCTCTTCAATTTCTTTTTCTGAAAAGCCCATCATTGTACCGTTCAGATAAATATTTTCAATACCGTTATATTCCATATTAAAACCGGCTCCCAGTTCTAATAATGCCGAAATACGACCATTTACGGTAACTTCTCCCCTTGTCGGATTCAAAACACCGGTAATAATCTTTAGAATTGTAGATTTACCGGAACCGTTTGTTCCGATAATACCAACCGTCTCTCCTTGTCGAATATCGATATTGACACCTTTTAACGCATGGTGTTCTGTATGTCTTTTTCCTTTGCCAAATCCGAGTGTTTCTTTCAAACGGTCAGAGGGTTTATCATATAATTTATAGACCTTTTCCAGATTTTTTACCTGAATTGCTATCTTTGCATCTTCCATGTGAAATCTCCATTAAATGCCTTTTTCCAATTTTATAATACGTCTGCAAAATGTACTCTTAACTTCTTAAAGATTAATGTTCCGATACAGAACAAACTAATTGTAAAAATCCAGAAATATGTGGAAGAATAAAAATGCTCCCAGAACCATACTTCTTCGTAAATCGCACTTCGATATCCATTTACAATATAAACAAGCGGATTCAATTTAAAAAACGTCTTCATATTGTCTGTCAGCATGGAAATATCCCACATAATCGGTGTAGCCCACATACCAATCTGCAATACAATATTGATTACCTGCTGTAAATCCCTGAAAAATACTACAATGGCACATGTAAGATAACTCATTCCAAGTACCAACAGGAACAGGCAAAAACTATAATAAAACAATTGTAGCGTATATACACTTGGATAATATCCATATCCTATCGATACGAGCAATAAAATACACATAAAGAAAACGTGAATAAATGTTGCTGCAATTACCTTAATAATAGGCAAAATGCTAATATTAAACACCACCTGTTTTACCAGATAAGTATATTCCAAAAGTGCCATCGTTCCCTGCGTAATTGCCTCTGAGAAATAAAACCAGGGTACCAGTCCGGCAGTCAGATACAGCACATATGGTACTTCTACTCCGCTGGCTACAAGCTGACTTCTGGTATCAAACACCCGGTCAAATACAATCCAGTACATAAGCACTGTTACTACCGGCTGCACCATTGCCCATATAATTCCAAAGTAAGAACCTGCATAGCGCTTCTTAAAGTCATTTTTCGAAAGCTTCCAGATAAGTTTTCTGCTCTGAAAAAGTTCTGTCGGAATCGTTGTAAGACCATCATAAAACAAAGCAAAAATGATACAGGTAAATACAATCAATACACATCCACTGACCTTCTTCATATTCTCTGTAACCTGATCTGCCAGTGGATTATGATGTGCTACCAGTACAATTGCCAGAATCAAACCAAGCCCCCAGAAAATAGCAATTGCTGCGGGCTTCGGAAATGTTTTTCTTTTCTTTAATGTTGTTTCTTTTGTATTCGTTTCGTTTCCACTCATTTTCCTACGAAATCCTTACCTTTATTTACAATATTTTTCCGTATATTCTTTAATCCCGCCCCATTTGGTATCCTTTTCAGACTGAATCAATTCCATTCCTTCCGGAATCGGCCATTCAACACCTATATCCGGATCGTTCCAGAGAATTCCGCCTTCATCATTCGGATGATAAAAATCAGTACACTTATATGCAAATTCTGCATAATCAGATAGTACTAAAAATCCATGTGCAAATCCCTTTGGAACAAAGAATTGCTTCTTATTTTCTTCTGAAAGCAATACTCCATGCCATTTTCCGTAAGTTGCCGAACCCGGACGTAAATCTACTGCCACATCATATACTTCGCCTCGAATCGCACGTACCAGCTTATCCTGCGGATAATTTATCTGAAAATGTAAACCTCTCAAAACACCTTTTACGGATGCTGACTGGTTGTCCTGCACAAACACCTGGTCAATACCGGCTGCTTTGTAATCCTCATAATGATATGTTTCCATGAAATAACCTCTGGCATCCCCGAACACAGCCGGCGTAATTACCTTCAGTCCTTCTATTTCACATGTTTCCACTGTTATCTTTCCCATTTTAACCTCCAATTTGTCTCTTCTTTTTTCCTATACCTATTCCGAATCTGCCGTCGGCACATTACCGGTATCACCGTTTACTACACCGGAATAACCGCCTGCACTGCTGGAATGGTCAATCGATGTATCAATATCCATATAACATATATTCAAATCTACATTCGTAGAAATACCATCAATGTTTCCCTTAGAAGTGTACTGCCACATATGGTAATATTCATCATAAGAAGGCACATCTGCATACTCTGCCAGCCATGTCCGATAGTTAGACAGTTCATCCATATCTACCCTTTTCTCCAACCAATTAGCAGAACCGTAAATACCCGTTTCATAACCGGCCGAAGCAATGGTTTCCAGAAAAGCTTTGTGAATTTTGGTGCGTTCCTCTGCTTCCAGATTATCGGCACGTCCATTTCCGCCCGCACTCTCACTATCCAAAAATACCGGATAATCCACATCATACTCTTTGATTAAGTTAATTACCATACTGGCTTCTTCCACCGCTTCTATTTCATTCACTGCCTGCGTAAAGAAATAAACGCCAACCGGAATTCCTGCATCAATCGCCCCTTCTATATTCTTTTCATACATTGGGTCAATAATTAAGGAACCACTGGAAGAACCACGATAGCCACAACGGATAATAGCAAAATCTACACCCGCATCTGCAACTGTTTCCCAATCAATCGTTTCATTCCACTTCGAAACGTCAATACCGGTTGTTGTATCATTTCCTTTGGAAAGGAATTCCGTATTCTCCGAACCATCGGCATCCTCTTTAGCACTTCTTTCTTCGGTATCCTCTTGGTCAGCATCGACGTCTTTCTCTGTTAACATCATGTATTCCACACTGTCCAGAACACGATATTCGATATCCTGTTTTACCTTAATGGAAGTCACTGTATTTGGCACGCGATAACCATCTATTTCTTTCATAGAGACACTGTATTCACCGGCACGGACCTTTTCAATATAAATAATGCCATCTTCATCATCATCCGTATATTCGCCAAGTTCCTGAATCTCCACAGAAAAAGGAGCTCCTGTTATCAATTTTCCACTGCTGTCCACAAACATGATGCGCAAGTCCTTGGCAACAGAACTCATAATGAAGCTTACTCTCTTGCCGGAATAAGTTTCCACGCTCTTATACTGCGTTTCTGCATCAAAAAATGTTTCATCCTGTAAAAAAGCAGATAAATCGTTGCCAATTTGTTTCTCATCGGTCACGTTTTCTTCCACTTCAACGGTTACTTCTTCACTTTTCTTCTTACCGCCAAGCTTCTCTTCTACCAGTTCCCAGTTCATCATGAAAATGACTGCCGTTATCATGACAAAAATCATGATTACAGCAACTAACATATTTTTTATTCTTTTAGAGCCCATTTGCAACCTCTACCAGATATTGTCCATAATTTGTCTTCAGTAACGGTTCTGCCAGCTTCAAAAGCTGTTCTCTGTCAATGAAACCTCTCTTATAAGCAATTTCTTCGATACAGGAGATATATAATCCCTGTCGCTTCTGAAATGCTGCGACGAAATCTGCCGCATCCAATAAAGAATCATGATTTCCGGTATCCAGCCATGCAAAACCTCGTCCAAGTGTTTCTACACGCAAAGTACCACGACGAAGATATTCATTGTTGATACTTGTGATTTCAATTTCTCCACGCGCAGATGGTTTAACGTTGGCTGCAATTTCTACGACATCATTGTCATAAAAATACAAACCCGGTACTGCATAGTTGCTCTTGGGGTGTTCCGGTTTTTCTTCAATCGATAGTGCCACACCGTTTTCATCAAATTCTACAACGCCATATTCTCTCGGGTCGCGAACATAATAGCCAAAAATAGTAGCTCCTTTTTCTCTGGATGCAACTTCACGAAGCACTTTAGAAAAGCTCTGTCCATAGAAAATATTATCTCCCAAAACCAGAGCTACACTATCATCACCGATAAAATCTGCACCAATGATAAATGCATCTGCCAGACCTCTCGGTGTTTCCTGAATCGCATATTCCATACGAAGTCCGAGTTGTTCTCCGGTTCCGAACAATTCTTTAAACACCGGCAAATCTCTTGGTGTTGAAATAATCAAAATATCTCTGATTCCCGCTAACATCAAAGTAGATAACGGATAATAAATCATAGGTTTATCATAAACAGGCATAATCTGTTTAGAAATTGCCTTTGTTAACGGATATAAACGGGTGCCTGAGCCCCCTGCCAGTATAATCCCTTTCATCTTTTCTCTCACCTTTCACTGTAATCAAGACATAAACATACATGTTTATTCTATCACAAAACCTCTCATAAGGAAACTATAATCTGTCCTCTTACAGATTGTCTTTTATTGCCTTCCCATCAGATAAAAAACACCAGAAGCAGTTCCTTCACCCGGACATACTTCTGGTGCTTATTTACTTATTTACCTTGATACATATCTTCGTAATATTTCTGGTAATCACCACTTGTTACATTTTTCATCCAGTCTTCATTTTCGAAAAACCACTGGATGGTACGTTTGATACCTTCTTTGAACATTGTTTCCGGCTCCCAGCCAATTTCTGCTTTAATCTTGTCCGGAGCAATCGCATATCTTCTGTCATGACCTTTTCTGTCTTCCACATAAGTGATTAAATCCTTGCTGACAAGGGCTTTTCTCGGGTCATCATCTGCCAACATTTCCTGTAATGTTTCCAGAATAATATGAATAATTTCAATGTTCTGTTTCTCATTATGACCACCTACATTGTAGGTTTCAAACAATCTGCCTTTTTCCTGTACCATATCGATTGCTTTTGCATGATCTTCTACATACAACCAGTCACGGACATTCTTGCCATCACCGTAAACCGGGAGTTTTTTACCCTGCAAAGCATTATTGATAATAAGCGGAATTAACTTCTCCGGGAACTGATAAGGTCCATAGTTATTGGAACAGTTTGTAATATTAGCAGGGAACTTATAAGTATCCATATAAGCTTTTACTAACATATCAGAGCTGGCTTTGCTCGCTGAATAAGGGCTATGCGGAGCATATGGAGTTGTTTCATAGAAATAGCCACCGTCTTCTTCCAGAGAACCATATACTTCATCTGTTGATACATGAAGGAATTTTTTGCCTTCCTTAAAAGTACCATCCGGCAATTCCCATGCTGCTTTTGCACAATTTAACATAACTGCTGTACCGAGCACATTAGTCTGTACAAAAACTTCCGGATTCTTAATGCTTCTGTCTACATGGCTTTCTGCTGCAAAATGTACCACTCTGTCAATGTCATTTTCTGCAAAAACCTTGCTGATTGCTTCTTTATCACAAATATCTGCTTTCACAAATGTATAATTTGCTCTATTTTCAATGTCTTTCAAATTTTCAAGATTACCAGCATATGTCAAAGCATCCACATTGATAATTCTGATTTCATCCCCATATTTCTTAAACATGTAATGAATGTAATTGGAACCGATAAATCCGGCACCGCCTGTTACAAGATATGTTCTCATCTCCCGTAACCTCCCTTTTATCTTATTTGTTATATCTCTTCTATTATTAGCAAAAAAGCGGTCTGATTGCAAGTTTTTCCTAATAACTCATGTAACTGATATTCATATCTACATTTCCGCTAATTCCACTTACAGAACCTTTGGAAGAATACTGCCACATGTCATATCTGGTTGCCGTATAAGTCGGTGCACTTGCATATTGGGCAAGCCATAGCTTATAGCTTGTCAGACTGCCTGTATTCATGTAAGAAGTAAACCATGTCTTATTGGCATAAATACCAGCCGAGTATCCGGAGTTCTGTATGGTTGCACAGAAAGCCTTACATACTGCCGTTCTGGTTGCTACATCAATTTTATCGCCTCGACCGCCACTTGCTTCTACATCTAAAAATACCGGATAATCAAGTCCGTATCCTTTAATTAAATTTAATGCCATAGATGCTTCTTCTACTGCTTCAACCTCATTCACAGCCTGACTGAAGAAATAAACACCTACTTTCAACCCTGCTGCCTTCGCGCCCTGAATATTGCTTCTGAACTTCGGGTCTTCAATCAGTGCACCCGTAGAAGAGCCACGATAACCGCAACGAATAATAACATAAGACACACCGGAATTCTTAACCGCATTCCAGTCAATACTTCCATTCCATTTAGAAACATCAATACCAAGTGTACCGGAACCGGAAGAAAGTCTTCCGTCGCTTCCAAAGGAATATTTGGCACCCTGAATAATCTGATCGCCGGTTACTTTATTTCCGTCTTTATCAAAGAAATAGGTATAGCCATCAAGTGTCTGCCATCCGGTATATTTATAGGCTGTTTCCGCTATTCTCAAATAAAATTTCTGTTCTTTATAATAGTCTGCATACGTTGCTTCTACATATTTGCCTTCTGCATTTTTTATATAAATCTGTTTTCCGTCTTTATTTTTTAACTTAGACTGGGTATCACCGGATGCATCTTTCTTCACGGTCACTTTCCATGTGCTTGTCAGGCTCGTATTTTCTTTACAGGTAGCTGTGATGGTAGCTGTACCAGCTGACACGCCTGTCATAGTTCCCTTATCATCAATTTTGACAACCTGCTCATTATCACTTTTCCATGTAACCGTACCACCTTCCGGTGTCGTTTTTGCAGTAAGTGTACCTGTTTTTCCAACCAGAATAGACTCACTTCCGCTTATACCAATCTTAGAATAGGTCTTATCGGTACTTGTTTCAATTACAGTAATATCCAAACTTCCTTTTGCATTTCCGCAAGTTCCCGTAACGGTGGCTTTTCCAGCTGACACACCCGTCACATTTCCGCTCTTATCTACTTTCACAACATTTGCATCACTGCTACTCCATGTGATAGTTCCACCTTCCGGTGACGTCTTACCGCTTACTTTTTTGGTTTCTCCTACACCAACTTCTGTATCTCCGGCAATAATAACCTTCTCATAAACAGTTTCTGTTTTATCACCTTCTGTATTGTCTGAGCCACCCGAATTTTCGCTGTTGCCGGTATCACCTGAGGAGTCACCACCAACTACAACACTACATTTGAGTGTAGTAGATGCACTACCAATTGTAATCGTAGTAAGTATAGTAGCTTTACCATTTTCTATCGCTGTTACAACACCATCACTGACACTTGCCACAGATGGATTATCACTGCTCCAATCAATAGAATAGCTTTCATTGCTGCTAATATTAACAGACAGCGTTGACGTATTTCCTTTTTCCATTGTCAAAGAGGTGCTGCTAAGTACCGGATTCAACGCTTTTATTTTATCTTCATCTGTTACAACTGCCTCCGTTGCAGTAAACTTCATAAATGCCTTACTTGCTAAAGACGGGTCAACGATGTCAGACTTCTGTATTTCCTGATAATTGGCATCTGAATCTTCTCCTGTTTTCGTAGATTCTACCCATTCAACCGTATCCGTCAATACAGACTCTACTTCCGTATCTTGTTTTGCAGTATCTTCTGCCGCAACATTAACCTCTGCTTCTGTTTTTACTTCATCTGCAATATCTACTTCTTTATATGTAATCGTATCGGTAACTTTAACCTTACTCGACTGTGAAGGCCACTGATATTCTTCATACTGCTCCCCTTCTAACGGAACCATTTTAATGGTATAAGTTCCGGCATCTACTCCGGTCTGATAAATAATACCATCCTTATCCTCGTCTTTCAGATTAAAGTTTTTACCATTATCTCCACTTACTTCTACTTCAAACGGCAATCCACCAATCAGCTTATTTGTTTCCTTATTAACAAATTTAATTTTAATATCAGCCTGAATAGATGTAAGCTTCATGCTCACTTCTATTGCACTCTTTTTCTCTTCTTCCTCTTCTGCTTCCTGTTCCATCTCTACTATTTGATTTATTCTGGCGTTTTCTGCATCCGAAACGGCAATCAGTCCACTTTCACCGATGATACCGATTTCATTCATTTCCGTACCAACTTCAGCAAATGCCTCTACCTGTTTGGAAGAAAACTTAGCATTGGCATATAGACTTCCTGTTGCAATCGCCGCCATAAGTATAAAACAGCCGAATAATGTTACAACTCTGTCTAACATACTCATATTAGCGATGAAGTCACCTATGCGGGAGAAAATATTTTCATCTTCGTACTCATCATCTTCTTCGTACTCGTCATCTTCTTCGTATTCTTCATCGTCCTCGTACTCGTCGTCGTCCTCGTACTCTTCGTCGTCCTCGTACTCTTCATCGTCCTCGTACTCGTCATCTTCTTCGTATTCTTCATCATCCTCCATATCTTCCTCTTCGTCATCCATTTCAGCATAAACATCTTTTCTGGAACGATTATAGGCTTCTATGGTTTCATCATCCAGACTTAAGAATTCCAGAGTTTCACCACTGACCAGAACATCTTCGATTTCATCATCTTCCTCTATTTCGTCTTCTTCATCCTCATCAATATCGTCTTCTTCGATTTCATCAATTTCGTCAAGGTCTTCAAATTCTTCTATTTCATTATAAAATCTTCTGTTTTTCTTATTCCCACTTTTTCTCATTATCTATGTAAACCTTTCGCAATTTAACAATTTTGTAACATTATAGCATAGTCTGAATATATCAGCAAGGTTATCCAGAATTTGGCTAACAGACACGCTTGTCATATTGCGCGATATTTAACACCCAATTTCTGGCATTTTCTTGTTCTATCCGCTTGACTTTATCTCCCTAAACTGACACAATATAAGAGCAACATTACAATTTCAACACAATATATTGAGAAAAGGGGAATTTTTCATGATGTACATGCACTATTGTAAGCGTTGCCATCGGGTCCATATGTTGAATGGACACAAGCATTTCTGTCCTAACTGTAATGAAAGTATCACTGAGTTAAAAATCTCTTATATGGATTATGTTTCCATGAACAGAGAAGAAAGAGAAGCTTTTGCTGCTCGTTGTGCAGATGCAGCGCAATTACCGGCGCTCAGCACCACCTATCGAATGTACAAATACAGCAAATGGTACAAAGACCTTCAAAAACAGCTTCCTCAGACTTCTATCATTACTTATTCACTGACAGGCGGAACCGAAATGGACAATGCGGTATCAGCTATCTGATATTTGATGGCAAATGTAAGGAGTATCACCGGCAACTCAAACCGGCGATACTCTTTTTTATGATTTTCTTAAAATTATGTGAAAGAATGGATTTTTATTTCCATTCATAGTAAAATAAGTTATATTTGGAAATAATTATCCAAAATAATTCTATACTATATTTTATAGAAAAAGTGTTTACCGCCGCAAAACGGCAGAATGTGAGGAATTATGAATCAAGATACCGAAAACAACACAACTACAAAAAAAGCAAAACCTCAAGCTGGCAATACAAAGAAATCACAATTTCATATCAATCTGCACATTGTTTTTCTTTCTGCTATTTTGATTATTGCCGTTGTTTGTGTTTACAAGCTTTACAAATGGAATAAAGGTGTTCCTTCTGACTACGATCCAAATGTCCAGACAACAGAATTTGATGTAGAAGCATTAGATAGCATCATTCCACTCGCTCCAGATAACCTGGAAGGACATGAAGATGATGGAGTAACTTCTATTCTTTGTTTAGGAAACGACCCATTTTCCCTGAACAAAGGTGAAAATGGTCTGGCAGAACAGATTGCAGCTAAATCCGGTGCCACTGTTTACAATGGTTCCTTTACCGGTTCCAAAATCGGAGCAACTTTTGATTATTTCAATGATGGCTACTGGATGGATGCTTTCAGCATTTCCTACCTTGCAGATGCTCTGTGTACCGGAGATTTTTCTTTGGTTATGGATGCCGCATATTACAGCTATGACCCGGAATTTGTACCAACCGTAGAAATGCTGCAGAGTCTTGATATGAATGATATTGACATCATCTGTATTATGTATGACGGTATTGACTACATCAGCAAAACACCTAGCGATGACCCGAATGATCCATACTCCGTCGTTGCTTATACCGGAGCGCTCCGTACTGCTATTACACAAATTCAGGAAACTTATCCGCACATCCGAATCGTATTGATGTCCCATACCTTCTGTCATAACGTAAACGAAGAAGGCAACTTTGAAAATGGTGATCGTATCGATTTGGGAAATGGTACATTAAGCCATTATCTCCTGAAAGAAATTGATGTTGCAAGCGACTGTGGTGTTTCCATTATTGACAACTTCTATGGTTCCGTCAACGAAGACAATTATCTGGATTACATGACAGACTACATTCACTTCAATGATGCCGGACGTGAATTACTGGCACAGCGATTTGTAGATTGTATTCTGCCGGCAGAACAAACTGAAGAATAGCAAAACAATAAAAGAGGCTTTACACGTATTGATTTCATTTCAGATACGGTAAAACCTCTTTTTTAGTAGTATTCCTGTGAAAACAGTTCTTCAAAATCAAATCTATTAATTACCTGTCGCATCTGCAAAAGTGCGGCATCTACTTCTTCTTCCGACTTCACTTCACAGCTTCCGTCTGCAAAGCACTGTGTCATATAATAATTGATGTCACTATGATAATGACTATAATCCGCATAATTATCCAAATCCGTTACAATCCATTCCTGATTCGGAAAAAAGAAAACCCGTACATTTTCATATCCCAGCATCCTGTCTGCAATATATTCATACTCTTCCATTGTTGCTTCCAGATGATTTTCACAAATAACATCATTCCAGTACAAAATACTGTATGGCGGAAAGAAAATATAAAACGTCGTATCCGGATTTGCTTCAATATACGGACAAATATTCACATCAAGATTCGTTTTTACGCTCTCAATATAAGCATCTTTCGGCGTTTCCTGTTCTATCTTTTCCGGCTGCACATAATTGTGCATTACCCATTGCTTGTTATAATATTCGTCCGTCCACCAGCTTGCATATACCGTAGCCAAATCTGTTTTCTCCGGGTCTGCAATCGGGCGAAGAATATAGTTGAGCACTACATCCTTATTGAAAATATATTGGACATCATTGATATAATTATCATCATACAAATATTCCGGAATAGGGTATTTTGTTTCTTCTACGCCACCGGTATATGTCATAACATCCACTCCAAGGAAAACCGCATCCACCTGATTATCACTTTCAAAAATAATCTCCATGATATTTGCCTGATCCTTCGGATAAGCCCCACTGTAATTCAGTTTAATGGTCTGAAGATTCATAAGCGCTTCAAACCAGTTTGTATTAAAATTTACGGTCATGGATGAGCCAAGAATCACACTATCGTATTCCATATTCTTCGCCATTCCCGGATTCTGGTTCAACTGATTATCTACCAGATAGGGAAAATTCTCAAGCGGCTCATGATACTGAAAAAACGGGTCAATATAAATAACCATCCCCATTATCAGCGCAAGCATAAGAAATACCGTTACTAAACTTGTCCAAAACCATTTCTTAAAACGATTCATGTAACATTCCTCAACTATTTTCTGCTTCTGCTCTTTCTGTTACTTTCCTATTTCTTAGAAATTGAAATACAAGAAGGTGCTGACCTGTGAAAAGGAAAGGACACACCATACAAAAACGGCACCGATAAACATAGCTGAAATTGTTTTGCCCTTCGCTCTGTCCGCTATTTCGGAAGCATTTCTGCTTACCATTGCAAGATAAAAGCTCACAATCAACATCACAAACATCAAAATGTATCTGCTATAAGACATTGCATCCAGATGCAGCACTTTAAGCACATACCAGAATTCATCCAGCTCAAAACATTCTGCCAAATCCATAGAAAGCTTCTGGATTTTTCCACCAACGATTGTGCCAAGCATTTTATTCGCCTGTGCAATATCTGCTGCCCGGAAATAAACCCAAGCCACACTGACATATAAGAAAAGTGCAATACGGGACAACCATTTCTTCGCCCATTTCGCAATCATTGACACAGGTGTCACTTTTTCTGTATCTGACATGTTTGTCACATCTATTTTTTCAGCTCCACGTTTTCCAAAGTGATTCTGCCACCATTTCGTAAGCACATACAAAACACCATGCAACATGCCCCATACGACATAATTCCATCCGGCTCCGTGCCAGATACCGCTTAACAGGAAGACAAGCAGAAAATTCAGATAGGTTCGCATCTCTCCCTTGCGATTACCGCCCAGTGGTATATAAACATATTTGGTAAAAAAGCGATTTAAGGTAATATGCCATCTTTTCCAGAAATCAATAATATTGACTGCTTTATAGGGCGAATTGAAATTCACCGGTATTTCAATGCCAAGCATACTTCCGATACCCCTTGCCATATCGCAGTAGCCACTGAAATCAAAATAAAGCTGCAGGGTATAGGCAAACATTACAAGCAAGGCATCCAGACTCCCCAACGTTTCCAGATTATTATACCCGAAGTCAACTCCGGCGCCCAAAGTATCTGCCAGAATCACTTTTTTAAACAATCCAAGGACAAACAGAATAAAACCCTTTGCAAATTGTTCCCAGTCAAATTTCCGCTCCGTCATCGTTGCAAACTGCGGAAGCATCTCGGACTGGCTTACAATCGGACCGGCAATTAACTGAGGAAAAAAGGATACAAACAACACATATTCCAAAAATTTACAGTTTTTTACTTCTCCCCGGTAAGTGTCCACTACAAAGCCAATCTGCTGGAATGTAAAGAAGCTGATACCAAGCGGCAGCACAATGCTTCGAAGTAAAAAGTCCGCACCAAATACTGCATTGATATTACTAAGGAAAAAGTCAAAGTATTTAAAATAAAACAAGATTCCCAAATTCGCCGCAACAGCTGCTATTACCGTTCCTTTTGCCGCTTTCTGTGACAAATTCTTCGACAATATCTTATGAAAAAGATAATTGACGAAGATACTCGCTAACATAATCAGCAGATAATTCACTTGAAAATAACCATAAAACCATAATGACATTGATGTCAGAAAAAGTTGCGCCAGTTCCTTCTTTTTCCAGTGAATCAAAGCATAATAGCCTATCAGACATATGGGAAAAAATAAAAATACAAAAACATAGGAATTAAACAACATCGCTACTTACTAAGCTCCATATCTTGATAAATCAGATAATTCTCCGTCTGGGCATACAGTGTAAAACCGTACTCCGTCAACGGTTCCTCTATCTCTCTATCTTTCTTGAGTACCACATAATTACACCCATAAGACCGTGTCAACTCTACAAAAGAAGTTGTTTCAATCACTTCCGCTTCTTCCATAGCTTCATAAATATCATTATAGTAATCCCACCTTGCAATCAACATTTCCCTTCCATAAGGCATATTGATTCGGGAAGAATACTGTCTGATATAATAAATCAAATCCGACGGCACAATCGCCATAACACGACCTTCTTCCGGGTCTATCAATTCCGCTACTTCTACTGCCTCCTCCGGCAGATGATACCAGTTCTCTGCTTTGGTTATATGTTCACTCTGATAAACATAACTGCCACAGGCAATCACAGCAATCGTCATAACCACCAGACCTATTTTACGATGTTTGCTGCACAGCTTTACTGCTCCGTACGCACTCACCATGCTCATCTGCAACAGCCAGAGCAGACGATAATAGGTTTCTGCATCATCCAATAAGGCCACAAACACCTTTCGAAAAATCGGACAGAAAAACAACACCAATACCACTGTCGGCACATAAACAAACAATGCCCTGCATACTTTATTCTTTTCTTTTAGCCATAAATATAACAGGAAAAACAGAAAAATCCCAAACAGGAATTTATTCTGATGATATCCTACATAATTCTGGAAGATTACCAGACTTTCTAAAAAAATACCCCACATATGAGCAACTCCTATCTGCTAAGGATTAAATACAATAACACGTAAAAAGCATTTGGAATACAGGTCAGCCCCAATTTCACCGGAACCTTCCAATCCCGTTTTACAAGCATCAGGCAAAACGCCGCTATGCCAAGCAAAATTGTCACCAGAAAAACAGCAATGGAACTGCACACACCCGCTGTCATATTCACACACACAAGCATAATCCACAGACCTATATTCTGCGCCTGTTTTTTACGTTCTTTCTGCGCCTTTTTTTCTGCACCTGTTGCCTGTGCTGCCTCTTTTTCTTCTATTTTTTCTTTTTTCAAGTCGTTGTCAAAAATCCAGAACAACATCAGAAATATCATTGGAATAACAAAACTTCCCGCTACCGCTTTGCCCTGCCAGGTTCTTGTCAGGAAAAAGGTTTCATTTGTGTAAATGGATACATTTCCGAATAACTGAAACAATCCCATAATAATCATAAATATCGGGCGATTCTCTCTTTTATCCGCAAACAGCACCTTGCTGATTTCATAATAAACCAGATAACTAAGCGGTATCAAAACAAGTGGCATAATGACATGAGATACAATGGTTGCATGCAAATCTGCTTTTACCGATACAAAAGCAACCCACATCGGGAAGACAGCCAGTGCATGACGTACATCCAAATCTGCGGAACGTCCTGTATAAGGAAGATTCTTATACATCGCATCATTTTGCTGCGCCATCAGAGACTGTACCACATAATAAGCATCATCTCCGTCAAAAGAAGCTCTTGTTACGGACATATAAAGTTGGAAGCCTACCAAAGCAAAAAGCAGAAACCATTCTATCTTCGTTTCAAGACTCATTTCAGACCATTTCAGGTTGCCAAGTCCAAGCCAGTTTGTTTTTCCCTCGTTCTTCTTTCCTTCCATGTACCACAGAACGATACCGGCTACTGCTAATAAAACAGCCACCACCATGAAAATATTCATCGCAATACTAAAATTATGGTATTGAATCCAGACAACTGCCGGAATAGTAATCACTTCAAAAACCGCCCACATAAGAAGATACCCTGCAAGCAGAATCACTCCCAGGTTTCTCTTTTTCTCTGCTATACACTTTACCGGCACCAGACCTATACAAAACGGCACGACAAGGAGCCAGAAAATAAAACTAATTACTTGTGTCATAGAAAAGTTTCTACCTTTCTTTTTCCTGATTTTAAAATTTATTATGATTCCAGAATATACTATCTATTTCAGTTTACAGCAAATCTCTTTTAATGTCCACTGATTCAAAGCGAGTCTGTACATTGAACTTCAAACGTGATATGATATATCTATCTGTGGTTGTGATAGATTTCAGTACCACATCGAATTACAATGAGAGGTGTTTCATGAAAAAAGTATATATAATCGGTGCAGGTCCAGCCGGCCTTACTGCTGCCTACGAACTGTTAAAGCAAAGCAAAGATTATGAAGTAACTGTTCTGGAAGAATCAGGCGATATGGGCGGTATTTCTAAAACAGTTAACTACAAAGGCAACCGTATGGATATGGGTGGTCACCGTTTCTTCTCCAAAGTACCGGAAGTA
The DNA here is from genome assembly GCA_017623295.1 of Lachnospiraceae bacterium. Lineage (GTDB taxonomy): Bacteria > Bacillota > Clostridia > Lachnospirales > Lachnospiraceae > UBA3282. The sequence continues at coordinate 77,151 of JAGAPK010000033.1, read as the reverse complement.
AATGAATGGTGGAACAATATGCTTCCATTACAGGGTTCACCAACTTACGACGATATTGTTCTGAATAGAGAAATGGCTCTGGCTCCCGGTGGTCCTGACCCGGAGAAAACAGACCGGGTTATGCTTCGCCGTAACAGAGTTTCCCGTATTTATTTTAATAAGAAATTTTTTGATTATCCTATTTCACTTAAATTTGAAACTTTCAAGAACATGGGCTTAATCGCCACCATACAGGTTGGTTTTAGTTACCTTGCCTCTTTGATTCATAAACGCAAAGAAAACTCTTTGGAGGATTTCTATATTAACCGCTTCGGCAAGAAACTGTATTCCATGTTTTTTGAGCACTACACCGAAAACCTTTGGGGCAGACCTCCAAGAGTTATCGCACCGGACTGGGGTGCACAGAGGGTAAAAGGATTGTCCATCATCGCTATTATTAAGGACGTATTTGCTAAAATGCTTCCGGGCAAAGAAAATCGCCAGGTAGAAACTTCCCTTATTGAAGAATTCAGCTATCCAAAACTTGGACCGGGACAATTATGGGATGTTACTGCAGAAGAAATTCAAAAAATGGGCGGAACCATTTTACGAAACAGTAAAGTAACCAATCTGCATAAAGATGCAGATAACCATATCACTTCTTTAACTTACGAAGCAAACGGCGAGAAAGTAACCGTAGAAGGAGATATTTTCATTTCCTCTATGCCGGTAAAAGACTTAGTTGCCGGTATGAACGATGTACCGCCTGTTCCAGCGGAAATAGCAGCCGGACTTCCTTACCGTGATTATATGACCGTAGGACTTCTTCTTCCGAAACTGAATCTGAAGAACAAGACCAAAATGAAAACCATCAGCAATATCGTTCCGGATTGTTGGGTTTATGTCCATGACCGTTCTGTTAAACTTGGACGTTTCCAGATTTATAACAACTGGTCTCCTTACATGATTAAGGATTTGGAACACACGGTATGGATTGGTCTGGAATATTTCGTATTCGAAGGCGACGAATACTGGACAATGTCCGATGAAGACTTTACGAAATTTGCCGTAGATGAAATTGTCCGCATGGGCTTGATTGACAGTCCTGCTGATGTCATGGATTCTCACGTAGAACGTGTTAAAAAAGCATATCCTGCTTATTTCGACACCTACGAAAATATGGATACACTTGTTGAATATTTGAAATCCATTGATAACTTATATTGTGTAGGGCGAAACGGTCAGCATCGTTATAACAACATTGATCACTCTATGGTAACATCTTTTGAAACCGTTAAAAATATCATTAACGGCATTGATAACAAAGATAATATCTGGAGTGTCAACACCGAAAAGGAATATCACGAAAGTAAATAGAAAAGTAAATAAAATCAAAAGACAGGAGCCTTGAAACCGGTTCCTGTCTTTTTTCATTGAATCAAACTCATTTTAATAATACTTATTCAGCACCTTCAGAACGGCATCTTTTACCAACACCATTCCTTCCGGCTTCAGATGCACACCATCTGTTATAAACTGCTGCATATTATCAATGGTAATGCCACAATTTAGCAAATCGATTACCGGATAGCCTTTCGTACCGGCAATTTGCTTAATCGCATCACTATATTCGTCTGCACTAAGCCCCTGTCCATTCACGAATGTTACAAAAGGCTGGTCTGTTCCCCAATCACCAACCGTTGCCAACGTACAGCAGAAAATCTCAGCATCCGGATAACTTACCGCAAGCTTATCCAGCATCAAAGTATAAGCATCACTGAAATTATCAATCATTCCCTCTTCTACTGCTCTTGTACCATCATTATCGCCAAGTGGCACACTTGTTACCAAATCATTGGTTCCCATGTAAACAATAATAACATCCGGTGACGTTCCATCCGCTCCTGCCAGCCCCGAAATTCTATAATCACTGCATCCGTACATCGGATTATCTATGCTCTTAGAATCACCGGAACAGGTGCTTCCGGAACTGGAACCGTTTACACACAGCTCCATCCCTTTTGCATCTAACACCATCTTCCACCACGTCTGATTCACATCTGCAACTTCACCATTCATGGGAAAGAAATCCTGATAGCCTTCCGGAATCCACTCATCAAAAGTGGAAATACTGTCCCCCAGAATCGAAACATTCACGCTGCTATCATCTTCTTTTACCGGTTCCGGCTCCTCAACCGCAACTTTTTCATTTCCGCATCCGGACATAAGCATTATCAGTGCTATTGCTCCAAACAATATTCCTCTTTTCATGCAATTTCACCCACTTTTATCTATTTACGGAACAAGGACTGTCTTGCACCATGCATCTTATCACTATGCTTCAAAATATCATTTACTGCATCCATACGAAGCCCTGCATCAATAAAATCACAATGCTTGCAGAACGGATAATTCTGTCTGCCATCCTTGATTGCTTCACGCAATTTTTTGTATGGTTCGCTGTTCCAACCATCCTTTAAAGAAACATTGTGCAAATCTGCCAAATCTGTTACTTCAAAGTTATCACAACAGCAGATACCGAGCTTACCGTTTGGCATAATCCACATATCGGTATATGGCATCAGGCAGGTTTCTTTGATTACTTTCTCGGTTGCCTGTTTATTCGGTGCACTGCCCGCACGATTAGTCAGCACTTCTTTCAGATAACGCATCTGAATCAGAATATCAACGTCCTTAAATTCTTCCGGATGTGCTTTGACATATTCATAAATTACCTGCACATTGTCATGTAATTTCATATCCAGACAATAGTTGTTAATAATCAACTGATCCACATAAGGAATAATAGATTTCACTTTATCCACATCTAACAAAAGTCCATTCGTAGACATGAAAATAAAGGCTTCCGGCAACTGTTCTCTTGCATATTTATGAAACTCCACGATTCTTGTATCCAGCCAAGGCTCGTTGTTTCCATATAAAGTCAGATGACCTTTGAAGTTCCAATCACGAAGCTGATCAATAATCGAATAATACAGTTCCTCTTCCATTCTCTTATAAGGTCTTTTCTCTGCATTACGGTTCGCAGTACAGAACTCACACGTACTGTTACAACGATTAATAGTTTCAATATTTACCACAAGCGGATGTGGTGTTTCCGGCTGATTATAAAAATATTTTATATAACCTTCCTGCTGCTTTCTTCTGGATAAAAACTGTAATTTCAAGTAACTTGCACTGGATAACTTCGGCAGATACTTTCTGGCATTCCAGCCAAGTACGCCTGCAAAATTGTGTACTTTAATCGGCATATTATTTACCTCTTTCCTTTTTTTCTATAAATCAACCTGATACACATAAATCGTATAGCTTCCATCTTCCGATGTATAATCACCAATAAGCTTCAAATTCTTCTCTGTCGCATTGGTAAGCTCTAATCGGGAGAAAATATACTCTCCGCCAAGTTCGTGCAAAGCCTGTGTATCAATATAGATATCATAATCTGTTGCATAAATTGTTTTCGTCGCATTCACAATGCTTAAATCCGTACCGGAATACAGATATGCTCTTGCGCCCCAGTCATCATAATAAATTCTGGTTTCTTCCAGCCGTTCCAATGCCGGAGCAATCACTTTACGAAAATCCTCTTTATATTGCTGAGAATAAAAGCCAAGATAACCGTCCAACGTAGCAATTCCGTTATATTCCAGCACAGCCGGATGCAGTCCGTATGCTACCGACCATTCACCTTCATAACCGATATCTTCTTTTATCTCCTCAAATAACTCTACCGCATAGAACTGCCCGTAGTCAAGGTTATCTACCTCCACACCATGAAAATACTCATAGGCACGGTAATAACAGGTATAATACAAATCATTGTATCTGGTTGGCTCCAGAATAATCACAAGTGCCGCAATACAGATGATTGCATTCGCTACCCATGTCTGCCAGATACCCGCATCATACAATCTTTTTAAGATTAAAAACAGTGCCGCATACCATAAAAACGGATTGAAAAAGATGGTTCGGTTAAATTGCCATCCTTCCAGTGGTGGTACAATCGTTTCCACCAAAGTTCTTATAGGCTCAAAATCGTATAATCCATAAATGATACTGTTAAACACCAGAAAAAGCATAACAAAATTAAAGGTATCATGCAAAATTTTCTTCGGCTGTTTTTTCCAGATATAATAAGCATTATTACCAATAAAATAGATAATACAAATCAGCAGCACCACTTTTGTATGCACACCATCTGCGTGGAAAATACCATCTTTCCACACTGTAAAAATCTCCTGTAAAACTTCCGGAATCGACAGACTCGGATTTACAATCGTAGAACGAATCGTCACTTCATCACTTAGAAGCATCTGTCCAAACAAACGATATTCACACACCACATAACCCAGTGCAAGAACAACAAGTCCAAGCATCAACGTCCAAGTCGGCTTTTTGTCTTTTACTGACAACCAGATAATCGCTATTACTAAATATCCCAGAATAAAAATTCCCATATAGGAAAAATACGATATCAAGGGATACAAAAAAAGTGCCAGATAAAGTCCTTTCGTTGGCTTTCTGTATATTCTTATCAAAAGATAAGCCGCAAGCGGCATGGATGCAAACGCAAAGCCAAATGCCGGAAAAAAGTTAATGATACCGTATGCAAATCCCGTCATATAGATAAGTGGGCGATAGGTTTCATATTTCTTCGGATACAATTCTTTTGCCAGAAGCCCAAACGATACCATCGCAATTACTACTTTTAGCAAAAGTCCAAGCACATATGCTGTATAAGTAGGAAAAATCATATAAAGCATAGAATAAAGTGACAATTCCGACGGAAGGTTGTCACGGCTGATTCCCCCAAGAAACGGTACATCTATACCATGCTTCCAGAAAGAATCCGTATTTTTTAACATCTGAAACTGTGCCAGAAACAAATCCATGTTATCATGCACGGCAATATAACTTTTTTCTCCAAAATAAAAGAACACACCGCCTGCCAAAAGCAGGAATCCTATAATTGGAAAAAGAAACCAATATTTTGTTAACCACACAAACCATTTCCGTTGTGTTATTTTCTTCATCTTAATCCTCATTTCTACTTGGATGTTTTCTTTGTCTTACGGAACACAAAAAGCTTCTGTCCAAAGAAGTTCATAACAATGAAAATGCACATTCCAAGAATCATTGCCACGTTGTCCACAATTACCGCAGGCTGTGATGCAAGCACTTTCTCTACAAGCGGCTGCGCCACACTGAAAGCTACCAGATAGCAGATAATGATATTGATAGCAAAACGCCAGGGCAATGCCTTATCCTTCTCTTCCTCGTCTACCTTAAAGGTCAGCTTACCGTTGGCATGATAAGAGAACACACTCCCGATAAAATACGAAATTCCACTGGATAACCAGTAATTCATATGAATCAGGTTATAAAGCACAGCCATAATAACCCAGCCCATCAGCGTATTGATAACACCTACCATACCAAAATGAATGACTTCCATAATAAAGTCTTTGTTTTTTTCATATAACTCTTTTATCTTTTTCATTTGCCAAAACACATCCTGTCTTATATAATAGCTTCATGATAAAGGATATAGTACAAAATTGTACATATCTTTTGCAACCATACTCTAATATACACAATCTTGACACATTTATCAACAAGCGAGGTATTTTATGATTAATTTAAAGGTACATCACATCGGTTATCTGGTTAAAAAAATAGAAGCAGCAATTCGCTCTTTTGAAAATCTTGGATATCAGATTACACAGGAAACCGTCTATGACGATATTCGCAAAATCAATATTTGTTTTCTGGAAAAAGACAGTTATACCATCGAACTGGTTTCTCCTGTTTCCGAAGATTCCGTTGCTGCCGGACTAATGAAAAAATATAAAAACAGTCCCTATCACATCTGCTATGAAACCGAAGATTTTGAACGCGACTTTCAGCAGTTAACCGAAAACGGTTTTATTGCAATTGACACACCAACTCCTGCACCGGCCTTGCAAAACCGGGAGGTAGTCTTTTTAACAAACGCTTCTATGGGCATGATTGAATTAATTCGATAAAAGGCAGGGAATTTATTTTCCCCGCCTTTCATTTTTCATAGCTTTACGCAACATTTCAATATTGCTATTCCTGATTTCTGAAATACATAGTAATGGTTCCGCATTTCTGCTCTGTAAAGTTGGATAAATCCAGACTTGGTTCGTAGCACCAGTGACGGTCTTCCTTGTTATACATAACTACCACATCCATATTTTCCAGAACATCTTCTTCGTCTTCACGTTCACCGAACCATCTGGATATCAAGGCTCTGTCTTCATCCCAATAGAATACCTCATCATAACCATGAATCCGCATCCAGTAGTACATTGTCTTATTACCTTCCAGATTCGGTCCAAAACAGGACAATACTCGCACATCTTCATGTTCCTGTGTATATTTAAGTGTCGTATCAAGCATCGTCTGCACACTGTTACCACGATATGCAAAATAATCCGCTTCGCGAAGTGTTACCCTTCCGTGCGCCGCCAACATCAAAAGCAGACACAGCACATACGCAATTCTTCGCTTACCGCTTAGTGCTTTCCAATTGCAGCCAACAATCACAAAGAAAAATGCCACTCCCAACACTGCCGGCAAAATATATCGCTCTGTCATAGCAGTCTTGCTATAAGAAACTACCTGCGGCAATATAATCGAAGCTGCCAGAAGGATTTCCCATCCAAGTTTCTTTAGCTGTTCCCAGTAAGTCAGCATAATCAGACACATTGCCGTACCGAATCGTACATACCATTTCAAATCCGTACTGCACGCCAGACTCCATGCCTGTTTATACTGGTCTAAGGTCACACTTTCATCCAGACCAACATAAGAATAGTTGTTCGTACCAATAACGAACACGATTAAAAACATTTCTACAACCAGAATAAAACCGATTGCAAAAAGATACGGGAATCTTGCTTTAACAGAATTCCACAAATTCGCAATGGTTACTTTCTGCCCCTTCATCTGCTCATAAACCACATATAACATAACAAACGGCAAAAGCAAAATAAAAGGTTCTTTATAAATCGACATTAGGAAAAAAGCAATAACCGAAAGCACCGCCCATTTTTTCTTCTCACTGCGGAGCCACTTAAGCAAACAATAAAAACCAATGGCGAACATCATGATGTCAAAGGACTCCTGTGGTCCAAGCTTCCACCATACTGCCGACTGATAACCTACCATAACGGTTAAAGAGAATAATAATGCATAACATACATTACAATTCATCTGTCTTGCACAGTAGTATAAAAAGCCCAATGCCAGTACAATTTCAATCGCCTTCACAACTGACATTGCTGTCAGATTCACGCCAAATACTGCTGCCATGCAGACACGATTGATATAATAAAGTGGTCGGAAACGAAGGGTTAAATCAAAACCTACCGTTTCTTTCATACATTCCCAGAAATTCTCTCTTCCCGGTGACATCAAATCAACATACTTGGCAAATTCCCAGTCATCCACCAGATGATAACCGGAGGTCACCGTGCCAAACAGGCAGATAACCCCAAAAACCAATAGCGTAAAAAAGCCCCAGACCAGAATTCCTTCCTTGGTTTTACCAAGTTTCTCTAGTCTGTCATAAAAGCGATTCGCTATCCCAATTATTTTTCCACTCATTTGTTGTTTCCTTTTCTCGCTCCCTAGCCAATCTGGCTAATAACAATATCTGCCATCTCGCCTACATTTTTCATGGAAACAACCTGTCCCATATTAAATTTCATACCAAATTCCTGCTCTACTGCTGCAAGCAGATTGATATGCTCCAAAGAATCCCATTCATCAATATCATCTGCTGTTGTTGCATCTGTTACAGTAATCGTATCATCATCAAATACATCGCGAAATACTTCATTTAATTTTTCAAAAACTTCTTCTCTGCTCATTGTTTTTACAATCTCCTTCTCTTACTATCTTTTTCTTATTTTCCTTATCATATCCTATTTCCGGTTATCCTGCAATTATTCATTCACAGCAATAACCGTGTTTTTCTTCTCATAATTTTCCGGAATATCAAACTGCCATGTCGTATTTCCTTCTGCATCTTCGGCAATCTTCGTAAAGCCTTGCAATGCATAGAACTCTTTTACCATAGCATTCTTAGCTGTCGGATAATAATAGCCAAGAATTTTCGTGATACCACATTCCTTGCAGGCTTCCACCATGCTATCCATCATGGCAAACTCCATATCACGTTTCAGTACGCGGCAGCTCATAAGCCACAGTTCCAGATGAAGCATTTTCTCTGCCATGTCTTTCCGTCCGAGGACCACAGAAACGACACCATTGTCACCAAATTTATCTTCCAGTTTTCCGTATCGCGTAATATAATTATCATCCGCTGCAAACTGTTCAATATCACTCTGCGTATATCTTCTCGTTGTCAGATTGAACTGGTTGCTCTTATTGGAAAGTTGTGCAATACGCGCCATATAAATCGGCTCAAAGGCTTTAATGGTTCCCTGCATCTGCAAGGAAAGCAGATATTCTCTATAATCACCAAAGCTTTGCTGTTGCTGTTGTCTCTGAATATTAGCTTTGTACATCTCGTTACGTTTTCTGTCATCTTCTGACACACTTGTCACTTCGAAGAATCCCGAATGATCCAATACACGAATATACTGTTCCGGTGTTCCGATTTCCGGCACGGCAACACCGGGCACCTGCGCTTTGATAATTTCACGCTCTGCCGGATTGTCATCTACAAACACAAGACTGTCCGGCAAAATATTCATTTCATCTGCAATCTCAACAATATTTTTACTCTTCGGCTCCCAATTTGCCTTAATCAGAATAAAATCTTCCGGTTTCAGATTACCGTCCGGATGATTCAGACCGGCAATCGCATTGTCATATTCATTTTTGGAATTGACATTTAACATTACGCCAATGTCTTTCTGGGCTTTAATATACTTCTGGAATTCCGAATAAACTTGTCCCATAGAGGTTTCCTGACCGATCTCCAGATTTTCTACCCCATCATCACCTACAATGCCGCCCCAAAGCGTATTGTCCAAATCCAATACCAGGGATTTTTTATTTTTACCGAAAATCGCTTTAATAATATTGGATACGTTAAAAGCAAATTCCGGAATTGCCTGCATACACATCGCATATTTGTACATATGCCAGTAGAATGGGTCTGCCCATTTGTCCAGACCATAAGCAGATGCCATATAATTGATATCGTTGATATAGAAGTTTGCATGATCTCTCGCATACTGATAAAACTTCTCATTCATTCGATTCAAGAAACTGATACGTCCCTGCAAATAAACTGCATCCTGATTGCCAAGCAATCTATAAAAAGGATATTCAAAGTTGTTCTGAATAATCGGGCAATGATAAACTTCTGCCGCCTTCTCCCACATTACTTCAAAATGCTTGTACTGTTCTGTCAAAAGAACTTCTACCTGCTCTGCGCTGTCTCCCACCGCAGGATAATCGGTAATATTGCGGTTTGAAGTATGAATATATATTAAATCCGGCGCAAATGCGACAAGTTCAGCATTATCAAACATAATATCCTGCCAATACTGGGCATATTCGGATTCATAAAATTCTGCCTCAATCCCCTGATTTAACAGAAAAATATCCAACACACGAATAATATCATGTGTTGTACTGCCGCCAAGCACTGCTATTTTTTTCTTAACAGTTGCTTTACCTTCCTCCAATAACTGTTTTTTAATTCTTTTCGATTTCTTTAAAATATATTCACTGTCAAAGGGATATTCCAGTTCCTGCATAAAATACCTCCATTTTTTTTGTTAAAACATGCACCACCAGGCATACATTACAAAAGGCGGATGCCATTCATCCGCCTTCTATCTTATCATATGTTTCCAAAATCTGCTACTCTTCCGGATAAAAATCTGCCAGAATCAATCTGGATGCATAATCCGCATAAACCTGACGTCCTTCCTTCGAAAGATGTACGCCATCTTCAAGATATTGATCCGCAGTTTCTGAATCGATACCGCTTTCTTCAAATGCATTGTAGAAAATTACATTTTCTTTTTTATGCTGTTCATAAACATAACCACAGCCTCTTGCATAATTCACAAGCGGACCATATCCGTAATCCAGAGAATAACCATCACCTACAAAAGCATCTGCATTAAAAATCTGGCAATAGTGCGGAGCAATCAATAAGATTTTGGCATCCGGGAAATTATCCTGTAAAATCTGCACTGCTGCCTCTAATGCTCCTGTATAAGTGTGTACCTCATCTACTGCCAAAGTTCCGCCACCTTCCAAATAACGGCTCTGTGGAATCTTGGCAAGGAAATCATTTACACCATATTCAATAACGAAATAATCCGTCTGGGAAAAATCACATTCATCCAGAATTTCTCCGGCACGATAACCATCAAAAATATCTTTGTTAATATTTCCGACAATCGCATTTACCACGCCAAGCAAAGAACGAGAATCCCATGTTGCAAAATTGTACTGCTCATTTGGCAGAAGTGCCGCTGTCGTTCCCCCCATTGCCATATTGTAAACTTTTGCATTGCAGTTCTGGGAAATCAACGATGCTACGCCACCGTCTTCCCGGTCATTATCCAGGATACTGTCACCCATGAAAACAATCTGCATATCATATTCTTTATTTTCCTCAACTGCCGGCTGTGCATCGGTACTTTGTTCTTCTGCAGTATTCTGTGTTTCACTGCTTTGTTTCGGTTCCTCTACCGTAACACCGGTCTGTGCTCCCACATCAACCATCTGCTGTACCGTTGTATTACTGTTATTCTGTTGCATGGTTTCTTCCTGCGAAGCAGATTCTGTATTCTTAATACTGTTCCACTCTGCCTGCAGTTCCTGTACCGCTTGACTATTCTCTTGTTCCAAAGCAAGCCTTTCTTTCTCCACCTTCAACTTTGCCTGCCCAAAAGCAATTTCAATAATCGCCAAAATACAGAAGCCTATCATAATAGCTAACAGGGTAACTCTTCCGTTATAACGATTTTTTCTTGTATGTTCTCTATGTTCCATCGCTTTCTGCCTCCTATCACATCAAGTCTTCTCTGTTTATTGTACATAAATCCATAAATCTATTTAAGTTCATAATAACAATAACACATTTTCTCAATTTGTGGCTATCTTTCTTTTGATTTTAAAAAAACCTTTCGTTTTTCTTAAGAATTGAAAGCCATAGATTCTACCGAAACGCTTGTAACACTCCCTTTTTATAGTATATAATAAATGCGTTACAAATATGTACAAAAGAAGGAAAGGTTCATCCGATATGCCACAGAAAAAACGCAATTCAAAACCGATAAATTTATCTTTTTCAACCAATAGACAGGGACATGTGGAAATTCCATTTCTGGATAAAATTATATTTTTACTTTTTGTGATTCTTTTCTACGCTTTTGTTTTACTATACATAAAACCAGTAGATGGTATCAATGACGACTGGGGTATGTACAGCACCTTATCCGGTGCTTATCTTGGATATCCGGATGCACATGTGCTGTTCTTCCTCTACCCACTGTCCTGGTTTTTAAGCCGCCTATATATGATTAACAGCAGTATTCCCTGGTTTAGTTTGTTCCAGCACAGTATCCATATTATTTGTATTTATTTCATCTATCATCGCACTTTGCAGATTTGGAAAAAACATACGGATTCTTCTTCCGTTATTTTTCCTGCATTAACCACTTTATTCACTTTATTTTTCCTGGTGGATTTCAATGTTATCTGCGAAGCACAATATACCACAACTGCAGGATTTGCTGCTGCAACCGCCTTATTCTGCTTTACTACCGCCAAGTCAGATGACACGCTTGTCACTTTTCTAAAAGGAAATATTCCGACCTTTTTACTGGCATGGCTTGCTTTCAGTATGCGCCAGAATATATTGTATTTGATGCTTCCGATGGCCGGTATGCTATGGCTCGCCAAATGGCTGCTGTCAAATCATCGTTTTTATAAAGAATACATCATTAGATTCTTTCTTTTTGCCGGTATACTTCTTCTTGGCATGGGCATTTTATTCGGTGTCCATAACATTGCCTATTCCGCCCCGGAATGGTCTGATTTTGTCAAAATAAATCATTACAGGGAACGAGTCGGCGATTTTTATACCTGGCCGGAATACGAAGAATGTTCCTCCAAGCTTGCAGAACTTGGCATTGATGAAGAGAAATATAATTATATGCGAAATGGTGCTCCTTATATCGGCTACGATATGACTCTGGAAGATTGGGAAAACATGAATCAGATAGCAAAAGAATGTTATGAAGAACGTATTTCCGTAAAATCACGCTTAAAAAATGTACTAGTCGGCAGCATCAGTGTCTTTTTCTATCAAGACGGCATGCAGCCACTGAATTTACTGGTTGCTGTTTTACTGGTACTTACTCCTCTGCTGATTCTGTACCGTCGTAATTTTATTGCACTTGCAGTTTATTTTTTTTATTTATTCGGCAGAATGGTCAGTTGGGGATATGTACTATTCGAAGGAAGATTTCCAAAGAGAATCATCCAACCACTGATGTTTGCGGATTTCTTAATACTTTTGGCTATTTTACTCGCCTTTAATCTTCTGAAATGGAAATCCCTAAAACCATATACAGTTATTTTACCTTGTATAGCCCTGTTATCTGTTGTATCCGTTTATTCCACGAAAACAGATATTGATACTGCTTATCATGCAAATCAGACAAACTGGGAAGGCTTAAAGGAATATTGTCGCAGTAATCCGGATAATTTCTATATCTGGACCTATAACAGCAATACTCTGGATACCTACTGCGAATATCCTTTTGATATGAAGCAGGATACCTACAACAACTTCTTCTATACCAACTGGGGTGTTGTATGTAACCCTAACAGTAAAATTAAGCTGGCCAAACACGGTATTGAAAATTTTGGACAGGACCTTGTAGAAAGTGACAATGTATATTTCATTTTTGAAGAAGGATTATACTATGATGAACATCCGGTAATTATGTATTTCAGACATACTTATGATGTAGGGTGTGAATTAACTGATACCTTCTCAACCGGCGACTCCACTTACGAAGTCTACCAGTTGAGATAAAAGCTATGCTAATACATGATTTCCATTACCTGGAAGGCCTCCGTTTCTCCAATTCGGCGGACTTCCACTTTACATTTACCACTTGTATCATATGGGATAGAAAACTCTTTATTCGTAGAATAATCTTGGATTAATGCTTCTCCGTCTTCTGAAACATTTACCACTCTATACTCCAGGTTTTCTTCCCGATTCGATGCAATCTTAAACTCTCTGTTTTCTGTTCCTTTGGAATAAGTAAATCCATAAACTCTTTCTTCTGCATTGTTTAATTTTTCTTCAAAAGAATCATAGAAATAATCTTTTTGATTATTTTCTACTACATCCCAGAACACGCGGGTAAATGTATCTGCGCCTTTGCTGTTTAAATGAATCGTATCCCAGAAATTATCAACGCTTTGAAGCGGTAATTTTTCTTCTTTACAAAGATTAAAATCGTAATACTCTATTTGGTATTCTTCAGCAATTTCATTGATTTGACTAACATACGCGTCATAATTTCCCGTTGCTATCAAATCCAGTTCATAGACAGGAGTACTAAACAATGTTATCTCTATTTGTTCTTCTTGACAGTACTCAATTATTTTTCTCAAACATGTTTCCGCATCCTGTGTTAATGGATTCTCCTGCAGGCCATCCTTCTGCTCCATCAGTAATCCGTACGGACTTAATTCTCTTGTAACCTTCCAATAGCCTTTCTCGTAAAACTCTATGATCTGTCCTTGTTCATTTTCACTTCGGAACTCATAATTTTTATAATTTTCCTTCTGCTTCCCTTCTACTTGTTCCTTGATATAATTCAGGTCAAATATTCGTGTCTTATATCGTAAAAAAGGAAGTAACGTTTCCGGATAATTTTCCTTATCGCACATAGTAAACATATATTCCAATTTATTCGGTGAAAATCGCATGTAATCAACATTCCACCAATTTGCCGTTAAATTATCCGGGTCTTTAAATTCGCCATCTTTACCGGTTGCTAATCCGTAATTTAATTCCAAATACACATGTGACAACTCTTTCTCTTTGTCAGCTTCTTTTAGTAAATAATAGGAACCATTTAACCGCTGTGCTGATGTCGAAAGACTGAAATTATTTTCTCCATTCAATTCATCCAGCAAATATGGGTTCAAATCACAATATACATGTGAAGAGCCAAGATACAAATTATCGATTTCTTCTTCATTGTAAAAAGCACGCCATATAATACGAACCCACTGTGAATCATCATAATTAACATACATATAATCCAATATGTTTTTCATACTCAAACACAGCAGCATAACAAATAAGATTTTTCCAATTCGCTTATAATATTTTTTAAAACTGGAAATAAATAAATTGATTTGTGTCATACTCCACTCCATAGCATCCAAAAACAAGAATTGCATACACCAGCATCACAATAACAATTCCCTGAACCCACCATTTTTTCTGTACCAAAATATCCACAACATCTTTTTTCTGATATTTCAGATAATCTACACATCCCAATATACCTATTGAAATGATTAGTACTGTGAAAAATTCTTTTGATATTCCTAAGGTAAATAGTTCGCCATTCACTAGAATTTCCCAATTAAAACAGCACATATTCCGAAGCAATACCAAAGCATCCGACATATCTCCGGCTCTGAAAAATAGCCATGCAAAACAAATCAGTAAAAATGTGCCAAGACATTTGCAAACTGTCAGTATTTTCCCTGCACTCTGGTTTGCTTTCCTGTTTCTATGCACAATATCCGCAACCACCTGATAAAAACCGTTTAATGCACCCCACACAATAAATGCAATAGATGCGCCATGCCACAAACCACTTACTGCAAAAACAATCATCTTATTTATCTGTTTTCTTACAAAGCCTTTTCTGTTTCCTCCCAATGGTATATACAAATAATCCCGAAACCATCCCGACAGAGAAATATGCCATCTTCGCCAGAATTCAGCAACACTTTTGGAAAAATACGGTGCATCAAAATTATCCATCAATCGGATACCGAAGAAAAGCGATACCCCTTTTGCAATAATCGAATAACCATAAAAATCACAATATATCTGAAAAGCAAATAACACTGTTGCAATCACAATATACAATCCCGTGTATCTGTCGCAATTCTCATATACCATGTCTACAAAAATTGCCGCCCTATCTGCAATAACCAGCTTCAAAAAGAAGCCCCATGACATGATAAACAAACCCTTTTTACAATTGTCCCACGATAATTTCTGTGGCTGTGCCAGTTGCACTAACAAATTCTTAGAACGCTCGATTGGTCCCGCAACAAGTTGCGGAAAAAACGAAACAAACAGTGCGTAACGGAAAAAGTTCTTTTCTGCATATATTTCCTTCCGATAAACATCAATTAAATATCCCAAAGATTGCAATATATAAAAAGATATTCCAACCGGTAAGATAATTGATTCTGTCCAAGTCATGTTAATCTCTACCGGCACATGCAACACGGAAATAAGTTTGCTGAAATACCCTCCCAAAAATCTTGAATATTTAAAATAGCATAAAATACCAAGATTCAGACATAAGCATAAAGCCAGACAAATTTTCGCCTGACTTGCACTTTTATCTTTGTTCTCCTGTTTCCTGATCTTTTCAATAAATAATCCACCTGCGTAAGTAAGAAATGTACAAAAGAAGAGCAACAACCCATATGCAGGATTCCAATTCATATAGAAATAATAACTGGATAATAAAAGCCAAAGATGTTTGTATTTAATTGGTATACAATAATAAATGATTAAAACAATTGGGAAAAAAACAACAAAATCAATAGAGTTAAATAACATGTCTATTGCCTCACTCTTCCCTGCGAACTTTTCTTGTAACAAGCGTATAACGATATTCAAAATCTCTGCGGTTCTTCATCGCCATATTAGAAAGAATCAAACCTGCAAAAAAAGATTGCACTGCAGCAAGTCCAATAAATCCACAACAGAACAGGGTTGGGAAACGCAGTACCAATCCTGTTTCCAGATAAGAAATCAAAATTGGAATAAATAATACAACCGCAACAAGTGCAAGCACCGCTGCACACAATCCAAAGAATCCGAACGGCTTATAATCCCTATATAATTTCACTATCGTGCGAAGTACTTTTATACCATCAGAAACGGTATTTAACTTCGATTCACTGCCTTCCGGACGGTCTCTGTAATCTACAATGACATTTTCAATCTGCATATTATTATAAACCGCATGAATTGTCATTTCTGTTTCAATCTCAAAACCGGTTGAAAGTACCGGGAAGGTTTTCACAAACCCATAACTGAATGCGCGATATCCGGTCATGATATCTTTAATATTACAGTTAAAAAGCTTATTGATACTGCTACGCACAATGCTATTACCAAAATTGTGGAACGGTCTCTTATTCTCCGTAAAATAGGTGGAAGAAAGTCTGTCACCAACGACCATATCCGCATTGTGATTTAACACCTTATCAGCCATCTCTCTGGCATATTCCATCGGATATGTATCATCCCCATCGACCATAATGTAGCATTCTGCTTCAATCTCACGGAACATACGACGGATTACATTACCTTTACCCTGCATATATTCATAACGAATTTCTGCACCGGCTTCTCTTGCAAGCTCTACCGTACGGTCTTTGGAATTGTTATCATATACATAAATAACAGCTTCCGGTAATGCTTCTTTGGCATCCTTTACTACTTTAGCTATTGTTTTTTCCTCGTTATAACAAGGAATCAAAACTGCAATTTTATCCATTTGACTCTCTTACCTTTCTTTTTCTCTATCCATTATATCCTAAAAGCCCTGATAAATAAACTCTGCTGCACTAAATCCAGGTCCATAATATCCTAATAATATCACATAAAATAATAACGCATACCAGATTATCCATCTTACCGGCAGTTTCCATCCGGCAATTCTGTCACGCACAGAACCTTTCTGCTGCAATACGGAAACGAACAAAAGCAAAAGCAGGGATACCACCATAATTCCCATTTCAATCCAGTCCAATCCCAGATTCAACAAAGCTCCGTTCCATAATATTTCCGGATTCCATGTTGTTACCGCACCTTTTAACATGGCCAAGGCATCTCCCACCGAATCGGCACGAAAGAATAAATCACCGATACAAACCAGGAAAAAGGTACGAAGCACTCGAACTCCATCCACTACTTTGCCCTTCGGATTGATATGCAGCTTGTCCATTGCCTTTGCACACGGCGGTTCAAGCAATTCCTCCATAACAATATAGAACCAGTGAAGAAGGCCGGAACCAATAACAAACTTCCAGTCGCCGCCATGCCATACACCAACGGTAAACCATAACACAAACATTGCTGCAAATGTGGTGTACTGCTTTCCTTTTTTCTTACCAAACTTCTCTTTCCATGATTTATTCAGATTGGTGAAAAACCTGGAACGCAGAACCGGATAGAAAACATAATCCTTCATCCAAACGCCCAGTGTAATGTGCCATCTTCTCCAGTATTCCGAAATGCTTTTGGAAAAGAATGGGGTCTGAAAGTTCTCCGGCAGGGTAATACCAAAGCTTTCCGACATACCAACCACAATATCCATACAACCGGAAAAATCCGTATATAACTGAAATGCATAACAAATCGTTGCCACCCATATAAAAGCACCGGGATAATTGTCATACTGTCCATAAACCGTATCTACCAACACACGAAGCCGTTCTGAAATCACGAGCTTCTTAAGAAGTCCCCAAAGCATTCTCTGAATACCTCTGGTAACTTTCACATAGTCAAATGCATGGGGTTCAAAAAACTGTTCTCCACACTCTCTATACTTTAAAATCGGACCGGAAATGATGGTCGGAAAATACATTCCGTAAAGTGCCAGTTTTCCAAAATTGCACTGTGGTTTCGCAAGTCCATAGTATACGTCCATTACATAACCAATTAAAGAAAATGTATAAAACGAAACACCAAGCGGAACAAGCAGTGATAATCCGTTTATCAAATTATCCGAATGTCCAAAAAGACCAACAATTCCATTAACCGTGTTAATTCCGAAATTGACGTACTTCAGCGCTACCAAAATCCCAATATTAACTATAATTACAAAAAGCAAAGCATTTTTCCGCTTCTTAACATCTTCCGTTGATGCCATGATACGCGTACCGATATAACACGCCGCCACCGAAGCCGCCGGATACAAAATCAATATCCCGTTATCGGTAAGAAGATAGTACGCAACACTACACAGCAAAAGAAACATCCACTGACATTTCTTCGGAATCAAATAATATACCACTAAAATGACTGCAAAAAAACACAAAAAATAAAAAGAAGTAATACCCATTTTTTAATTCTATCCTACTAACTTAAGTTTTCATTCATATTATTTTATCATAGAAAAAGTATTTCTGCATTGACAATTTGTTAATTCTTTCTTAATACTACAATTTTTTTGTTCCATTCTCTCAAATTGTGGTAAACTGCTATGTAGAAAGGAGTTTTCATCATGTTATTTAATTCCGTATCTTTTGGTATTTTTTTAATTATTGTATTTCTTTTACATTATATGGTCCCTCATAAATATCGATGGGGCTTTTTGTTGGTTGCCAGTTATGCATTTTATATGAATCTGCATCTCTGGTATGGCATTATGCTTTTCTTGACAACACTACTGACCTATGATCTTGCACTCTCTCTGGAGAAAGCAGACACCAAAAAGCAGAAAAGGAAATCGCTGTTACTCGGAGTTATACCGCTTGTTGCCATTTTGCTCTTTTTCAAAACAGCCAATCCGATTATCGGGCAGTTAAATGATTTGATTTCCGCCGGAACGCTTGCTATGCAACCGATTACTATGACAATTTTGTTACCTGCCGGTGTTTCCTTTTACTTTTTCCAGTCTATGGGCTATTTAATTGATGTTTATAAGGGAAAAATCAAAGCAGAAAAACATTTTGGCTACTATGCCCTGTTTGTTTCCTTCTTTCCACAATTGCTGGCTGGACCAATTGGCAGAGCAGATTCCCTGCTTCCGCAATATAAAAAGGAACGACCTTTTGTATATGACAATGTAACTTATGGTCTGAAGCTGATGGCATGGGGTTATTTCAAAAAGCTTGTTATCGCCGATGTTTTCGCTGTGACCGTTGATAAACTTTATAACAATGTTGAAAGCTATGTCGGTCTTGCTTTTATTATAGCAACCTTAATGTTCGCTATCGAAATTTACTGTGACTTCTCAGGTTATTCCGACATTGCTATCGGTTGTGCCAAACTTTTTGGTATTGATTTAATGACAAACTTCAAAAGCCCGTACTTCTCCTTCTCGATTAAAGAATTCTGGAGTCGTTGGCATATTTCCTTATCCTCATGGTTTAAGGATTATATCTATATTCCACTTGGTGGTAATCGCGTTCCGAAGTGGAGAAATTGTCTGAATCTGCTTATTACCTTTTTAGTCAGTGGTTTCTGGCACGGCAGCAGCCTTACCTACATTATCTGGGGTGGTATGCACGGCTTGTTGCAGATAATTGAAAATTTCATTTATCCAAAAGGAAAAGAACGCAAGAAACATTTCTGGCAGCTTCCGATTACGTTCCTGCTGATTTGTTTTACATGGATTTTCTTCCGGGCGAATACATGGGATGATGCCATGTGGATTATCAGCCGATTATTCTGGGATGCTTCCAATCCGGCAAACTACTTAACTACAGCCGGTGTTTGTCTTGGTTTAAGCCCATTAGCAGGCTTTGGTATGTGCTTATCCGTAGTTGTACTTGGAATTTATGATTATTTTTCATTGAAATATGATGTCATAAAAGAAATCTCCAAGCAGAAATGTTTTGTCAGATGGCCTATATATATTTTATTGCTTGTTGTGATTGCGCTCTTCTCTGAAAAAGGAGTTGCCACCGAATTTATTTACTTCCAGTTCTAATTTGAAAGGACAATTGATATGAAACAAAAAAGAAAAGATATACTACGTTTTGCTTTGAAATGCATTCTGATTCCGACTGCTGCCGTGTTGATTATTTTTGCACTCAACAAACCTTATCAGAAGTATGACGATCAGAAGTATATGGATATTGTAAAGTTTGATACTCTTGGACGTGAATATTGGGAAATCCATGTGGGAAATCTTGGAAGTTCTCACGGCGCATATGATTTTAACTATGATGCCATTTCACAGTATGGTTATATTTGCTTTAACTTCGCCAACACAAGCCAGACTTTTGATTATGACTACGCAATTTTACAGGAATATGGTCAGTATATGGAAAGCGGTAGCGTACTGTTTATTCCGGTATCTTACTTTTCCTTTAATAACGAAGTCGTAAACGATACTGAGAAACAGGCAATGACCGTGCGTTACTATCATTTCCTTTCCCCGGAAAACATTCCGGATTATGACCCTTATGTCGACCTCGTTACCAACAGACTTCCGATTCTGTCTGCCGGAGAGGAATTGTTTAAAATTTTTCCTAATTTCGATCTTACTCTGATTGCTCACGCTGCCGATGATGGAATCAGCGAAGAAGAATTTGCAAGACGGGCCAAAGAACGTTTCAGCAGACATTTTGATAATAAAGACGAATATTTCATGCCGGAACGAATTGAGGAGTTGTACGCAATTATTGAATATTGTCAGGCAAATGAAATAACTCCTGTCTTAATCACCACACCATTCTCTAAATATTATAGAGATTTGGCATCCGATGAATTCTTACAGGAGTTTCATGATACGGTAACTACTATTGCAAATGACACAGGTGTCAATTATTATGATTATTCCAATGACGAACGTTTCCGCGATAATCTGGATTACTTCTCTGATTCCGATCACTTAAACGATCAGGGAGCTCAGTATTTCATGCAGATTTTAATGGAAGAAGTCACAGAATTAGATCGTTTCTTCTGATGAAAAATCAAGCTCCATAACAGCTTCTTTCTCAACGTGTCTGTCAGGTAACAAATAGAAATCCTTGGCGGCTTCTTCGCCGATTTCTGCTGTTACTTCTTCTGGTAAAGTAATACCCGGATGGAAGAGGATTTCCAACACTCTTCCATCTTTTTTAGCCTTCGCAGCTACTTTGGGGAACAGTTTATCAATTCTGTCATAGTCCATATGACCACTCATAATCAATCCCCACAAATACATCTGTTCCATAGAATGCGCTTTGGCGTAACGGTCTGCTTTGTGTGAATAAAGAGAAAGCAGTCTGTTTTTCACAAAGTTAATAGGACGATAAGTTGTCCATAAAGAAACTTCTGACACAAACGCTCCTAATACTTCTTTCGAATTACGAATGTATTCCACTTCATACTTTTCTTCTTCAATTACTTCCGTCATTGCTTCCCAGACAACCGGAATCATATGAGCATGTTGGTGACTGTCGATTCGAAGTCCCTTCTGGGCACATGGAATATTGTTCTTTCTGGCAAGTTCGATACAGTAATCCACTTCTTTCTGTACTGCTGTAATCTGTGCCTTGATTTCCTTTTTCAGCTGTGCTTTTGCAGTTGCCCGCTTCCAGGGTAAATAGGATAATTTGAATAAACCGCCCCATGAAAGCCCAATATAATCACTGCCAGCCTTCGCAAGTAATGGTACTTCTCCTGCTCCCGCCAGACATTTTCCTTCTACGAAATCCATATGCACCGACATAACCGGTAAAAAAGGAAGTGCCGGAATTGCTTCGTGAAGCAATTCCATACACTCCTGAAAACATGTCATATTCGGTACGATACTGATACTATCCAATTTGCCTGCTTTCATACACTCTAACATATCCTGTGATGTGTGAAGTGTAAGTGCATAATCATCTGCATGAATATCCAGTCTATACATCGTCCTCACCTTTCTGTGTTACATCTTCTTTCCATACAAAAGTATCGATAATATAACGCGGGCGCTTCTTCGTTTCCATATAAATCTTACCAATATATTCTCCGATAATACCAAGAGAAAATAAAGTAACACCGCCCATAATTAACGAAACAATCAAGCTGGTTGTGTAACCCGGAACATTGTTACCCTGCAACCAATCCACAAAGCTGATAATACACATAATAACACTAAATAAGCAGACCAAAATACCAAGTACAGCAATCATACGAAGTGGTCTGACACTCATGGAAGTAATACCATCCATTGCCAACGTCATCATCTTGCTCAAAGTATATTTGGAATGTCCCGCTTCTCGCTCTTTTACATCAAAATAAACCACATCAGAAGCAAATCCCATTGTCGGAATCAATCCACGAAGAAATAAGTTCGTTTCCTTATATTCTGCCAAAGCATTCAAAGCCTTCTTGGACATCAGACGGTAATCTGCATGATTCGTAATAACCTTGCTGCCAAGTAAGTGCATCAATTTGTAATACGCCGTCGCAGTACCTTTCTTGAAAACACCATCAGAATGTCTGTCATTACGCACACCGTAAACCACTTCGCTTCCCGCCATATAACTTGCCAGGAACTTGTCCAAAGCTTCAATATCCTGCTGTAAATCCGCATCAATTGTTACGACCACATCAGCATACTTTCTCGCCATCATCATACCGGCAAGAATCGCACTCTGGTGTCCATAGTTACCTGCCAGACTAACTACTGAGAAAATAGAATCTTTCGCAGCAATCTCATGTAAAAGACGTAAAGTTTTATCCTTACTTCCATCATTGACAAACATAACCTTACTGCCTTCTAAAATGCGTTCTTCCTGTATCATTCTGCGCAGTTTATCACTCATAACCTGTGCTGATTTCTCTATAATTTCTTCCTCATTGTAACACGGAACTACCAGATACAGTACCGGTATTGTTCTTTCATCCATTATAACTGCTCCTTACACCTTATAGTATTCACGATACCATGCAACAAACTTACTCAGTCCCTCTTCGATTGTGGTATCCGGTTTAAAATCGTAATCCTTCATCAAATCACTGACATCAGCATAGGTCTGGTAAACATCCCCCGGCTGCATTGGCAGAAATTCTTTGACTGCTGTCTTTCCAAGACATTTCTCCAGCGTTTCAATATAATCCATCAGCTTCTCTGGTTTATTATTACCGATGTTATATACTTTGTAACTTGCACCTTTGGTATTCTGTGCCGGTGGGTTGCACAAAATATTTTCGATACCTTTTACGATATCATCAATATAAGTAAAATCGCGGTACATATCGCCATTATTATAAATCTGAATTGGCTCACCCGCCATAATTTTCTTCGTAAATTTAAAATATGCCATATCCGGTCTGCCAAAAGGTCCATAAACCGTAAAGAAACGAAGTCCCGTTACCGGAATATTATACAACTTACTATACGCATGTGCCATCAATTCATTGGATTTCTTGGTCGCAGCATATAAGCTGACCGGTTCATCTACCTTATCTTCTGTGGAAAAAGGAATCTTATCGTTTCCACCATAGACAGAACTGGAAGAAGCATATACCAGATGTTCCACCGGAAAATACCGACAACATTCCAGAATATGGAAAAATCCCATCATATTAGACTGCATATAAGCATCCGGATTATCAATACTATAACGCACACCTGCCTGTGCGCCCAGGTTCACAACAATTTCTGGATGATGCTCTTGAAAAAGAGAAAAAACATCTCCTTTATCGCCCAGATCACCTTTGATAAAAGTGAAATTATCATATTTTTCCAAAATAGCAAGACGGTCTTCTTTCAGACTGACTTCGTAATAGTCATTCATATTGTCGAAGCCGATTACTTTAGCACCTTTTTCTAACAAGCTTTTGGATAAATGAAAGCCAATAAAGCCTGCTCCTCCGGTAATTAAATAAGTTTTACTTGTATCTAATGGATTCATATACCCTCCACAATTATTTCTTTGTCCGTTACATTTTTTATAAGCAGAGCATCCTATTTCGCAGGTCTTCCGATACTGTAATATTCTACACCGGCGTCTTTCATTTCCTGTACGTTATAAATATTTCTGCCATCATATACTAACGGAATTCGCATCAGTTCTTTGAACTTCTCTACCGGAATTGCTTTGATTTCTCCCCACTCCGTAAATACGAAACAGATATTGGCATCCTGTAACGCCTCTTCCGGTGTACTCACATAGTGGATAGAACCTTTTGCAAATTCTCCCTCGGGATAACACTTTTTAAAATTATCTGTTGCAATCGGATCATACGCATAAATATCAGCACCACTGTCCAATAATAATTTCACATTATCCAAAGAAGGGGCTTCTCTCAAATCGTCTGTACCTGCCTTAAATGCCAGCCCAAGAACAGCTACTCGCAAATTCTGGAAAGTAATCATACGATTGCTTGCTTTTTTAAATAACTTGGTTTTCTGTTCCGCATTCACATCAACTGCTGCTTCTACCGTGCGAAGCTGATACCCATTTTGTTTTGCCAGATATTTTAATGCTTTAGTATCTTTCGGGAAACAACTTCCGCCATAACCGATTCCGGCATTTAAGAATTTTGCACCGATTCTGGCATCATAACTCATACCTTCTGCTACTGCATCAATATCGGCACCGACTAATTCACACAGGTTTGCAATATCATTCATATAAGAAATTTTCAGCGCCAGGAAATCATTGCAGGCATACTTAATCATTTCTGCCGAGCGTCTGTTAACCGATACAATCGGAAGGTTAAACGGCTCATAAATTTTCTTCAAAGTTGCTTCTGCCTCTTTGCTCTCCGTTCCGATGATAATTCTTGCTGCATGAAGTGTATCATATACCGCAGAACCTTGTGCCAAAAATTCCGGATTGGATGCTACTTCTACTTTTACATCTCTTACCAGGAAATCATGAATAAACTGCTCTACTTTGTCATTGGTTCCTACCGGAACAGTAGATTTCACAACAACCAGACAGTCTCTCTCTACCGATTCTGCAATCTGTCTGGAAACCGTTGCTATATAGCTTAAGTTTGCAGAACCATCCGGCTGTTCCGGCGTACCTACACCGATAAAAATAGCTTCTGCATCTTTATAAGCACTTTTATAATCTGTTGTATAATGAAGTCGGCCAGCTGCATTATTTTTCTTCATCAGGTCTTCCAGACCTTCTTCATAAATCGGAGTCACGCCGGACTCCATCAGTTTAACTTTTTTCTCATCTACATCCACGCAAGTAACGTCATGTCCTTTTTCTGCAAAACACACCCCTGCTACCAATCCTACATATCCTGTTCCCGCAACTGCAATTTTCATGAATTTTCTCCATTCCTAATCCAATTTTGTTACTGATTATTATTTTATTAATGATTATTGTGATTATTGAATTTCAACTGATTTGTATTTTAATCAATCTATATTTTCTCTTTACTGACTATCTTCTTAAATTTGCGAATCACTTTCTCCGCAAAAGTTGGTCCATGATAACTTCTGGCTTTCTGTTCATCAAAAAGTCCCTGCAAATCCGGTTGGCTATTCACATATTCCCACCAAAGATGCCCTTGATTCGTGTCATACCGTTTCCAAGGTTTGTCACCTGCATAATGAATAATGACAGGCTGCTCCAAAGCCTCTTTGCATTCTTCCTTCGAAAAAATCCCTTCACTGACAAATCTGTCATAATCTTGCCCATTCATATAGGCAAACATATTATACTTTAACGGCAGATAGTAAATGGCATCCTGACAGGTAATATTCAATATATCCTGATCTTGATAGTACAACTTTTCATTTGCCCATCTATCCCACTGTTGCTCCAACTGTTGTTCTCTTATTTTGCGAAGGTTAAGAAGCAACACACCAGAATTAATGTATTTTCCTCTCATACCTTCTAATTGCTTCCAATAAGGTCTATCGCTGTTCCATTCCCACTTATCTGACAAATTAACGGCACCCTTAACCGCAGCCAAAACATAATCACCTATTGAAAGATTCCAGATATCAGCTAAATCATTCCGAAAAAGCACATCCACATCTGCATAAATAATCTTATCAACTTCCGGCAATATTCGATGCAAAACAAGCCTTAAATAAGCCCCTGAGGATATTTCCCTCACTTCATATGAATCCTCATACGGATTATCAATCACTTTCATTGTCAGTACAGATTCCTTATCACGTGCCGCAATAATTTCCTGCAAACGCACCGCTACTCCGGAAGCTACCTTTGTACAGACACAGTAAATATCATAGTGCACTTCCTTGTTCTTTCGAGAATCCAGCAAAGAAGCCACTGTTACCAATATTTGATTTGTCAGATTTTCATCAAAGCAAAAAGCTATCTTAATTTGCACGTATTATTCCTGCCTATTATTTCCCTTTTTCATAGTCTTCTTTATATGCACAAAGCTAATTAAAAGATACAAATTCCACAGAATTACCACCGTTACTACCAAAGCGGCAACCGGAAGCAACCTATGCCAGTCCCCATTGTTATTATCTACCACTTCAACCGCGTTGTCTACTACTTCTGTTGTATTTTCAACCTGCTTTGCATATAGCACTGTATCATTCAAAACCGGCAATTCGGCAACATAATCGTTACCGTTGTCATATTTCCATCCATCAACATAAAGGGCATCTGTCATATAATCTACCAGTTCGGGTTTCAGAGATTCTCCATTTTTCACGTAAGTAAGTGCTTCTGTCATATCGCCATTTTGAAAAAAGACTCTGTGATATTCCTCGCCTGAAAGCCACACTTCCGTATAAAAATCATTGCGATTCTGCATATACCATTTTAAATAATTTATCGCATCCGTATATTCATGATAAGGAGAACGTTTTTCATATCCCGTGCTGTTTTGCCAACGAATTTCGTCCATACAGATGGATGCCGAAATCGTTTCTGCCATTGCATCAATCTCTGTTTCTACATAACGCTGCAAAACAGGCTGCATTTTGGTTTTGTAATTCTCGACAACTTTTGCATGGAATTCTTCGTTATCATATAACCTATTATACCATCCCAGTCTAAAAAAACTACAGGTATAATCATATCCGTCATAATCGTTTCCCCATGCAATGTCATAATCCCAAACAGGTCCTGCGCATAACTTTGAATTAACACTATCTCTGTCTTTATAATAAAAAACACTATATCTGTTTGCATCGGTATTATTCGATAATTCATTTAAAAGAAAAACCAATGCCCACGAATTCTCATCAATATAATTTCTATAGTCTTCTGATTCTGCTGCCAGTTGTAAACTTTCATCGACTTTAGCAACAAACCCACTAATATAATTATACTCTTCTTCCGAAAGATATTTTGGATTTTTCACTTCAATTGTTTTATCCTGCGTATAGAAAAAGCTCTCGTCTCTCATTTCGGTATCTGTCAGTCGGTCATTAAACTCTAACAAATATCCTCCAGTCACATCATCAGGTTCTTTCTCTAATGCATAATACGAACCATTTTCTGTTTCAATATAACGATAATCCTCCGGTGCATTTGATTGATTTTCTTCATTAACTTTTTCTAAATCTGTAATATCTACGCGGTTCTCGCCAACCTCTATTCTTTCACACAGCAAATAATTTCCCGCATATTCACCATTAAAATATACATCCACATACTCTGAATCAACTGCATAATCCAAACCAATTTCTTTGGCTATATCATATGTAATTTTATTTCGCATTCTGGAAGCATCCAGCACATTTGCCTGCAAAATCCACTTATCTGCTTTCTCTATTCCGGCAAGATTACTCTCTACTGCCAATGTAATCCCATATGATTTTTTATCTTCTTCCCAACTGGAATTACCTCTTCCGGATATTTTTTCTAATTCGCCATCATATTCTACATTACCATTAGAATCAATGCATATGAGCATTCCGGACTCTTGGTTTTCCTTATCAGAATTGACATAGTCCATTCCGCCCGACTCTGTCTGAATAAAAATTGCCGGAATATTCTCAGAGCATACAAGGGAAAACGGATATTCTATCTTTTCTTCCTGCCCATCCTCCTTGAAATGAGTTAATTCAAGCAAATACTCTTCTCCAAACGTAATGTCTGCTTTTTCTCCTACAATCTGTTTTTTATTCTGCAGACTAACCTGATATTCTGCTTCGTCAAACCAAAACGACAATTCCTTTTCTTTGGCATATGCTGGCATAAAAGCATAGACTGCAGTACCATCACAATAGACTGAAACCTTCTGTTCTATCTGTCCGGTATCTCCAATTCCTATTTCAACCGCAAGAAACCCTTCCGCAAACCCTTCCGTTTCTTCTTCATTTGCACTTTCTGTACTCAAATTTTCTTCATTTACCGGCTGAATCGAAGTAGAACCAGCTTCCATGACAGCAAATGCTTCCTGACTGTACTTTGCATACCAGATACAGTAAGCTGCCGCTGCCGCAACAAGTGCTATTATAATGCAATTAACAATAATTTTTTGATTTATTTTTTTCATATATTATTTCCCATCTATTGTACCATAATAGCAATCCAAATAGTCCATTCTTTTCGTAACATACTGTTGTACTTGCGCACATCTGTCCATAAGTTCTTCTTCATTTCCACTTCTTGCAAAATAACCCGATTGCTCCAATAATTGCTGATATTGTTGTGCCTGCATCAAAAGATTTTCCGTAGATAATCCATTTTGCCTCAGCACATTCCATTGTTCAGTAACTTTTATTTTTTCCTGCTCTGTGCTTTCCTGTATAAAAGAAGCATATATATCATCCTGTACAATATATTTCTCAGCTTCCATGCTCAGATATCCTTGCTCCGCCGGAAATTCGCCAAAGCAAAACGTATATTTTGCAGGTATTCTGTAATAAAAATCCTCTGATTCATCATACATAACAAAAAAATCTTCTTCCGCATTCTTCATACTGCCTGTTGCCTGCAAGAAAAAATTATAATCACAAATATTGCTGTGCCTATTTTCACTATCCAGGAAAATACTATTCACAAAATCTTCAACATTATCTGTATTTTCCACATCCTCTATTCGATACAGATAATCACCTTCTGCCAAATTCAAATAGGTTTCGTTCGTTTTAGGGGCCATACAATAAAGCCCGTAATATTCTCCATTCAGAAATACTTCTACCAATCGGAAGTCCCTTTGCAGATTCATCTTGCTTTCCGTTTCACAAATAGAATTCCAAACATAAGCCGAAAGCATAATCCCCACCGGATTTCTGTCTTTTTCCGTAACAGGGTACAATTTCCACGAAGAATGTTTTCCCATGCTTAACAAATTTAATTTTTTCCCATCATCATAATCTTTTTTATATAATTTAAGACTTAATGTTCCGGATGCAATTTTTTCTTTCATAAGTGATTCCGAAGTTTTAATACTATACTGATTTACTTCTTCATCATATGGATTATGCAACATCAAATGACACGTTGCTTCCTCTTCTGACAGTTCCTGTTCCATCTGGAGATTCAAAATCGGCAACCCCGTAAAAATCAGATTAACCGTTGTATAGATTTGTCCATCAACAATCCAGAGTTTAAACAGATGCCCCTCTTGAATTGCCTTACTTTTATCTTCCAGACAACTATCCTTCTCAATATATATGCTGCAGTTATTCTCTAACACAGTGAAACTTCCATCAAAACTAACCGTATCCGTATTTTGACTGACATAAAATGTATTCGTTTTCTTGTTATACGGCACGCTCTGATCCTCGAAGCATATCAGTTCCTCGATATTTTCAGCCACCTCAACATAGTCCATTCCCTCTGTCAATTCCATTAATTTGTCAGTTGAAATAATCTGCACTCCACATACCATAGATTTGTCTATCCATCTCGCTATTCCAAACACACAGAAAAGCAAAACAAGCAGAATACAAATCCACCTTATCTTCTCTTTCATTATCCAACGTTTTCTCCTGTTTCCAACAGCCAGTTAACGCTTTTCACGTTCGGAAGTTCTTTCAGATTCTCTATGACTTCTTCTTTCATAGCACCTCTGGCGGATATTTCACAAATCATTTCGCAATGCGTGTCAAGATAATTAGCAGCACGGACCCTTACATTAGAATACTGCTTCTGAATGCATTCGTTCACACTGCTGACCTGCAACTCTTTTCCACCCCTGATAATAATCAGATATTTTCTCTGCACATTGCTATATAAACTGAATGCCAATAATACGAGTGCCACAAAAATAGTAGAAGTCAGTGCCAGTTCATAAATCTGTGCACCAACACACAAGCCCTCTACAATCGCCCAGAAAATATAAATTGTGTCATGTGGATCTTTAATCGCAGTTCTGAATCTTACAATAGACAATGCACCTACCATACCAAGAGAAATTGCCATATTACTGCTAATCATCAGCATAATAATAGATGTCAGTAATACAATAACCACATTTCCTACATTAAATTTTCTATTGTAGCTTACCCCCTGATAAGTAATTCGATAGGTCACAAAAATAATTGCTGCCACTGCTAACGCAATAATAAGCACAAACAAAATTTTTTCTACACTTAAAGATTCGCTGTTACCCGAAAACCAATCCAGAATATCCTGCTTTTTCATTTGTTTTCTCCCTCATTCGCCATGTGCCAATCATGTCAGTATGTTGACTCATTTGCACACATTATATCATATACTGTTCATAAAGTGGTCTTCCATTTGCATACTTTCCAATGGAAACGTTGAACAAATTATATTTCTCCAATATCTTTTGAATGGGCATCCACAACTTCCCATTATATTTTACTTCAAGAATAACTTTTTCATTAGTCCGGTAAATCCATGAAATGTCTTTTTCATATAAATCAAGTGATAATTCCGAGCTTCTTACATTTTTATCAAAAGTAATCCGTGTGCTGTATTCCTTGTAAACAAACGCCCTTCTGTCATATTCAATGAGTGCTGCCGGTCGATATGCTCCAAGCACCAGAAGTTCGTACAATCTGGCTGCTATTTCCTCCGGATAATCTAACAGACATCCATATTCTCCGGCCATCAGCTTTTTAGCCACTTCTTTTGTCACTAGCAAGCTTTTCTTTTGCTGATAAGCGCCTTCTTTCTGTTTCAGTTCCAGTTTGGCAAAATCAGCATCTTCATCATAAATACGAAGTCTGATTTTTTTTCGTTTCTCCGTTCCTGCTAATTTTTCCATATAATCGATATTATTTATAGAATCAAAATACAGACTTTTTACACGATAAAATCCATTCTCAGAATACGAATCATAAGAAAGTAATTTCGCCATTTCATCCTGCAACAACAAACTATCCTGATAACTAATCCAATATTTTAATTCACTTCTGGTTACCGACAGCATCGCCTATTTACCGTCCTTACTTCTTTCCTTGCCTAATGTTACAAACTGTTCTGCACAAGAAACATTTGACAATTTATCACGATATTTCTCACAATTTTCTATATACATTATATTCTTCTCACAGATTTCTTCAAGTGCTTCCACACCCCAGTCATCTGCTACAACTCCGAGTTTCTCTCTTGCGATATAAGCTGCATTATACGGAACCGTTGTTGTAACAACCGGGGTTCCCACAGCAATACTCTCTGTTATTGACACCATATTGTTATCTTTTCTTGTAGAAACTAATAATGCTTTGGACCTTGCCACTATCGGCAGAAGCTGCTCGTGATTCATTCTTCCGCAGAAAATGACTACATCTTCCAGTTGATTCTTCTGCACAAGCTTCCGGAGCTCTTCTTCCAGTTCTCCCTGTCCGATAATATATAATTTATATTCGCAATGACCTTGCTTATAAAAATCCGCAAATGCCTGGATTGTTTTATCAATCTGTTTTCTTTCAATCAACTGTGACACAACAACAAACTGATTCTGCTTGCCTTGAGATGGCTGTGTTATATCCAAAATATTCTGTAGTTTCGTCATGTTCACACCATGATCAATAATCGTAGCAGATATATTCTTCGAAAAAGCACCAATAAAGGCTGCTGCTGCTTCGGAACGCGGTACAATCAGCGCTTTTTGCATCAAAAATTTTACTACAATCTGATGCCATACTTTTGATGGAATCTGATGCATCATATTATTATGTTTTGCAAGTTCATGCCAGATAATCGTTTTCTTTGGGCAAACACGAGTTGCCGTATACGACCATGTAGAAAACATTTCGCTGGAAATAATCAAATCATACTCTGTATGCTTCTTCAAATAGCCACGTAATTTCGGCATATATGGAAAACAGCGAGGCATAAAAATTTTATGCCATATGGTTTCCATCCAAATTACCGGAAAATCATAGTTTTCTTCTCCCAGCGGTTTATAATCCTGTGCCGCCAGAAGCGTTACCTCGTGTCCGTTTTCCAGAAAACCCAGACACAAAGTATAAATCATCGTATCTTTAATCGATTTCACTTTCGGAATCTGATTTGTTTCCGCTGTATATAAAATTGGATTAATTACCAGTACACGACTCATAAATTACCTCTTCTATATTATCTTTGCCGCTTTTAAGAAAGCATCTGCTATCTGTTCTACCCGGTTTTTCTCCCGAAGTTTACTTCCTTCTGCACTGATTCTCCTACTCAGTTCCGGATTATCTGCTAACTTCTCCATTGCTGCTGCCAGTGCTTCCACATCACCAACCGGCACCAGAAAACCATTTACGCCATCTTCAATATAGGCTTTAGAGCCACCAATCGGACAGTCCGTTGCTACTACCGGAACCCCCAATGCAATCGCCTCTAACATGGAATTCGAAATTCCTTCATAATCTGAAGACAATACAAACATGGCAGCTGAATTGATTTCTTCTTTCACCCGGTCAGAAAAACCAATAAAATTGACAAACATGTCAATTCCAAGTTCTGCAGCCATTTCTTTCAATTCTGCTTCCAGTTCTCCCTTTCCATATAAATCCAATGTATATTCCGGATGTTTTGCAATAAACTTTGCAAATGCCTGTAACAATAATTTATGATTTTTCTGTGGTTCCAGACGTCCTACGGCAACCACTTTTTTCTCTCTTTCTCCTATATGCGGCTGCAAATCGCCTACATCGATTGGATTTGGTATAACAATCGCCTTTTTCTGAATTCCTTTCGGAAAACTTTCAATGGCATCTTTTGTCTGACACACAATAACATCTGCAAACCGATAGAAAAAATTGCGGATTTTCGGATGTTCATAACGATTCGGATCATTTCTTTCCGATACCAGAAAAGCATGCTCCCTTCGCATTCCCAAAGTTGCCACTACCGAAAAAACAGCTCCCATAACACTGAAGGACCAAATCTGACAACTCGGATTCTGTTTATAATACAGTCGCATTTTCCTGATTCTGTCCAGTCTTGCACTTAACTTTCCGCCGGAAGGATTTCCAACCGTTACTACTTCTATTTTTTTATCTAAGGGATATGCTCTTTGATTTCCCGCAAACAATAGTATTGCTGTTTCAATATTTCTTTTCGCATATTCATTTGCCAGATAAGCCACTACTCTTTCCGTTCCACCGCCCGGCATATCCGGAATTACAAATACAATTTTATTTTCCATACTATAAACTTGCCCTTTCTTCCAAAAGAAGATAGAATAAAATATATTTTTAATAAATTATTTTATTTTTATCATGTAAGTATAAGGAGAATGGTATGTCCAATCAGCCCTTTTTAAGTATTATTATACCAGTATATAACGTGGAAGCATATCTTCCAACCTGCCTTGACAGCATTTTACAGCAGGAATTTACTGATTATGAAATCATTTTAATCGATGATGGTTCCTTAGATGACAGTGGTGTCATTTGTGATTCTTATGCACAGAAACACGCCCATATTCACTGTATTCATCAAAAAAATGCCGGTCATACTGCGGCAAGACAGGCCGGTTTTCTCGCAAGCAAAGGTATTTATGTTGCTTTTGCTGACAGCGATGACTGGGTAACTTCGGATATGTATACCAAAATGTGTCAGGCTGCCCAGGATACCAATGCCGATATTGTCCATTGCGATTTTATCGCTGCCATGCCGGATAAACAGAAAAAATGCAGTATTCCTTTTGCATCCGGTCTTTATGACAAAAAAGGACTTATAGAAACCGTTTACCCAAAAATGATTTACTCCGGCACTTATTTTACCTTTGGTGCTGCACCTAATCTCTGGAATAAACTTTTCAAACGTGAGCTATTGGAAAAGGTACTGTTTCAAATTCCTCACGATATCATTGTCGGAGAAGATGGGCTGATTACCTATTCCTGTATGCTGGCTGCCAGCTCTATTTATTTTACAGACGAAGCCTACTATTATTATCGCAGTCTGGGCACATCGCTTTGTCACAACATGAACACACAGCGTTTGTCTGAGAATCATATTATGTTTAAAACCTATGATAAACTGATTGATAAAAACAGTTACCCAATGCTAGAAAAACAGCTACATTATTTCTTCGCTTACCAGAGTCTGTTGACCATTGTACCGATTTTCCAGACTCTTTTACAGCAAAAAGAAATGCCTGCATCCGAAATTCGCAAACTATTTTTATCTGAGTGCAATAATTCTTATATTAAAGAAGCTTTTGCACATGTAAAAATCAGTGATATCAAAGGAACCCGCAACAAAATCTATGCTTTTTGTATACGGCATAAATTATACTATTTCTTTTCCCTTTTTCTATAAGCAGCAAATCAGTGAATTTTGTGGCAGATTTTTCATAAGTCTGCCATTTTTTTACCATGCTGACACCCAACATATATAATCATCAATATAAATTTCATTGCCATCACAATCTAAGAATTGTATGGTTTTCACGCCGTTTACAGGGGCATCCAGAACAAAGCCAGCTTTACTATTTCCGGTGCCGCCGCACTGTGTCACTTCCTGCAAAACATTTCCCTGCTCGCTTAACAGGCGGATTTTATAAGGAGTACCTGTAATTCGGTTTGGTCTGTGTATCCAGACTTCAATCAGATTTTCAGACGACATCCCTTCTTCAAGTGTATAAGAAGAACGGTATCCTTCTTCCATCATTCCCAGATTTGTTCCTTCGGATTCTTCAAAATAAGTTTCTTCCCCTACCTGATACACGGTAACATCTTTACTATAAGACCACCACTCTCCACGTACCGGAACAAAGAAGGAATCTCTATTTATAATCTCTTTTGTTTCTGCCCAACTCACATTTAAATCGCCTGCATAAGTACGGCTGTCTGAAACTTCTGTTTCACCAAAGCCACTTAAGCTCAAACGGGGACTGGTAATGCAGAATACCGCAAACACGAGTGCTATACTAACACACTGGCAGATATTTCCAAAGTTGGCACTTTCCTGCTGTTCTTTCACAATATTAGATAAATAAGAAACCCCAAGCATAAGCAATATCAAGCCTGCCACATCACAGAATATTTCATATTTATTTCCCATCTGCGCGTAGGTTGCAGACAGTACCGCAGACCACGAGTCCGATACCGCCTTTGTTGTCACCCGATAAAATACTACTGTAATTGCCAAGAAAAGAAGCATTGTGTAAAAATGCATCCATTTTTCATCCACTTTTTCCTTATGGAGTTTTGGTAAAACTAGTTTCCTGAAAAATCCTACGATTAATAAAATCACGACAACTATTGCAATGATTCCAAACGCTGCACCTAATTTTCTAACATATTCTCCCAACCAGATGCAGAGATAACTGATAACATCTACTAAGCTTTTGCATAACAGCTTAAGCAAATAACTTATTTCTCCTAACTGTTCTATCCGAATCCAGTTTCCGCCATCTCCGTTTCCACCAAATGAATACAGAATCTGCAGAAGTGCTGCACCCGCTATGCTAAATCCATATATCTTCTGACGTTTCTCCAGTTCTGCATAGAAAAAACAAAGATATAGGAGCATAAAAGGCAATATAACTGCATAAGCACCTTTTGACAAGCAAATAAGTGCTCCGAAGCCTGTCAAAATCCAGAATTCCGCCTTGTTCCACTCCTTCATATCAGAGAGCATAAACAACAACAGCACCAAAATCCCCCAATAAGGGAAATTCGTAAAAAACAGTGTCTCCTGATGGAAACATCCCCCCATTACCAGCATACAGAAAACAACTCGCAATGGTAAAGACATATATTTTTTAAACGGATACAGGCAAAAGAACGCCCACATCATACAACACAAAATGCAAGCTGTCATCTGCATAAAATATAGTGCAATTGCCGCCGGAAGCCGTAATACCTTAATAAAAAGAAGCGTTATCAATCTCGGAAATAATGGCAGATATCCTGCATCCGTTATAAGAAGGTTCTTTAGGAATCCTTCTTCTCTAGCAAACTTCATAAAGTTTGTAACCGCTTCTGCATAGGTTGGCTCTAATATGACAGAGCTGTCATAAATATAAAAAATTGCAAGAAACATCCCTGTTAAAGTTGCAAAAACAGCATAGCATCTTTTCTTGCTTTCTTCCTTTCCAAACAAAAGGAAACAGAGTAGTACCATACCGATTACAACCAGTCCATAGCAGACGAGCCGCAGGCGATACTCATTATTCACAATATGATAATCATATTTCTGGAATAAAGTCATTCCATTGCTATTACCATTTACTATCGTTTCGCCAAAACCATAATAATCAGCACCACAGATAAGGTGAACTTCTCCTTCAGCCACCCCTTCTGTCATCAGTGACAATATCGCCTCGCCTTCACACAATTTGGTAAAATCAAATGGTATCGGAATATAAATACCCTCATCCAGTGGTCCGTCCAACAGGTTCTGCACAGTCGCTAAATCCTGTATTGTCACGCTTGTTTCTTCCAAAATTTCCTGATTCTGCTCTAAGCGGAGTATAATCCGTCCATCACTGTCAGCTATTTCCGCTTCACTGCTATCATACGAAATCGCATCAAACATCAATGCATATTCACCCTGTCGCCAATCCATCTCTTCTGTGATTGTCAATGGCTGCTCGATTTCCATTCCGTCGTATAACGAAAAACTATATTGCTCTGAATCATCACTTACAACTGTTCGAGGTTCCCCATGCATGCAGTATCGTGATAAAGACAGCAGAAACAACACAAAAACCACTAATAAAAGAATATATTCTGTTTTTAATTTCTTTTGCAACAGAATTGTTGTCATAAATTAATCCCTCTAATACAATATCTCTCTGATACCTATCGAATCATCCATTTCTGCGCATCCGTCTGGGTATATTCTTCCAAATAAACCTGATTATTCTCAACATCATACGTCAAAGCCATACCACTTATAACAATGAAATAACTGTCTTCTCCTGCCAAAACCACTTGCCAGTTGGCATCGGCTTCCAGTTCAAAATCATAAAACATATTCATGCTGTCATCCATATAGGTAGTCAGGCGATTATTATCTTCCGGCAAAACAGCGAGCACCTGCTCCGAATTGCGGAAACGTAAAGTTTTACCTTTTGCTGCTTCTGCTATTGCTATCTTCTGTGCTATTTCATCACTGACGGCCTCTGTCTTAACTTCTCCATTCTGCTCAACCAGGGCTAAATCCTCTGCCAGATACGGGGATACCGTATAATAGCCATTTTCCAAGTACGTTTCTTCTGTCTGGTTCACATGATAGAATTGCTTTCTTGCTTCTTCTCCATCATCCAAAGCAATGGTTCTGTCAAAAAGATTCGTCCGGCTAAAACCAACTAGTAAAGTTACCCATACAAGAATTGCTACCAGAGTCATAACTCGTGGTTTTTTCCTATCCGTTACACTTACTGCTTTCTGCTCAGTATTTCCTTTTATTACAGCATATTGAGCCACTTTATCATCCATGAAACGTACCGTATCCAACCAGCCTTTTACCGCATATGGAATAATAATTACAAAATACGGAATCGTATAGGAACTACTGGATTCCCAGAAGAAATGGAAAAGATAGCCACCCACAAAAATAACCGCACCAAACAATTCATACAAATTCTGGCTTCGCCAATGTAACACAATATAGCAAAGCACTCCTAACAGAATCAAAGTCTGCATATAATTTAACCAAACTGATAAGCCAACACTTGCATCTCCATTAGTAACGCTCTGCGCCCAATCAGACATTCCGAGAGTTGTTTGTCTGTTATCATTTAATTCCATACCAATGAAAGTCGGGTCATTCCATTGGAAAGCACTTTTTCTTGCAAAAAAAGGAATTCCTTCATCTAATGGATTTTCTGACATCCTTGTCAGTATTTTTTTGATATCCGCAATGGAGGCTTCCGTTATTTTCTCAGTATCATAATCATATTTTACAAATACATCACCAATATAGCCACTATAATGTCCCGGTCCAATTGGTGTTTCCTGTAATCCCATAACAATCCACGATACCATCACTTCGCCTTCCGGTGTTTCATAACCGGTCAGATTCTCCACATAGCTGTAAACAGCTTGATTACAACATTCCACGCCCAGAATCATGAGCCCAATAAAAAGCAAAGAACGAAGCTTATTTTTCCATCCAGATGTGACAATCATGTCATAAACAAGAAAGCAAGCAATCGCAACCAGATAAATCAGACAATTCATCTTAAAAACAGTTGCAATACCTATACAAAGAGCAGCCGCTATCATATAGAGATACTTTCTTGTTTCCAGATATTTAACAGACAAATAAACCGCCGCCAATGAGCATGCCATTCCAAGCAAAATACCATATAAATACGTGATGTAGAAAAAGATAGGCACCCAGATTGCAATGCCAAGATATGCCGCAGCCTGAATTTTCTCATCATCTTTCCAATAAAAAGCCGCTAATTTTGCCAATAAATAATAAACCACTAACAAAGCGGCAACATTTACAAGCTGCAACCCAATGAAATTATCTACACCCAAAACAAACGACAGGAAATAATAGAATAACACAATTCCCGCCTGATATGGATAACGGAACAAATAGCCGCCTTCTGCATAACCCGAAAAATCATTTTCCCGCCACTGCATTGCAAGCGCATATATTTTTGCCGGATCAGAGCCAGCCCTCATCTGTGTCACAATAATCCAAAGAAATCCCGCTGCTCCTACCACAATCGTCAAAAACTTCATCATTTTCGGCATTGTAAGCTTCTCGAAAAAAACATTCCATTTTTTCTGTTTCATAGCTTTCTGCCAGATTTTCCGTACAAGCACCAAAACTGCTATAAACAAGACAAACACTAACAAATGCTTTATCGGTGAATCAGAAATATTCAGTGTTCTGCTTTGCAAACTGCCATCTTCCTTTGTAATAACACCAAGGAAGCTTGTACTAAACATACTCTGCAAGCATAACACAAATATAATTAAACCAAAAATAATACGAATTCCGTAATTAGCAATATTGTAAAAATACTTTTGTAATTTCATGTTTCCTCACGTTCTACTGTTTTCACAGATTCTCATTTTTCTAACAAAATAAGGTAAAATTCCTACTAGGAATTTTACCTTATTTTCTGTTATTATACAATGCCTGTTTGGTTTTAACCTCTATATAAACTCTAAATCATTCCTTCCAAAATTGTCGCAACAATTCATCTGCATCCTGCTCTGACAACGCATATTTTTCAAGAAGTTTGGCTTTTACAAACACCTTTGGCTGATTCATTTCCTGTAGGATTTCAATAGTGGCCTGGCACTGTCCTTCTTCTCTTCCTTCTTCACGTATCGTTTTTTCATACTTCTTCGCATCAAACTCTTCCAACAGCATACCAAGCACCTCCACGCGATACCTTCTTAAAAAATCTCTTAAAATCCCATTTTCGATACAATAATCAATCCTCTCGTCTGCCATATTTTATTGTCGAAAGAAAAATCTGACAGAAACTGTCATGAATGTGCGAACTACACACTTTTTTTGAATTTCTTTGATGGTTACACTATAAATGTTATTTAGTGTGTTGTCAAGCGTTTTTTTATTCTGAAATATAATGAGAAAAATGAGAAAAGGATGGCATAAAATCCATCCTCCTCTCGATATGAGTAATATTATGTAGGGATCACTATTTTAGTCCAATACCTGCCGTTTTCTACGGAACTTTCCATGATTCCACCGTACTTTCTTACGATTTCCTCGATACTGTTTAAACCAATACCATGTTTTGCACCCGGTTTTCCTTCCGGTCTGGCCTTCTTTTGAAAAAACTTTCCTTCATAACTATTTTCGACTTGAATAATAATATGTTCAAAATCCTTTGATAGCGCTATCCGACAGAAAACATCTTTCGGATTTTTCACTTTACTTTCTGCGATAATCGCATTATCCAGCAAATTACCCATCATTGTAATTAAGTCCAACTCTTCGATTTTGCTCAGTCTCATAGGCTCTACAATGTTCAAATCCAGTTCAACACCTTTTTCTTTTGCAAAGCTAATCCGCTCTAACAGTAAGGCGTTTAATACCTTGTCACTGCAATATTCCTTATTAGAAATTTTATTAATCGCAAGATCAATACGTTCTGCAAGTTTGGCAATATCATCTGAATTTTCACCTTTTGACAATACTGCCATTGTTCGCATAACATGTTTCATATCATGAATAAGGACATCATATTGTTCATGCTGTTCTTCCATATTCTGATAATGCCTTTTCTCGTTGACCTCTTTTGTCATACGCAACTTAAGTTCTTCTTTTTCACATATCGTATCTGAAAATTCCTTAATAAGATATAGCATTAAAACAGATACAGCTATAACAATTGCACTAAGACAAACAAGCAATTCATTCTTCATAACCGCTTTGCTGTCCATCCATTCCAAACTGCAAATACTTATTTGCAGAGCAGAAAACAACAGTGGTATGACAATCAAAGACGGATACCTGATTATCGCATACGCCTTGCTCGAATTACGCATGCATTTCATTATTACTATACACAAAGCTCCTTGAATGACAACCGTAATCAGTGCCGGAAACGCTAATTTCACTATACTAACTACACTATAAATAGAAAGGCCTATTGCACAATAAGTCAAAGTATAAAAAAGAACTGCCTTTCTATCTTCCTGAAACAGACTCAATCCCAATAATACCAATACCAAAATACTCAACACGAAAAGAATCAGTCTATTTGGCAAAAAACTTATTCCATACATAATTGCCAATGCAACTATAACAGATACCCCTATTCGTATTTTACCATTGTCACTTGTCCTGATAAAGCTTTTACTCCAGAAGTAAAAAATAACCCCCGCCAACACTATAGTTAAAAGCTCTACACCATAAGAAATTAAATACGCCATATTTCCTCGCTTTGATTCCGTATTATTTTATTTTTTTACCTTAAAATATGGTCGTATTCGCAAATACCATACCCACTACATAATTGCACAAATTCTATCAAATTGTGTTTTGTATGCTCGAACCATGCATTTTTTGTATCGAATGTGCCATCCAAAACAGAAATTTGTAATTTTTGCAGTTTTTTTGTCATTTATTGTCAGTCGAATTATTTTTAAGCATCAAAACACGCGATTCGTTCATTTCATTTTTAAAATAAAGAAAATTGTTTTTGATTTTATAGATAGGAATGATGTAAAAATGGCTTATCTTATGGACTGGGTAAAAAATGAATACGATTTTACAGACTATCAAATTAGGTTGATACGCTATACACTAACCGCCATTCTATATGATGTCAGCAAAGTTCTTCTTTTCGCTGTCTACTTTTATTTTACCGGTCAGTTAATTGACTTTATCTTTGCAGTAGTTCCACTCATACTGCTTCGAACGAAAACCGGCGGCATTCATATGAAAAAATATTGGTCTTGCTTACTGTTTTCATTTGCTTACTTATATGTAGTAATTAATATTTTGCCACAAATAGCAACTATACAGCCTTTACTAATCTACTTGATATTGCTTATATGCGCATTAATCGATTACTACATTGGACCAACTTCTTTAAAGGAAAAACCTTCTCCTGGTAAAGATTTTATTAAAAAAGCAAAAATGCAGACCTTTCAGGCTATCTTTTTAATTGCAATTTTATTTTTTATTTTTCCTGAGAATCGCTATCTTTTAATTAGTTTCTGGACAGTAGTTTTACATACTTTCCAGTTAGCTATAACAAAATTAGTACGGGAGGTGAAATATTATGAAAAATTGGCTTAAGAAGAATATTTATAAATTATGTAATGGATGTTTAGCACTTTCTATTCTTATTATATTTGGCACCCCAAGTAATTTTCTCTTTGGAGAACCAGAATTTCCATTTGAAGATTAATATGATAATATAAAAACTTAGAAACAGGACAGTATTTAAACTGTCCTGTTTTTAAACATGAATATATTTACGATATTTCTCTCTAGATGAAAAGAAAAAGTAAGACTCTCTTACTATCTAGAACCTTTTACATATTTTGATTTTATTATTTTAGGTACAACCATCTCAAATATTAAAAAATTATCGTCATGATATTGTTCGTTGCTTACTACAATATTCCCATTTTTCTCATATACCAAAGATTTCAACTTAGCTAACCCTATTCCTCTATTTTCGCCTTTACTACTATATCCTCTTTCAAAAAATTTATCTATACGTTCATTTTTGCAATCAATGCCATTGTTAGCTACCATAATTTCTAATTCATTTTGATTTTCTTTAACAGAAATATATATTTGTTTCTTCGGTATCTCTTTTTTCTCTAATGCTTCTATGGCATTATCCAATAAAATTCCCAACATTTCTATCAACTCGTACTCTGGAAATAGCATTTTCTTCTTTATTCCCAAATCATACTCTACAATAATTCCCTTCATTTCTGCTTCTTGTATCTTACTATATAGAAAACCTGTTATTAACGGATTACCTGATGATAGCAACAGTTTTGTCTTTTCATTTTGCTGTATAACATAACCACAATACTCTTGTTGTTTCGCTACTAATTCCTCATAGTTATCAGTAGTATGTATCATACTTAGAATCGCATTAATATGATTTTTCATATCATGCTGTCTTTCTCTAACAAGCAAAATTAATTGATCATATGCTTCGTAATACAACTTATTCATTTCTAACTGCGCTTTCTTCTTTTCTGCATCCATCCTAGACTTCTGCCATTCATTAATTGTAAATGCAAAAAGAATAACAAAGTATACAATTTGTATATATTGTTCTTTTAAAAGTACACCACTTTTTTTAATTTGATATATATTTATCCCTAGACCGATCAACACAAAAATTAGAATATAAATTACCAGCTTATTTCTTCTGGCAAAGAAACCTGATATTTTATTCAAATTCAACTTTCTATTTACTACTATTATAATAATAAGGCATAGTAGATTAATAATAACTTCATTTATATTTTTTTGTCCGTGACATTCAACCAACAAATAATATGCTGGCAAACATAACACCAACTGTAGAAATGTAACGAATACTGCCGCCACAAAACTATTGATTAAAGTCACCTTAATACTTTCCTTATAATACAGCAATCCATACATAAACATTCCAATATAGACCAATGACCTCAAATATTCCGGGAATCCATATTTATTTATCCCTGTCAGTACAAACAAATCCAGCACCATCAATATCATCGCATGAATACTGAGCCGGAACTTTTTCCCAAACAAACCTGCCAGGCAATATAAATACGCAAATAATTCTACAACAATTTTAATACTACTTATCATCCACTACATCCTTTAAAAAATTTTTCTTAAAAGAATTCCCAAGTTCAATTTCCTTTTCCACATCTTTCAACTGTATGTAGCGATTGACTATATCAATCTTTTCAATATAATCCTGATTTATAATGGTAAATCTACTGCATTGGATAAATCGTTCGGAATCCAACTCTTTTAATATGGTTTTCATAGATTTATAAGGCAGCTCTAAATTACCACTGGTACAATAAATAATCTGTCCAGCTCTGCTATTTTCTATATAGACTATTTCCGAAATATATTTTTTATATAAAACGCCATCTATTCGAAAGAAAATATACGGTTCTTCTTGTTCTCTTCTGGGAAACTCCAATGCTTCTGCAATGACACTTGAAATTTTTTCTGCATCGAACGGCTTTTCTACATAGTAATAACAATGAATG
This sequence comes from Lachnospiraceae bacterium, assembly GCA_017623295.1. Taxonomy (GTDB): domain Bacteria; phylum Bacillota; class Clostridia; order Lachnospirales; family Lachnospiraceae; genus UBA3282. The sequence continues at coordinate 33,178 of JAGAPK010000033.1, read as the reverse complement.
TCGCTATATGCATACAATTTAGGATCTTCTAACGAAGTAATGAAAATAATTGGTGCATATTTGTACTGTTGAAAAGCACGGATGCGTTCTGCAAACTTCATTCCTGATACATCCCCGGGATTAGAAGTGTCCAGAACAATATCCACCATAAATAAATCTACCTTATTATTCAGTGCCAGAATTTCAGCTTCTTCACGCCTGGAAGCCGATAGAATAACTACATCAGTCCTAATGTCCTTCACAACTTTAGTTAGCATTTCCATACTTCTGGCATTATCTTCTACAATCAGAACTGTTTTCATGACTAATTTCTCTCTCCGTATACTATTTTAAAATTGCATTAATACACGCAGTGTTCTCTTTATCGTAATCCAAAATGGATATTTTACACCATTTTTCTTCAAAGCTGTATATCCTTCTTTAAAAGAAACCAAATAATTCTTCAATCCCGCATTACTTGTCCCACCATAAAACATCGACACTAGCACTTGTGGCACATATGCAATTTTATTTTTTTCATCCTTCAAAAAACGCACCATGAATTCATAATCTGCAGCACAAGTATAAGTAATATCGTATTGTCCATATTTTTCATAAATTTCGCGTTTCAAAAATAACGTCGGATGTCCAGGCATCCAACCTTGCCTAATATTTCCCTGTCCCATGTGCCAACTACGAACCACTTTATCGCCATTAACGTATACTAAATCGGAATGCGCTCCAACGCATTCCGATCCAGCCTGTTCAATAGCATTTACAAGCAAAGCAATTGAATCCTTTTGACACAATTTATCATTGCATACTGCAATAATATCTCCTGTGCTCATACGATATGCTTTATTCATAGCATCATAGAGACCTTTATCCGGCTCTGATACCCACTTTACCTCATATCGAGATACTTTCGCAAACTGCTCAATTAACGCAACCGTTCCATCAGTCGATTTACCATCTACGATAATGATTTCAACGTTCTCATATGTTTGTTCTTGTATACTATTTAATGTAATTGGCAAATTTACAACAGAATTGTATGTTGTTACCAACAAAGATACTTTATACATAATTATCCTCTTACGTTTATTCCTTACTGCATAGTTATCCACATTTTACTTTATTTTAGCATAAGATACAATCTTAGCCGCAACACAAGCAAAAAATGTTGTCTTTTCAGCATTTTATGCAATATATCTGATACATGCAGAATAGAATTTTTTCGCCTTTGACCTACTGATAGTCAAACATGTGCCATCACTCAATTCAATATCTCTGGTTGTCCAATATTTGATTTTATGACAATTGACAATGTAGCTATTGTGTGCATATTCAAATCCAAACGGAACAACTCTCTCATAAACTTCACACAATTTCTCTCTAATTTCCATATGGCAAAGTACGCCTCTGTCATCATAATAATGAACACGGCTTCCATTCTTAACAATGTCAATATAAAGAATATCTTCAATATATAACACCATGTTCCGCTTACCGGAAACAACTACCATCTCTTCTTTTGCATTTCTTCGATACAGTTCATCCACTGTATCTTGAAAATCCTTTTTCAACTGAAGGGGTTGTTCCTTACGAATATATCGATACGCTCCCAGTCTAAAGTCTTCCGGTATCGGAGACTTCTTCCCAGTGCAGAATACCAACATCGCCTTTTTGTTTCTTTTTTTGAATTCCTGTGCAATTTTCCTTCCATCTGCGTTTGGAAGAACCATATCCATTACCAGCAAATCAAATCTCGTCACATCGCCTTCCAACAAATCATAACCAGTAAAATAGAACGAAAAGCCTAAGTCACCAAAAACTTTCTCATCTTCTTGAATCAAATCTCTTAAGTGTTTTACAAAGCGCTTGTCGTCATCGCAAATGGCTATTGAAAATTTGTGTTTTCCTCTACGTGCCATCTTCCTCACCTCATTGTACATTTTTCGGAATAAATTCCGTTTATTATTCTATACTAATACTATACCATATCTTTTCAATTCATAAACCCTATGTTTGAATATTCCATTACAATAAATTCCTTATTTTTTGCATTTACAGCACATCGTTGTTAATTAGCTATTTTTATCTCATTTCAAAGTATTTGCCCAGACAACATTTTGTTGTGTGCTAATATCTTTAACAACGAAAGAGGTATTTATGAAGAGATTAAACACTATTTTAAGAGATTTAAGAGAAGATCATGATATCAAACAGGAAACATTGGCTAAATATCTTGGAGTATCTCAACAAACATATTCCAATTATGAAAATGGCCATCGTGAAATTCCTATTTCAGTCGTAACGGCACTTGCCAGTTATTATCAGGTAAGTACCGATTATTTGTTATGTTCTGACAGCAGTTATCTTGGAAACTTAAACATGAATGCTCCCTATATAGATAATATCACCATGCATGATGTTGTTTATAATATGCAAGCATTGGATGATGAATCTCGCAAAAATCTCGTCAAATACATTCGTTTTCTGAATCAGAACAAAGATTAATTCCAAATCTTATGCTCAAACTTATGTATTTTATTTACTTATCTCTCTAATTCCTCTCAATTTCCGTCGTATAAATATTTATTAATATATTTTTATTATACCTCATATCACTTATACTTTTATTCTCCTTTTTTACCAAAAATTCAACAATTTTTACTAAAATAAAAATCCTTCGGATTTTTTATCCAAAGGATTTTTCTATTATACCATAACATGTTTCGTTGCATCATTTTTATGAACATCTAAAATATAGTGTATTCGTTCAACTTCACTTAGAATAACTTTTTCTGACTTATAAATTTCACTCTTGATAAAAATCTTAATCAATTTTATCTTTCGCTCCACTGTACTCAGTTTCTGTTCATCATTATCCAGACGTTGTTCTACTACTGCCAATCGCTGTTCTACTGCATCCATTCGCTTCTCTAATGCACCTATTCGTTCCTCTAATGCACCTATTCGCTGTTCTATCTTGTCCAAGCGTTGATTCACCGGCTCCAATTTTTTATCTAGCAGCTCTGATATCGCTTGCAATAATTCTACATCATTCATATAATTCTCCTCCTTCCATAAATTGGCAGGTCGAATGACATATTTCGCTTACCTGCCATATCATAAATTAATTGGTACCAAAATTTGACAGAAACTGTCTGAATGTGCGAATCACACAATAATAGAATATCATTGATATGTTTATCATAATTTTGTTTTCACTACTTGTCAATTATATTATTTTGTCGTTTATTTCTCTATCAAAAAAGTGCACAATACAACATTTTGTATATTTATCTTATAATAATTATCTTTTATTCCACATTTTGTTGTCAGCACTTCAATTATCGTTATTTCGTTTTTTATTTTTCTACATCTTTATACTTTAAATCACTCTTTTACATTTTTCATATTTAGTCCATTATCGCAAAGAAAAAACCTTGCAAAGAAGATAATTTCTTCCCTACAAGGTTCTGTCAACTCTAAACATATATTATATTATCTATACTGTAAACACTAAAGCCATTGAAGGACCGCTTGAATGTCCTGCCACGTTGCTTTATCAGATGGAATAATTCGATACCAATATGCTAATGTACAAATAACATTCCACACCACACAAATGCCACAATATAAATATACTACTACTTCTAACAAATAAGATTGTATCCCTCTCAGTTTGCTATGTTTTCTTTTATCTTTCAACCACTCCAATATATATGCTAAGAAAATTGCAAACACACACATAAAGTCTACTGCTACTCTCTGCCCCAAAGAACCGCCGTAATACCAACTCCACCAAGCACTGGAAACATATACAATCAAAACAAAAAAGACAACTAACCCTGTATATAATTTATCTTTCTTTTTATATGCCAAAATCATACCAATAATTGGAATCAGTAAAATCGGACTCCAGAAAAACAATCCTTTTCTGACGCTAAACAGAAAATTCACAATTTCCGGTGCCAACCAGTAAAACGGCTCATCTGAACCATAAGAATAAACAAACCACTTTCCTGTAACGGTATGCCAGTATAACAATTGCGGCATAATTGTTATAAAACCTGTTACAACAATTGGTACTGCCCGTTTCCAATGCAAAATAGTTTTTACTCTGTCTTTCAGACTTTTCCAATTCCTGACCCCATAGAAAACATAGGTCAGAACAAACAAAATATTTGTATTTCGGCACATAAAAATAAGGCCGGCGATTATTCCAAACACACAAGTATGCCAGATGGTATTCTTGCGCTCCTCTCTTTGCTCATACCAACATAAATAGTAAAGAAAAGTTATAAATAAGGTATACGAGTAAATGTGTGAAAAACATGCATCATAAGAAGCATAGTGAAACAAATTGGTTCCATAGGTTATAAGTATACACACAATACATGAAACACGTTTTGAAAAATGCAGATATTTATTTAATAAGCGATATAGCAATGTCGTTCCAACAATCCAATATACTACTCCACAAAATAAAATTGCATACTGATATAAATTAGTATATCCGGTTGCTGTCACGCTTCCTGTTAACGCATCTCTTATTAGGGAAATGATATGCGCTGCCAGAAAAAAAGGACTTTCCATAATTGCAACACCAACCGGGTATTTGTTAACCATAGCACCTTCAACTGCAATTAATTTTAAAGGGTGCTCCCATCCTTCTACAAAACTGAAACTAAAATCCTGATAAATAAGTGTTGCCGGCAAATAAGCAAAATAGCCAAAACCATCTGAATATACTTTTGGTGCATTTAAAACTTTTGTGTGATATACCCAGATAATACTTACAAGCATCAACATTGCCGTAACACATAGAAATACACAAAAAGCAATGTTTTCTTTTATATTCTCTTTGACTTTATTAAACATATAATCCTTGATAACCGTCCTTCCAAATCAGTTGCTCATGTTTTTTTAGTTTAAATAAAATTTCCAATGCTTCTTTTACCGATTTAAATTTTAAACTGGAAGAACCGCCAACATAGTGAATAGGAACTTCAACAGTTTTTAATTTTCTGCAATAATATCGCATTTCTGTCTGATACATATGTCCTTTTGACAAAAATGCATCTTATTTCATTGATTCTAATACTTTTCTCTGAAAACCTTCAAACCCGCTGGTCATATCTTTCAGCTTCGTTCCAAGCACAAGATTCGCTAATATCGTTCCTCCACTACTTAAAACTCTTCTGTACAACGGATGATTTGAAATATCCCCACCAGCTACATATCTGGAGCCCCATACACAATCATATCCCTTTTCCAGATTTTCGACAAACTGTGCAATCTCTGAAGGCTTATGACTTCCGCCTCCATCCATTTCTATTACATATTCCGCATCATCCTCTAATGCCTGTCTGAAGCCCTCCAGATAACAAGTGATAACGCCCTTTGATTCCGGATAAAAAATGCACTTTACTTTATCTGTTTTGGCTTCCATATCACGAATAATTTTCTCAGTATTATCTGTAGAAAAATTATCCACTACCGGATAAATATACAAATTATCAAATGGCAATGCCAAAATTTCGTCTAAAACGCCTTGCATAGTATCTTCTTCATTTGCCACAGGCATTACAATAATTGTCTTTTTCATTTATTCCCTCATACGAATATTAATATTACATACTTTTTATTATAAATTTCTTGCTATATACTTCTTGTTCTGTATTTTTTGTTATGTATTTCTTACTTGAATGTTCTTTCATTATACAGTCTTAAACCCGACATTCTCCATCATAGGACAACAGATTAATCTGTTTTAATTCTTTTCTCTGTTGCAGTTCCTTTAATAATTCATCCTCTTTGGTTGTGCGGATTTCAAAAATAATCTCTGTTTCTGTCTTTTTCAGTGTACGCGATTTCTCTTTAAAAGATTTGGTATACTTCTTCATTACCGTTTTGATTTCTGCCCAATCCACATCTTCATCAGAACGCATAATCAACAATGCCGGAGCTTTGAAATTTGGAATCAGCTCCAGAATTAATATCATAATTGTCATAACAATACACAGGATAATTGAAAGCATAATCAATCCAACACCGCAGATAATGCCCGCACTGATTGTCCAGAACAGATATAATAAATCTAGTGGATTCTTAATTGCATTTCGAAATCGTACAATAGACAGCGCACCTACCATACCCAGAGATACAATAAGGTTAGATTGCATAGCAATCATAATCGCTGCAATAATAATTGGCATTCCTGCTATGGTAATGTTTAAATCTTTTGAATAAAAAGCAGCTTTGCTGGTAAATTTATAAACTGCATACACGTACAAACCAATCAGGCATGCTGCAACAAAAATAACCAGAATTTTATCTCCGGATATATCTGTTCCAACACCTAAACTTTCGTAAACACTACTTTTAATAACGTCTTTTATAGACATTTCTTATTCTCCCATTTTTCTGCAAATTCTGTATTTTGAGTATGATGTCTGTACCATATTGCCATTTTCTAATAACTGAGCAATAAATCCCGGCAGGAATTCATCATACTTTACCTCTAATATGCTGTCTATATCTCTGACAAGATCATATTGTATATCTTCTCCGTTCATAAAAGCTTCTATCTGTTCACTCGAACGAAGATTTCTGTCTAATGTAATTCTCACATTTCCCGGATCAAAAATATATGCCTGTCTATCGTATTCTACAATTGTTTTTGGGCGCAGAATACGATTTTTGATAGCCAGATTAAAAAGTGTTATCGGACTATCCAGCGAATTTTCTTCATCTTCGATGCATCTGCCTTCCAACAAATCCACCATCTGTTCTCTGGATATTTTTCGTGCCTTTTTCAACACCCTGTTATCTTTCTTCTGCTTCACTTCCAGACGAATGGTATCAAATGAACCATTATAAATTCGTATCCGGTACTTCTCTCTTACGCGTGTTCCATCAATCGTATCCCACAAGTGAGAGTTTGTCCAATCATCAAAATAGACACTGGTAATCTGATAACTTCCATCATGGTTAGCATCTGATTTCAACACCGCACCAAGTCGCGCCTGTAAAAGACAAAAATCTTCTTCACTGCAAAAAAATTTATCTTCAACTCTATACATTTACCTTTTCCTATCGAAATGACAGCACTTGCAATTTTCTCACAAGTGCTGTTTATTAAACATCTTATTTGTTAATCTTGAAGTTCATTGTAATTGCGGTGCCGCTTGTCTTTACGCCCTGTCCTTCGTACATAACATACATCTTAATTTTATTCTTAGAATTACATGCGTAAGAAACGGTATTCTTCAGTTTCACGGTAACTTTTACAGAACCATCTGCCTGTGGTACAGAAATAACTTCAAAAGAGTCTGCTGATTTCTCATCCTTGTCACCAAAAACTACTTTCGAAATCTTTCCAACACTTCCTTCCTTCGGCGTTACTGTAAAGGTAGTGGTGTAGTTTTTATTGGAAAGATACAGATTCAAATCTGTTTTATTTGTTGTTACCTTCGGTAATGTCTGTGCTGTTCTGATAAGCAATACTCTGGAGAACCAGATACCACCATCATCATCTGCGAACTCGTAATCGTTAAGCTTCATCCAAATCTTTATTTTATAAGATTTATTGTTCTCAATCTCAACACCTTCTTTTGGTGCCACATAAAGTTTACCGTTTATTACCTCTATATCAAAATATTCACTTTCCGGATCTCCACACTGTGGCATACCGTCTGCCGCATCATAAATCTTAGCCTCCACAACCGTATCCTTCAGATTCTTTAAGGTCGGTGTATAGGTAATGCAGTTTTTATCTGTATATACTCCACCTGCTCTATCTAACAGATTTATTTTACCTCTTGCTGTCAGATTCACAGAAATCGTTCCTTTGTATATACGAACATTAAACTTGATTTTAGATTTCGCAGTAATTGTATTGTCACCATCTGCCAAATCAAAAGTTGGTGTCATTTCAAAGGTATATGTTTTGGCAGCCACTTCATTTAACAGAGAAATTTTCAGCTTACCGTCTTCAATATCCCATTTGAAATTATCTTCCATTCCGGCTGCACCTTTAGTTGTACAAGCAATTGTATTAAGCGTTGTTGTTTCATTAAGTGCATATCCTGCCGGTAAGTTTTTAACCGTAAGTGCTAATTCAGAGGTTTCTACATAATTATAATCCTCATCTGTAGCCACAAGATTCAGCGCAACCGTTCCTTTGACTGTTACAGTCGGTTTGCTTTCTGATACTTTGACAATCAATGTTACTTTATTGTTTGTCTGTACTCTGTTACCTCTCGCGTTAATCTTATAAATATAACTTGTAAATCGATATGTACCATTTGTAATGGAATTATCTAATATTGCAACCGTTCCTTTGCCATTTTCATAGGTTACTTGAAGTTTATCATACTGCGCCGCATTCTTCGTATTAGAATTTGCCGTAAATGTCTGATCCGGTGCAATTTCGGTATCATACTGGTTTGACTTCAAACTAAACTCTGCTGTCTGTTCCGGATAAGCCTTATTCAGACTTACCGTTGTGTTTTTCAATGTAATCTTCGGATCACTTGCTGTTGTTTTCAGCGTATAAGTATAAGTAAATGACTGTCCTGCTGCCCAAGCGCTATTCGTAAGTTTCAAGTTAACTTTGCCGGCAGACGGATTTCTACGAATGGTAAGTTCAATCTCTCCATTCCCATTGATTATACAACTATCAACAGACTGTGTTGTACTACTTGCCAGGTTTGTAACGGTATAAGTATCATCCAGTGTAACTTTTTTCTTGGTCTTCTTATCCAATAACTGAATCGTTACCGTCTGCTCGTCAGATACCACCATATTATAAGTGTCCGATGTCTTATTTAACTGATAAGACGGCTTCGATGTTGTAGTTGGAATGGTAATCTTAAATTTCTTTTCTATTTTGTTCTGATAACCATCATATTTTATTACCAGATATCCTGTTACAGCTGGTTTTTTCTTGCTGGTGTACTGCATATTTGTACTCTTCTGAGTAATAACACCTGTGGTTGGATCAATCTGGAAATTTTCAGTAAATAATTTATCATCATCGGAATCTGACAATGGTTCCAGACTATATTCAGAAACTGTTACCGTGCCAAGGTTACTGATAACTGGTTTTATCTGTGTTCCATCATTTGCATAGAACAGATTAATTTTAGTTTTTGTATCAATTTTTACTTTTGGATTCGGCACACTTCTTTTTACGGTAATTGTTAACGGAATCATATATTTCTTATTGTTAACACTTACTTTAACTGAATATTTACCATCTTCCAGTGTATCATATGCCGCTTTCACATAAAATCTTGCACAAGTATCTGTACTGTTTTCTTCATCATATGTCAAGCTGAAGTCACTGGAATCATTCTCAGTATCCGCATAAACAAGCTTCACGGTATCCGCATCTACTGTTCTATCATATGCACTTATAACCTCTAAAACAGCTCCCTGTGTCTGATTTGGATTAAGTGTAATTGCAGAAGATGCTAATCTTGGTGTGTAATCTCTTACACTAACAATAAATTTCTGCGTTACTACTGTTTTATCAGCATTGGTTGCTGTTACAGTAATGGTTGCTTCACCACTTGCATTTGCCGGAATTGTAATCGTATTATATGGGTCAGCATCTGTGGTAGAAGCTTTTGTCAGCTTCGCTACTTTCGCATCACTACTTGTCCATTTCAAAGCAACTGACATATCATCATCATCTGCATCATAAGCAGTTGCCTTCATCTGGAAGGATTTCGCCGTCTTAACAGCCGTCTGATCAACTGCTGCAACCGCTACTTCTCCGGTATTTTCAATCACTTCCATAATATTAGAATCATAGGAAGAAAGTTTCAGTTTAATGGATTCAACATCAACCTGAACAACACTTATAACTACCTCTTTGGTAATATATTGTCCATCGCCACCTTTTACAGTTGCTGTGATTTTTGCATCACCTTTTGCCAATGCCTTAATCATACCTGTGGAGGTTACGGATGCAATCTTTGGTTTATTGGACTTAAAAGTAATCTTGGAGGATGCAATCGGACTATTGTCTTCTGAGCTTGTATCTAATAGGAACAATCTGGTATACTGTCCAATTTTCAGTTCATTTCCATTAGACAATTCTACTTCAACATTCTCTGCAAGACCATTAATTGTTGCATTCGCACCGGTACTCTCAAATTCTGCTGTAATCAGTGCACCACCATTTGGCATAGTAAACACATAATAACCGCTACTGTTCTTCTTAATCTCAGTACCGTTACATTTCAAAGAACCTTCTACCAGCTTACTGGAAGAGGATGTTACAACACCTACATAAATTTCTTCTCCGGCTTTTACACCCTGATTGCTGTTTTTCTTGTTCGGATCAGTCTTTTTATCGGAACAGGTTACGTTCAGACTTCCACTGCCCGAACCGGATACTTTGACTGTATATGTAAAATACTGTACTGTTTCTGTATCATTTAATGCTGTAAAGTTAATGTTACATTTTGCTGCATAAGCTTCTGCAGTAGAACCTTTATAACCAATCAGGTATAAAGTATCGATATCCGGAAAAGCATTTTCACCAAATACTAACATACCATTCGGAATCTCTACTGCCTTCAAACTGGAACAGCCTAAAAAGGCGTATGATTTCAATTCTGCCATAGTAAATGGGAAAGTTATTCCGCCCAGTGCATAACATCCCTGGAAAGCATAACTGTCAATTGTTGTATTTCCGTTTGCAAATTTCACAGATGCCAGACGACTACATCCGGAAAATGCATACTGTGGAATCACAGATAAACCTGTTGATAAAGTAACATCCGTTAAAGATGTACAATTATAAAATACACTATTACCTAAGGATGTAACTGTATTAGGTAATGTTACCGTTTTGATAGAACGACAATTGTAAAAAGCAGATGCACCAATTGACTGTAACGCTCCCGGCAGAATAAATTCTGTATCAGAACAAAACTGTGCCAGAACACTACAACCATAAAAAGCTGAATCACCGATTGTTGTCATCTGGCTATAAGAAGCATCCTTCATATATACCATAAACAATCTGCTGTTATTATAAAATGCTTTACTACCAATGCTTGTAATTGTTTTCGGAAGTGCTAACTGTGTCATTGCGCTACAGCCTTCAAACGCACTATCTCCAATTGTTACCGTTCCATTCGGAATTGTAATACCCTTCAAAGAAGTACAACCATTAAATGCATTTGCAGCAATGCTTGTCACACCGCTTGGCAGCTTCACATATGTAATTCCTGTATTTCCTTTGAACGCATTTTCACCAATAGAAGTAATTCCCTGATCGGCAGCAATAACTACGTTACCAGATACTGCAGCACCGGATTCTGTTGTAATGCCAGTCAGAACACCATTGGAGACTGTGTACTGATATGCTGCTGCTTCATTCGCATCGTAAGTAATTACCATACCAACTTCATCTGTAAAAGAAAGCATTCTTGGTGCAGTGCTCACTTCCCCCTCTTTCACCTTTGTTGGGTCTTCTTCTAATTCTTCCTCTTCTTCAGAAGTTTCTTCCTCGGTCTCTTCTTCTGCTTCAGAATCTTCCTCGGTTTCGTCTTCCCCTTCTGTATCTTCTTCTATTTCGGTATCTTCACCACTTCCGGTTTCGCTTTCTGTTCCGGTTCCTTCACTGCTTCCGGTTTCGCCTTCTGTTCCAGTTTCTTCACTGCTTCCGGTTTCGCCTTCTGTTCCAGTTCCTTCGCCGCTTCCGGTTTCGCCTTCTGTTCCGGTTCCTTCGTTGCTTCCGGCTTCGCCTTCTGTTCCGGTTCCTTCGCTGCTTCCGGTTTCGCTTTCTGTTCCGGTTCCTTCGCCGCTTCCGTTTTCACCTTCTGTTCTGGTTTCGCCTTCTGTTCCGGTTTCGTCGCCGGCACCTGATTCCGTCGAATTTTCAGTTTCTTCCGTCACTGTTGTTTCTTCCACAACAGTACTCACAGTACTTCCTGTCGGATTGGTTTCTGATGCCAAAACTGTAAAACCGTTAGAACTAAACGCAATACTCAACGCAAGAAATAGTGCAAATACTCTTCTCTTTTTCATCTGTTCCTCCACCTTTTATCCTATGCTAATTATTTCTAATAATAATTGTTAATAATGAACCAATCTAAATTATACCAATTTATTCTCAACTATACAAGATATAGTAGATAAAAAAAGCACAATATGGAATATATTGCATCCATATCGTGCTTTTTAAAACAATATTTATAACAGATTTTTCCACCAGACTAAAGTTTTGCTACCAATCGTAAAGGTTATCTTCTTTGTACCGCCATAATTACCGGTTCCTTTTATGACAACAGTCGCTTTTCCTTTTTTGGTGTTATTCGTATATGTCGTTTCATCAATGACATAATCCTCACCAAGTTTTAAGGTTGCACCATTCAAAGTAATCACTAGATTCTCCTCGGTCAGTGTTACCGGTCTGCCGTTGTTGTATACTTTAGCTGATACTTTTACTTTTGCTTTTGAAATATCTGCCGAAGTAATACGATAAGTAGTCGATAACTCTGACTGTGTTTCTCCACCGGCATATGCACCCTTGCCCTTTACTGTAACCTTGATAGTAGTTCCTGCATCCGGTATATCAGTACTTTCCACCAGTTCTCCCGCATTTCTTACAATAATACCGCCATCTGTTCCACACAGGAATGTATCTTCTGCATAGGTATAAATCAAAGTTTTCTCATAATCTTTTCCTGCCTGCAGTTTTTTGCCGTTTGCATCCGTCAGTACAACTGTTGTTTTATAAGCATTTTTCTTATTCTTATAAACAACATCTTTTGCCGTCATAATGATTTTGCCGTTTGCATCAGACATGTCACCATCTGTTATCCGGAAATTACCTGTTATTTTGCCTTTATAATTACCTTTGCCGGTAATGGTAATGGTTGGCAGTTTATTGGCTTTCATAGTCTCTGTCGTAACCGCATTGTTATTCTTATAGGCAATTGTATAATCTTTGCCATATACCAATGCAATATCATTAAAGTAAAGCAGAACCATCGGTTTAGTGCCATTTTTCATATAAGATGCAGTAATCTCATTCAAAGAAGAAATCGATTGTATATTCTCTTTGTCATTCTCTGTATAATACTGCAATTTTATAGAAGGCGTCTCTGATACTGCATCAGTACCAATATCATAAGCATTGATTCGATATGTTTTCTTAATCGTTCCTGTATATTCATTTACGCCTTTGAAACTAATCGTTGCATTTCCGACTTTATGCGTATTCTGATAGGAAACAATATAATCGCCTGTTATACCGCCGTCTGTACTAGGTGTCAATTCTTCCCCATTCAACGTCAGCACAACATCCTTCTGCCACATATCTTCTTCTGTACCGGTATATGTTTTCGCTACAAGTCCGGTAACCTTTGCTTTAGCAATTGAAGTACCTGTAATCTTATACGTAATACTTTTGCTTCCGGTATAACCACTGCCTTCCACAGCAGTAATCGTTGCCGTCGCAGTTCCGACTGCCATATTATTATAATATTTTACCGTATAATCGCCATTAATACCGTCTGTACTTTCTTCCAGCCTTTTACCTTTATAGGTTACAACAAGTCCATCCGGTTCAATACCGATTCCATTTTCTTTATCTACTAATGCATCATCATATTTCAGATTCGATATTTTACCAATGGAAACCTTGCTCATCAATACATCTGCTGTAATGGTTTCATAAATTGTCAGCGTACCGGTATAGCCACCTTTTCCGGTAATAACAATCGGATAAGTACCCGCTTTCTGATAGGCTCCGCTTCCCGTTTGCGGATAAGTTACCGTATAATCTCTGTTTTTAACCAGTTTCTTTCCATTGCGATAAACGACCGGATTGCTCTTGATTACTTTGCCGGTGTATGCCGCCGTCAGATTCGCTACCGTAATATCCGTATCTGTCAGCTGTTTTGGTACAATATTAAAATATGCATACTCCGTTCCAGCATAATTTCCCTTACCTTTTACCGTAATGGTTGGTTTATTTTTACTTTCACCATTTACATTCGTGTTGTATTTATAGGTTACTGTGTAATCCTTGTTCAGTTCCAACAAGATAAGTTCCTTACTACCATCCTCATAGGAAATACCATCGTATACCTGAATCTTCGGTTTAATAGCACTTCCCGTATAAGTCTGATCACCTACCGGAACCACATAAAATCCTTTTCCCGATATTTCAAAATATGGGTAGAGCACCGTTTCCTTCTGGAAAATCTGTGTTTCTGTATCAATCTTTGTTCCTGCCCCATCTTCTTGTGTATACCAGCCGATAAAAATTTCTTCCTCCGGCGTTTCTATCTCTGGAAAATCTTCTTCTGTCAGTTTCTGCCCATAAACAACCTTCATCGTTTTTAACGAAACTTCGGAATATGGGTTCATGAAAGTTACTGTACTTTCTTCCACAGTAATGTCATAGGTTGCAGAATATCCGGCTGCTTCTGCGCGAATCGTTGCAGTACCTGCACTGATTCCCTCCACTTTGCCTTTGGTTACAGTTGCTACATTCGTATCCGAACTGCTCCATGTCACTTCCGTACTGGAGGTAGTATTTTTCGGCCAATATTCAGCTGTTAAATTAACACTCTGTCCCACCAGAATCGTGTCGGATGCTGAAGCATTCGTCAATTCCATCTGATAAATCGGTGCAATAACTTTTACTTTACAGGTCGCTATTTTATTGCCTGCCTTTGTCGCTTTCGCAGTAATTGTTGCTTCTCCGGTTGCAATTGCCGTCACAACACCATTGGCATCTACTGTGGCTATCTTCTTATTCGAAGAACTCCATGCGATTGTTTTATCATCTGTCGTATCTTCCGGTTCAAAAATCACTTGCAATGCTATCGTAGATACATTATCATCTGCTTCCGTACTTAAATTTTCTCCATCCGTTACTACCGTGTCAGGTCTTCTTAGAATGTACTCCTCTTGCTCAAAGGAAATCCCACTCAAATGATTATTCACAGTTACTTTACACACTACCGCATTTCCTTCATAGGATGCTGTAATATTGGCAGTTCCTACATTCTGGGCAGTAATTGTTCCATTTGCTACGGTTGCCACCGTAGTATCATCACTTGTCCATGTTACCTTGGAGCTATCTAAACCTGTTCCATTCACAGAAGCTGTCAATGTAACACTTTCGCCCTTATTCATAGTAACCTGTGTTTGGTCCAGTTTCAGCCCCGGCATGTTTTGATAAACCGGAATTTTAAATACAAATGCAGAGTTCAGACTGCCTGCATTGGTATACATTTTCTTGGTTGTGGAAGCTTCACTTGCCGGCGCCTGTATATTCTGCATATACTGATGATTGTACAAACCATATGGTGAATTGGAATCCACATTAAATTTTTCCAGATAAATCGTATCCTGACATTTGCGAATATAATTATTACCAATGGTTGCCGCTCCACCCTTCAGAGATAAATACCTGGTATTCCAGCCTTGGCTTTTGGCATAAGTCAGACCTCTGACTACCTTCTCCGTTGTGGAAGATCCATACACACCTACGTTAAAATAATTATAATAGCCTTCGTATCCACTATATGTACCCGAAATCAATGCAGAATTTCCCTGTCCCTGCTCCTGATACACGCGGGATGCCAGATGAATCGGACTTAATTTTCTGTCCTTACCAATCTGATAAAAAGCTTGTGCATAAGTTTGATTTTCCCCCGGTATAGTTCCTTTCATAAAGGTAGAATTTAGGAAGCTTTGCACTGCCGCTTCGGAATGGTAAGAAGAATTAAAGGTCAGCTGCTCAAACTGGAAAATATAAGTTTCCGTCAGAAAATTGCAAGGATTCAAGTAATATGCCACCGCATCTTCCGTTGCATAATACCAGCCGCTTTCACTCGGACATGAAGCACCAACCCATCCTTTGGACGAATTACTGGATGTCTTCTGAATCAGGCTTCGTTCACCCATCTGCTTAGAAACCACTGTATTAAAATCCAGTTTGGTATTCAGGGGCACAAAAATCCAGTTTGGATGTGTTTCCTTCAGTTTCAATAATGCACTCTGATAACCTGCCGGAAATGCCTCCACATCTTCATAAGAAGTCGAGTATGCACTAATACCGCCAATTGCAGCACTGTTTATCTTATTTTCTTCCATCAGGCTATTAAGGTATTCATTCTCCCATGCACGCCAGTCTTCATCTGCATATGCCAGATAATCACGTAATACATAACCTTCTTGTTCTGTACCATTCACCCAAAATTGCACCCGATACCAAATCTGCGATTCTGTAATCGTAACACCTCGTAAATAAACAGTCTGTCCACTTTCCAATTCAGCTACCGTTTCACTGGCTTCATCTGCCTGACTGCGTACATGATACACATCCGTCAGATAAATAAGTGCCATCATATCTTTCTGTGCCAGAATATCTGCAAACGCGCTCTCTGCTGCCGCAATCGCATCATTTTCTTCCGGATTTTCCTCGTCCAGTTCTTCCTCAATTATTTCTTCTTCGTCTACTTCCTCTTCAAGTAGATCTTCTTCATCTGTTTCCTCTTCCGTATCTTCTATATCTTCGCTGTCAGACTCCTCATCCGATTCTGTTTCATTCTCTGTTTCTTCGTTGTCAGTTGATTCCTCATTACCATTCGAACCTTCCTTATCAGGTGTTTCTTCTACGTTCGGTGTATCTTCGTCAGTATTCGATTCTTGTCCGCCATCTTCAACTGCACCATTTTCACTACCACCTTCAGGAGATACGTCTTCATTCGTTTCTATATCTCCTTCATTCGTTCCAGTTTCCGGCTCACCGGTTGTCAGCGCGTTTATTCCACTATTTGTTGTATCGGTTGTGGCTGAAACCGACATGGTATTAGTGCCAAAAATCATACAAGCGATAAGAAGGTATGCTGTTATTTTATGTAATATATTTTTCACTCTTCTTTTATCCATTGTTATCTTCATAAAGTTATCTCCACCTAAACGTTGCTTTATCATAAACTTATTCTACTTTTACTTTATCATATTATACAACAAATAGCACAGGATAATTGTGTCATTTTTGTGTTCTGTATTCATATGCAAAAACAGCAAAGCCTTCTACGGCTCTGCTGTCTGTTTTTTCTCCAAAAATTCTTTTAACTGTTTCTCCATGACTGCTTCCACAGACTTACCATCCCGATATGCCACACTCCACCCGACAATCATTTCCATAGCCTTTTCCACATTCCAGACTGGTTTCCAGCCAAAAGTTTTCTTCAGTTTGGAACAATCCAACTTTAAGAAATTCGCTTCATGAGGGCCTCCATCGTATTCATTCTTCCATGAAATCTGTTGCCCGGTTGCCTGATTCCACTTTTCACAGAACAAAGTTACCAGTTCGCCTGTTGTATAGCAATCTGTTTCGTCCGGTCCCACGTTGTAATTGCCCTCAAATTCATGATTTTCGTATTGCTTGGCGGCAATCATTAAATAAACGGCTATCGGCTCTAAAACATGCTGATACGGTCTTGTAGAGTATGGATTTCTGACAATAATCTCTTTTCCCTCTAAGGCAGCACGAATGCAGTCCGGAATAATTCTGTCTGTGGCAAAATCACCGCCACCGATTACGTTACCGGCTCTTGCCGTAGAGATAGCAGCCACCTCGGTTTCTGCTGCCTGCTCATCAGTTCCTGCTTGAAAAAAGGAATTTTTATAACTGCTTGTTACCAATTCGGAACAAGACTTTGAATTGGAATATGGGTCATATCCATTGAGTTCTTCGTTTTCACGATATCCCCATTCCCACTCTTTATTCAAATACACTTTATCCGTTGTAACATTGACAAAAGAACGGACACTGGAATGCATACGAACACATTCCAGAATATTAACGGTTCCCATTACATTAACTTCATAAGTATAAACCGGATTTTTATAAGATTCACGGACAATCGGTTGTGCTGCCATATGAATAACGATTTCCGGCTGCACCTCATCAAACACTTTCTGCAAGTGCTCTAAATCTCGGATATCACCTATGATAGAGTTGATTTTGACATCCATGCCACTTAGTTCATAAATGCTTGGTTCGGTTGGCGGTTTTAACGCATAACCAGTTACCTGTGCTCCTGCCCGTAATAACATCGCACACATCCATGTTCCTTTGAAACCGGTATGTCCGGTCACTAACACCTTTTTGCCCTGATAAAAATCTAATCCAAAATCAAACATAATATTATCTCACTGCCTCAATCAATGTCTTCGCCATATAGTCAATCATTTCATCTGTCATTCCCGGATAAACGCCAATCCAGAAAGTATCTGCCATAATGCGGTCTGTATTCTTCAGTTCTCCTACAATACGATAGCCTTCTTTGGCAGCCCGCATCTCATCAAAGCAAGGGTGTTTTGTCAGATTTCCGGCAAATAACATCCTTGTCTGAATACCATGTTCTTCCATATATTGTACTACATGGTTACGACTGACACCTTCTTTGCAGGTAATCAGGAAACCAAACCAGCTTGGATTGGAATTCTCACAAGCCTCCGGCAGAATCAGCTTATCCAAAATATGTTCTGTACTGTCTGCTGCTACCAGATTTGCTTTCAACCGATTAAAATTATGTCTTCTTCGCTCTACAAAAGAAGGGAATTTCTCAAGCTGCGCACAACCGATAGCTGCCTGCATATCTGTTGCTTTCAAATTATATCCAAAATGAGAATATACATATTTGTGGTCATAGCCTAAAGGAAGTTCGCCATATTGTCTGTCAAAGCGGTGTCCGCACAAGTTATCGCATCCGGAAGGGCAGACACAATCTCTTCCCCAGTCGCGGAAAGAACGAATACATTTATTTAAAATCGGGTCATTGGTATAGACCGCTCCACCTTCACCCATTGTCATATGGTGTGGTGGATAGAAACTGGAAGTTCCGATATCGCCAATCGTACCTGTCAACCTTGTTTCGCCATTCATTGTATATTCTGAACCAAGCGCATCGCAATTGTCTTCTACTAACCAGAGATTATGCTTCTTACAAAATTCACTGACTGCTTTTAAATCAAACGGATTGCCCAATGTATGTGCAATCATAACAGCTTTGGTCTTCTCAGACAAAGCTTCTTCCAACATGTTTACATCAATATTATACTGTGGAATTGTTACATCCACGAAAACCGGAACCGCACCATACTGAATCATAGGAGCTACTGTAGTTGGAAAGCCTGCTGCCACTGTGATTACTTCATCCCCTCTCTTTACTGCACGTTCGCCCAATAAAGGAGATGTCAATGCCATAAAAGCAATCAAATTAGCGGAAGAACCGGAATTTACAAGAGAACAAAAGCGAACTCCCAAATATTCTGCCATCTGCTTCTCAAACTGGTCTGTATATCTGCCTGATGTTAACCAGAACTCCAATGCACTATCTACCAGATTTACCATTTCCGCACTGTCATAGACTCTGGAAGCATATGGAATACGCTGTCCTTCTTCAAATGGTTTCTTCACATTATGGTAAGTTTCACAATATTCTTTTACCAAACCTAAAATTTCTTCTTTTGCCTGCTGCTCTGTTTTCTGACTCATATCTATCTCTCCACTGTTTCTTAGTTCTTCTTCATTTTATTGAAATCCGTTCACGATATTAACTATTCCCAAATCTTCCAGGGTGCCTGTCCGCTACTCCACAAGCCCTCCAGATAAGCTCTGTCATGTACCGTATCCATCGGTGACCAGAACCCCGGATGTTTATATGCCGCCATCTGATTATCTGCTGCCAGCTTTTCAAAAGGCGTTGCCTCCAACATCTCGGATCCATCCCCCAGATAATCAAAGATTTCTCTGTTTAAGACCATAAATCCCGCATTTACCCACGACTGGTCTTTTCTCGCTTTCTCTTTAAAGCTCTCTATGATACCGTTTTCGTCCATTTTAATCGCGCCAAAACGCCCTGCCGGCTGTGTTGTGGTAATCGTCGCAATTTTGCCATGTTCCTTATGAAAAGCAAGCAATGCCGGAATATCCACATCCGCCACACCATCTCCATAAGTCAACATAAACGTTTCATCATCTCCGATATAATCCTTGATTTTTAAAATTCTTCCTGCTGTCAAGGTTTCCAGACCGGTATTCGCTAATGTAATTCGCCAGGGTTCGGCAGTGGAATGATGATATTCTTTTCGTTTATCTTTTAAATGGAATGTCGCATCCGACTGATACATATAATAATGGACAAAATAATCTTTTATAATATGTCCTTTATAACCACAACATATAATAAAATCATGGTATCCATAAGTAGAATAGGTCTTCATAATATGCCACAAAATCGGCTTATCGCCTATTTCAACCATTGGTTTGGGCTTTAATACCGATTCTTCACTGATTCGGCTGCCTTTTCCACCTGCTAAAATAACAACTTTCATAACTTACTGTTACCCTTCACTCAAACTACTTTTTAACATCGCAATCCTATCTTATTCTGCCCAAGGTGCAATTCCCGCGTTCCAGAGATTCTCCATATTTACTCTGTCACGATAAGTTTCCACCGGAGCCCAGAAGCCGTAATGTTTATAAGTAACAAGCTGCCCCTTGTCTGCCAGGTAATCGGTCAAAAGCTGTTCTAAGCTATAATTACCATTCAAAGATCCAAAAACTTTCTTGTTCAAAACATAAAAACACGCATTCGCCCATGCCTGATTATTCATTCCCATTTTCTGACTCTTCACAATCTGGCCATCTACATCAATTTCCAACGCTGTATTTCGACCTGTCGGTCTGGCAACTGCCATAGTAGCAATTTTTCCCTGTTCTTCATGACAGGCAATTAATTCTCGCACATTGATGTCAGATAAACAATCACCATAGGTTACAATAAAGTTGTCTTCTTCAATATATTTCTGAATCTGCGCAATACGCTGTCCGGTTGCAGAATACAATCCGGTATCCACTACCGTAACCTTCCAGTCTTCTGTTCGATTTTTATGAATCTGAATTGTATTGGTCTGCAAATCTACTGTAATATCCGACTGATAGATATAATAATCCATGAAATATTCCTTAATCATATCTACCTTATAACCACCGCAAATAACAAATTCATTAAGACCATAGGCAGAGAAACTTTTCATAATATGCCAAAGCATCGGCTTACCGCCGATTTCCGCCATCGGTTTTGGAATTCCTTCCTGTTCATTGCTGATTGTACTTCTCTGTCCACCTGCTAAGATAACTACTTTCATTCCTTCGTTCCTTTCAGTCTGACTACCAAAATTACCCCATATATGAAACATAATAACATCATCAGGGCCATATAGCAAACGGCAGCTCCCATTGTCGCATACCTTGATACAATCTGATTCAAACCGATAAGCGCAATTACTGCAATCAGACAATAAGGCCACAACAAATCCTTCTGGTAACGCATAATTGTCAACACTACACTCAGATACCCTGACATTGCCAGGAAACCACCGGCTACAAGAAGTATCAAAAGTTCTGCTTTAAATCCACTTAAATCCGTATTATACAGCCAGGACAAAACCGGTATTCCAAGAAGGTAAGCACCGGCCAGACAAATCACAGTAATAATAAGAATTACCACCAGCTGTCTGGTAATTCGTTTTCGGAATTTACTTTGCTCTCTCTGTTCCCATTCCGCTGCCATCGGCACCAAAGTCGGCTGATATACAAAATTATTCAACAATCCAATCACAAAAACAGGCATTGCCACAAATCCATAACAAGCCTGCATCTCCTCCGTCAACCATGCATCAATTGCATATTTTGGCGCATTATTCACATAAAAAGATAAAAAAGCGATACCAAACAGTGGAAAAGCAATTTTAAGAAGCTGCCAGATTACCGGAAAATCATCTTTCTTCAATCTCCATGTTAAATTTTTATCTTCTGCACTGCTGATTTGCGGATGGAATATTCTCACTAAAACGATGAACAGTATAACTGAAACAATAAAGCAAATACCTAACGTAATTGACAAACTTCCTGTTATGCACAAAGCAATCGGAAATACTACCAATATGCCCATCCAACGAAAACAAAACATTTTAGCCCCCGCATCTAAGCGGTGTCTTCTCTGATAATATCCCCAAAGGACGTCCTCAACAGTTTCCACCACATATATCATGCAGATGGCCAAAATAATTCCGATTTTATCACTGCTGTACTGCAATTTCTCATACGCATAAACAAGATATCCTGCTGTAGATAACAGCATCAACAGAACCGTAATCATACGGGTCTTAAAATAAATTGCAAAAGAAAACTTATTCTCAATATCTGTTACCTGATAATTTCGAATACCAAATTTTCCGATTGGCATCATCAGATTTCCGATTGCAAACGCTATGGTCAGCATTCCCGCATCAGCAAGCCCAGTCACTCGTGTTACTATCATGGACATTATTACTGCTTCTGCTGCGTTAATCAATCCTGCTGCAGTGTTCCAGAGGTAATCTTGTTTTGATTGTCTATTTGTATCTACCATTTTCTTCGTCATTTTGATTTTTGATTATAATAATCTGTCTCCTACTACCATTTCCGTTGATAAGGTAAGCATATCACGAATTAATTCTCTTCATGGGCATATACTACATTTTCTATAACACTGACTGCTGACTTATCAAAACATATTTTAAAATACTCAGACTATATTACTACATTAATGCTTCTCAATAATCTTATGTAATCAATAGATACTGTATCAAATCCTGTTACATAGGAGTCCCTGATTAAATAATCCATTTTATCTACGTCAATAATTTCTTTTTCCAGTTCCGTATCTCCGGTAAGCTTTATAATTTGCTCATGTAATTTTGCACGTTCTCCCTTATATAGATAAAAACTCTCTCCAGTATGCGAAAAAGGGGCATGTCCCACATCATGAAGCAAACATGCTAATTCAAATATTTTAATGTACAAATTGATATCTTGAAATATTTGTACCGACTTAGTACTTACTGATTGGCGAAATGCCTCTTTTGTTGCTAATGCTTGAAATGCTTCAAGAACTTTCAAAGATAAAGATGCACAAAAACGCTTCCATAATTGAATAGGCATAATACCATCCTTTAAACGGATTCCTTTCGCTCCATCCCGTTCAAAAGGCTCAAACATATCCGTATAATCTTCCAACATAGCCATCTGACTTTCTCTTGAAACAACCAGCACTGCCTTTGTTTCCCCATCACTGCTAAGTACATCTACTACACGTGCGCCGTATTCATCCAAATCTTTAAAAAGTACCTCTCGCTGGCCTTTCTTCTCTACAAGTTCAATCAACGCATTCGCAACCAAATCTTCAATTTCAATATAAATGTACATATTGTTCTCCCAAACTTCTTATCACACTAGTATCATATGCAGTTACAAAACAAATTACTATATTGTGTTTATCAAAATTTTATCAGTTAAGCACCTTTAAGTCAATGTTCATTTTTATCATTATTACAATCATCGAAGTTTATTTTTTCACTCAAAATAACATCCGGTCGTTTCGATACTTTCCGTAAAATTACACCGATATATTCGCCCAGAATTCCCAAAAAGAGAAGCTGAACCGAACCTAAAAACAACATACCAATTAACATTGGCGCAACACCGGCCTGAAACCGATGCCATAAAGCCAGTTTCATAATCAAATATACAACGCCGATTAAAAAACTGATGACAGACATGCAGAAACCAACTACTGTCATGATACGGAGCGGACTAACCGACGTATTTACCATAGAATCAATTGCAAAGGTCAGATAGCGCCAAATATTATAACTTGATTTACCGCTTTTACGCTTCTCCTGGACATATGGAATCATTTTTACCGGATATCCCATATCCGCAATCGCATGTCGAAGCTTAATGTCTTCGTCTATTTTTAAAATTTCATCATATACATCTTTGGTAAGTAAAGTAATGCCTGAAATATTTTCATACTGTGGAATATCAGAAAAAGTCTTAATAATCTTATAGTACAGGCAACGGAAAAAATACTTTATTCCACCTTCTTTTGAACCTGTTTTCTGACCGCAGACTACCTTATAGCCTTCTTCCCAATATTTCACAAACTCTGGAATTAACTCTGGCGGCTCCTGAAAATCACATGGAATATTTATAATAGCATCTCCACTGCAATAACGAATGGTATTACGCGCAGAACGTCCGTCAACGCCATAATTTCTGTTATTCATTAAAACTTTAATATGAGAATCTTCCGCTGCTAATTCACGCAAAACTGCCCGCGTTCCATCTTTGGAAAAATTATCTGTAAAGATAATTTCATAGTCATAATCTAATGACTGCATAACATTTGTTAATGCCTCTGCCATCGGTCTGGCATTTTTTTCTTCGTTATAACATGGTACGGTAATACTAATTTTCTTTCTCATATTCTCCACTTTCAATTTCCACACGTTCATCTAGAGCAGTTCTTCCTGAATCAACTCAATATGCTTCTTATAATAATCACATAAATCACGAATAGATTCTTCAAATCCAGTAAAAGAGTAACTGCCTAATTCCTGTAATAATCTTCTGTTATCACCTGTATACTCCGGCTTTAAACCTTCCTCTCCCACCAGGATATCACAATTACTGCTCAAGGTTTCTTTTACAATTCCCGCAAGACTGTACAAATCAATTTTGCTGCCTCTGCATACATTGTACTGTTTATGCTTCGGTTCATGTTCAATAAACCACTTCATAATATCAACCAAATCGTCTATCCATAAATAATCAAAGTAGACATTTTGTCGTATCGTAATATCTTTGCCTTTTAAAACTCTGCAAATAGCATTGGAAATAAATCTTCTTTCCCATTCCTCATATTTTCCATATACACCAAACAGACGTAAATCATATATATTTTTACTGTTTTCACAAGTCCTGGACATAATATATTTCGAAAAACCATAAGAATCCTGAGGCATATAGGTCCCGAAATATTCTTCTTTCATAGAAGGAGAATAATGTCGATTATCGTATTCTGCTCCGGAACCAAAATAGTACATTTTCCCGAAAGAATCATGACATCTTTCCAGATTAAAAAACATTCGTAAATTACCATCTAATGAATCATAAGCCGTTGTCTGCTTATTTCTGGTATTATTTGTGTTTGCCGAATGAATAATAACATCAAACTGATTCTTTTCTAAATAACGTTCTACGCTCTCCTGTTCAAGCAGATTCAGTTCATTTCTGCCGGGTGCATAAACCGCATAATCTTCCGCAAGACCCTCTAACAGGTTTTTACCAATAAAACCGGATGCTCCCGTAATCAATACTTTTTTTGCCAAGTTATCACTCCAAAATAATCTTATGCTTCCTGCATTTTGCTATTTCTATTTTTCCAACATATTACATAATTCTTTATGCCTAATTCCTTAAAAGTTTCTAGTGCCATAAAACTCGCCTTCTCGGCTGTGACAAATATAGTTACATCGTCACTCAGATTTTCAAGTAATTCTAATTTACCAGTTGTCATTCCATGAAATTCCAATGTTTTATATGCATCAATAACTCCAACTAATTCTGCATTTGGATAATGCTCTGAAATATACTGATACAGACTCTCTGCGGTTTGAACAACTCCCCAAAGCATATATTTGTGGGCATCTTCCTCTACCCAATTACTTTTCAAATAATTAATTGGTTCGTTCATACCTTCAATCAAAGTCGGTTTGAAATTTTTATCTTCATATATCTCACTAATTCTATATTGGGAATAGTACTTATCCCACGTTTCCCGCACTCTTTTCGCAGCATTCTCCCGAATGGCTTCCTTCAAATCTTCTATCTCAAGCGGTTGTGGATTCCAATCAATCTCGTCAAAATGCTCTTCATCATAAATCGGAATCAATTTATGAAGCCAGCCCATTCTAAAAGAGATTTCTTTCATTGCCAGAATAACAGGTATTCCGAAAGCCAGACACGGAACTGCACAATGAAGTCTGGAGGTAATTACCAGCTTTGCTTCTCTTTGATATTCCTCATAAGCTGCCAATGATTCTTCTTCTGTGACTTCCCGTCCCCAAATTTGCTGAGTTTGATAAACAGCTGATTCCTTCAACTCCTCCGGAATCTTCTCCAGCAATTCATCGCTGACATCTACAATATAAACCTTATCTGCTTTAGAACGATCTTTTGCTTTTGGCAACGTTAAGGTCATACAACCGTTCAGATACGTCTGAATCCCCCGTGCTCTTATCAAATCAAAAGTATGCTGATCTCTGCATCCAATTGGTTCAAACTCTTTCCACTTCAAGCTTTCAGCTGCTGAATCATTCAAAACACTGATGCCCAGATATACCGGTAAAATCTTTGGAGAAAGTTTAGGATATACACCCCAAAAAGGATTATTAATCGGAACTACCAGATATTCATCCCCATCATAATTAAATAAATCACTTACCGTAATGCGGACAACATCATTATAGTCAATTCCCATATAGTCATACAAAACTCTTATGGCATGCATTTGTATATCGTCGCCATAATTTCTTTCGCTATTTCCTTGGGCTATCAAATTCGCAAATTTCATTCTATTCTCCCATCTTTTTATAGGACAATTTAGTTTTCATCCAAAAACGGCCACAAATCCCTTAATGTTCCTGAAACCATCGAACCATTTTCTGCTACTCGTGACATAACCTTTGGCTGAATCGGAATATCATCTTTCATATGCACATAGCATAAAGTTGGTCCTTCTGCTTCCAGAGCCTGTGAAATCACACCAGCCGTTTCTTCATGCGTTTTTATCTCAAACGTCTTTAATCCGTAAGCCTGTGCTACTTTTACAATATCCGGAATATACAAATGACTGGTATCATTTGCACCAACAAAGTTACCTCCAAAGTGATTGCGCTGCATATTCATAATAGAAAGGTATCCACCGTTTCCGTTTACAAAAATCTTAATCGGCAGATTCATTCCTTTGATACTTGCCAGCTCCTGAATATTTAACTGAAGACTGCCATCACCTTCTACGCAAATCGTTCTTTTACCGGAAGCAAGACATGCACCAATTGCTGCCGGAATACCATATCCCATAGATCCCAAAGAACCGGTTGCTAACATTCTCTGATCTTTTCTGTTTTTTATACACATCCAGAATACATCAATTCCGGCACCGGAACTTCCCGGCATAACTACATCATCATCTGCCAGCTTGTCAGATAAAGTATCAATGAAGAAATATGGATTGACTGCTCCCTCATCTTTCTTAAACTCATCTAACACAACCGGATATTGGTTTCTCCATTCCTGACACTGTTTTAACCAATCTGAAACGGAAGCATCCAACTGAATCTCTTTTATCTGCTCCAATAATTCTTTAACAAAAGCTGTCGCATCAGCCTGCACTTTTAAATCAATATCAAATTTGAACTTATTAAGTTCATTAACATCAATATCCACAATTACCTTTTGTGCTCCCGGTGCAAAATCATCCGGATTATATCCAACCATAGCAGGGTCAAGTCTGGTTCCAATCGCGATAATAAGGTCGGAATCCTGCATGGCAAAATTGGAATATCTAGGTGCTACCATTCCGGGTTTGCCAAGATTACACGGATGGTCATGAGCCAGCAATTCTACTGCAATCCAACTAAAAAGTGTTGGTATCTGCAACTTCTCAATCAATTCTCTAAAAGCTTCTTTTCCGTTATTTCTCTCAATGCCCTGACCAGCAATGATAACAGGACGTTTCGCATTTTTCAGAAGTTCAACCGTCTTTGCTACCTGCTCATGAAGCTTTTCACATATCTCATCCTTCACTGTTTCGGGAGCGTAAGATTCCAGTTTTTCCACATCAATCTCTGCCGCCTGAACATCTAATGGGATGTCCAGCCAGACAGGGCCCGGTCTGCCATTTTTAGCTTCATATACTGCTCTGTCCAAATGATATTTAATCTGATTAGGATTCTTAACTGTAACTGCATATTTGGTAATAGATGATACTACATCTACGATACCAATTTCCTGATTACCACGCTGTCTCACTCCATAACCATCTTTCAAATCTTCCGTTTTGGCCTGTCCTGAAACAATAAGCATAGGTGTAGATTCCAACCACGCGGCAGCAACACCTGTTACAGTATTTGTTCCACCCGGTCCGGTTGTCACAAGCGCAACCCCTAAATTATAATCGATTCTGGAATAAGTTTCTGCTGCCATCGCACATGCCTGTTCGTGTAACAAAGTAACATATTCCATATCCTGATTTTTCCCTAAAGAATCTACTAAGTGCATTGCACCGCCACCCGGGAACATAAATACATGTTTAACACCTAATTTACTCACATAATCCCATACATAATCTGATAATTTCATTTTTTATCCTTTCATCCGGTTCCAAAAAAATTTATTTTTCCAATTTAACCGGCATACCTGCATTCATGGATTCTTTAATTGCTAATGCAATTTTTAAACTTCCAAGTCCATCGTCTAATGTTAATGTTTCCTGTTTTCTTGTTTTGACATATTCCAAAAATCTTTTTACTTCTTCGATGAACATATCATTTCTGGTAAAATTAACATATCGTTCTTCTCTGACTGCTTCCCTTGTATATAATGTATATTCGTTCTGCAATAAATCCAGTTCTATCTGACCTTCAGTTCCAATTACCTTACATTTTCTTACAGGCGGAGTCTGCAAAAAGTCCTGATGAATCACGATTGGGAATGTATACCCATCCTTTTCATATTTGCACAGTGTAGTTGCTCCGTCTTCTACTTCAATTTCCAAATCACTGTATTTTCCACCAATACTGAAAATTTCTGTCGGCATACCAAAAACCCAGTATAAATAATCCAACTCATGAATCTGACAAAGGACTACTCCACCACCTGTTGATTTCTTGGACTCATTCATATGTCTGTAATCTTCATATTTATGCATACGGGTTAAAAGCTCACCCATCTGACAATCGACAGAAACAATTTTTCCAATCTGATTATTTTCAATGTCATTTTTTAATTTCAGAATACATGGATGCAGACGCATCTGATATCCTACATACACTACCAATTGCTTTTCTTTCACAATTTTTTGGAGTTCATCAATACCTTCCATATTGTTGGACACCGGTTTTTCTAAGAAAATATCAATTCCTCTTTTAGCTACCTGAAGCGCACACTGAATATGCATGCTATTCGGATTAGAGATAAAAGCAATATCCGGTTTTTCATCCAGTGCTTTCTCCAAATCATCAAACTCTTTAATATGATATGCCTCTCCTACACTCTGTCCTTCTACAACATTGAGATTATCATCAAAAAGTCGATTAAGTTTTCGTACTCTATAAGCGATAAATTCTACTTCTTCACCTAAAATACGTTTCAAATTTCTCATGTGACGCTGTCCGGCGCTACCCAGTCCAATCAATAAAATTTTCATAATCCTAATATGTCCTTTATATATTCAAAATTTTGTTTCGTATCTTCTACAGCCTTTTCATAATATGATTCCAAAATAAAACAGCCTTGATAATTTATCTTTTCAAGTTGTCTGAAACACTCTGCAAAAGGGGCATCTCCCATGCCAAGCAACACAGTTGTTCCACCTTTCTTTTTATCCTTCAAATGCACATTCTTGATAGCCTGTCCATATTTCTCTATCTCATAAACAGCATCTTTTCCGAGTCCGGTCGCATTTCCAATATCATAACAGATGCCGACATTACCCGAAAAACGATTACAAAATTCTGCCGCTTTCTCCATAGAAATATCTGTTTCTAATAGGATCTGTACTTCATCATCCACTACTTTATTGCAGATTTTCTCCAGAATAGCAAAACCGTCTTCGCCATAGGTTTCTATGTCACTTGCTTCGAACAAAGGCAAAATAATATTCTTACAACCTATTTTCTTTGCACTGTTTATAAGTCTGGATAAAATATCTGTCTTATCATCATAAATGCTTTCTTTCATATAATAATTGACACAGATGCCACTAACTTTAATTCCGGTAAGTTCGCACCTGTTTAATATTGCCTCAATGCCCTCGTCTGTTATAATCGGATTTTTCTCCCATCCATCCGCATTAAACATCCATTCCATACAAGAAAAGCCCAGCGTTGATGCCATTTCAAACTCTTTCTCCCATTCGTTTTGAGGGAATGTTTGTGGAAAAAAACCATTTTTTTCGGTTAATCTACCCTGCATGAATCCAATCTTCATCACACTTCTCCTACCAGCATGTTCTTCCGCCATCGATAATCACAGTAGAACCTGTCATATAAGAACTTGCTTCCGATATCATATACAATACTGTACACTGATACTCTTCTACATTCGCCATTCTGCCCATCGGCACCAGATTCGTCAGTTTTTTCATGAATTCTTCATTCTGACCGTTCTCTACACCTGCCGGACATATTGCATTTACACGGATATTCTTATTTGCCCAATAAGTAGCAAGATATTTTGTTAAGCCAAGCAGACCATGCTTGATTACGGAGTAAGTTACCGGTTTGATCGTCTGGTCTTCTTCTTTGACACCATCTTTACGATAGATTCTCTGATCCGGTGCAATAATACCTAAATCAGAAGAAATATTTAAAATAACCCCTTTCTTCTGGTCTTCCATTGCTTTTCCGAATACTTTAGAACAAAGAAAAGCACCTGTTAGTCCAACAGCGATATCGCCCATCCAGA
This sequence comes from Lachnospiraceae bacterium, assembly GCA_017623295.1. Lineage (GTDB taxonomy): Bacteria > Bacillota > Clostridia > Lachnospirales > Lachnospiraceae > UBA3282. Next base: position 2,553 of record JAGAPK010000033.1, on the reverse strand, counting down.
TATCCATCGGGAAATTGTCGAAACGAATATTTCCGAGATTTGCTGATTTTTCTTCCATTTTCGGATTATTGGCTGCATTATTGATTAAAATGTCAATGTGCCCATATCTGTCAAGCAATGTTTCCCGAATTGCAACCAGTTCTTCTTCTTTGGTGATATCTGCCTTAAAACACTCTATCTTAGCTTCCGGGTAACGTTCGCACAATTCTTTCTGTGCCTTCTGCAGTGCTTCATCCGAAATATCAAGTAATACCGGTATACCGTTTCCTGCCAGAACTGCTTCGGCATGCTTCTTTCCAAGCAAACCTGCCCCTCCGGTTATAATACAAACTTGATCCGAAATTAAATATCTTTCCAATATAGAATTCATATCCGTTTACTCCTTATTGTCCTCCAAACATCCTGTGTTCTACATACTCTGCAATAACATGTCCAATAAATATATGTGCTTCCTGTATTCTTGGTGTAATCAATGATGGTACTTTAATAATATAATCAGCCTCATCATTCAGTTCCGGATTTTCAAATCCACCCATCAAAAGTACCGTTACCATACCATTCTCTTTGGCATAGCGAAGTGCCTCCAATACATTCTTGGAAGTACCGCTTGTCGTAATTCCTATTACAATATCACCCGGCTTGGCTTTTGCTTCCAGCTGTCGCGCAAATACACGCTCATAACTGTAATCATTACCGATTGCTGTCAAAGTAGAGGTATTTACTGTCAAAGCTTCTGCATTTAATCCCGGACGTTCCTTGTAGAAACGGCTGATAAATTCTGTGGCAATATGCTGGGCATCTGCCGCACTTCCACCGTTACCACACAAATAAAGACCACCATCTTTTTTCAGGATTTCGATAATGCGATCTCCAATCTCCATTACCTTATCCGTCAATTCCTGATCAGATGCCAGTTTCTTGAAAATATTCGTATGTTCTTCCAAACGTCTGAAAAAGTAGTTATGCGCACAGCTTTCGTCATTATACTTTTCCAGAATCGACAGAATTTCCCAAATACAACCTTTTCCACCATCATTCTGAAGTATGATATCTGCTGCGTTTTTCGCCTTATCAATCGCATTCGCGGGACACAAACCAAGCCCTGCATAGGTCAAAGGCTCCACATCATATTTTCCGTCTCCAATATAGCAGATATTTTCTCTGCTGATTCCGGTTCCGGCCTCAATTTGCTGCATGGTTTCTTTCTTCGTTTTACTTCCACGATAGAAATACTCCCAAGGGAATCTTTTCTCGAAATAATTAACGATTTCGGTATCTTCACCTGTAATTGCTGCAAGCTTAAATCCTCTGCGGTGCAATTCGAAAATAGCATCAATATCTTTTAAGTTAATCTGTTTCTGTTCTTTTCCATTAGAATCTATGATAACGGAACCATCTGTGATAACGCCATCAATATCAAATACAATCAGTTCTATCATTTAATTAACCTCTAAGTTTCTTCTTTACTTCTTCTTCTGCAGCACTTAATACTTTTTCGCCGTTACCCATAATTTTCTCTGTATCACGAATATCTTTTACTAATTTGCATAATTCATATGGCTCAATAGATGCCTTCTGGTCGGAACCATACATATTTCTGTCAAGAGTAATATGTCTTTCAATCGAAGTTGCTCCGGCAGCAACGGCACATGTACTTACCAGAGTACCTGCTTCATGTCCACTGTAACCTACTTTACACTGATACTTCTCTTCCAATACGTGAATCAGTTTCAAATTAGCATCTTCTATTGGCATTGGATATGTGCTGTTACAATGCATCAATTCGAATGGACAATTATGCTTTTTAAAAATTTCTACTGCATGGTCAATTTCATCATAGTTACTCATACCGGTAGCAATGAAAGTATATTTTCCTTCTTTTGCAATTTCTTCCAACAATTCATCTTTAGTAAGCATAGCAGATGCGACTTTGTTGTACTGGCAATCATACTGCTGTAAGAATTTCTGGGAATCAATATCCCATGCAGAAGCATACCAGGCAATTGCTTTTTTCTTACAGTAACGATCAATTTCATCATATTCTGCTTTACCAAATTCCAAGCCTTCCTTCTGCGCTCTCTGGGTTTCTCCCCAAGGACTTTTTCTCGGTCCATCCAAATATTCTTTTGTATAAACCTTGTCCACAGTTCTCTTCTGGAATTTTACCGCATCACATCCTGCAATTACTGCTGCATCAATCAATTTCTTGGCAAGTGCCATATCACCGTTATGATTAATTCCAATTTCTGCAATAATAAATGTTTTCATCTATCTATCCTCCACGTTTTATAATACAAAAAACAAATTTTATTTTTTCACAACTTTCATCATATCACAATACTTTTCTATTTTCCACTCCCAAAGGCAATCTCCACTTTATGGTTCGTCCAGATGTACCTTCCATACATAAATGTCGCCATCCAGTACATCTACTACTTCATAAGAATAAGTATCACCATACTTTTCTGAAAAGTAATTATCTAATGCTATCAGTTCATCTTCTACATTCTCGCCTATCAGATAGGCATTGCCTTGTGTCACAATTGCCTGTTC
>JAGAPK010000032.1 GCA_017623295.1 Lachnospiraceae bacterium | reverse complement strand
TTAACAAGCTGCTTATCCAAAGAATATGTTACACCTTTTATTGTTTCGTTAATCTGTACTAAAAATTCATCAATTTGCTTTTTATCGGGAATTTCCTCTTTCCTTAATTTTACAATTTGATAAGCCATATCTTTTGCCTTTGAGATTAACTCAGCTTCATAAGCAGACTTTAAGATTTCAATCCTTTCATCTTGCGGGATACTATATACCATCTCTCGGAGACCTAAAAATAATAGTTTATGGAAAATATACTTTTCCATCGGACATTCCTTTACTGCACTGCCTTCTTTTAAAGCAATAAATCTATCAGCATTAACTGTTCTAACCTGATTGTATACTGCGTATGTATCATTAGTTTTTAACGATGATGGCAAACTATTCATCGCTCCTAATTTTATTTTATTCACACCGACTCCATTAGGTGCACTCGTAAGTGGCATAACAATAAATGTTGCTTTATCATTATTTCTCTTTAATACTACTGCCAAATGCTTACCATCAAATTCACAATCTCGGACCGGATCAAAAATTACATTATAAATGTATCCTACTTTTATATCACTAAACCGCATCTTCTGTCTCCCTTTTCTTCGGTTATCTTATAATAGTATACAGCGTTTGCATCTTTTTCTCAACCAAATTTTCCTTATTAGATATATTCATAATTACTTATGTTTTCCGCAATAACTTCATGCTCCGGCAGTAATTGTGTAACTTTTCTCATCCTGCTTACTTCTCAGCATCTATTAATACCTAAACACTTCTCTGAAATTTTCATAAAATACATCTGTCATATCCGTTTTTACGATCTCTGATATCTTTAATACCAGTCTCTTTAGCTCCTTTTCTATTTCTTCAATATGCTGAACTTTAAATGTAAACGGTGCATCTGTTTCCAACAACATGCGGTCCACAGGTATCGTATTTATTACCTCTAATCCTGATTTTGTTTTTAACATACTTGGATTAATCGAAAAATAACACCCTAATTCTATTGCTTTTTCCAGTTGTGGTATTGTACCTGTAAACCAATGAAAGATATATTTATTATTTCTTTGTGTTTTGTATTCTCTCAAAATTTCAATAACTGTATTGGCTGACTTAAGAGAATGAACAGAAACCACTTTTTCTCCATACTGCTCACATAACTTGACAATATCACAAAATGCTTGCATTTGTATTTCTTTGGTCTGAATATATTCTTTACTAAAGTCCAAGCCCACTTCGCCAATATAATGGCTCCTTTCAAATAATGCTTTAAACAGTCTCATATCATCATAGCCACTAGAAATCAATTGCGGATGCATCCCTAACCCAACTTTAATATGAGGGTTATTTCTGCAAAACTGTACTTCTCTATCATACGCCTTCGGAGTAGTACCAACCGCAAATAGACTTATATTAGAATTCTGCATCTCCGTTATAATTCTTGACATGTTGTCCATTAAGTCCAAATGGCAATGTGCATCATAAATCATTGTTACTACCCTCTTCAGCTAAATTATTCTGTATAAAATTATCTACTTCAAATAAACCTCTCACATATATGTCGGCTAATTCCTGCAAATATTCATCATCTTGTGGTAATGGTCCTGGCTTATGTATATAAAATAAAGCACGATTTCTATCCTGTTTTATTTTATCAATCGCATACTGGAAAGAGCGCAATTGAATTCCCATTCCTTCTGAATTTTTATTCTGCATTTCATAAATAGACGTTTCGGTATACACTGTTCCATCATCGCCAAACGCTTTATGCATTGCAGCTCTTCTAATTAAACAGGGAACACAATAACCACAATGTTGCTGACTAAGTTGTTTCCATCTTGCTTTTCCTGGTGATGAACATGAAAATGATAATTTCATCGTCTCATAAAGAACATCCTTGTTTTTACACTCCTCTGCCATTTCTCCCTTTGTTCTATTCCAATAAGGATTTTTTACTGACAGATTCATCCCTAATCCCTCTAGCAATTCATTCCACAAGGAAAGATAAAATGGATGTGTCGTTCTTGTACTAAATGAACCAACTCTTGTTTCATCCAATGGTACATTCAATGCAATCAGACCATTTTCCGGAACCAACAGTTCATTAATATTATCCATTCCTGTCATTGCAAAAAGTGCATAGCCTATAAAAAGAAACGATCTACTCCTTGTATTGTTATCATTTCCACCTTCCGGAATATAATCACGCGGAAACACCATCCACAAATCCAACCATGTATGTAAAACATCTGGATATAATACATCAAATTTATTTACAATATTTTTTTGAGCATTTTTAGTAAGTGCTTCTCCAGCATGACTTATCAGCAAAGTGTTTTTCCCATCCTCCATTAAATTAATAGTACTTATCAGACTATCCATTCCTCCTGAGAACAATGACACTTCATCATATTTATTTGATTTTTCTCCTATTTCGTCCGGTCTACTAAACTGCCATGTTCTACTTGATAATTCGATTTTCCATAAATCTCCTGTAAGAAATTTAAGCATACGTTCAATCGTACAAATCTGTGTTTTCCACAATTCTACATTTGATACCGGTATTTCTAATTCAATTTCTCTCGACCAAGAATCTTGTCCATGTATCGCTCTCTCAATTCGTGTATCCGCCAAATAGACCATTGTTGCCAATGACATAATATCAAACCCAATTTCAGTAGGATATACATTTTCTTTATATAATTTTTCCTTAACGTGGTTTAATCCATAGTTTAGTTCATCCGCGGAAAGCATCGGTACATCAACAATAACTGTACCATTCTCTCTCCTTGAATCTATATTCTGAATTTCATAATTTGCTCTTAATCTATATCGATTCATTCATTTTCACCTGCACTTACCATAATATCAAATGCTTCTTTATACACTTGATCTACTATTCTTAATGAATCTCCTTGCCGAATATTCCCTGCCTGTATGTCCAGATTAGCTACCGCATCAGATACGGAACCTTTAACAAAGTCTTTCATTTGAACTATTATACTATCCGATGTAGTCCTATCCTGTGGCAATAAAATAACCTTATTTCCAATATCATTTGTAATTCTACTGAATATTGCATTTGCCATAGTACGTTCCACAATTATCATAATCTGTTCCGCAGTTAAATCTTCAAATTTAATTGTAGCTATCTCTGGTGATTCTTCTATTGCAGAAATATATGCAGATCTGGCAATACCTTCATCTTGTGGTCCTCCATCTGGACAAATAAAATCCGTAATAGCAATAAATGCTTCACTTGCTGTCTTGTGGGAAAGATTTTCAATCGAAAGATATTGTTCGACAGCCCTTGCTCCACCTGAAGCAAATGCACCTGCAATATTTAATAATCTGGCTGTACTGCTTCTAGCTGCTCCCATTCTTTGTGTTGCATTTGAACTACCACCCAAAGATTTGCTTATATAATTAGAAACACTCTTCCGGCCTAAACTGCTATCCCGTCCACCTGAATTTATATACCTTGTAAACTCACCACGAGGGGCAGTAAATCTATCTGCATTGCCCATTGGTGGAATCTGAGTACCACTCGTTTCATTCTGCATATTTTCATCAGGCTGCTGTAACCATGATGGCACTAACGGGGTTCCCCCTTTTTGTCCTCCATTATGTGTTGATGTTCCCATTATCAATCACCTCTCATCTTTTTTAGAGCAGCCTTAACGACTGGCGTACCGTTACTCTTAAGTTTGTCAATGTATTGATTTAAAAGTTTCCTTTCATCACAATCCTTGGGAATAGCTCTATCCCATCCATGTAGAATCCACACACCAACTTTAGCTACAGGAATGGCATCTATAAAATTGAGCAAACTTTTACGAAGTTCAGGCTTGTTCTGTACCAATATAATTAAACCATCTGTTCCTTTCGGTTTTGTATCAAATTGACCTCTTTCCATAATTTTTTGAACAACAACATCAAACACTTGGTCAGCTTCTTGATTTGTCAGGTTTTTCAATTCCTCAATACGACCAACAATCGCCATTTCATCTCTGAAAAGCAAATCAACAACTTCCGATAAATCATTTTGAGCAGATTTGCCTGCAAAGTAATCAATTTTTTCTTTACAAGCATAGTAATATGGTCTCAAATCTTTATCGGTAATTTCTGGTTCCGTAATAAGCCATTCTGCAATCTTATTCAAATCATACCAACGCTCTTTTGATTCCACTGCTTCCTTGTCTTCGACCATTTTTTTAATATCAGAAAGTATTTCCGGAATTTCTCCCCACTTTCCTTCCGAATCCAAATGATTGGCTAATTCTTTATAAAAATCTGTTTCATAATATTCTGCCAACATCATCTTTGCTAAAATTGCAAGTTCCAGTTCATCTCCAAACCCACGATTCTTCGCAATCTCATAACGTAACAGCAACATATTTACAAACCGCTTAATCTTCCTAGGATTTCCATCTGTATTTTGCGCCAACAAATGACATATCTGCGTCGCAATTAATACTTCATTTGCAGACTTCTCATAATCCGTTCCAAGTATCCCTTTTACATCATCAACTGTAAGACTTTCTACATTCCACGGCTTCCTAATTCTTGATAATCCTTCTTCTCGCAGTTTTTTATAATTAGGATTTTCATCTGTAAAAACTGAACCCACCATAAGTAACATTATGTATATACAAGCCTCTACCTCACCTAATGCAGGAATCCTAAATGGAATCTGAATCAATTTCTCTAAATATCTATTTGCAAAAGCATCTCCTGTATTAAATTTATTTTCATCAATTGCATCTGGAAAATGCTTTTTGACTGCATAACGTATCATACTTTCATCTGCTGCAATTACAAACGCTGTTTTTTCTGTAAACATGAACAATCTTACTGCTTCTAATGTATTGATTGCCACATCTGGTAAACATCTATCCAAATCATCAATTAATACAATAAGTTTTTCAATGGATGCATCCACTAACAATTCATTGAAATTATCCTGAAATTCAGAGAATTGTTTATTACTTGATGTATCTTCCGTAATGTTGGCATCCTTTAAATAGCCACCAATAGACTCAATTGCTCCAGTAATTCCTTCTTCAGAGGTTACTGTTGCTTTCAAAATATCCATCGTTGAAGATAATAATGTAAGAGGTGCTGTGCCTGTAGCAAGTCCCAATGCTGTTTTCCCAGCAGTCTTGGCTACGCTCATCCAATTTATATTTCCCCACAGTTTTTTTAATATTTCTCCGGCTTTCGCCCCAAGTTTTTCTTTTTTTTCAAGCTCTGAAATAATAGAACTCATTAAAGCAACTTTCGAATCTTCAAATCCTTGATGCTTCCAACCATTAAATCGAATGCATGCATACTTTTTATCTGACTCTGTGGTAGACGTCTTTACTTCATTTTCTACCATTTCAAGAATACTAGATTTGCCTGCTCCCCAGTCCCCATGAATACCGATAGAAATTGGCTGCTCTTTGCTGTCTTTAATAAGAGAAACTATTGTCTTTGCTATCGCCTCATTATTAAGTAAATCGACTTTGGTTTCATTATCAGATAAAATCATCTCTCCGGCTCCTCCATCACTCTAAATTGGTATAACTAATATCAATTATATATCGAATCCCAAATTCAATATCGCTATTTTTATTTTAACATATTAACCACTAAAATACCACTAACCCAAACATCTCGACATTATTTTCTCCAATAATATTACTTATGCCAACAATAAAACGCCCGAACCCATCGGGCATTTTATTCTTACCATAAACTCAGGCAGGAATTCCGTTTCCTTATTCAATTGTCATCCCTGCCTGTCACTTACTCATATCTGATTTCCTGCTCCATGACGATTCCCGACTGGAACTGGATTATCAGCTTCTCGGCAGAGACTACCTTGATGCTTGCTATCAGCCTTCTTACAAGGTCATTATCAAATTCCGGTATCTGGCAGGTCTGTTTCTCTAGAAAACTATCCATATCCTTCAACCGCTGTTGGTAACTGTCAGCCAGCTTTTTCTTCCGTCTGGCCTCTATCTGCTCCTCTTTTAAAGTGGTGATTTCTTCTGCTATTCTGCGGTACCTCTCATCGAATTCATCGGTGTAGGAACCTACCCTTGCATTTTCTGCAATCAGAGCCACCATCTCTTCTTCTTTTTCTTTGATTTTTTCATCGTATTCGTCCGGCTCCTGCTCCCCACCGTAGCTTCCAATTACCCGGATGACGTTCTGCCTGAAGGCTCCTACAAAATCCCCATCGTTGCAGGTAATTCTGTTTATGGCCTCCATGACCGCTCTGTTTAAAGCACCTTCTTCCAATGTCTCGGATTTCTTGCAGTTCTTGGTTCCATTTGTCAATCGGTTGCTGCACCGCCACACAATCTTCTTTTTGCCATTTCTCGACCATGTGACTCTTCTGTATTCCTGCCCGCAGTCACCACAGAGCAGTAAACCGGTTAGGGCATATTCTGAGGAAAATTTGCTTTTCTGATTCTTCTTGCGTGTGACTGCAGCCTTGTTCATGGCGACACGTCTCGCCAGTTCTTCCTGCACTCGGTAAAATAATTCCTTTGGTATGATTGGCTCATGGTCATCTTCCACATAATACTGTGGCACGATTCCCTTGTTGATGACCTTTTTCTTGGTCATAAAATCCACCGTGTAGGTCTTCTGCAGCAGAGCATCTCCCATGTACTTTTCATTGCGGAGCATTTTGAAGATTACTGAATCATGCCATTTATCCTGTCCTGTAGCAGTTTTTATGCCATTCTCCTCTAGGTACTGGCTTATCTTTTTAGCGCTGTATCCTTCCAGATAAAGTCTGAAAATCAACCGCACAATTTCTGCCTCTTCTGGTACAATGACCAGATCGCCATTTTCGTTTTTGGTGTAACCCATGAATTTGTTATGATTGACTATCATCTTTCCATTTTCAAATCTTCGGACCACACCCCATCTGGTGTTCTCACTGATGTTTCGGCTTTCTTCCTGTGCCAGACTGCTTAAGATGGTAATCAGGATTTCTCCGGTTCCATCCAAGGTGTTGACACCCTCTTTCTCAAAAACCACCGCCACATTCTTTTCTTTCAGTTTTCGGATGGTCAGCAGGGAGTCTACCGTGTTTCTTGCGAATCGGCTTACCGACTTTGTCAGTATCATGTCGATTTTTCCGTCCAGTGCATCCTTTATCATGGCATTGAAATCGTCACGCTTTTTGGTGTTGGTTGCACTCTTTCCGTCATCGGCATAAATCCCTGCCATTTTCCAGTTGTCTGTTTCCTGTATTTTTCGGGTATAATATTCCACCTGTGCCTCGTAGCTGCTCTCCTGCTCCTCAAGCTCTGTACTGACTCGGCAGTAAGCTGCCACCCGCAGTTTCTTCTCTGACAGCTTGATGCTCCTGTCATACTGCGGTTTTGCAGGTATCATGGATACTTTCTTCTTTACCGCTGTCTGTGGCATATCTGCTCCTTTCCGGCTCCCTATAAATCCCGGTAGCCTATCTTTATACTGTTATTGTTAGGAAAAATCACTCTTACGGAATCGTCCTTATATACCACAATCTGCTTTATCAGATTTCGGTACAGTTCCTCATCGAATTCCTCAATCTCTTCTATTCCGGCAAGTGTTTCCCTCATTTCCTCTGCCTTGATATCCTCATCCCTGACCTCCAGCGTTTTGTATCGTTCCGAAGCCTGTCTGAATAAAAGTGCCATCATCTCATCGGCATCCGTATCTTCCGTCTCTTCTATGTACCGTGTGATTCTGCGGTATTCGGGACTGACCTGCTGTTCCTTTTTTTCATATTTCTCTATAAGTCCTGGATTCTGTATCAGCTTATTTATGGCTATGGTACATACCTCTTCTACCTGCCTGTCGGATATAAAACCACCACCACAGGATACCCTGTTCTGATAAACATAATTTTTACATTTCCATTTAGGCACTCCATACCGTTCCTTTTTATGGCTCGGCTGGATATGGCTGTAGGGGCATCCGCATTCTGCGCATATCAGCACTCCGCTGAATATGAGCCTTTCCCTTTTATTCGGTCTGTGTTTTCCACGGCTCCCCTCAATTCTTACCTGCTCCCGTCTTTTCTGTACCCTCTCAAACAGTTCCTTATCTATAATCTGCTCATAATCTTCCGTTCCAAGGTAGTTA
>JAGAPK010000031.1 GCA_017623295.1 Lachnospiraceae bacterium | reverse complement strand
GATTAGTCTCCATGTCAGACTACTACACCGAAAAGTGTGTCACTTGTTAAATTGATTGAACCGCCGTGTACCGAACGGTACGCACGGTGGTGTGAGAGGTCGAAAATTTCTCTATAAAGAGGAATTTTCTCCTACTCGATTGTCATTTGGCAGATATCAGGCAGATGGATGAAAACATGATATACAAATATGAAAAGAGGAATGAAGATGATACAGGGTAGAAATCAAAAAGAGATTTTACAAAAAATTGTTTCTGGTATACAAAGAGAAAATTATGATGCCATTCTTTTAACTTCACCGGATGCCATTTTTTATGCGACAGGTTTTGCCAGTCCATTTCTATATAAGTCAGTAAATACCGGTCTTACAATTGCGGTTATTACAGCAGAGGGAAAGGCATATCTGATTTTGAGTGAATTCGAAAGACAGTCAGCAGCACGAGTAACAAAGGATATCGAATTGATTGCTTATCCAACATGGATTTACATAGAGGATTATGCAAAAGCAGGACAGAAAAAAGAGGTGCAGCCGGATGTAAATCAGAGTTATCGATTGGCATTAAGTGTTTTGCCGGAAAAGCAAAAAGGCCTTACGATTGGTGTTCAGCAAGACTATATCAAAATTAAAGCATGGGAATATTTGACATCTCAGTTTAAAGCGGAGCAGTTACCGGATATTACACAGTTTTTGATTGAGTTACGCAGTAGAAAAACGGAATGGGAAATTAATTTATTAAGAGAAGCGGCAAGAATGTCGGAAATTGCCATGATTAAGACGGCAAGAGAGACTGTACAGGGAATGACGGATACAGAAGTTTCTGCTTTGTTCAGAAAACATTGTCTGGAGCAGAACAGTGAAATTATAGCAGTCGATCAAGCGCATACTTTTGCAGATGATTTTGCTCCGGCGTGGATTCTTACAGGCAAGGTGCTAAAGAGAGGTGATATTGTTCGTTTAGATGGAGGACCGGAGTTGTCTGGATATAATTCAGATATTGCAAGAACTTTTGCAGTAGGAGGAAGCACTGTTCCCGAACGTGAAAAAATTTACGAAAAACTCTGGAAAGGATATGAAGCAGCAAGAAAAACAATTGCTCCCGGAGTACCAAGAAGTGAAGTATTTAAGCAAGTGCAGAAAGCGATTGCAGATGCCGGAATTGAAAATTATATCAGAGGGCATCATGGACATTCTTTGGGTTGCGCAAGATTTTCAGAAGAATATCCTTTTATTGCACCGGATGATAATCGAGTTTTTGAACCGGGAATGGTATTTTGCATCGAGGTACCTTATTATAGTTCAAAACATCACAGCTATAATATAGAAGATACTTTTTTAGTAACGGAACAGGGAATTGAATATTTTACCAACGCAGTTCCAACTTTACATTTATAAAATCACAAAAAAATAAAAATAACAAAATAAAAAGACAAAAGAGGAGATTAAAACAATGAAAAAAAGATTATTAGCAGCATTATTAACAGGAATCGTGGTAACAGGAGTTGTAGGATGCGGACAGGAAACAGAGGATGGTGTGACACAAGTTACCATCGGAATTCGAGAAGATTTGTATCCGACATCTTATATTGATGAAGAAGGAAATCCTTCTGGCTATGACGTAGAAATTGCAAAACTGATTGATGAAGCATTACCGGAATATGAATTTGTTTATGATGCCGTATCACAGGAAAATCTTTTAATGGGATTAGAGAGTGGACAGTATGTAGCAGGATTTGCGGGTTATTTCTGGAATGAGGAAAGAGAACAGAAGTATTTGTTCCCGGAAGAAAATATCGGAGGTAGTATTGTAGGAATTATTACAACCAAAGAGCATTCTGACTTAACAGGATTTGAAGACATTGTGGATCAGGGCTTAACCGTAACACCATTGGGTGGAACAAGTGGTAACTATGGTGTAATCAAAGAATATAATGAAGCACATCCAGATAAACAAATTGAATTAGAGGTTACTGATTGGAAGACTGATGCAGAAGGTTTTCAGTGGGTGTTAGATGGCAGATATGACGTATGTGTTGCAGAGAACAGTCGTTTTGAAAAAATTAAAGAAGCAATTGATACAAATGATGAACTGGTATTTATTCCGGTAACAGCGATTAAGACATGGACATTATTTAACAAAGAACAGACTGACTTGCAGCAGAAGTATGACACTATTCTGAAACAGTTAAAAGAGGATGGAACTTTATCAACATTGTCAGAAGAATACTTTGGTACTGATATTTTACAGTATACAGAAGAGTAAAATGGGAGAAGAGGCGGATGCGAACATTTGATATAGTCTACATAGTCAATTTAATACCGAAATTACTGCCTTATACATTAGTTACACTTAGGATTGTATTGATAAGTTTCCTTTTAGGTGCATTCTTTGGAGGACTATTAGCAAAGGCAAAAATGAGTCAGTACAAGTGGGTGAAAAAAATTGCTTTTGGATATACCAGTATGATTCGCTGTACGCCATTCATTATTATGCTCTTCATTGTCTATTATGCCATTCCGATAATAGGAGGATTGTTTGGAGCAAAAAATCCTAATTTACCGAAGTCATTTTATGCAGTAATTACATTAACCATGTATGCAGCATCCAATTTATCGGATAACTTCAGAACAGCTTATGTAGCAGTAGGAAAAGGACAAAGAGAAGCTGCGCTGTGTAGTGGCTTAACAGAAAGACAAGCTTTTATTAGAATCATTTTTCCGCAAATGATGTATATTGCGGTTCCAATGATTAGTAATGTTATTATTTCGTTAATGCAGGATACCGCTCTGGTGTTTGCAATCGGTTTGGTAGATTTAATGGGTCAGGCGAAAATATTGGATTCTTTGGCATACAATGTACATACAACAGAGATATATATTTTAGTGGCGTTACTATTCTGGCTACTTGCCTTACTAGTGGAGAAAATACTTCGGGTGTATCATTTACATCTTGGAAAATATACTAATCCAAGAAAAGTGAAAGCATCTGCAGGAGGGAACGTATGAATTTAGATATTTCTTTCGCATTTGAAACTTTAATACAGATTATTCCGGGTATACCAGTAACATTGGGAATGGCCTTGGGGGCATTGCTTATTGCAGTTCCTTTAGGATTTCTATTAGCACTCATTCGTGTAAATAAGATTTTCATAATTGATAAGTTAGCTGCATTATATGTTTCTTTTGTACGAGGAACTCCGGTAGTAGTCCAGATTTTTCTTATTTATTCTGCATTGCCGGCTATTCTGAATCAGATGATAGAAGCGAATGGCTGGCAACTGGATGCATACAGTGTACCACCTGTGCTTTATGCGATTTTAGTGTTTGGATTTAATACTTCTACACATTTAAGCGAAATCTTTCGCTCTGCATTATTGTCAGTTCCCAAAGGACAAAAAGAAGCTGCATATACCGTTGGTTTGAATGCTTTTCAAGCCTACCGGAGAATCATTATTCCGCAAGCACTTGCGGTTGCAGCCCCAAGTATGTGTACTGCCAGTATGAATATGCTGAAAAATACTTCACTGGCATATATGATGGCAGTAATGGATATTACAGGACGTGCTAAGGCATTGGCAGGTGTGGGATATCAATATTTAGAAGCCTACCTGGATATTTTCGTTATGTATTTGATCCTATGTCTATGCGTGGAAAAATTGTTCCAAATTTGGGAAAAACGTTTGTTGCATTATAAGATAACTGCATAAAGAGTGGAAAGAAAATAGGTGAACATATGATAACAATTGATAATGTAAAAAAATCGTTTCAAGGAAATGAGGTACTGAAAGGAATTTCATTGACCATAGAAAAAAATGATGTAGTTGCAATTCTTGGCCCAAGTGGCTCGGGTAAAACGACATTTTTACGATGCATTAACTTTTTGGAGAAAGCGGATGAAGGAAAAATAGTTTTTGATGGTATTGAGACGGATTTGAGTAAGGCAAGCAAAAAAGAGATTGCAGCAATTCGTAAAAAAACAGCCTTTGTTTTTCAAAATTACAATCTTTTTCAAAATAAAACGGCATTGGAAAATGTAACAGAAGGATTGATTATTGCAAGAAAAGTGCCAAAGGCAGAAGCAGAGAAAATAGCAAAAGAAGCATTGGATAAAGTTGGACTTTCTGAAAGATATGATTACTATCCCTCACAATTATCTGGTGGTCAGCAGCAACGAGTAGGAATTGCCCGCGCGTTTGCTGTGAACCCGGAGGTGATTTTGTTTGATGAACCAACTTCTGCTTTGGACCCGGAACTGATAGGTGAAGTATTGGGCGTTATGAAGAAACTTGCAAAAGAAGGAACGACAATGGTAGTTGTTACTCATGAAATGTCTTTTGCCAGAGATGCTGCAACAAAAGTTGTCTTTATGGCAGATGGAAAAATTGTAGAAGAAGGTACTTCCAAAGAATTTTTTACACATCCGAAGGAAGAACGTACACGACAGTTTTTGCGTAGATATCTGAATGATTATGATTATCTTATTTAAATAGAGACTATCATATATAAATAGTTGGCAGTATAATATATTTAAAATGCAGAAGAAAGCGAAGGAAATATATATGAGTTATGGAGTTGATACCGTGTGTATTCACGGCAATGGGAAGAGAAAAAATGTAGATAATACTGGAAGCATCAGTTTCCCGATTTATCAGACTGCGGCTTACGCTCATCCGGGAGTTGGACAAAGTACAGGATATGATTATACCAGAGTCCAGAATCCAACCAGAGAAGAAGTAGAGCGAATCATGGCAGATTTGGAACATGGAACAGATGCGATTGCCTTTTCCTGTGGTATGGCAGCAGTCAGTGCGTTTATGGAACTTCTGCATCCGGGCGACCATATTGTAGCAACCGATGACTTATATGGAGGAACGATTCGTCAGTTCCGTTTGATAAATGAGAAAAATGGAATTAAAGTAACTTATGTAGATACATCTGATTTGGAACAGGTAAAAGCGGCATTACAGGAAAATACAAAACTTATTTATGTGGAAACACCGACCAATCCGATGATGCAGGTAACAGATATTACGGAAATCAGTAAAATCGCGAAGGAAAAAGGTTGTCTTCTGGCAGTTGACAATACTTTCCTTACACCATATTTTCAGAATCCGCTGGATTTGGGCGCAGATGTAGTAGTTCACAGTGCGACGAAGTATCTGGAAGGGCATAATGATACTCTGGGTGGTTTTCTCGTAACAAACCGGGAAGACATTTCGGAAGGGATTCGGAACGTCCTGAAGACAACCGGTGCAGGTCTGGCACCATTCGATAGCTGGCTTGTTTTGCGAGGTATCAAAACCTTATCTGTGCGTATGGAGAAGCATCAGGCGAATGCATTGGCGATTGCACAGTGGTTACAGAACCAGCCAAAGGTAAAGGAAGTACGTTATATAGGATTAGAAAATCATCCCGGCAGAGAAATTATACAGAAACAGAGTCGTGGTTATGGTGGTATGTTGACATTTCGTGTGGATTCGAAGGAAACCGTATATCGGATTTTGGAGCATGTGAAGGTGGTGCAGTTTGCAGAGAGCCTGGGTGGTACGGAAAGTCTGATTACTTATCCGATGACACAGACGCATGCGGATGTACCGGAAGAAAAGCGAAAAGCGAAAGGTATCGATGAAACCTTGCTTCGTATGTCTGTTGGTATTGAAGATGTTCATGACTTGATAGCTGATTTGGAACAGGCAATGAACGCTTAAAAGAGTGCTGTGAAAGATAAAGAAAAAATAAAGCCAAAACAATAGATGTGAGAAGCAGATAATAATAGATGTGGAGAACTGAAGCATGGTACATAATTTTGACGAAGTAATTGATAGAAAAAATTCGGACTGTCTGAAATATGATTTTGCGGTAGAACGAGGAAAACCGGCAGACATTTTACCACTCTGGGTAGCAGATATGGATTTTAGGACAGCATCCTGTATTACGGAGCGAATGAAGAAAGATGTAGAGCTTGGTATTTTCGGGTACACGAATCATAAAGATAATTATTTTCAGGCAATTGCAAATTGGTATCAGACTTATTTCGACTGGACCGTTGAAAAAGAGTGGCTTGTTAAAACGCCCGGTGTAGTATTTGCGATTGCTATGGCAATTCAGGCATTGACCAAAGAGGGTGACGGTGTTTTAATCCAACAGCCGGTGTATTATCCTTTTGCGGCAGTTGTCAAAGATAATAATCGTAAGTTGGTAAACAGTCCGCTTATCTTAAAAGATGGTCATTATGAGATGAACTTTGAAGAACTGGAAACCAAGATTGTAGAAGAGAATGTGAAGCTTTTTTTGCTCTGCAGTCCGCACAACCCGGTGGGAAGAGTATGGACAAAAGAAGAGTTACAGAAAGTAGGAGAAATCTGTCTGAAACATGGTGTGAAAATTGTCAGTGATGAGATTCACAGTGATTTCGTTTATCCTGGACATAAGCATTACATACTGCCTACGGTAGATGAAAGATTGAAAGATATTAGTATTATTTGTACTGCACCAAGCAAGACCTTTAATCTGGCAGGCTTGCAGGTTTCCAATATTTTTATTCCAAATCCGGAAATTCGTAAGGCTTTTTTGAAACGTCTGGATGCAGCCGGATATTGCGAAGTGAACATGTTAGGACAGCATGCTTGTCAGGCAGCTTATGAAGGCGGCAGAGAGTGGCTGGAACAGTTAAAAGTGTATTTGAAAGGGAATCTGGATTTTGCCAGAGATTTTCTGGAAAAAAGAATTCCACAGATTAAACTTGTGGAACCGGAAGGAACTTATTTAATATGGCTGGATTGCCGTGAACTTGGTTTGTCGGAACATGATTTGGAAGATTTGATTGTCAATCAGGCAAAACTATGGCTGGATGCAGGAGCAATGTTTGGAAAAGTTGGAGCAGGTTTTGAACGAATTAATCTTACCTGTCCGAGAAGTCTTTTGCAGGAAGCATTAGAACGTTTGGAAAAAGCGGTTGCAGCATTGACAGTATAAGAAGTTGTTCTGTATAATTTTTATGTATTCTAAAAAAAGAATTATAAAAAGAAAAAGCCGTCAAATACGGCAACATGGAGAGAACAACAATATGAAGTATTTAGTAATCGGAGCAGGAGGTACCGGCGGAAGTATCGGTGCTTTTATGACAGAGGCAGGGAAAGATGTTACTTTGATTGCAAGAGGGGAACATCTTAAAAAAATGCAGGAGCAGGGGCTTAAGATGGATACTACCGTGAAGGGAAATTATGTGGTTCATCCAATCAAAGCAACTGATATGGAGCATTATGATGGACGGCCGGATGTTATTTTTGTCTGTGTCAAAGGGTATTCTTTAGAAGATACGATTCCTTTTATTAAGAAAGTAGCCAAAAAGGATACCGTTGTGATTCCGATTTTGAATATCTATGGAACGGGAAGCAGAATGCAGAAACAACTGCCGGACTTATTGGTTACGGACGGTTGTATTTACATAGCGGCAGAAATCAAAGAACCGGGAACCATCTGGCAGAAGGGAAATATTTTCCGGGTGGTATATGGTGCCAGGGAACCGGAGAGTCTCTGTCCGGCTTTGTTTGAAGTGGCCAAAGATTTAAAAGACAGCGGTATTGATGCGGTGTTATCTGACAACATTCGTAGAGATGCGCTTCAGAAATTCGCTTATGTATCACCGATGGCAGCATGCGGATTATATTATCATGTTTCCGCAGGCGAGGTGCAGAAAACCGGTGATGCAAGAGATACTTTTGTAAAATTGATGAAAGAAATTGATGCACTGGCAGTTGCTATGGATGTGCCGTTTCAGGTAGATATTGTAACAACGAATTTACAAATTCTGGATACATTAGATCCGACTGCATCTACCTCTATGCAGAGAGATGTATATGCAGGCAAAAGTTCGGAAATTGATGGACTGATTTACGAAGTAGTCCGCATGGGACAGCAGTATGGTGTTCCGGTGCCGACCTATGAGATGGTTGCGGCAAAGGCAAGAGAGCAAGGACTTAGCTAAAAATCAGGAAGAGATTCAGAAGGAGGAAAAGACGTTGGAGAAGACTTTTAAAGAGAAATATTTAGCCGGAGAAATAGAGTTTGAAGAAATAGACGATTATAGCCAGGATTGGGGATTTCATGACGAAACTATGACACTTCGTGAATACCTTGGATTAAATGCAGAGGAAGAAGATGCATGGGTAAGCATTGGCGATGAGGCACTCAAGGAACTTCTGGACAAACAGCGTGGTTAATTGCGGCGGAATTCCTTTGGCGTGCAGCCATATAAATGCTTGAAATTTTTCATAAAAAGCTTGTAGTTGGTAATACCGTTCTGTTCTAAAATAGTTCCGATATTATAATCCGTATTTTTTAAATCCTCACATACATGGGCAAGACGTACACTATTGACATAAGTAGTGAACGTGGTGCCCATATTTTTTTTGAAGAAACGGCAGAAATATTCAGGATTCAGGGCGGCAAGAGAAGACGCCTCCTCTAAAGAAATAACTTCTTTATAATGTTTTTTTACATAATGAATAACAGGCTCTAAACGTTTGAGATTCTTCTGACTTTGAATTTTGGCAGTAGAATCAATCGAAACCTGATAATGAATAACAAGTGTATAAAGAAAATCATAGAGCAGACTGGAGAAACGCAGAGAATATCCCTGTGGTTTTTCTTCGTATAAGCTTCCCATAGAAGTCAGAATCTGACGAAGTTTTAAGAGAGCATCCGAGGTGCGACTGTCGGAAAGGTCAGAATTCTTTGTCATATTTTTATCCATATCAAAGCGGATATTGTCATAATCAGGAATGGCGTGCTGAAGAAAGTCAAAAGGAATCTGTAATAGCAGAACCTTAGCATGTTCATAACATTGTGTAGCGTGAATGTCTGCAGAATTAATGACAATGAAATCACCGGAAAGCAATTTGTATTTCCGACTGTTTATCGTAACATCCATTTCACCTTCATAAAGATAAACTACTTCCATGCTACGATGCCAATGCTCTGTTACAAGATGGTTGGAATCCTCATAAATCATAAATTTTACATGAATGGCTGATTCAGTTTGCACTTCTTCGTGAGTATATTGTGTCATACCGGCTGATTCCTTTCTGTAGATATCATCGGATATTTTTTTTGAAAAGTCAATATTGACCTAAAAATATAGATTTAATTTGAATCTAAAAGTGCAGATATTGGAAATGATTGGGTAAAAAATTTAGAAATCTTTAATACTTGTGTCTATAAATTCATAAATATCTTATTGATTTATAAAAATTGGTTACCTATAATAGGAGTAGACTAAGTTTTTGAAAGTGAGGACACCTCATAATGGACAATAATTTAAACCAATATGATGGTAATTATAATAATAACAGTAATCAGAATGGCGGACCGAATAACGGAAATAATGGTCAGGGCGGACCGGGAGGTCCGGGTGGTAATGGCAATGATCCAAAGAAACAGAGTTTTGTGATTTTAATTGTTGCTGCATTGATTACTTTGTTCAGCATCAGCATGTTTATGAAATTTATGACAGGTGCAACAAATCAGGAAATCAGCTATAACGAATTTATCGAAATGATTGAAAATGATGAAATTGATAATGTTGTAGTGGATGCTGATACAATTACCATTTATCCAAAACAGGAAGGATCGGACAATCCTTTTATGTATGCGTATGGAAATAATATTTCCTATTATACTGGTAAAATGGAAGAAGATGATACGCTGACGGCAAGATTGCTGGAGCACAATATTGCAATTAATAAGGAAGTAGCAGACAGTTCCAGTGTCATTATGACGATATTGCTGTACTATATTTTGCCGATTTTATTAATGTGGGGACTTTTGAGCCTGCTGTTCCGCAAGATGGGCAAAGGCGGCGGTCCGATGGGAGTCGGTAAGAGCAATGCTAAAGTATATGTACAAAAGGAAACAGGTATTACTTTTAAGGACGTAGCAGGTGAAGATGAGGCGAAAGAATCCTTGGTCGAGGTCGTTGATTTCCTGCATAATCCGGGTAAATATTCCAAGATTGGTGCAAGATTACCAAAAGGTGCGCTTTTAGTAGGCCCTCCGGGTACTGGTAAGACGTTACTTGCCAAAGCGGTAGCAGGAGAGGCACATGTGCCATTCTTCTCATTGTCTGGTTCCGATTTTATTGAATTATATGTTGGTGTGGGTGCTTCCCGTGTGCGTGATTTGTTTAAGGAAGCTGAGAAAAATGCACCTTGTATCGTATTTATTGATGAGATTGATGCCATCGGTAGAAGCCGTGATACAAAATACGGCGGCGGTAACGAAGAACGTGAGCAGACCTTGAATCAGCTGCTTTCTGAGATGGATGGTTTTGATGCCAAGAAGGGTATTATTATTCTGGCAGCTACAAACCGTCCGGAAATTCTGGATAAAGCCCTGCTTCGTCCGGGACGTTTCGATAGAAGAATTATTGTAGATAAGCCAGATTTAAAAGGTCGAGTGGAAATTTTAAAAGTACATGCCAAAAATGTACTTATGGATGAAACCGTAGATTTGGATGAGATTGCACTTGCGACTTCTGGCGCAGTTGGTTCTGATCTTGCCAATATGATTAATGAGGCAGCAATTAATGCTGTTAAAATGGGCAGAGAGTTTGTCAGCCAGAAAGACTTATTTGATGCCGTAGAGCAGGTACTTGTCGGTAAAGAAAAGAAAGACCGCATCATGAGCAAAGAAGAGCGTAAGATTGTTTCTTATCATGAAGTAGGTCATGCACTTGTCAGTGCCTTACAGAAAAATTCCGAGCCGGTACAGAAGATTACCATTGTACCAAGAACAATGGGTGCACTAGGCTATGTTATGCATGTACCGGAAGAAGAGAAATATCTGAATACAGAAGCAGAACTTCGTGACAGATTAGTAGGTCTTCTTGGTGGTCGTGCTGCAGAAGAAATTGTATTCGATACGGTAACAACAGGTGCGGCGAATGATATTGAGCAGGCAACCAGCATTGCCCGGAACATGGTTACACGTTTTGGTATGAGCAAGAAGTTTGGCTTGATGGGACTTGCTACCGTAGAAAGCCAGTACCTTGACGGAAGAGCTTCTCTGACCTGTTCCGATGTAACAGCAGCGGACATCGATACCGAAGTTATGACAATGCTTCGTGAAAGCTATGAAGAAGCGAAGAAATTATTAAAAGAAAACCGTGAGCTGATGGATAAATTGGCAGCCCACTTAATTGAAAAAGAAACCATTACCGGTAAAGAGTTTATGAAGATTTACCGTCAGGAAAAAGGTATTCCGGAACCAGAAGAAGATGAGAAGAAGAAAGACGGTGAGCAGAAAGACGGTGAGCAGAAAGACGGTGAGCAGAAAGATGTCGAGCAGAAAGATGTCGAGCAGAATGTAGTCACATCGGAAGCACCAGCGCAGGAATTTCAGCAGATGCCGCAACAACCATCTGCGCAAGAACAACCGGAAGCCCCGGCGCAGGAGCAGCCGGAAGCACCGCGCGGTAATGTAGGTCTTTTTTCAGAAGCGGAAGTACCATCGGATCAGAAATGAAACGAATGATAAATTTATAATATGATTATAATATAAAAAAACAGGGGCAAAGTCAGAAACAGGCTTTGCCTTTTGTTGTTTTTTTCGTTAGAATGAAAGCATGGAGGAAGTATATGTTTGATATAGCAGAAGAATTGAAAAAACTCCCTAACAGTCCGGGGGTATATATCATGCATGATGCAGATGATACGATTATCTATGTTGGAAAGGCAATCAATCTGCATAACAGAGTGCGTTCTTATTTTCGCAAAATTGTGGGACGTGGACCACAGATTGATAAGATGGTTGCACAGATTGCCCGTTTTGAATATATTGTGACCGATTCTGAACTGGAAGCACTTGTTTTGGAAAATAATCTGATAAAAGAGCATAGTCCGAAATATAATACTATGTTGAAAGATGATAAGACTTATCCATACATCAAAGTAACAATGGGTGAGGAATATCCGCGCATTCTTTTTTCCAGAGAAATGAAAAAGGACAAATCCAAATATTTTGGTCCATACACCAGTGCGGCAGCAGTAAAAGATACGATAGATTTAATGAATAAACTTTATCAGTTAAAAACCTGTAACCGAAAGTTGCCGAGAGATATCGGACTGGAGCGGCCTTGTTTAAATTATCATATTAAACAGTGCCTTGCACCTTGTCAGGGATATATCAGCAAGGAAGATTACTGTCAGAGAGTGGAACAGGCATTGGATTTTCTGAATGGAAATTATAAACCGATTTTGAGGGAACTGGAACAGAAAATGCAGGAAGCTTCAGAGCAACTGGAATTTGAGGAAGCGATTCGATATCGGGATTTATTTAACAGTGTGAAAAGTGTGGCACAGAAGCAAAA
Source organism: Lachnospiraceae bacterium (assembly GCA_017623295.1). Taxonomy (GTDB): domain Bacteria; phylum Bacillota; class Clostridia; order Lachnospirales; family Lachnospiraceae; genus UBA3282. The sequence goes on along the minus strand of JAGAPK010000031.1, from coordinate 25,530 downwards.
AATTACAGATAGTGACGGAGAAGACAAAGATATTATTGCACTGGCAAAAGATGAAACCGATGCTGTGGTGCAGGTCTTTTTTGTAAGGGATGGTAAGCTGATTGGCAGAGAGCATTTTTATATGATGCATGTAGCCGGATATGACGATGCGCAGATATTGTTAGATTTTGTAAAACAGTTTTATGCAGGAACACCTTTTATTCCAAAAGAATTAATGTTACAGGAAGAAATAGCAGATATTGAAATTCTGGAAAAATGGCTGAGTACAAGAAAAGGCAGCAGAGTGTATATCCGTGTTCCGAAAAAAGGAAGTAAAGAAAAGCTGGTGGAACTGGCGGCACAAAATGCACATTTAGTTCTCAGTCAGGATAAAGAGCGAATCAAAAGAGAAGAAGGACGTACGATTGGTGCTGTTCGGGAAATTGCTTCTTTGCTTGATTTGGAATCCGTAAACAGAATGGAAGCATTTGATATTTCCAATATCAGTGGCTTTGCTAATGTAGGTTCTATGGTTGTTTATGAAAAAGGAAAGCCGAAACGCAGCGACTATCGTAAATTTAAAATACAATCTGTTTCCGGGCCGGATGATTACGCATGTATGAAAGAAGTGCTCACGAGGCGATTCGTACATGGCATGGAAGAGCGGGCGGAACTGGACCGCAAAGAAATAGACAAAGAGTTTGGAAGTTTTACGAAGTTTCCGGATTTACTGTTAATGGATGGTGGGCGAGGACAAGTCAACATTGCCCTGCAGGTATTAGAAGAACTGCATATAGAAATCCCGGTTTGTGGTATGGTAAAAGATGATAATCATCGCACAAGAGGCTTGTATTATCACAACGTAGAAATCCCAATAGACACGCATTCGGAAGGTTTTAAGCTGATTACAAGAATTCAGGACGAAGCCCATCGGTTTGCGATTGAATACCATCGTTCTTTACGTTCCAAGTCGCAGGTGAAATCGGTTCTAGATGAAGTTCCGGGAGTAGGACCGACAAGACGAAAGGCATTGATGAAGCATTTTAAATCGATAGATGAGATTAAAAATGCATCGACAGAACAACTGTGTGAAGTTCCGGAGATTCCGGAGCATATTGCAAATCAGATTTATGACTATTTTCATAAGGCAACAGATTTGTAAAAATAGGATTCGTAGAGCTGGCATTTATTGCTATTACAGAGGGATTGTGCTACAATAAGACCGCTGGGAACATAGCAAAAACCATACAGATGAAGGAGAAGGGTTATGGCAAGTATCAGTTTAACAAAAGTAATTGATAAAATGAAGTGGGAAAATCTCACCCCGGAAATTGATATTTCTAAAATTAAGGTAACACAGCCTGATATTAACAGACCGGCATTACAGCTGGCAGGGTATTTTGAACATTTTGAGGCGACTCGTTTACAGATTATTGGATTTGTGGAGTATTCTTACATGACGAATCTGGAAGAAGATGTCAGAACACAGATTTATGAGAAGCTGTTAAACAATCCGATTCCGGGTATTGTTTTTTGTAGAGAGTTATATCCGGACGAATTATTTAAAGAAATTGCCATTAAACATGGAGTACCGCTTTTGATGAGTAAAAAGGCAACCTCCGCATGTATGGCAGAAGTGATTCGTTGGCTGAATGTAAAACTGGCACCTTGTATTTCCGTTCACGGGGTATTGGTAGATGTTTATGGTGAAGGTGTTCTGATTACCGGTGAAAGTGGAATCGGTAAATCCGAAGCAGCTTTGGAACTTGTAAAAAGAGGACATCGTCTTGTAACAGATGACGTAGTAGAACTTCGCAGAGTCAGTGATGATACTCTGATTGGTTCTGCACCTGATATTACGAAACACTTTATTGAACTTCGTGGTATTGGTATTGTGGATATTAAAGCGCTTTTCGGTGCATCCAGCGTAAAAGATACTCAGTCTATTGATTTGGTAATTCGTCTGGAGGATTGGGATAAAGATAAAGAGTACGACAGACTTGGTCTGGAAGAGGAATATACAGAATATCTTGGCAATAAGGTAGTATGTCATAATATTCCAATCAGACCGGGACGTAATCTGGCGGTTATTTGTGAAACAGCTGCTGTTAATCATCGTCAGAAGAAGATGGGCTATAATGCTGCACAGGAACTGTATAAACGAGTACAGAATTCTCTTGCTCAAAAAAGAGATGATGAAGAATAATAATGACAAATAATATTGGTAAATAATAAAAGGAAGGAATGGCGTATAACATGGCAAATTATGTATTTGGAGTAGATGTAGGTGGTACAACTGTAAAATTAGGATTATTTGATATTAACGGAAATGTTTTGGATAAGTGGGAGATTCCAACAAGAACCGAAAATGGTGGCGAAAAGATTTTACCGGATATTGCAGCAAGCATTGAAGCTAAAATGACAGAAAAAAATATTGTGAAAAATGATGTTGCAGGTGTTGGTGTTGGTGTTCCGGGGCCGGTTGACGGAGATGGAATCGTGCACAAAGCAGTTAATCTTGGATGGAATCAGTTTGATTTGAAGAAAGAATTGACAGCGCTTCTTGGTGGTATGCGTGTAGAAGGTGGTAATGATGCAAATGTAGCAGCACTTGGTGAAATGTGGAAAGGCGGCGGACAAGGACATAAGAATCTGGTAGCCGTAACATTAGGAACCGGTGTTGGTGGTGGTATTATCATCAATGGTAAAATTATGACCGGTGCAACAGGTGCCGGCGGTGAAATCGGACACATTCATGTAGAAGATAACGAAACAGAAAAATGTGGCTGCGGTAATTGTGGATGTCTGGAAGAATATGCTTCTGCAACCGGTATTACAAGACTGGCTAACAGAACTTTGAAAGCAAGCGATAAGGACAGCGTTTTAAGAAATGGCGAAGTATCTGCCAAAACTGTTTTTGATGCTGTAAAAGCTGGCGATGAATTAGCAATTGAAGTAGCAAAACAGTTCGGTGAATATCTTGGAAAAGGTCTTGGCATTATTGCCGGTGTAATCAATCCGGAAATTTTCGTTATTGGTGGCGGTGTTTCCAAAGCCGGTGAAGTTTTATTTGATTATATTAAACCGACATTTGAAGCAACCGTATTCCATGCATGTAAAGATACTGCTTTTGCATTAGCTACATTAGGAAATGATGCTGGTATTTACGGTGCAGCGAAAATGGTATTAGATTAATTTTTTTGGAGTATAATGAAAGTAAACGCAATGGAGTCTGAGGGAGTACAGACTCCTTGTAAGAGAAATGTGAAGGTGCGAAAAGTGAGCTTGAACACAGAAATGTATGATTATATTAAAAATATTGTACCAAGAGAAAGATTGCTTTTTGATGAACCTATGAGCAATCATACGACATTTAGAGTAGGCGGAGAAGCAGATTGTATGATTTTGATTGAGAAGGAAGAAGAGCTTTTGAAGCTGATTCCTTTCTTTCTGAAAATTGAGCAGGATTATTTTGTGCTGGGAAATGGTAGTAATCTCTTGGTAGGTGATAAGGGTTATCGGGGGATTGTGCTGAAACTGGGAGACGGTATGAATCAGATTACCGTAGAAGAAAATCATATCCATGTGCAGGCAGGAGCTTTGCTGTCCCAGACAGCAGCGGCAGCCAGAGATGCCGGTTTGACCGGTATGGAATTTGCAGCAGGAATACCTGGCAGCATAGGCGGTGCTATTGTAATGAATGCAGGTGCTTATGATGGTGAAATGAAGCAGATTGTAGAGTCTGTTAAAGTAATGAACAATGAAGGCGAAATTATGGTTCTGGATAATGATACGATGGAATTCGGTTATCGTACCAGTATTATCAAGAACCGGCCATTTGTAGTGCTGGAAGTGGTTTTAAAGCTGCAGCCGGGAGATAAAGAAGCTATTCAGGCCAAAATGGATGATTTGGCAGAACAAAGGCGGAGCAAACAGCCATTAAATTATCCGAGTGCGGGAAGTACCTTCAAACGTCCGGAAGGGCATTTTGCAGGAAAACTGATTATGGAAGCAAATATGAGAGGCTTTCGTATTGGTGGAGCACAGGTTTCGGAGAAGCACTGTGGCTTTATTGTGAATACAGGTAAGGCGACAGCAGCAGATATTAAAGAAGTAATTGAAGAAGTGCAGATGAAAGTAAAAGAACGCTTTCACGTTACCTTAGAACCGGAAGTTATTTTTCTGGGAGAATTTTAAGATAAAACGTTAGAAGAAGATTAAAAACGGATGATTGCAAGAGGGTAAAACAGATGAGATTTGTTGTTGTGACCGGCATGAGCGGCGGTGGTAAAAGTACAGCATTGAAAATGTTAGAGGATTTAGGATTTTATTGTGTTGATAATCTTCCGGTGCCTTTAATAGAAAAATTTGTGGAACTGATTGCAACCCCGGACAGTGAAATTACAAAAGTAGCATTAGGCTTAGATGTACGTGCTGACCAGTCATTTGGCGATGTTCAGAAAACACTGGAAAAATTGCGTAAAGAAGGCTATTCTTTTGAAATTCTTTTTATGGATGCAAGTGACTCAGTATTAGTAAAACGCTATAAGGAAACAAGAAGATTGCACCCACTTTCTCAGGATGGCAGAATTGAGGAAGGTGTGGCGTGCGAAAGAAAGATTTTGCATGATATTCAGAAGAAAGCAGACTATGTCATCGATACATCCAATCTTTTGACAAGAGAGCTGAAAGAAGAATTGGACCGTATCTTTATTCAGAACGAAGAATACAATTCTTTGATGGTAACGGTTCTTTCCTTTGGATTCAAGAATGGTATTCCGACAGATGCTGATTTGGTATTTGATGTTCGTTTTTTGCCGAATCCGTTCTATATTGATGAATTAAAGCATAAAACTGGTAATGATAAAGAAGTTCAGGATTACGTTATGAGTTTTCACGAGGCCTCAGATTTCATGGACAAGCTGGTAGATATGTTAGACTTCCTGATTCCTAATTATATTAAAGAAGGAAAATATCAGTTGGTAGTGGGAATTGGTTGTACCGGTGGACAGCACCGTAGTGTGACGCTTGCAAATGAATTGTATGCGCGTATGAAAGATCATGGAAATTATGGTATTAAGCTGTATCACCGGGATGTGAAAAAGGGAGTATAGGTATGTCTTTTTCCAGAACAGTAAAAGAAGAATTGGCAACATATATCAGTCCGGCAAGACATTGCCAATTAGCAGAATTAGCCGCATTGATTCACTTTGGCGGACGGCTTTCGGAAGACGGAAAACATCTGGCATTAGAAATAGAAAACGAATCCGTTTCCAGAAAGTGCTTTACATTATTGCAAAAAACATATAATATAAATAATGTTATGTCACAAGAGGATGAAGAGAAGGTTCTTCAGGGATTGCACTTGTATGATGAAACAGGCGAAATAATTTCTCTGGATAAGCCGGTGAATTCTCTTTTGGTGAAGAATAGTTGTTGTGCAAGAGCTTTTATAAGAGGAGCTTTTCTATGTATCGGTTCCATGAGTGACCCGGAGAAAAGTTATCATCTGGAATTTGTCTGTAATGAATCAGAACAGGCAGAACAGTTACAGAGTATTATTCAGGAATTTCAGATAGAAGCTAAGATTATTAAACGTAAGAAATATTATGTAGTTTATTTGAAAGAAGGAGCAGGGCTTGTTGATTTGCTCAATGTTATGGGTGCCCATGTATCCTTAATGAATCTGGAAAATCTCCGCATTGTAAAAGAAATGCGTAATTCCATTAACAGACGTGTGAATTGTGAGGCGGCTAATATTACCAAAACAGTAAATGCAGCCTCGAAACAGATTGAAGATATTCTTTTGGTAAAAGAGCGTTACGGCTTTGAAAATTTACCGGCAAATCTGCGACAAATGGCAGAGGTCCGGTTAGAATATCCGGAAGCTACCCTGAAAGAGCTGGGTGAGTATTTGGAACCGGCAGTAGGGAAATCCGGAGTGAACCATCGTTTGAGAAAACTAAGTGAAATAGCTGATCATATGAGGTTATAAAGGAGGAGAATATTATGATTCAAAAATCTGTCCAAATTAAGTTGGAAGGCGGTTTGGAAGCAAGACCGGTAGCTATGCTCGTGCAGGTGGCAAGCCAGTATGATAGTAGCGTGTACATTGAGTGTGCAGACAAAAAGGTAAATGCTAAGAGCATTATGGGTATGATGAGTCTTGGACTTGACAGCGGTGAGTCTGTGACTGTCATAGCAGACGGAAGCGACGAGGCAGCAGCAGTTGCTGGAATTGAAGACTTTTTAGGCGGCAAATAGTAAGGCAGAAGATGAAAGAGATTTCCATGCGTGGAAATCTCTTTTTTAGGAGAGTGCAATGGATAAAAATATGCTTTTTGTTTATAATCCACGAGCAGGAAAAGCACAAATCAGGAGTAATCTGTTGGATATCATAGATATTTTTGTAAAAGCAGGTTATGAGGTTACAGCTTATCCGACACAGGCAGCGGGTGATGCTATAAAAGCTGTCAGAGATCGCAGAAAAGGATATGATATTGTTGTTTGCAGTGGTGGCGACGGCACACTGGATGAAGTTGTTAATGGTATGATGCAGTGTGAGGAAAAGCTTCCGATAGGATATGTACCAGCAGGAAGTACAAATGACTTTGCAAACAGTCTTGGGATTCCGCGTGGTATGAAAAAGGCAGCAGATGTTGTGGTTAACGGAGAAAATTTCCCATGTGATATTGGTTCCTTCAATAATAATAGTTTTGTTTATATTGCGGCATTTGGAATATTTACCAATGTATCCTATGAAACAAATCAGGATGTAAAAAATATTTTGGGGCATACTGCATATTTGATAGAAGGTGTCAAAAGTCTTTCTTCCATTAAAAGCTATCATTTAAAAGTGACCTATGATGATGTTTGTCTGGAAGAAGATTTTCTGTATGGTATGATTACCAATTCCAATTCAGTAGGCGGATTTAAAGGAATCACCGGAAAAAATGTCGAACTGAATGATGGTTTGTTTGAAGTTATGCTGGTTCGGAAACCGACAAATCCAATAGAACTTAATAACATCGTGGCAGCGCTTGTGGATAAAAATATTCACTCGGAAGCAATTCATTGTTTTAAGACTTCTCATATTACGATTGAGTCGGATATGCCGGTGGCGTGGACCTTGGATGGAGAATTTGGTGGAGAACATCAGAAAGCAATTGTTGAGAACAGGCACCAGGCTTTGGAAATCAGAATTCCGAAACCGGAGATAAAAACAAAATAAAATTCCTTTTAATGGTTTTCTTTTTAGAAGGAATGCGGTATAATTACATCAAACGGCTGCTTGTACAGCCTAAGAATGATAAATTTTTTAATGGAGGTAATATAAAATGTTAGTTTCAGCAACAGAAATGCTTCAAAAAGCAGTGGCTGGTCATTATGCAGTAGGCCAGTTCAATATCAACAACCTTGAGTGGACAAAAGCTATCCTGCTCACAGCTCAGGAGTGCAACTCCCCAGTTATCCTTGGTGTATCCGAAGGTGCTGGTAAATACATGGGCGGATATGACGTAGTTATGGGTATGGTTAATGGTTTAATCAAAGACCAGAACATTACAGTACCTGTAGCAGTACACCTTGATCACGGTTCTTATGATCACTGCTATAAATGTATCGAAGCTGGTTTCCCTTCCATCATGTTTGATGGTTCTCACTACTCTATCGAAGAGAACATTGAGAAAACAAAAGAATTAGTAGCAGCAGCTCACGCTAAGGGAATCTCTATCGAAGCAGAAGTTGGTTCTATCGGTGGTGAAGAAGATGGTGTTGTAGGTATGGGTGAATGTGCAGATCCTGCAGAATGTAAATCTATCGCTGATCTTGGTGTAGATTTCTTAGCAGCTGGTATCGGTAACATTCATGGTAAATATCCAGAAAACTGGGCTGGTTTACAGTTCGACGTACTTGCAGCTGTTCAGGAGAAAACAGGAGATCTTCCTTTAGTTCTTCACGGTGGTACAGGTATTCCGGATGACATGATCAAAAAAGCAATCTCCCTTGGTGTTGCTAAGATCAACGTTAACACAGAATGTCAGTTAGCATTCGCAGAAGCTACACGTAAATACATCGAAGCTGGTAAAGACCTTGAAGGTAAAGGATTCGATCCTCGTAAACTTCTTGCTCCTGGTTTTGATGCTATCAAAGCTAAAGTTAAAGAAAAAATGGAATTATTCGGATCTGTTGGAAAAGCATAAGAATAATGAACAATATAAAAGGCATCCTGCATGGGATGCCTTTTTTGTGTAAGAAACTATTAACCTGAAATCGAAAAAATACCCTGTAAAAGGGAGGATGCCAAGTAAAATAATTTACTTGGCATTTATTATGAAAAAGTATTAATTAATCTGTCTACTTTGTGTTCTTCTCTTTTGTTATCTTATGATATAAGTATATGCAAAAGAAATGTCTAAAGAATGTTGCTTGAATGAAGAATCTTTAAATTAAATGTGAACAAATTATGAACGAGGCGGTACTTTAGGACTAGTACCGCCTCGAATTAAGAAATTTGTTTGAATTTAGAAACCTGCCTGAATTTTATCCGGTTCCGGATAGGTTTCACCAAAAGTATCAACTGTTACAGTATCAATTACCTGTGGCTCGATTGGACGATCAGAGTAATCGGTTGCTGTTTCAGCAATTTTATTCACAACTTCGATGCCTTCTGTTACTTTACCAAAAGCAGCATAAGCACCATCTAAGTGAGGTGCATCTTTGTGCATGATAAAAAACTGACTTCCGGCAGAGTTTGGATGCATGCTTCTTGCCATAGAAAGAACGCCTGCAGTATGTTTTAAATCATTTGGATAACCGTTCTGTGAAAATTCACCGCGAATAGAATAGCCTGGGCCACCCATTCCGGTGCCTTCCGGGTCACCGCCCTGAATCATAAAGCCCTTAATAACACGATGGAAAATAAGACCATCATAGAAATTTTTCTGAATAAGACTAATAAAATTATTTACGGACATAGGTGCGATTTCAGGATATAACTCAGCCTTAATCACATCACCGCTTTTCATCGTAATTGTTACAACTGGATTCTGTGCCATTGTTTTGCTTCCTTTCTGATTTTCTACTATAATAGTTTAAAAGAATTTCTCATTCAGTATTAACACGGACTGAGAAAATCATACGATATTATTTTATATGAAAAGACAAAGAAGGTAAAGAGGCATGTTACAAAGGGTTGTTTTTTTTCTAAAAAAGAAGGCTGCAGAAAAGGAAATAGAGAAATTATTAGCAGAGCTTACAGCGAATAAAATTGAAGTTTTTACAACAAATGTGTGTAAAGATGCAAATACATCGAGCATATATGATGATATAAATGCAATAGTTGTAAATGATGATAACGATACAACAAACGTGTGTAAAACACTATATATTACGGATAATGCCGATTGCCAGAAGTTTCTGCAGGAAAAAAAGCTTCCAACTATTGTTTATCTGCATGAGGATAACCGGGATGAGGATTTTTCTCAAGCGGCATATGCGATTGAACAGATAGCGGAAATTGAAGCAGAATCCTTGGAACTTGCATACCAAAGACTGACCGGACAGCCTTGGACAATCCTTACAACGAATCGGTGTAAAGTGAGAGAAAGTACAATAAATGATGTCGATGCATTTTATGAAATATACAGAGAACCTTCTATTACTGATTACATGGAAGATTTATTTGAGGATAGGGCAGAAGAAATTGCTTATATGGAAGATTATATCCAGAAGGTGTATGGTTTTTATGGATATGGTATGTGGACGATTCTGGAGAAGGAAAGCGGACAGGTTATCGGGAGAGCCGGAATCAGCTGGAGAGAGGGGTATGATATACCGGAACTGGGTTTTGTCATAGCGGTGCCTTATCAGGGAAAAGGATATGCTTATGAAGTATGTCAGGCGATTCTTGCATATGGGCAGAAGGAACTTGGCTTTACGTGCTATCAAGTGCTCATTATGGATGGAAATGTGAAATCAGAAGCATTGTGCCGTAAACTGGGATTTCAGGATGATTCAACTGTTTTCCTGGAGAGCAGACAGTATAAGAGGATGCTACTTCAAGTTAAAGGGCGAAAACGGGAATCCCTGTAATAAGGGGTTCCCGTTTTCTGGTGAAATAGCTGTGGGTTATAGTGAGTTAGATGTAAGCTTAAATAATAAACTGACGAAGAAGTTCAGCAAGTTCTTCTGCTTTTGTTCTTACGCTGTCAGCTGCTTCTTCCAAAGTAGAGATGGCAGCTTGCTGTGCATTAACAGTAGTCTGCACATTTTTGGAGCCGGCAGCAGTTTGTGCGGAAACAGAAGAAATGCTTTCGATTGCATTTAAGGTTGCGCTTCTTGCCTGTTCCATATTCTCCACATTCAACGTAATCTGTGAAAGGGAAGAAATTAAGGAGTGAATATGGGTATCCATTGTCTGGAAAGCATCTGCGGTCTGCTGCATTGCGCCTTCCTGAGAAGTTACTGTATCAGCAGCTTCTTGGGCAATGGAAACAACTTCCGAGGTATTGGAAATAATATCTTCAATAATTTTCTGAATCTGTCCGGCAGAGGCGGCTGACTGGTCAGCAAGTTCGCGAATCTGCTCTGCAACAACGGCAAATCCTCTTCCGGCTTCTCCGGCTCTTGCAGCTTCGATGGAAGCATTCAGAGAAAGAAGGTTTGTTTCTTTGGCAATGTGATTGATACTTTCAACAATCTGTCCAATGGAACGGGATTTCTCTGATAAGGCTTCAATCGCCAGAATAACATTTTCCGTTTTTTCACTTGTCTGTTTTGCACTTTCGGTCAGTCTGTCCATAGAAGTGATACCTTCTGTAATGGAACTGCTTGCCGCATCCGTTAAAGTACCGATTTCATTTGTTCCGGTTGTAACATCACCGATTTTACCCGATAAGGTATCCATCTGTGTCATACAATCAGCGGAATTTTCATCCAGATTGATAACGCCGGATTCAATTTCTGAAATAGCACCCTGAATATCCCGTGAAGTGCTAACGAAGGTATCGGCAGATTCTGCAACCTGTAAAGCAGTGTGATTCAGTGCATCACTGGCAGCCGTTACATTGGTAATCAGATTCTTCATATTGGTAATCATGGTATTTACGCCATCACCCAGCAGACGGAATTCGCCTTTGCTTTTTACTGTGAGGTGAGTAGTTAAATCACCATCCGAAACCTTTTTCAGTTGTTTCAGAATGTACTTAATATTTTTGTTAATATAATTTGATAATACACTTCCTAATATGGCTGCAATAATAACTGCTATAACAACCAGTAAAACAGTAATGGTTTTAATGCTGGATGCCTGCGCTACAATTACGGATTGTGGAATCAAAGTACAGAGCATTGCATTGTATTCTACAATTTTGGAATAAAGGAATAAGTATTGCTGTCCATCATATGTAACATATTCCATGCCACTTGCTTCTTCATTAGCTATTGCATCCTGATAGAAAGTGGAACTTGTAAAAATAGTATCCTGATTTTTGGAAGTTCCGTCTGCATAAAATTCTGTTCCGTCAAAAGTAACCAGTGCGACATGACCGCCTTCGCCAACATCGATAGACGATAATGTATTGATAACAGATTCTTTGTTAATATCAATAACCATAGCAGCACTGCCCTGACTGTATCCACGCGCCAGACGAAGTGCATATATGGAGCTATCCGTAGTAAATATTGTATTTGCTTCTGATTGATTACCAAAAAGATAATAATTATACTTATCGGCTTTGATGATGGCGCCTTCTTCTGTCTGTGTATAGGCGGTATAAGGTTTTGCTTCCTCAATTGTTCCGGTAGAAATTGCAGGTACATCATCGGCAAACAGATAAATATTAGAAACAAGGGAATCTGTATTAATACTTGTCTTTAAGGTAGATACATAACTTTTCTTAGTATTTGTCTGTTTAGCAGGATCAATTGCATAGATACCTTTTAAATATTTTATAACCTCATCTTCATTCAGATAGGATTTGTAGGTAGAACGAATGGTATCAATCGCCAGAGTTAAATACTGATTCATCATATTCATTGTCTGTGAAGCGGATGTTTCATAACTTGTAATAATAGCACTATATGCTTTCTGATAAGAAACAAATCCAAGTATTACAATACAACAAACAGGAACCATAAAGGAAATAATCAGTTTCGTACGAAGTTGATGAAAAAGTGAAATCGTATTTTTAGATTTCTCTTTTTTATTATTGACTGACTTAGGAGTTTTTTGTTTTTCTGTTTTTTGCCTTTTTGCTTTTTCTTGCTTTTTTGTTTTTTCTTGCGTTTGCTTTTCTTTCTGTTTCATCATAATTAATAACCCTCCTTCACTAATACCCTTTTCCATTTTAACACATTTACGAAAAAAAGCGAAACATTTTATAAAAAAATTCTAAAAAATTATATTGACAATGTTTTTTAAGAGTGATACAATCCAAAACATAACAAGCAAAGGTGCTGTGAGAGATACTCATGGTACCTTTTTTGTTATAATTATATCATAATATAAAGATGTGGAGCAATGGCGCTTGTGGGAAAAAGAAGAGCCTTGTATCCACATTTTTTAATGTGAGGAGGAAAAAGTTATGACAGAAGAAATTATGAGTGCCGTAAGTGGCGAAGTATTTAGTGTCTGGTTCCTAATTGGTGCAGCGCTGGTCTTCTGGATGCAGGCCGGTTTCGCAATGGTAGAAACCGGTTTCACCAGAGCAAAAAACGCAGGTAATATCCTTATGAAAAACTTGATGGACTTCTGTATCGGTACAGTTGTTTTCATCCTGATTGGTTTTGGGTTACTGCTTGGTGAAGACTTATTTGGTTTCATTGGTAAACCCGGTTTTGATATCTTCACAAACTATGCAGAGTTCGATTGGTCTGGTTTCGTATTCAACCTTGTATTCTGTGCAACAGCAGCAACTATCGTTTCTGGTGCAATGGCTGAAAGAACAAAATTTTTATCCTATTGTATTTATTCCGGTGTTATATCCGCTTTGATTTATCCGGTTGAAGCACACTGGATTTGGGGTGGCGGCTGGTTATCCCAGATTGGCTTTCATGATTTCGCCGGTTCCTGTGCAATTCATATGGTAGGCGGTATTTCTGCATTAATCGGTGCAAAATTGTTAGGACCTCGTATTGGTAAATTTACAAAAGATGGTGACAAGGTAAAAGTAAATGCATTTCCAGGTCATAACCTTCCAATTGGTTGCCTTGGTGTATTTATCTTATGGCTTGGCTGGTACGGATTCAATGGTGCAGCTTGTACTAGTGTAGAACAGTTAGGTTCTGTATTCGTAACAACGACAATTGCTCCGGCAATTGCAACAGTAGTATGTATGGTATTTACATGGATTAAATATGGCAAACCGGATGTTTCCATGTGTCTGAATGCTTCCTTGGCAGGTCTGGTTGCTATTACAGCTTCTTGTGATGTAACAGATGTAATAGGTACTATTGTTATTGGTGCTGTGGCTGGTCTGTTAGTAGTATTTGGTGTATGGTTCCTGGATTATAAATTACATATTGATGATCCGGTAGGTGCCGTAGCAGTTCACTGTTTAAATGGTATCTGGGGTACTATCGCAGTAGGTTTATTTGCAACAACATCTGCACCCGGAAATGATACAGTAGTAGGTTTGTTCTATGGTGGTGGATTTAAACAGTTAGGTTTACAGTTGGTAGGTTTTGTAACAGTAGCAGCTTGGACAGCGGTAACAATTACAATTGCATTCTTAATTATTAAAGCAACAGTTGGTCTTCGTGTATCAGAAGAAGAAGAAATCGTAGGTCTGGATTCCTGTGAACATGGTCTTACATCTGCTTACTCCGGATTCAGCATTATGGATATTTCTAACACTATGACAATGGATGTAAATGAAAACACAAGTCTTGGTGTTGATGTTTACGAAGAAGCTTCAACGGCACAGAAAAATGCAGCTGTGAAAGTAGTAGAAGAACAGTCGCTTGTTCCTGCAACAGGTATTCACAAAGTAGTTATTGTTGCAAAACTCTCCAGATATGATTACCTGAAGAAAGCAATGAACGATCTTGGTGTAACCGGTATGACCGTAACACAGGTTATGGGCTGTGGTGTTCAGAAAGGTGCTGGCGACAGATATCGTGGTGTTGAAATGGATGCAACACTTCTTCCGAAGGTTAAAGTTGAAGTCATTGTTAGTAAGATTCCGGTTGAGGCAGTTATTGAGGCTGCTAAGAAAGCTCTTTATACCGGACATATCGGAGACGGTAAGATTTTCGTATACAATGTAGCCAAAGTCGTTAAAGTTCGTACAGGCGAAGAAGATTTTGATGCATTGCAGGACGTAGAATAATTAAGCGTTTACCTATATCCCTTAGTTTGTATATAAAACAGGTCCCCTGGTGCTTCCACCGCCGGGGGACTTGTTTTGTATAAAAAAATATATTTTTTGTTAAAAAATAAAATTGCTAGTGGTGTATACAAGCTGGTTGTGTTATAATGCATCTGTTTTCTATATGAATTAGTTTTCTATTTTTAGATATAATAATAGGAAAGAAGAAAGGAATAAAGTATGAGAAAAACAAAAATCGTATGTACAATGGGTCCATCAACGGATAATGAGGAAGTATTAAGACAACTTATGGTAGAAGGTATGAATGTTGCCAGATGTAACTTTTCTCATGGAAGTTATGACGAACATAAGAAACGTATGGATATGATAAAAAAGCTTCGTAAGGAAGTGAAAAAACCAATCGCTATTTTATTGGATACCAAGGGTCCGGAAGTTCGAGTAAAACAGTTCAAACAGGGAAAAATTACTCTGAAAGAAGGACAGCTTTTTACACTGACTTCTGAAGATGTAGAAGGAACAGAAGAAAAAGTTTCTGTTACTTACAACCGCCTTTATGAAGATTTGGAAGTCGGAATGAAAGTATTGATTGATGATGGTCTGATTGAGATGAAGGTTGAGAAAGTAGAACAGACTAACATTGTATGTCGTGTCATCAATGGTGGTGTTGTTTCTAATAATAAAGGAATTAACGTACCGGATGTAAATCTTTCCATGCCTTATTTAAGTGAAAAAGACCGTGAAGATATTCTCTTTGGTATCAGTCAGGATGTAGATTTTATTGCAGCATCTTTTGTACAGTGTAAGGATGATATTTTACAGCTTCGTAAACTGCTTGATAAAAACGGTGGTGAAGCAATCAATATCATTGCTAAGATTGAAAATGTGCAGGGTGTAGAAAATATTGACGAAATTATTGAAGTATCCGATGGTATTATGATTGCCAGAGGTGACATGGGTGTAGAAATTCCTTACGAGGAAGTGCCGGTTATTCAGAAAATGATTATCAAGAAGGTTTATGAAGCCGGAAAACAGGTTATTACAGCAACTCAGATGCTCGAATCCATGATTAAGAATCCGAGACCGACCAGAGCAGAGACAACAGACGTTGCAAATGCCGTTTATGACGGAACAAGTGCAATTATGCTTTCTGGCGAAACAGCAGCCGGTGCATATCCGGTAGAAGCTGTTAGAACAATGGTAAAAATTGCGGAACGTACAGAGCGGGATGTAGACTATCGTAAGAGATTTTTCAATCACGATAGAAAAGCAAATCCGGATGTTACAGATGCTATCTGTCACGCAACCTGTACAACAGCACATGACTTAAATGCAAAAGCCATTGTTACCGTAACCAAATCCGGACGTTCTGCCAGAATGATTTCCAGATACAGACCGGCAAGTGATATTATCAGCTGTGCAACATCTGAGAAGGTATGCAGACAGTTAAATATGTCATGGGGTGTTACACCGCTTGTTATTAAGGAAGAAAAAGAAGTATTTGATTTATTCGACCATGCAATCAGTGCAGCAGAGAGAATGGGACTTCTGAAAAAAGGTGATTTGACGGTTATTACTTCCGGTGTGCCGATTGGTATGTCCGGTACAACCAATATGATTAAAGTTCAGAATGTTTAAATTTAAATGAAAAAAGAATATTTTTAAAAGGCGAAGAAGCAGTACCTGTGACGAGCAGGTGCTGCTTCTTCTAAAATGTACAATAATGATGAGTTTTAAGATATAAGCAAAGTTACAATCGGAATAGTAACCAAACTGAAAATCGTAGTCAAAATAATACCTTGCGAAATAGTGGATTCATCCACATTTAACTGCTTGGAAAGCATGAGCGGCATATTGCCTGCCGGCACGGCTAACATCAATGCACAGGTATTTAAAATCAAAGGATTTTTTATAAAAAGTCCTAATGACAAAGTAAATACAATCGGAATCAATATCTGGCGTATTATGGTAAAGATATATAATTTCGGATGAGAAAAAATATCTTTCGGTGCCATCTGTGCTACGGATACGCCAAGAACCAACATGGATAAAAGTGTGGTTGCGCGTCCGGCGTAGCTTAATGAGGAAGAAATGATAACCGGTACATTAAAATCGCCCAGATAAAAAACGATGGTAAGTACTGCGGAAATCGTTCCTGCATTTACTATTTTATGAAGGATATTTTCCGAGTTCTCGGGTGCTTCAAAGACCCCTTGCTGTGTTGCTGCTTTCTTTAAAATAGAAAGTCCAAATGTATATACAAGTATATTATACAACAAATTGTTCAAAGATACAAATATTAATGAAGAATTTCCTAAAACTGCTGATGCAAGAGGAATTCCGATGAACCCCACATTGCCAAAAATCGTCAGCATCCGGTAGGAATATCTTGCATTCTCCGGGATTCCCATAAGGATAGGAATCAAATAAGCACATAGTATTAGTATACCATAAGCTATGATAAAAACAAGTGCGGCAATACCCAATTCCTGAATAGAAGCCTTTGGTCCGTCATCAAAAGCAGAGCAGATAAGAACAGCCGGGTTTGTAACATTAACTATCAATCCGGATAATTGCTTGGAAGAGCTTTCGGAAAGCATATTTTTTTTGAAAAGTAATACCCCGGTTAAAATCAATATAAATATAATAATCATTTGCTCAAAGACAACAGAAATGCTCATAGCCAAAACTCCTTTTGTAAAAGTCAACAGACCTATTGTAGCACTTTTTTTTAAAATGGGAAGAGGGTTAACAGAAGAATAAAAATATTATATACTGTAAAAATGGGAATTATACGATTTCTGCCATGTGAAATGCACTCTTGTCGGGGTAGTGACAGAGGATGTATAATAGAAGAATTAAGGGAAATAGTGAAGAAAAGGAAATAGTGAGGAAAGGGAAAAGGGATTGAGTAAATGAACATTACTTACAACGAACAGAACAAAATTTTTAAACTGGATACAGCGAATACAAGTTACTGTATCGGAATCGTAGACGAAGAAAACTTTGTTGGACATGTATATTATGGAAGGAAGTTAGAGGATGACAATTTGGCTTATCTGATGCGTACAGAGGAGGCGCCTTTTGTACCGTCACTTAACAACAGAGACAGAACCTCTTTCTTAGATTCATTTCCAATGGAATATACAGGAAATGATTTAGGCGATTATCGTGAAGGTACTTTGAGCGTCAGAACTAAGGGAGGACATACAGGAGTATCTTTATCTTATGTTTCTCATAAAATTTATGATGGTAAGCCGGAATTGGAAGGCCTTCCGGCAACTTTTGGAACAGACAAGGAGTGTAAGACCTTAGAACTTGTTTGTGAAGATAAGATTCTGCAATTACAGGTAGTATTGCTTTATACTGTTTTTGCAGATGTAGATATCGTTACAAGAAGTGTGAAAGTAATCAACAATAGTGATGAAGAAATTTATCTTACCAAAGTATTATCCGCATGTATCGACATGGATAATGATGATTATGAAATGATGACTTTACATGGTTCCTGGGCAAGAGAACGTGCACTGCAGTATCGTCCGATTATGAAAGGGAAACAGGGGGTAGCTTCTGTGCGCGGTGAATCCAGCCATCAGGAGCATCCTTTTATGGCATGGAAAAAGAAATCAACAACGCAGGAAACTGGAGATATTTACGGAATGCATTTTGTATATTCCGGTAATTTCCTCGCACAGATTGAAATGACACAGTTTGATTCCATTCGTGCTTTGATGGGTATTCATCCGGAGAACTTCTGCTGGAAACTGGAAAAAGGTGAAAGCTTCCAGGCACCGGAGGTTGTTTGTGTTTATTCTGCAGATGGTATTGGCGGCATGACAAGAAATCTGCATGACTTATACAGAAATCATTTGATTCGTGGTGAATACAAAGATAAGAAACGTCCTATCTTAATCAACAACTGGGAAGCTACTTATTTTGACTTTAACACAGAGAAGCTTCTGGATATTGCAAGACAGGCATCTAAGCTTGGTATTGAAATGTTAGTTATGGATGATGGCTGGTTTGGCTATCGTAATGATGATAATACAAGTCTTGGAGACTGGATTGTTAATGAGAAAAAATTGAACGGTGGTTTGAAAAATCTCGTAGATGAAGTGAATAAGCTTGGCATGAAATTCGGTATCTGGTTTGAGCCGGAAATGATTTCTCCTGATTCCGATTTATACAGGGCACATCAGGACTGGGCAATTGCGATTCCAGGAAGAACAGGAAGTCTTTGCAGAAATCAGTATGTACTGGATCTGACTCGTAAAGAAGTAAGAGATTATGTGTATGATATCATGTCCGGTGTATTACATAGTGCAAATATTGAATATGTAAAATGGGATATGAACAGACAGTTGACTGATATAGGAAGTTATGGACTTCCGGCTGACAGACAGGGTGAATTATTCCATAGACAGGTGCTGGCTTTATATGAGTTACAGGATAGACTGACGAAGGAATTTCCGCACTTGCTGTTAGAAAACTGTTCCGGTGGTGGTGCGAGATTTGATCCGGGTATGTTATATTACAGCCCACAGATCTGGTGTTCTGATGATACGGATGCCATTGAAAGATTGTCTATTCAGTCCGGTACAGCAATGATTTATCCGTTGTCTACTATGGGAGCGCATGTTTCTGATTGTCCAAACCATGCGGTAGGCAGGGTAACACCTTTTGAAACAAGAGGCTATGTAGCATTGGCAGGAACCTTTGGCTATGAATTGGATGTAACTAAGATTCCGGAAGAAGACAGAAATATGATTCCTAAACAGGTTGCTATGTATCACAAATACAACGACCTTGTTCGTGAAGGAGACTATTACCGTATTGCTTCTTATGCAGAAAATCATTACTATGACTGCTATGAAGTTGTGGCAAAAGATAAATCCGAAGCACTTGTTACCTATATTCAAGTGTTAAACAGACCAAATTATCACAGTAGAAGAATCTGTCTCCCGGGACTTGCACCGGAGAAAACCTATGTGATTGCAAACGCAGAGGAATGGCCGGAATTAAAACAGACAGAATATACCGGAGAAACATTACATTATGCAGGTATCAATATTCCGGCACTCTGGGGTGATTTCAAAGGCAGATTATTGCACTTAGTGGTAAAGAATTCATAGAAGTATGTGTAACAAGCATGCATAAGAATAAGAAGTAATTAAATAAAAAGGCTGATATATGGATTGAAAGGGTAAGGCGAAATGATAGTACAGAAATATAAGGATATGTTACAGGGAAAATCAGTAATCAGACAGTTGTCCGAATTTGCAACTGCCAGAGGAGCGGAAATAGGTTATGAGAATGTATTTGATTACAGTCTTGGTAATCCGTCTGTTCCGGCACCACAGAAATTTACAGATACAATGATAGATATGCTGCAGAATCGTAATCCGATGGAATTGCATGGTTACAGCCAGAGTCTTGGTATTCCGGCAGTACGCGACAAGGTAGCGGCATCCCTGAATAAACGTTTCGGAATGAATTATACCGGCAATCATATTTTTATGACAACAGGAGCAGCAGGTGCGATTGCACATGCAGTTCGTTGTGTGACACAGCCGGGTGATGAAATTCTGACATTTGCACCTTATTTTCCGGAATATGGACCTTATATCAATCTCACAGGAGCGACCTTAAAAGTTGTTCCTGCCAATGTAGAGAACTTCCAGATTAATTTTGAGGCATTTGAAGAAATGCTGACAGACAAAGTAATGGCAGTATTAATCAATACCCCGAATAATCCGTCCGGTATTGTTTATACAACCGAAACGATTCAGAAACTGGCAGCAATTTTGACCGAGAAATCTGAAAAATACGGACATGATATTTTCCTGATTTCCGATGAACCATATAGAGAAATTGTATTTGCAGGAACGGATGCACCGTATGTATCCAAGTTCTATCCGAATACTTTATCCTGTTATTCGTTCTCAAAATCATTGTCCCTTCCGGGTGAGCGAATTGGTTATATTGCCGTAAATCCGGCATGTACCGATGCGGAATACATTACAAATATGTGTGGACAGATTTCCAGGGGAACAGGTCACAACTGTCCACCATCCATTATCCAGCTTGCCGTAGCAGAAGTATTGGATTTAACATCGGATTTATCCGTATATGAAACAAATATGAACATATTATATAAAGAACTGACCTCCCTCGGTTTCGATTGTGTGAAACCGGGAGGAACCTTCTATATGTTCCCGAAAGCATTGGAAGAAGATGCTGTTGCATTTAGTGAGAAAGCGAAGAAGTATGATCTGATTCTGGTGCCAAGTAACAGCTTTGGTGTGCCTGGATATTTCCGTCTGGCATATTGCATCGACACAGAGAAAGTAGAACGTTCTCTGGATGCTTTCCGTAAGTTTGTGAAAGCAGAATATTAGAAAGAAGGTGTTGGAATGTATCAGGCAGGTCTTGTTTTAGAAGGCGGTGGCATGAAAGGAATTTATACAGCAGGAGTGCTGGATTTTTTCCTGGACAAAGAAATTATGTTTTCAAGCTGTTATGGAGTATCAGCGGGAGCTTGTTCTTTGTGCAGTTATCTTTCCAAACAGCGAAAAAGAGCTTACCGTGTTAATGTAAACTACTTAGAGCACAAAGACTATTGCAGCGTGGAAAGCTTGTTGAAAACAGGAAATATTTTTGGAACGGATATGTGTTATAAGCTGATTCCAGATTATCTGGATCCATATGATTATGAAACCTTTGATAAATATGAAGGCAAGGCATATGCGGTTGTTACCAATATTCGTACCGGTGAGCCGGAATATATGCAGTTAAAAGATATGCACAAGGATATTATTGCAGTGCAGGCATCCAGTTCCATGCCCCTCGTATCCAGAAATGTCAAAATTGGAGAAGACTATTATCTGGATGGAGGTATTTCGGATTTTATTCCGATTCGTCGTTCCATAAAAGATGGTAACAACAAAAATGTTATCGTTATGACAAAAGAAGAAGGTTATATCCGTCAGCCGGCGGGCAAGGAACTTTCTCTTATGAAGGTGCGCTACGCACGTTATCCGAAAGTGTATGAGCTGATGCGCGACAGACATATTCGTTATAATAATATCGTGCAGTACATTGAAGAACAGAAAGAACATGGTGATGTATTTGTGATTCGACCAAAGCATGAAAGTAAAGTAGGCAGACTGGAAAAGGATAGAGCGAAGCTGGATGCACTTTATGAAGAAGGCTATCGTGATGCAGAAGCTTGCTATGTAGAACTGTTGGAATATCTTGAGAAATAGTTTTGAGTTGGAGGAGTTTTTATGTTAGAAATTTTGAAGGCGATACTATTCGGTGTTGTAGAAGGAATTACCGAATGGCTGCCGATTAGCAGTACCGGACATATGATACTGTTAGATGAGTTTGTGAAACTGGATGTTTCAGAAGAATTTTGGGAAATGTTTCTGGTAGTCATACAGCTGGGAGCAATTTTGGCAGTAGTGCTGCTTTTCTGGAATAAGATTTTCCCATTTGACTTAAAAAAGAAACCACATGTTAAAAAAGATGTTTTTACCTTATGGTTTAAAATCCTGGTTGCCTGTGTTCCGGCAGCAGTTATTGGACTTGCATTTGATGATGTGTTTGATGCCTTGTTCTATAATCCCTGGTGCGTAGCTATTGCGTTGATTGTGTTTGGTATTGCTTTCATCATTATAGAAAATCGCAATAAAAATCTGAATCCGCATATTACAGACCTTAGTCAGATTAGTTATAAAACAGCACTTATGATTGGACTTTTCCAGTTGATTGCAGCAGTTTTTCCGGGAACCTCCCGTTCCGGTGCTACCATTGTCGGAGCATTGTTAATCGGAGTTTCCAGAACAGTGGCAGCAGAATTTACTTTCTTCCTGGCAATTCCGGTTATGCTTGGTGCAAGTCTGCTTAAGCTTTTGAAATTTGGTTTTGCTTTTTCGGGAACAGAGCTGACAATTTTGTTTGTTGGAATGGTAGTTGCTTTCCTTGTATCTGTTATTGTGATTAAGTTTTTAATGGATTATATCAAGAAACATGATTTCAAAGTATTTGGTTGGTATCGTATTGTTTTGGGCGTAATTGTACTGTTATATTTCATGTTTCGGTAATTTTTTGTTGCATTTAGCATATATTTAGGTAGAAATAACGTCAGATTTGTTACAGTTTGTTGATTGACAACATTATTGCATTGGGTTACAATTCATGTCATAATCATTGGATTAGAGATGATTATATCTATTTTAGAGACTTATAGATGTTACTCATAAAGTGAAAAGGTTTGTGTATTGAAAGGAGAACATTCATGGCAGAAGCTAAGAAGACTGCAGTTGTTAAACCGGCAGCAAAAGCAGTAGTTGCAAAAGCAACAGAAGTAAAAAAAGAAGAAGTAAAAAAGGTTGAGACACCTGTAGTAAAAGAAACAGCAAAAGTAGTTGAGGCTGTTGAAGTAAAGAAAGAAGAACCTAAGAAAGAAGCAGTTAAGAAACCGGCAGCTAAGAAAACTGCTACAAAGAAAGCAACAGAGAAAAAAGCACCTGCTAAAAAAGAAGCAGCAGAGAAGAAAGCAGCTCCGGCAGCTAAGAAAGTAAAAGAAGTTGTACATGTACAGTTTTCTGGTAAATCTTATACAACAGAAGATTTAGTTCAGAGCGCAAAAGATGTTTGGAAATATGATTTAAATCAGAAACCGGCAGATTTCAAAACAGTTGAACTTTATGTTAAACCGGAAGAAAACCTTGCATACTATGTTATCAATGGTGATGTAACAGGTAGCTTCTTTATTTAATAAGTAGTTATAAACTAATATGTAGTTATAATACATAATTGTATTTAAAAAGATATGAGTAAAAATCAATCAGCTTTCATAGAAATGTGGAAGCTGATTTTTTGTCGGTATTTTTATCTTTATTTTTGCCTTTTTGTTTCTGTTGTTTTTTTCATTTTTATTATTTTAATACTTTTTTCATAAATTTTTTTAACAAGATATGTTGACAACTAAATATCGAAGTGATAACTTATCACTAGAAGGTGTTAGCACTCTAACTAATTGAGTGCTAACAATAGGAGAAAATGGTATGCAGTTGGATGAAAGAAAATATAAAATATTGCAAGCCATCATCCGGAACTATTTAGAGACTGGAGAACCGGTGGGGAGCAGAACGATTTCCAAGTACACCGATTTGAATCTCAGTTCAGCAACGATTCGTAATGAGATGGCAGACTTGGAAGAGCTGGGATATATTTTACAGCCACATACTTCTGCCGGACGTATTCCATCGGATAAGGGCTACCGGTTGTATGTAGATAAGATGATGGAAGAGAAGGAACGCGAAGTTGAAGAGATGAAAGAAATGCTTCTTGAGAAAGAAGACAAAATGGAACATCTTTTAAAACAGGCAGCGAAGCTTCTGGCAAACAATACGGAATATGCGGCAATGGTTTCGGCTCCGCAGTACCATCACAATAAGTTGAAATTCATTCAGCTTTCCCGTGTGGATGCGAATCAGATTCTGGCAGTTATCGTTGTAGAAGGCAATGTAATTAAAAACACAATGTTGCCGGTATCCGAAGAACTGAATGATGAAACACTACTGAAACTAAATATTCTGTTAAACACTCATTTGAATGGATTATCATTAGAAGAAATTAATCTTGGAATGATAGCAGCCATGAAACAGCAGGCAGGAATCCATAGCGAGATTGTAGCGGATGTAATTGATGCAGTTGCAGAGGCGATTAAAGCAGATGAGGATTTGGAAATCTATACGAGTGGTACGAAGAATTTCTTCAAGTATCCGGAGCTTTCAGATAACCAGAGAGCCAGCGAACTGATTACTACTTTTGAAGAAAAACAGATTTTGAATGAATTGGTTCAGGAAAAATTGTCAGATGAAAACACAGGTATTCAGGTTTACATCGGAAATGAAACACCAATACAGGGAATGAAAGATTGCAGTGTTGTAACAGCAACGTATGAACTGGATGAAGGCATGAAGGGAACTATCGGTATCATTGGTCCGAAGCGTATGGATTATGAGAAAGTTGTAAATAATCTAAAAATGTTAAAAAACCAGTTAGATGATTTATATAAGAAATAAAGCTGATAAATATTGCAGCACAAGAAAGGGATGAAAAATCGTGGCAGAAAATGAAACTAAGAAAGAACAGCAGGAAGAAGTTTTAGAGGAAACCGTAGAAGAAACGGCAAATACTTCTGAATGTGAAGAAGAAAAAGAAGACACTAAAGAAAGCAAAAAAGAAAAGAAGAAAAAAGAGAAAGCAGACAAGAAACAGGATGCAATGAAAGAGAAAATCGATGAGCTGGAAGACAGAGTGAAACGTCAGATGGCAGAATTCGATAATTTCCGCAAACGTACCGAGAAAGAAAAAACACTTATGTTTGAAACCGGTGCCAAAAGCGTTATTGAAAAAATCCTGCCGGTTGTTGATAACTTTGAAAGAGGTCTGGCAACTGTACCGGAAGAAGACAAAGGCGGTGCCTTTGCACAAGGTATGGAAATGATATATAAACAGCTTTTAACGGAATTAGAAGCAATTGATGTAAAACCGATTGAGGCGGTTGGCCAGGAATTTAATCCGGATTTCCACAATGCAGTAATGCAGGTAGAGAGTGAAGAATATGAATCCGGCATAGTAGCACAGGAACTGTTAAAAGGTTATACTTACCGCGACACTGTCGTAAGACATAGTATGGTAGCGGTTGTACAATAGGCTAAAAAGAATTTGCATATATTTATAGGAGGGAAAAATTATGAGCAAAATTATTGGTATTGACTTAGGAACAACAAATAGCTGTGTAGCAGTTATGGAAGGCGGTAAACCAACTGTTATCGCTAATACAGAAGGCGCAAGAACAACACCATCTGTTGTTGCTTTTACAAAAACAGGAGAAAGACTTGTTGGTGAACCTGCAAAACGTCAGGCTGTAACAAACGCTGACAAGACAATTGCTTCCATTAAAAGAGATATGGGTACTGACAAAGGTCGTACTATTGATGACAAGAAGTATTCCCCACAGCAGATTTCTGCAATGATTCTTCAGAAATTAAAAGCAGATGCAGAAAACTATCTTGGTGAAAAAGTAACAGAAGCGGTTATCACAGTTCCTGCTTACTTCAACGACGCAGAAAGACAGGCAACAAAAGATGCCGGTAAGATTGCAGGACTTGATGTAAAACGTATCATCAACGAACCAACAGCAGCAGCT
>JAGAPK010000030.1 GCA_017623295.1 Lachnospiraceae bacterium | reverse complement strand
GTTATCTTTAACTGTCTGCGGCGTTTCTTAATTGCATTACCGATTTCCTCTGCGGTATACATGGCAAAACGCTGGTCATCTGATAAAGCCATATCATCACCTTCCTTTTATTACTGTTACTGTTCAGTTGTTTTGATTCGTCTTTTGCGTAAAAATGTGAAATCCGTATCAAAAAGTAACTGATTTATAACGTTGTAAATACTATATCATGAACAAATACGAATTGCAAGTGCGTATTTTTGCGAAAATCCATTGACATGTTTTGAAAGATATATTATGATTAAATACGAACTTAAAGTACGGATTATAACTTGAATGATTTAACAGAAGGTTTTGAATCCGTATCTACAATACAAATTTAATAGAAAGGAGGAGGCGTATGATAACTACAAAGGAAGCATTTATTGATGCAAAGGAAGTCAGTCAGATTCTTGGAGTTGGTATGACAAAGGCATACGCAGTTATTAAGACATACAATGCTGAACTGGATGCTAAAGGGTACTACACCATGCGTGGGAAATGCCCCCGTAAATACTTTGAGCAGAAGATTTACGGATATGCAGATTACTACAATCCGGGTGATGACCTGACACAGAAAGACGGCATGGTGGCTGAGAAGTGCGGCTATCAGGCAAAAGAAAAAGTCCAATCCAATTAGGAAAGGACTTGGTTGCAAAGCCAAAGCTTCGCTATGTATCTCGCAAATACATTATAGCAAAAGCATTTGGCTGCTGCAATCAAAAGATACCTGAAGTGAAAGAACGGTAGAAACCGGAAGGGAGGCAGTATGGCACGTGGTGACAGTGTGACAGTCAGCTTCCGTTTGAATCTTAACAGGGAAGAGGATATGGAAATCTGGAGTTTTTTGACCGGAGGTGCCATAGAACCCTGTTTTGGAGATAAGAGCAAGTTTATAAAAAGTGCGTTGATAAGGGTGGTTCAGGGCATAAAGCAGGATGAGAGTGAGAAGCGTCTTGTTTGTGAGTTGAATGCCCAGAGAGAGGCAATCCAGAATGCAATGTCTGGAGAAGCAGACCGGATTATTAATGCAGTGAAGCTGATTGTCAAAGACGAGGTGGAAAGACTTGCCGAAGTGCAGATTGAAAAAGAAAAGCAGATGTCGTATGTTACGTCAGAGACAATGCCGGAGGGGAACGATAGAACCGCCGGATGTTTTGAAGAAGATTCGGAAGAACTCGACGAGACCATATCAGAGTATGCGATGTCTTTTCTGTCAGACTTGTAGTAGGCAGGTCAAGAGAAGTTATACACCCGGTAATACAGAAGATAGAAAAGTAATACCGGGCGTAATACGGATTATTTTATGGTAATACCGGTTGTAAGACAGGAAGATGCAGGTAGTACACAGGGTATTACAGATAATTGCCCCGAATGGGGCATATATGCAGAGGGTCTTAGGGGGATTTTGCTCCCCCTAACCAGATTCTGTAAAACGCATGGCGTTTTACGTATCTGGCAAATTCTCTCTACACAAGTTTTGGAAACAGGGTAGCCTAAAGGGAACTTCCAATGACGGATAAAGAAAAAAAGGAAAGAAGGGATTGCTTATAGGACGAAGAGGACAATTGATAGAACCAAGGAAGAATTTTTCCATCCGCTTGTAGGATGAGGAGCGGGAGCAGGCAGAGTATGATGCCAAAGCCAACAACATGAAATTATCGGATTATGTAAGGTATCTGATTACTCATGGTGGAAGAGTAGATACAACGCTTGCTTACGACAGACGGAATCTAATCAGTCAGATTTCCGGTCTTTGTAACAATTACAACCAGATGACAAGAACTGCTAACGGATGTGGCTATGTTTTTGACAGCACCATGCGGACGGGAAATCATCTGCTTGAACAGATAAAGGATTTGTTGCAGGAGGTGGTGAACAGGTGGCAATAACCAAGATGATGCATATGAAGGCAAGTAGCAAGACTCGAATAGACATTCATCTGGAGCATTCCATCAACTATATTTTACAACCGAAAAAACTTGGGGAAGCAAATCTGGCAGGCGGCATCAACTGCCTGCCGGAAATGGCTTACCGACAGATGAAGGCGACAAAGCAGATGTTTGGCAAAACCGGCGGAAGGCAGGGATATCATTTTGTAATATCCCTAAAACCGGGTGAAGGTACACCGGAGATTATGTATGATATTGCAATGCGGTTTGCCGAGGAGGCATTTGCAGGAGAATATGAGGCGGTGGTGGCTGTCCATACAGACAGGGAACATCTTCATGCCCACATCATAATAAACAGTGTAAATATGGTAACCGGATACAAGTTTCAGTGCCGGGATGGTGACTGGAAGTATAAATTCCAGCCCATTACCAATAAACTCTGTGAAGAATACGGACTGCATATCACTCCGGCTGAATACAGCAAAGAACCGAAGAATATGGCAAGACCACAGTGGGAGCGTGAACAGGCATTTTCCAAATGGATAAAACAGGATGTTCTGTTTTGTGCCATCAGTGCAGAAAATATGGAGCATTTTATATTTCTTCTGGAGAAGCTAGGGTTTGAAGTGAAGCAGGGCAAGCATATCGCTGTAAAGGTTCCGGGAATGAAGCGGTTTAAGAGACTGGATACCATTTCAGAGGATTTGAGCAGGGAGAGTCTGGAAGCTATGTTTCGATATGGGGACGCAAGTCTTGCATCTCCAATAAACCGAACTGTATCATTACTGCCGGTAAGAAAAGCTGTTCTTACACCGTACCAGAGAAAGTGCTATGCAAGGATGTATCGTTTACGGATGGCTGAGAAAAAGCGGTTTACTTATAAATCCGCTTATCTGTATGAGCAGATACGGAAAATGCATGAGCTTCAGGAAGAGTATCTAGTAGTGGTCAAGTATGATGTGAAGTCATATGGAGATTTGTTTCGCCTGAAGCTGCGATTACAACAGGTAGATGAGGAACTGTGCAAAGCACAGAAGGAAATGTACAGGGACAGGGCTTTACAGAAAAGGTATTGCAAGACTGCACAAGATTTGGAATTCTTTGAAGCGTCCGAGGCTGATTATCGGGAACGTTTGGATCAGATAAAGCTTCAAAAGAAGGATAATCGAAAGAAGCTGAAAGAGGTGGAGCGGTGCCTTGAGAGAGATGGAAGTCTGTTGGAGGCAGAATTGGAAATGCGGATACCTGTCGATGATATGGTAGATTTGGTAGATGTTGAGAAAGACGAAGTGCCGGGGAATCCATATCGGGTGCAGGAAGATGTGGTGGATGAGAAACTGATTACAGAACCATTTGTAGAAGCGATTACAGATGCTATTTTTGAGGATGAGATTATAGCAGAGGTTGAAGAGGTTGTGGAGACTGCCGCTGCGGATGTTGGTTCAGAGCCGGAAATCGTGGTTGTAGATGATGAGATTATTGGGAAAGCAGAACTCGATGAGACAGAGAATGTCGTACCTAATCTGGAGAATGATGAGATTCACAAGTCTGGTGATACAATGAAATTACCATCTGATAAAACTGAATATATGCGAATGGACATAGCTGAAAAAGTTCGTTGTTATCCGTTTGATGACAAGGGAACAGATGCAGCATTTGAGATGATTCAGGCTTATTTTGAAAAGATAGGTATGGATACAAGCTTTCATTCTGTATATGAGGAATCAAAGCTTCTGACAGATTATTATGAGAAACAGAAGGCAGAAGAATTTATCGGAGAGAGAGCAGAACGGGTAATAGAGACAATGAAACTGTTTGGAATTAATTCGAGTAGAATTACAGAGTATTCAGCAGATGTATTATCTGAAGTGTTCGGATTCGGAGATATGGAGTATTTTGCCGGGATTAAACTGTTTAATAACGTAATCGATAGACTGGGAGTCGATATAGATCTGCAGAGACGGTATGAAGTATTTGACCGGATTTATGAGGAAGGAATGCGCGAGAAGAAGTTCGAGCAAAGTAGGAATAGCCGATAGAGTTAATAATTTGGGTGCTATGGCGTGGGATGTAGCACCTGAATTGTTTTGTGAAGGCAGCAATATTAATGTTGTTAGTTGAGAAACAATCGCAAGAAATTGCGAGAGTTCATTGAAAAAGAACATATGTTGTGGTATACTAGAAAAGATAGAGTTTATTGGAGTTTATTGATAAGTTGTCAATGGAGAATAAATAAAGTGAAAGAAAATATACAAAAAATATTTAAAAATTGGAATGAAACAATCATATGGTCATGTTTGCAGGGGATAAAGCGAAAAAAGTAACAAGGTATGCAATCAAAAAAGAAATGAATATATTTGATGTAAAAAAATTGCAGCATGCGGTAGATAGTTTGCAATCGGGTTATGCGCTAAAGAAAATGGAAGAAGCAGAATACAATATGTGCAAGAAAAATACCTGGGCAAATGATTTGGTGTCACAATATAAGGATTATAAAGACTATAAAAACTTTGGATTAGGCATAGCTGTTTTAAAGGATGGAGAATTGGTAGCCGGAGCCTCCTCATATAGTAGATATGACAAAGGTATTGAGATAGAAATTGACACGAGGGAAGACCATCGAAGAAAAGGGTTGGCATATGTGTGCGGAGCAAAACTTATTTTGGAATGTTTAGAGGAAGGATTATATCCAAGCTGGGATGCACAAAATAAATGGTCAGTAGCATTGGCAGAAAAGCTGGGATACCATTTTAGTCATGAATATGTGGCGTATGAGATAATGGGTTATTAGATATTAGCCGGAGGGAAAATATTATGTGTGAATGTGTATTTTGTCATAAAGAAAAGATTATAACAGATTTTATATATGAGGATGGGCTGGTGATGGCTTTTATGGATATGGAGCCTATCAATGAAGGACATATATTACTGGTGCCGAAACAGCACTATCTGGATGCAGATGAAATTCCGGATAAATTGCTGGCACATTTGATGATTGTGTCAAAGAAGATAGTAGCAGCATTAAAAGAAATATATCATCCTGATGGATATAGTATTATGCAAAAAGGTGGCGAGTTTAATGATGTGGGACATTACCATATGCATATTTTCCCAAGATACATAGAAGATGGATTCGGTTGGTCTTATGGTAGTGAAGAAAAGGCTGTGAATGCAGAGATAGCAGAACGGATAAGGAAGCAGTTGAGAGTTGATTCTGTCGTTGGAAATATAGTAACCGTAACGGTTGACAGACCATTGGGCAGTTATCACCCTGAACATACGGATATGTATTATCCAATTAACTATGGTTATGTGGAAGGTGTTATGGCACCGGATGGAGAGGAACAGGATGCTTATATATTAGGTGTGGATGAAGCTGTAGAAAAGTTTACTGGTAAGATCATTGCTGTTGTTCATAGAAATGATGATGTGGAAGAAAAATGGATTGTTGCACCGGAAGGGATGACTTTTACAAAGGAAGAAATCAGGGAACAGATTCATTTTCAGGAACAGTATTTTGATAGTAAGATTATGGTGTAAAACATATTGGAGGAACAGAAGAATGAGTAAAAGTCTTGTTTTTATAGATGATTTTTCCAAAGAAGAGATATATGAAATATTCAAATTGGCAGACGAGTTTGCAGATGATGTGAGCCAGGTAAATCCTTTAGAAGGAAAGACGGTTGTATTATTCTTTCCAGAGAGTAGTCTTCGCACAAGAGTAACGTTTGAAAAAGGAATTCAGGAGTTGGGCGGAAAGACGATTCTTTTTCCGCCAGAAGCACTTGATAAAAAAGAGAAAATCCAAGATGTGATAGGCTATTTAGAAAACTGGGTTGATGCTGCCATAGTACGTCATAGTGATATTCGGATTGTAAAGAGCATGGCTGAACATGCAAGGATTCCTGTAATTAATGCGATGACTTCAGAAAATCATCCGTGTGAAATTATTACGGATCTATATGCATTGTCAAAGATTCATAAAGATATTGAAAAAAAGAAATTTTTGTTTGTCGGAGCAAAAGGAAATATTGGGAATACATGGAAAGCAGCATCTGAACTAATGGGATTTGAGTTGGAGCAATGCTGTCCTGTCGGATATGAGATAGACAATATTAATTTCCATACAAATATCGATGAAGCAGTTATTGGAAAAGATATTATATGTACTGACTCCATACCGAATAAGGCGAAGGAAGAATTTAAAAATTATCAAATCACGCTACTACACATGCAAAAGGCTAATCAGGGAGCTACTTTAAATCCATGTCCGCCGTTCTTTCGGGAAGAAGAGGTTTCAGAGGATGTAATCAACAGTGATTATTTTGTGGGGTATGGATTCAAGAAATGTTTGATAACTGTACAGCAAGCGATTTTATGCTATTTGTTGGACAAGAAATGATAAAAAATTTTTGAAGGAGATGTTTGGAGTAAATGATAGTCAGAGAAGCAAACACAAATGATTTGAATGAAATATTGCAGTTATATTTGTATCTTCATGAGGAAAGCATTCCTGATGATACGGAGCATTTACGAAATACATGGGAGAATATTATAAATGATGCCAATCATCATCTTATTGTTTGTGAGATTGATGGCAAGATTGTGGCATCCTGCGTATGTGTGATTATTCCCAATCTCACAAGAAATGTTCGCCCATATGCATTTGTTGAAAATGTGGTAACACATGGAGAGTATCGAAAGAAAGGTTATGCTACGACTTGCCTAAATTTTGCTAAGAAAATTGCAGAAGAGAATCATTGCTACAAGATGATGCTGCTTACAGGTTCAAAGGAAGAAAGTACATTGAATTTCTATCGAAATGCCGGTTATAACAGTTCGGATAAAACGGCGTTTATTCAGTGGATTGATATGTAAAAAATGGAGAAAAATTATGATATATGAATTAGGAAAACCAGAAGATTTACAGGCTGTATACAATGTAGTGCAGCATACAATAAAAACAATATACCCGAAGTATTATCCAATGGAAGTAGTAGATTTTTTCTGCGAGCATCACAGTGAGGATGCTATAGAAAAGGATATTAACAATGGTTATGTAAGTGTGCTAAAAATAGATGGAACAATCGTAGCAACAGGTTGTTTTGTGGATAATCACATTACAAGAGTTTATGTCCTACCGGAATACCAGAAAAAGGGATATGGCACATTTATTATGAAAAATATCGAAGAACAGATTGGCGAAAAATTTGATAAGGCATATCTGGATGCGTCACTTCCGGCGGCAGCCCTTTATGAAAAGCTTGGATTTGTGACTGTAATGCATGAGCGTTATTCTGTAGAAAATGGAGTGATACTTGCGTATGAAGTTATGGAAAAGGAACTTCATAAAATCTCGACAGATATTAATTATGATGGAAGAAAATTTATTCCAAAAATGAATTCTGAAAACGGTGAGGTTGGTGAACAGACCAACTTTACATATCATCAGAATGGAAATCTATTGTGGGCTGAATATAGCGGTGGAGATATATTAAAAGGTTCGTTGATTGGAACGGTTTTATGTAATGGGGAACTTGATTTTGTGTATCATCACATGAATCAGAATATGCAAATCAAAACAGGCAAGTGCCATAGTGTACCAACTGTACTAGAGAATGGGAAAATAGAACTTTCTGAACAATGGCAATGGACAAGCGGAGATTATTCTAAGGGAGAGTCTTTGCTGGTAGAGGTGTAGGATGTTAGAAAGATTTGAATATAAAAGAGCAACAATGGAAGATATTGATGAATTGGTAAGAACAAGGATTATAGTCCTTCGTGCCGCTAACAAATTGTCTGATGATGTGGATATGTCTGTTGTGGAGGAGGAATCATACGCATATTATAGGCGTGCATTAGAAAACGGTGAACATATTGCATATCTGGTATATGATAACGGAAAGTTTATCGGAGCGGGCGGTGTAAGTTTTTATCAGGTAATGCCGACATATCATAATCCGACTGGTAAAAAAGCGTATATTATGAATATGTATACGGCACCGGAATATAGAAGACAGGAAATTGCAATTCACGCACTGGATTTACTGGTGAAGAATGCGAAGAAACAAGGCGTGTCGCAGATTGCTTTAGAGGCAACAGCGATGGGACGACCTTTGTATGAGAGATATGGATTTGTAAAAATGGAAGATGAAATGGAGTTGAAATAGTGAGTAGAAAAGTGACAGATTTACAACCTTGGGAATGCTTGATGAAGCGAATTGTGTGGAAGCAATTAGGAGATGTTCGGGATTAGAAGATACTTGATTTTTGCAGTGGTATTGGAGTAACTGCAAATTATTTGGCAGAGCATAACGATGTAACAGCCATTGAACCGGATGAAGATAGCATAAAGATAAGATGGGCAGACCACCAATATACACAAATTGTCGGTAGTACCCAGGAATTACGTAAATTTGATGATGAGACTTTTGATTTGATTATCTGCCACAATGTTTTGGAGTATGCCGAAGAGAGACCAGATATTGTTAAGGAATTTGCAAGGATTTTAAAACCTAATGGCAGGATTTCTATTGTGAAACATAATCGTGCAGGTAGGGTTATGCAGATGGTTGTACTTTTAAACGATTTTGAACATGCCCATAACCTGTTGGACGGTAATGATGGAATGGCTTCCAAGTACGGAGCGATTCATTATTATGAAGATACCGACATTGAGAAATGGTGTCCGGAACTTGCGATTACTAAAGCACTTGGTATGAGAACCTTTTGGGATATGCAGCAGAATCAGGAGATTCATAAGAATGCTGACTGGCAGGATAAAATGGTGGAAATAGAGATGCGGGTATCTGATATGGATGGATATAAAGACATTGCATTTTTTCATCATTTGATGATTGAGAAGAGATAGGAGACACGGTATGACAAGAGTGTATTTCGTGCGTCACGCACAGCCGGAACATGATTGGAAAGAAGACAGAACAAGACCTTTGACGGAAGAAGGAAAGGTGGATTCTGCAATTGTACTGGAATTTTTGAAGGATAAGAAAATAGATGCGTTTTATTGTAGTCCGTATAAACGCAGCATGGATACCATTGCAGAGTCAGCAGCTTTTTTCTCAAAAGAGATTATAACGGATGAGAGATTAAGGGAGCGTGAAAAAGGTCCTGATGGAAACAACCACGGAATGTTTCAGAAACGCTGGGCTGACCATGATTATCATGAAGATGGTGGAGAATCCATTGCTATGGTTCAAAATCGAAACAGAGAGGCGTTGGACGAGATTTTATCAGATAAAACGGATAAGGAGATTGTTATAGGAACTCATGGTACTGCTCTTAGTACTATATTGAATTTTTATGACAATAGTTTTGGATGTGAAGATTTTCTGCGTATTATAGATTGGATGCCATATATTATCGAACTGGATTTTGAAGGCGATAAGTTGGTTGGCAAACAGGAGCATTGTTATGTGGAGAAGGAATTCAAGGGCAATCAGTGTGCGGATAAGAAGTAATACTGTTTTATCTATGGAAAGGTTGTAGTTATGCAATATGCAAGAAAATTAAGAAAAGGTGACAAGGTAGCAATTGTAAGTTTGTCGAGTGGAATACTCGGTGAAGAATTTTGCAGTCATAATATAGAGATTGGTGTAAAGAGATTAAAAGAATATGGTTTGGAACCGGTATTTATGCCGAATGCTTTGAAGGGCATTGAATATTTAAAGGCGCATCCAAAAGCAAGGGCGAAAGACTTAAAAGAGGCATTTTTAGATGATTCTATTGCAGGGATTATTTGTGCCATCGGTGGTGATGATACATACAGACTTTTGCCTTATCTGATGGAAGATGATGAGTTCATAAAAGCAGTAGAGAAACATCCAAAATTATTTACAGGATTCTCAGATACTACGATTAATCATTTGATGTTTTATAAGCTGGGATTATCTACCTATTACGGACCAAACTTTATTTGTGATTTGGGAGAAATTGCAGATGAAATGTTACCATATACGAAAAGAGCTTTTGAGGGATATTTGGAAGGCAATGAATCTGATGAAATTGTATCCAGTGACATTTGGTATGAAGAAAGAGAAGATTTTTCAAGAGCTGCAATGGGAACAGATAGAAAAGCTCATAAAGAAGAAAGAGGCTTTGAACGTCTGCAAGGAAATGAAATTTTTCAAGGAGAATTATTGGGGGATGCTTGGAAAGTCTTTATGATATATTGACAGATAGCAGATATGAAGATCAAAAGGAAGTTTGCGAAAGATATGGTCTGTTTCCAGATAAGGAAGAGTGGCTAGGAAAAATTCTGTTTATAGAAACCTGCGAAGAAAAACCAATTCCGGAATTGTTTGAAAGAGAAGTTGCTTTGCTGAAAGAAAAGGGAGTATTTGACGAGGTAAATGGCGTGTTGGTTGGAAAACCACAGGATGAAGCTTTTTATCAGGAATATAAAGATATTCTTATTAAAGTAATAGATAATGAGAAACTTCCAATTGTTTATAATGTG
>JAGAPK010000002.1 GCA_017623295.1 Lachnospiraceae bacterium | reverse complement strand
TCTGCAGACCGCAAATCCGGCTATCAGCTTGCATTGTTAAATCATAAAATTGAAGTAGAAAAAGAAAATATTATTGAACTTCCCTTTATTCCGGAAGAAAATTCTGTAGCTGTACATAATCTTTTAAGCAAAAAGAACCGTCCCACTGCCATTTTAGTCAGCGATGACTTATTTGCAGTAGCTTTAGAACGTGCCTGCATAGAAAAGAATTTGGTTATTCCCAAAGATTTATCTATCATTTCATTCAATAATTCATTATTTGCAAGATTAACTTCTCCGCCACTGACATCTATTGATATCAATTCGATTCAGTTAGGGATAGAAGCAGCATCACAGGTCATCAATCATATTGAAAATCCTAATCTTCTTGCAACTAAAATTATTGTTCCGCACAAATTGATAGAACGACATAGTTGCATTAAACTTTGATATAAACAAAATAAAAGCGTGTGAAACATTTATCCTATTTGGATATAAATTCACACGCTATTTTTTACTTAACTATTTTATACCAAATTAATTATTTCTTCCTTCGGTGCCTTAGCCGGTTCTACCTCTGTTGCATATAACACAGGTCCGTTTCCGTTATAATCAGCCCAGTATTCAAACTTCACAACCGCAGTAACCTTTACCCAGGTACCGTTCTCAAAGTTTTCAGCACCCTTCCACTTCGCTACAAAGCCAAGGAAGGCGATATCATCCGCGCAACAAGTCATCGCCTGTCTGCCGGGCACAAAATGCCCTTTCGGAAAACCGTTCGGACGAACCGTAGTTGCAAGAAAGCTTACAGTCTTGCCTTCATAACGTTCCGGCATATCCAGCATATCAAAGAACCAAATACCATAGGTCTCATCGGTCAGATCAATATGGTCTGCCTTCACGTCATACGGAAGCTCTTCTTCCATAGTCGCCGTTACTTCACCGTCTTTATCTTCAAATACTATTTCTGCCTCACGGTTTAATGCCATCATATTTCTTTTATACGTAGGAAGTTCCTTGGTCAATCCATCGCATCGGTTAAAAATAATTAACTCCGACTTACGCACCATATCGCCAATCATTCCGCGCATATTGGTGTAATACATCGGGAAGGTTTGGGCGTTGATGATGGTAATCTGCTGACCGATTTTCCAGTGCCAAGGGAACTTCAAATCCTTGTAAGGCCACATACCGTTGTATTCAATGATAATACGTCCCGGTCTGTGCTTCTTCTCAAGCTCCATCAATTTGGACGAATTAAAATCTTCCTTGCGTTCAATAATCTCCATTACGGTATTAGTTTCTTTTAAAAGGGCCTCATCATATTCCAACTCGCCTTCTTCACAAAGTAAAAGTAAGGTCTTTTCTTTGCTTTTAAAATAAGGCTGTTGCATGGTAAACTGAATGAATTCTGTTTTACCGCTCTCCAAAAAACCGTTAATAATATATACTGCTTTCATTTCTATTCTCCGTTCTAAAGTGATTTACACTATTTCCGTTTAGAAATAACTGCTTACACTCCAAATAATGCTTTCAGATTGTCTTCTGAAATCTTGCTACCGATTACGCAGATTTTACCGGTAACTTCCGGTGAACCGTTACGGATATTCTTCTCATCGGGCACATAGTCAAAATAAATGAATCCGCCGTCTTTATCGGGAACCATACCCTTGGCACGTAATACAAATCCATACTTTCCTGCGTCTTCCAATGCATCTAAGATGTCTGCAATTTCATCCTTGGTATAGCTCTTGGGTGTTTCAAAGCCCCAGCTTGCAAACACTTCATCCGCATGATGGTGATGATGATGTCCGTCATGATCATGACATCCGCAAGTACATTCTTCGCCATGGTCGTGGTGATGGTGCTCGTGATGATCGTGGTCATGGTGGTGATGTTCATGGCCCTCATGATGGTCATGTTCGTGGTGTTCATGATGGTCGTGGTCATGATGCTCGTGATCGTGGCATCCGCAGTCACAATCTTCATCATGGTCGTGATGATGGTGCTCATGATGATGGTCGTGGCATCCGCAGTCACAGTCTTCATCATGGTCATGATGATGGTGCTCATGATGATGCTCGTGGCATCCGCAATCGCAATCCTCGCCATGGTCATGGTGGTGATGTTCATGATGATGCTTCTTCATCTCTTCCATCAATTCTTCTTCCAAAGACTTACCCGCTTCCATCGTTTCAAGGATCTTTGCACCGTCTATGCTGTCCCAAGGTGTTGTAATAATCGTCGCCTTTTCATTATGCTGTCTTAAAAGTTCTATTGCAGTCTGCACCTTATCTTCGCTGACATTCTGTGTACGGCTTAACACAATGGTGCCTGCGTTTTCAATCTGGTTAATAAAAAACTCGCCAAAGTTCTTGATGTACATTTTACACTTAGAAACGTCTACTACCGCAACGGCCGAATTCAACTTCACATCTGCCATTTCCGCATCCTGATTCAAGTCAGCCACAGCTTTGATAACATCCGATAATTTACCAACACCTGAAGGCTCAATCAAAACACGCTCCGGAGTATATGTTGCAATTACTTCTTTCAGCGCAGTGCCGAAATCACCTACCAATGAACAACAAATACAGCCTGAATTCATTTCGCGGATTTCTACGCCGGCTTCTTTTAAGAAACCGCCATCGATACCGATTTCACCAAATTCGTTTTCAATTAAAACAACCTTCTCCTTATGTAAAACATCTTTTAACATTTTCTGTATAAAAGTGGTTTTTCCGGCGCCTAAGAAACCGGAAACAATATCAATCTTAGTCATTTTATCTTCTTCCTTTCTTTGACTTTGATTTATTTGTGCGCAAAATGCGTAAAATACTTTTTTATTCTGATGAACCAACTTT